>NZ_JBVJVN010000009.1:183859-187736 GCF_055603605.1 Streptomyces sp. NPDC037271
CTTTGCGGGGAGAGAGCACTCTTCCCTTCCCCCCCCCCCCCCCCTCCCCCCCCCCCCCCCCGCCCCCCCCCCCCCCCCCCCCCCGCGTTGACGGGGCGCGGTACACCGGTCGGGTCCAGGACGAAGAGCGGCACGCCCAGCAGGTCGGCGCGGGCGCGGGCCTGCTCGGCGTACCCGGCGAGGGAGAAGTGGACGGGGGCCGCGGACTCCGCCATGGCCGTCAGCCACAGGCACTCCACGTCCCGCGCCGATGCCGGGACCACGGTGGGATCCACGTGGACGACGATGCCGGGCGCGGCCAGCCCGATGCCGGAGACGGGCCGCCGGTCGGCGCGGCGGACGTCCCGGTGACCCAGCCCGCGCAGATACAGGACGGCGGCGGTGACCGCGTCGCGGGCGGTGCGGATCGGGACGGCCCGGTGCGCCGGGACCCGTGACCCGGGGGTGCGCCCGGACCGGCCCGTCGCCGTGCGGTCCACCGGTACGCACAGCACCGTTCCGCACGGACAGCCCAGCTCCGGACGCGGCCACCGGCTCTCGGTCCCGCAGGCCGCGCAGCGCACGCCGATCCACTCCTCGTCCCACGTCCGGTGGGCGACCGCGGTCGCGGCCCGGCGCGGATCGAGTTCCGGGGTGACGGGTGCCCCGCACGCGCAGGGATACGACGGTGCCGTGTAGCGGTGCCGGCGTCCGCAGGCGGTGCAGCACACCGGGATGGTCTCGGACATGGCCCCATCGTCCTCTCTTGACGGCCCTCGGCCACCCACTTACATTACTTCCAGATCGTAGAAAAGAAATTTCACTATACGGAAGTTGCTACGGGAAGTGCTCACCGCGGGGCGCGACGGGAGTGCGAATCCGACAGTCGACAGCAGGAGTACTCGATGGCTCGTATGACCGCTGCCCGCGCGGCAGTTGAGATTCTCAAGCGCGAGGGCGTCACCGACGCGTTCGGTGTGCCGGGCGCGGCGATCAACCCGTTCTACGCGGCGCTCAAGGCCTCCGGCGGCGTCCAGCACACCCTCGCCCGGCACGTCGAGGGCGCCTCGCACATGGCCGAGGGCTACACCCGGACCCACCCCGGCAACATCGGCGTCTGCATCGGCACCTCCGGGCCGGCCGGCACCGACATGATCACCGGCCTGTACTCGGCGATCGGCGACTCGATCCCGATCCTGTGCATCACCGGCCAGGCGCCGACCGCGGTGATCCACAAGGAGGACTTCCAGGCCGTCGACATCGCCTCGATCGCCAAGCCGGTCACCAAGATGGCCGTCACCGTCCTGGAGGCCGCCCAGGTCCCCGGCGTCTTCCAGCAGGCGTTCCACCTCATGCGTTCCGGCCGCCCCGGCCCGGTCCTGATCGACCTGCCGATCGACGTCCAGATGACGGAGATCGAGTTCGACCCGGACACCTACGAGCCGCTCCCGGTCTACAAGCCGGCCGCGAGCCGCGCCCAGATCGAGAAGGCGATCGGCATGCTGAACGCCGCCGAGCGCCCGCTGATCGTGGCCGGCGGCGGTGTCATCAACGCCGACGCCGCCGACCTGCTCGTGGAGTTCGCCGAGCTGACCGGCACCCCGGTCGTGCCGACCCTGATGGGCTGGGGCCTGCTGCCCGACGACCACGAGCTGAACGCGGGCATGGTCGGCCTCCAGACCTCGCACCGCTACGGCAACGCGACGTTCCTGGAGTCCGACTTCGTCCTGGGCGTCGGCAACCGCTGGGCCAACCGCCACACCGGCAAGCTCGACGTCTACACCGCCGGCCGCACGTTCGTCCACGTCGACGTCGAACCGACCCAGATCGGCAAGATCTTCGCCCCGGACTACGGCATCGCCTCCGACGCCAAGGCGGCCCTGGAGCTGTTCGTCGAGGTGGCGAAGGAACTGAAGGCGGCCGGCAGGCTGCCCGACCGCTCCGCGTGGGCCGCCTCCGCGCAGGAGAGGAAGGCCACGCTCCAGCGCCGTACGCACTTCGACGACATCCCGATCAAGCCGCAGCGCGTCTACGAGGAGATGAACAAGGCCTTCGGCCCGGAGACCCGGTACGTCTCCACCATCGGCCTCTCCCAGATCGCCGGCGCCCAGATGCTGCACGTCTACCGCCCGCGGCACTGGATCAACTGCGGTCAGGCCGGCCCGCTCGGCTGGACCGTCCCGGCCGCGCTCGGCGTCGCCAAGGCCGACCCCGACGCCCAGGTCGTGGCGCTCTCCGGCGACTACGACTTCCAGTTCATGATCGAGGAACTGGCCGTCGGCGCTCAGCACAAGATCCCGTACGTCCACGTCCTGGTCAACAACTCCTACCTGGGCCTGATCCGGCAGGCGCAGCGGGCGTTCGAGATCGACTTCCAGGTCAACCTGGAGTTCGAGAACATCAACTCGCCCGAACTGGGCGTCTACGGCGTCGACCACGTCAAGGTCGCCGAGGGCCTCGGCTGCAAGGCGATCCGGGTGACCGACCCCGGTGAGCTGGGCGCGGCCCTGGAGCAGGCCAAGAAGCTCGCCGCCGAGCACCGGGTGCCGGTCGTCGTCGAGGCGATCCTGGAGCGCGTCACCAACATCTCCATGTCGGGCACCAACGACATCGGCAACGTCGTGGAGTTCGAGGAGCTCGCGACCGAGCCGGGGCACGCCCCGACCGCGATCCGGCCGCTGAAGGCCTGACCCGTACGCGGTGCGCGCAGAGCGGCCCGTTCCTGACGGACGGGCCGCTCTTTCGTGTGCCCTGCCGAGGGGCCCGCTCAGCCGCCTCCGCCCCCGCCGCAGCCTCCCCCTCCGCCCCCGCAGTAGTGCGCCATGCCGCCTCCCGAACCGCCCCCGCTGCCGGGCGGGGAGTTCTTGAGGAGCCCCTTGCCGCCCACTTCCACCCGGTCGACGAGCCCGGCACGCAGCGCGAAGCGGGGCAGGAGGACGCGTAGCGCGGCCGCGTCGTGCAGGGCGACGGCGAGCAGCCTGTCCTCCGCCGTCATGCCGCGCCGGCTCGTGGGCACCGGGTGCGTCTCCTGGAGGGCCCGCACCCGGCGGCGGGCGGCCCGGGTCGGACCGAGCAGCGGGTAGCGCAGCAACCCGGCCTCCGCCAGGGGGATCCGCATCAGCGCCACCGCCAGGCGGACGTCCGGGTGCCGGGTCAGTTTCCGTAGGGAGAGGGGCTCCTCGAGGCACCCCCGTACCGCCTCCGCCAGGTCGGGGAGGGGGACCGCGGCCGCCCCCGGCGCCGACGACAGGGCGCGTACGGTGCCCGGCGGGCCGGCCTCGACGGCGCCCCGCAGATACAGGTCCACCACGGAGACCGTCACCGCGGCGCGCGGGCCGCCGCGGAGCAGCGCGACCTCGTGCGGTGCGAGCCGGACCGTCCTGTCGTCGTCCATGACACCCCCCGAGAGCACCCCGTGTGCCCGGGGTTGTGCCCGCTGCCGGGGGCGGCTACGCGCGTTCAGCCTTCGTGGTGCTCATGGTGTTCGTGCAGCCCGGGCCAGTCTTCGGGTCCGCCGCCCTGCCACTCGACCAGCTCGCTGTCCTCGACGTCGGTCACGTAGAGGTCGGCCAGCCGCAGCAGCTCGGCGACGTCGTCGACGTGCGAGGCGACACCGAGGGTCTCGTCGCCGGAGGTGACCCGGCGGGAGCCGTCCAGGGCGGGGGAGTGGACGACGATGTGCGGGTGCTCGGGTGGGTGTGCCGTTGCCATGTCTCCAGGCTGCTGCGCGGGCCGGGAATCCGCACCCGGTGCACGCAGAGAAGCGGGGGGGGGGGGGGGGGTGGGGAGGGGGGGGGGGGGGAGGGGGGGGGGGGGGGGGGGGGGGGTTGGGCGGGGGGGGGGGGGGGGGGTGGTGAGCCCCCTTCCCCTGGGTGCACATGGTTGTTTTAGGGGGGAC
>NZ_JBVJVN010000009.1:187746-194576 GCF_055603605.1 Streptomyces sp. NPDC037271
TGGGTTGGTGGTGTGGGGGTTGTGCCCTTTTCGTGTCTCTAGGGTGTCGGGGGGGGGAGAAAACCACACCCGGGGCAAACAAAGAAACAACCCGCCCCCCCCCCCCCCCCCCCCCCCCGCTTCCCGGCCGGTGAAGGTTCTTCATGTGGTGTCCGTCCGACAGCGCGAGGCTGGGCGCGACAGGTCGTTCGCGCCGCCGGACGGAGTCTCGGGCCTCTTCCGCGAAGAGGCGGGTAGTGGCTGGGACCGCGGCGGTGCGACGGGCCGGAACGCTTCTCCCCTCAGGTCGTAGGAGAAGCCCCTGGCCCTTCACCACCGCACTGGCTCGCAGGCCGCCGCGGTCCTCGCCCTGCCCGTGCCGGCCCCGGGCGGCCACCCCTCATCCGGGCCGCTCCGGTGCCTGCACGGGCCGCGCACGGTCCCGGCCTCCCCGCCGGGTCCGTACGCGAGCCGGTGGATCAGTCCTCGCGCAGGGCGCGGACCGCCTCCTCCACGCGCTTGCCGTACTCGGGGTCGGCGGCGTGGAAGTGCGCGAGGTTCTTCTCGACCACGTCATTGCGGGACACCTGGGACAGGCCGCCGGCGATGTTCGCGACCAGACGCCCGCGCTCGTCCTCGGTCATCAGCCGGAACAGCTCACCGGCCTGGAAGAAGTGGTCGTCCTTGGTGTGCAGCGGCGCCTCGTGGGTGCCGGTGTGACCGGACACCGCGAGCGGGGCGGCCAGCGGGCGGCCGGTCTCGACCGGGCCGTCGTACGAGTTCGGCTCGTAGTTCTTGGCGTCCCGGCCCTGCGAGTTGGAGGCCATGAAGCCGTCGCGCCCGTAGTTGGCCGCGCCGCCGGGCACCGCCTTCGGAGCGTTCACCGCGAGCTGGGTGTGGTTGACGCCCAGGCGGTAGCGGTGCGCGTCCGCGTAGGCGAACAGGCGGCCCTGGAGCATCTTGTCGGGGGAGGGGCCGATGCCCGGAACGAAGTTGTTCGGGGAGAACGCGGCCTGCTCGACCTCGGCGAAGACGTTGTCCGGGTTGCGGTCGAGCACCAGCCGGCCCACCCGCTTGAGCGGGTAGTCGGCGTGCGGCCACACCTTGGTCACGTCGAACGGGTTGAAGCGGTAGTTCGCCGCGTCGGCCACCGGCATCAGCTGCACGTGCAGGGTCCAGGACGGGTACACGCCCCGCTCGATCGCCTGCACCAGGTCCGTCTGGTGCGAGGCCGGGTCCTCGCCCGCCAGCTTGGCGGCCTCGTCGGCGGTCAGGCAGCGGATGCCCTGGTCCGTCTTGAAGTGGTACTTGACGAAGTACGACTCGCCCTTGGCGTTCGTCCACTGGTAGGTGTGCGAGCCGAAGCCGTCCATGTGGCGGTAGGACGCCGGGATGCCGCGGTCGCCCATCAGCCAGGTCACCTGGTGGGTGGCCTCGGGGGAGTGCGCCCAGAAGTCCCAGACGTTGTCCGGCTCCTGGCGGCCCGAGAACGGGTCGCGCTTCTGCGAGTGGATGAAGTCGGGGAACTTGACCGGGTCCTTGATGAAGAACACCGGGGTGTTGTTGCCGACGAGGTCGTAGTTGCCCTCCTCGGTGTAGAACTTCAGCGCGAAGCCGCGCGGGTCGCGGACCGCGTCCGCGCCGCCGAGGGAGTCGGCCACGGTGGAGAAGCGCAGGAAGACCTCGGTGCGCTTGCCGACGCTGCTCAGGAAGTCGGCGTGCGTGTAGCCGGTGACGTCGTCGGTCACCTCGAAGTGGCCGTAGGCGCCCGAGCCGCGGGCGTGCACCACGCGCTCCGGGATGCGCTCGCGGTTGAAGCGGGCCAGCTTCTCGATGAGGTGCTGGTCCTGGATGAGGAGGGGGCCGCCGATGCCGGCGGAGGCGGAGTTCTGGTTGTCGGCGACCGGGGCGCCGGACTCTGTCGTGAGCACGCGCTGCGACATCGGGGACCTTCCGTGCGAGGGGTCAGCGGAAACTTGTTTCCGCTTCGTGGAGCCTAAGTTCGGGTGACAGGCACGTCAACAGTTTGTTGAAGTGGGTTCCGGGCGGTGCCGCCGCTCGGGCGCGACAGGACAGGTGTCAGCGACGGCACCGCCCGGAAGTCTCGTGAGCTGCGTACGGTCAGACCTGGGCGCCGGACAGGCGCTCCACGGCCCGCAGCAGGGCCGAGTGGTCCAGGCCGCCGTCGCCCTGGGCGCGCAGCGAGGCGACCAGCTGGGCGACCACGGCGCCGACCGGCAGCGCGGCGCCGACGTTGCGGGCGGCGTCGGTGACGATGCCCATGTCCTTGTGGTGCAGGTCGATGCGGAAGCCCGGCTTGAAGTCGCGGGCCAGGAAGTTGTCCTTCTTCCGCGTCAGCACGGTCGAGCCGGCCAGCCCGCCGTTGAGAACGTCGAGGGCGGCCTTCAGGTCCACGCCCGACTTCTCCAGGAAGACCACGGCCTCGGCGCACGCCTGGATGTTGACGGCGACGATCAGCTGGTTGGCGGCCTTCACGGTCTGGCCCGAGCCGTGCGGACCGCACAGCACGATGGTCTTACCGAGCGCCTCGAGCAGCGGCTTGGCCTCGTCGAAGTCGGCCTGCTCGCCGCCGACCATGATGGACAGCACGGCCTCGATGGCACCGGCCTCGCCGCCGGACACCGGGGCGTCCAGGACGCGGATGCCCTTGTCCTTCGCGGCCTTCGCGAGGTCGACGGAGGTCTGCGGGGTGATCGAGGACATGTCGACCAGCAGGGCGCCGGACTTCGCGTTCTCCAGGATGCCGTCGGGGCCGTAGGCGATGGCCTCGACCTGCGGCGACGCGGGCACCATGGTGACGACGACGTCGGCGTCGCGCACGGCCTCGGCGATCGAGCCGGCCGCGGTGCCGCCGGCGGCGGACAGGCGGTCCAGCTTCTCCTGCTCCAGGGTGAAGCCGGTGACCTGGTAACCCGCCTTGATCAGGTTCTCCGACATGGGGGAGCCCATGATGCCGAGACCGATCCAGGCGACCTTGGGGAGCGTGCTCATGATGGGTGCCTCTCTGAAAATCTGTGAAGAGTTCCTACGGGTGGCGCTCAGCGGGCCGCGCGGGCCTCGGCCGGCAGCCAGGAGAAGGACTCGGCGCTGGGGTTGTCGCCCGGCTTGTACTCCAGGCCGACCCAGCCGTCGTAACCGGCCTTCCTCAGGCGGTCGAGCAGCTCCTCCAACGGGAGGGAGCCGGTGCCGGGGGCGCCGCGGCCGGGGTTGTCGGCGATCTGCACGTGCCCGGTCTTCGCGGCGTACGCGTCGATCACCCGCGGCAGGTCCTCGCCGTTCATGGACAGGTGGTAGAGGTCCATGAGGAACGCGGCGTTGCCGAGCCCGGTGGCCGCGTTGACCTTGTCCACGACCTCGATCGCGGCCGGCGCCGACACCAGCGGGTACAGCGGCGACTCGGGCTTGTTGAGCGCCTCGATCAGCAGGACCGCGCCGATCCGGTCGGCCGCGCGGGCGGCGAGGACCAGGTTCTCCAGCGCCAGCTCGTCCTGCTCGGCCGGGTCCACGCCTTCGACGCGGTTGCCGTACAGGGCGTTGAGCGCCGTGCAGCCCAGCGACTTCGCGAAGTCGGCGGCCACGTCGACGTTGGCGCGGAAACGGTCCGACTCCTCGCCCGGGACGGACAGGGCGCCGCGGTCGGGGCCCGGCAGCTGTCCCGCGTAGAAGTTCAGCCCGGTGAGCTGGACGCCCGCGTCCTCGATCGCCTTCTTCAGGGCGTCGAGCTCGGACTGCTCGGGGGTGGGCGAGTCGATCCAGGGCCACCACAGCTCGACCGCGGTGAAGCCGGCCGCGGCGGCGGCCGCGGGACGCTCCAGGAGCGGGAGTTCCGTGAAGAGGATCGACAGGTTGACGTTGAAGCGCTGATCTGCGGCGGTGCTCAACTTGAAACCTGGCATCGGGTGCCGCGCTCCCTTCCGTTTCGATCGTTGTTCCGCATTACGGAAGATGCTTTCTGCTTAATGGAAGATTGCCGTCGGTGCTCGGCGCTTGTCAAGAGGGGGCGGCGGAAAGCGGTCACCGCGCGTTAGGTTGACCGGGTGCGATTGAGAGTGGAGTTCACGACCGAGCCCTTCGACCTGGACGAGGCGCCCGCGCACGCGGTGGTGGCCCGGGAGGTCGTCGAGGCCGCGGAGCTGGACGAGGTGGACGTCGGCCCGTTCGGCAACACCGCGGAGGGTGGCGCCGACGAGGTGCTCACCGCCGTGGACGCGTTGCTGCGCCGGTCCCTCCAGGCGGGCGCCACCCGGATCTCCCTCCAGGTCAACGTGGTCGGGCAGGGCGCCGAAGGGGAGGGCGAGCGGTGACCGGTCCGGGGGAGGAGCCCTTCATCGCGGCCGTCAAACCCCTGGTCGACGCCATCGGGGGCGAGATGCTCCCGCCGGACGAGGCCGGTCAGGACGACGTCGTCCTCGCCTGGGAGGGCGCCGACGTCGTGGCCGTGCGCCTGCCGCAGCTCGCCGACTCCCTGGACCACATCCTGGCCGCCATGGAGCGCCGGCGGGGCAGGCCGCTGGCCGAACTGGACCGGCGCGCCAAGCAGGAGGTCGTCCGCACCCTGGAGGCGCGCGGCGCCTTCTCCGTGCGGCACGGCGTGGAGACCGTCGCGAGCGCCCTCGGCGTCAGCCGTTTCACCGTCTACAACTACCTCAACCGCGAGAAGGACTCCTGACCTGCACAGGAGCCCCACATCACGAGCCGCCGTCCGGAATCCGGGCGGCGGCTTTCGTCACACCGAATTTTCAACAAAGTGTTGACGCGTTGTTTCCGAGGGCGTTAGCTATCGGCACGCCCGTTCAGCACAAGGCCACGGAGGCTCCCGTGACGTCCACTTCCGCGTCGGGCCTGGCCCGTTTCAACGCATCCGAGGAGTCCGCGGCACTCGCGGAACTCCACGAGGCGTGTGCCTCGACGGCGTGGGCCCGGCACCTGCTCGCCGCCCGCCCCTACGCCACCACCGAGGACCTGTACGCCGCGAGTGACGCCGCCATGGCCGAGCTGACGGCGGACGACCTCGCCGAGGCGATGGCCGGGCACCCGCCCATCGGCCGCCCGAAGCCGGGCGACCCGACCTCCTCCCGGGAGCAGGCCGGAATGGCCGGCGCCTCGGAGGAACTCAAGGCGGAGATGCTCGAACTCAACCTGGCCTACCAGGACAAGTTCGGCCACGTCTTCCTCATCTGCGCCACCGGCCGGACCGGCGAGCAGATGCGGGACGCGGCTCTGGAGCGGATCGGCAACTCGCCCGAGCAGGAGCGGGAGATCGTCCGCACCGAACTGGGGAAGATCAACCGCATCCGCCTTTCCCGACTCGTCGAACAGGACGCCTGACCATGAGCACCAGCACCACCGCCTCCGTGTCCACGCACATCCTGGACACCAGCGCCGGCCGCCCCGCCGAGGCAGTCGCCGTCCAGCTCGCCGCCCGCTCGGGCAGCTCCGCCCATCACGGGCAAAGAGAGGACTGGCAGGCACTCGGCGGCTCCGCGACCGACGCCGACGGCCGGTGCAAGGACCTCCCGGCCCTGCCGGAGGGCACCACACACGTACGGCTCGACTTCGACACCGAGACGTACTTCGCCAAGAAACAAGCCGCGGCCCAGCAGGACGCCCCCGCGCTCCGGGACAGCGAGAACGGCCGGCCCGTGTTCTTCCCCGAGGTCACCATCACCTTCGCGGTGGTGCCCGGGGAGCACTACCACGTTCCGCTGCTGCTCAACCCGTTCGGCTACTCCGTTTACCGAGGGAGCTGACCGACACATGACCCGTTTCGTCCTGGGACAGAACCAGTACGGCAAGGCAGAGAACCGCGTCGTCAAGATCACGCGGGACGGCGACACGCACCACATCAAGGACCTCAACGTCTCCGTCGCCCTCTCCGGCGACATGGAGGAGGTCCACCGCAGCGGGTCCAACGCGAACGTCCTGCCGACCGACACCACCAAGAACACGGTGTTCGCCTTCGCCAAGGAGCACGGGATCGAGAGCGCCGAGGACCTCGGCGTCAAGCTCGCCCGCCACTTCGTCGACAACAACGAGCCGATCCACCGGGCCCGCATCCGCATCGAGGAGTACGGCTGGGAGCGGATCGAGACCTCGAAGGGCGGCGCCCGCTTCGTCGGCTCCGAGGAGATCGCCCACTCCTTCGTCCGCACCGGCCAGGAGACCCGCGTCGCGGAGATCACCTACGACGGCCACGGCATCCAGGTCCTCTCCGGATTCAAGGACCTGACCGTCCTGAACTCGACCAACTCCGAGTTCTTCGGCTACCTGAAGGACAAGTACACCACCCTCCAGGAGGACTACGACCGCATCCTCGCCACCACCGTCTCCACCTGGTGGCGGCACAACTGGGACGGCATCGACTCGCACGCCCCGGACTGGGACCGCTCGTACCACGGGGTCCGCAAGCACGCGCTCCAGGCGTTCGCCGAGACCTACTCGTACTCGCTCCAGCAGACCCTCTTCGAGATGGGCGTGCGGGTGCTGAACTCCCGTGACGAGGTCGACGAGATCCGCTTCTCGATGCCCAACAAGCACCACTTCCGCTCGGACCTGTCGCCCTTCGGGATCGACAACGAGGCCAAGGACGGCGCCGTCTACTACGCCGCCGACCGGCCCTACGGCCTGATCGAGGCCACCATCCTGCGCGACGGCGCCGAGCAACTGATCCCGGTCGACATGACCAACCTCTGACGCGGGACGCGGGGGGGGGGGGGGGGGGGACCAGGGGGGGGGGGGGGGGGGGGGGGGGGGGGGAGGGGGGGGGAGGGGGGAGGGGGGGGGGGAGGAGGGGTGAACTATGTATGCCGGCAAGCGCCTAGAACTGCTCG
>NZ_JBVJVN010000009.1:194586-199463 GCF_055603605.1 Streptomyces sp. NPDC037271
TTCCCCGCCCTGGCATACCTCGCCCGCGACATCCGCCCCCTCGGAGCTGATCGCCGCGCCGCATTCCTTTCCCCCCCCCCCCCCCCCCCCACCCACCCCCCCCCCCCCCCCCCCCCCCCCCCTCCCCCCCCCCCCCCCGCCACACCGGAGGGAACACCATGGCACAGCCTGCAACGGAGCCGGCGAAAGGCTCACGTTCCACCCCGTCACCGGAGCACACGGAGGACGCCGTCACGTCCGTGCACCCGGTCGACGAGAAGCTCCACCCCTCGCGGCTCGTCCCCGCCGCGCTCCAGCACATCGCCGCCATGTACGCGGGCGTTGTCACTCCTCCGCTCATCATCGGCCAGGCCTGCGGACTCGACCTGGAGGGCCGCACCCGGCTGATCGCCGCGAGCCTGCTCATCGCCGGTGTCGCGACCCTGCTCCAGACCCTCGGCGTGAAGGGCTTCGTCGGCAACCGCCTGCCGTTCGTCAACGCCGCCTCCTCGGCCGGTATCGCGCCCATCCTCGCCATCGCCGAGACGAACAGCGAGGGCGGTCAACTCCCCGCCATCTACGGCGCGGTGATGGTTGCCGGCGTCTTCTGCCTCGCCGTCGGCCCGTTCTTCGGCCGTCTGCTCCGCTTCTTCCCGCCCCTGGTCACCGGCGTGGTCATCACCCTCATCGGCGTCACGCTGATGCCGGTCCCCGTCGGCTGGGCCCAGGGCGGAGACGAGAGCGCCGCCGACTTCGGCTCCATGGGCAACCTCGCGCTCGCCGCGTTCACCCTCGCCGTCATCCTCGTCATGCAGCGCTTCGGCAAGGGCTTCCTCAAGCAGGTCGCCCTGCTCTTCGGCCTGCTCGTCGGCACCCTGGTCGCCATCCCCGTCGGCATGGCCGACTTCAGCGCCCTGAAGTCGGCGCCGGTCGCCGCGCTGCCCACGCCCTTCGCCTTCGGCGCCCCCGAGTTCCAGCCCGCCGCGATCCTGTCGCTGTGCATCGTGATGCTGGTCCTGATGACCGAGTCGTCCGCCGGCATGCTCGCCCTCGGCGAGATCTGCGACCGCCCCGCCGACGCCAAGGTCATCACCCGCGGCCTGCGCACCGACGGCCTCGCCACCCTGGTCGGCCCCGTCTTCGGCGGCTTCCCCACCTCCGCCTTCGCGCAGAACGTCGGCGTCGTCACCCTCACCCGGGTACGCAGCCGCTACGTCGTCGCCGTCGCCGGCGCCACCCTGCTCGTCCTCGGCGCCTTCCCGGTCCTCGGCGCGGTCGTCTCCTTGGTCCCCATGCCGGTACTCGGCGGTGCGGGCATCGTCCTCTTCGGCTCGATCGCCGTCAGCGGCATCCGTACGCTGTCCGAGGCCGGTCTGGACGACAGCTCCAACATCATCCTGGTGGCCGTGGCGCTCGGCGCGGGCATCATCCCGCTGGCCGCGCCGACCTTCTACGCCGAGTTCCCGGCGTGGGCACAGACGGTGCTCGGCTCCGGCATCAGCGCCGGCGCGCTCGTCGCGGTCTGTCTCAACCTGTTCTTCCACCATCTCGGCACCCGGAGCCGCACCACCGTTCCGGCACTCAAATCCTCCTAGGGTCCTGCCGTGCCCTCCCCGTGGGTACTCAACTCCCGCCCACGGGCCCACTGAAAGAGAAGGAAGCAGCATGGCAGCATCATCGGCAGCAGAGCGCGCGGCCGGGCACGCGGCCGAGCGTGTGGTCATCGAGAACTGCGCGATAGCCACGGTGGACGCGGGCGACACCGAGATCGCCTCGGGACACCTCGTCCTCGCCGGCAACCGGATCGAGTCGGTCGGCGCGGGAGGGGCACCCGAGGGCCTGGAGAACGTGGTGCGCCGGATCGACGCGACCGGCCACCTGGCCACGCCCGGCCTGGTCAACACCCACCACCACTTCTACCAGTGGATCACCCGGGGCCTGGCCACCGACCACAACCTGTTCGACTGGCTGGTCGCCCTCTACCCGACCTGGGCGCGCATCGACGAACCGATGGCGTACGCGGCGGCCCAGGGCTCCCTCGCCATGATGGCCCGCGGCGGTGTCACCACCGCCATGGACCACCACTACGTCTTCCCGCGGGGCTCCGGCGACCTGTCCGGCGCGATCATCCGCGCCGCCCGCGAGACGGGCGTCCGCTTCACCCTCGCCCGCGGCTCCATGGACCGCGGCGAGTCCGACGGCGGGCTGCCGCCGGACTTCGCGGTGGAGAGCCTGGACGACGCGCTCGCCGCCACCGAGGCCACCGTCCGGGAACACCACGACGCCTCCTTCGACGCGATGACCCAGGTCGCCGTCGCGCCCTGCTCCCCCTTCTCCGTCTCCACCGAACTGATGCGCCAGGGCGCCGAGTTGGCCCGTCGCCTCGGCGTACGGCTGCACACCCACGGCTCGGAGACCATGGAGGAGGAGGCGTTCTGCCACGAGCTGTTCGGCATGGGCCCGACCGACTACTTCGAGTCCACCGGCTGGCTCGGCGAGGACGTGTGGATGGCGCACTGCGTCCACATGAACGACGCCGACATCGCCGCCTTCGCCCGCACGGGGACCGGCGTCGCGCACTGCCCGTCCTCCAACGCGCGACTGGCCGCCGGCATCGCCCGCGTCCCCGACATGCTCGCCGCCGGCGTCCCGGTCGGCCTCGGCGTCGACGGCACCGCCTCCAACGAGTCCGGCGAACTCCACACCGAACTGCGCAACGCGCTCCTCGTCAACCGCCTCGGCGCCCACCGCGAGGCCGCGCTGAACGCCCGCAAGGCGCTGCGCCTGGGCACCTACGGCGGTGCTCAGGTCCTCGGCCGGGCCGCCGAGACGGGCTCGCTGGAGCCGGGCAAGCTGGCCGACCTGGTGCTGTGGCGGATGGACACCCTCGCCCACTCCTCGATCGCCGATCCGGTGACCGCACTGGTCCTCGGTGCCGCGGCCCCGGTCACGGCGTCGTTCGTCAACGGCCGCCAGATCGTCGAGAACGGCCGGCTGCTCACGGTCGACGAGGACGCCGTCGCCCGCTCCACCCGGGACGAGGCGCGGCGGCTGGCACGCGTCGCGGCGCAGGGCTGAACCACCGCGGCAGCTGAACACCGACAGGCCGCAAGGCACTTGAGCTCCGGCCGGGAGGGACGGCTCCCGGCCGGTAGCCGTGGACCCGAGCGGGGTCCACGGCGGCCGTCTCCGGGGCGTGCGCCCATGCGTACGCCCCCGGAGCGGTCACCGTTTCCCCGAACGGTCCGTCCCGGTCCCTCCCCCACTCTCGACTTCGCCCGAGCGGGAGGTACCCCATGCCCACCCGCACCACCTCCCTGACACCCGCGTCAATGCCGACGTGTACCCGACCGGAGGAACGCCGCCGTGGCCGACCACCCTGTTGACGAGAAACTCCCGCCACTGAAAATGGCGACGACCGGCCTGCAGCACGTGGCCGCCATGTACGCCGGAGTCGTCGCCCCACCCCTGATCGTCGGCGCGGCCATCGGCCTGTCCGCGACCGAACTGACCTTCCTCACCGGCGCCTGCCTGTTCACCGCGGGCCTCGCCACCTTCCTGCAGACGCTCGGCATCTGGAAGATCGGTGCCCGGCTGCCCTTCGTCAACGGCGTCACCTTCGCCGGTGTCGCCCCCATGACCGCGATCGTCGCGTCCACCGAGGACAAGTCCGACGCGTTGCCGATCATCTTCGGCGCCGTCATCGTCGCCGGACTCATCGGCTTCTTCGCGGCCCCCTTCTTCAGCAAGGCGATCCGGTTCTTCCCACCGGTCGTCACCGGTACGGTCATCACCCTGATCGGTATATCCCTGCTGCCCGTGGCCTTCGGCTGGGCGCAGGGTTCCAGCCCCGAGGCCGACGACTTCGGGTCCTCGACCAACCTGGCCCTGGCCGGGATCACCCTCGTCGTCGTCCTCCTCCTGCGCCGCTTCACCCGGGGCTTCGTCAAGCAGATCGCCGTGCTGCTCGGCCTGGTCGCGGGCACGCTCATCGCGATCCCGTTCGGCGTCACGGATTTCGGGCCGGTCGCGGACGCGAGCGTCGTCGGCTTCCCGACGCCGTTCCACTTCGGCGCCCCGCAGTTCCAGCTCGCCGCGATCCTGTCCATGTGCGTGGTGATGGTGGTCTCGATGACCGAGTCCACCGCCGACATGCTCGCCCTGGGCGAGATCGTGGACCGCCCGGCCGACGAGAAGACCATCGCGGCCGGCCTGCGCGCCGACACCCTCGGCTCCGCGCTCAGCCCGGTCTTCAACGGGTTCATGTGCAGCGCCTTCGCCCAGAACATCGGCCTGGTGGCGATGACGAAGATCCGCAGCCGCTTCGTCGTGGCCGCGGGCGGCGGCTTCCTGGTCCTGATGGGCCTGTGCCCGATGGCCGCCTCGCTCATCGCCGTCGTACCCCGGCCGGTGCTCGGCGGTGCCGGAGTGGTGCTGTTCGGCTCGGTCGCGGCCAGTGGCATCCAGACCCTGGTGAGGGCGAGCCTGGACAAGGACAACAACGTCCTGATCGTGGCGGTCTCCCTGGCCGTCGGCATCATCCCGATCGCGGCGCCGGAGTTCTACCACTCGTTCCCGGAGAACGCGAAGATCATCCTCGACTCGGGTATCTCGACCGGCTGTCTGGCAGCCGTCCTGCTCAACCTGGTGTTCAACCACATCGGCGGCCGGGGGCGGGACGCGGAGGACGTGACCCATCCGATGGAGGCGGGGACGGAGATCACCGAGGCAACGGCGACCCGGGCGCCCGCCACGCCGTGACCCGAGGGCATGACGCGGAAGGGGGGGGGGGGGGGGGGGGGGGGGGGGGGGGAGGCGGAGGGGGGGGGAGGGGGGGGGGGGAGGGAGACCGGGGAGAGAGGGGTGGGCTGGCCGAACTCCTCCTTTGTGGCGCTGGG
>NZ_JBVJVN010000009.1:199473-267657 GCF_055603605.1 Streptomyces sp. NPDC037271
AAAAGAAGCACCGGGAGGAAGAAAAGATAAACAACAGACCAAACCCCCCCCCCCCCACCCCCCCCCCCCCCCCCCCCCCCCCACACCCACACCCCCCCCCCCCCCCCCCCCCCCCCCCCCCCCCCCCCCCCCCCCCTTCCGGTATCACCGGCTCCGTCCCACCCCGGCCGTCACCGCCGACCGGTCAGGAGAGTTTCACGCAGGTGTTCTCGATGACCCTGCCACCGCGGTCCAGGCCACCGCAGACGAGCAGCGGCTTCCCGCTGAACTCGCGGTTGACGACGAACCGCGCCTTCGACACTCCGGCTGAGCTCTTCGCGTAGTCGCGCACGAAACCACGCAACGTTCCCGGCAGGCCGTCCCTCGTCGTGACGGTGATGTCCTGGACGTAGTCCTTGCCCTGGTGCGCGGTGTTGACGCAGATGTAGGTGCCGCAGCGGGTCGAGACGTCGGCGCTCGCCGGGGCCGCCGTCACCACGCCCCACGCGCATGCTCCGGCGAGGGCCACCGCGACGGTCGTCAACCGCCGCCGCGCCGTCTTCGCCGACCGAACCAACCCCTGGTGTGCGTGCATCGAGCGTTCCCCTCAGTAGCTGTCATGAGCCGATTCCGAGACGATTCATGCTGTCACGCACTCATACCGATGCATATGGGCGCATTCGTTCGCCCGTTGACTCACACGCACTCGTGTCCGCCGTCCACGACACCGGACGCCGGCCCGGCCCGTCGGCCGCGCGGAGACCGAGCCTCACAGGCCGAGCAGCCCGGGTTTTGCCGCGAGTTCCTTGAACCGCCGCCGCGGATCGGCCACCAGCTTGCGGGCGTTCAGGTCCATCAGACCGCCGACGCCCTCGACCTCGGCCGCGATCGTGCCGTCCGCCTTGCGGATGATCTGCCGGATCCGGAAAGTCCTGCCCTCCCCCCACTCGAAGGCGCAGGTCACCGTGGTCTCGTCACCGGCGAGCAGTTCCCGCCGGAAGCGGACGGTCGTCTCCAGGACGACCGGGCCCACACCCCGGGCCACCAGGTCGGCCTGCCGGATGCCCGCGGCCTGGAGCAGTGACCAGCGGGCGTGCTCGGCGTAGTTCAGGTACACGGACTGGTTCAGGTGGCCCTGCGTGTCGCTCTCGTACCCGCGGACCGTCACGGGTACGGAAAACGGCTCGCTCACCGCTGCCGCCTCTCCTCGTGGGTGCACTGACCGACCGATCCTGGCACGAGTGCCTCACACCTTCCGCGGCGAGGCCAGCAGGTAACGGGCCCGCGTGCGCGGCTCGGTGTGCTCCCCGACCTGCCACCCCGCCCGCTCCAGCGTCACCGCACAGCCGCGCAGCGCCGTACCGTCCGGCTCGTACACGGCGACGGCCTCCGGCTGCGGCGTCGCGCGCACCCGGTACCCGGCCCCGCCGTCCGGCCCCGCCGGGCGGTGCCCGGCGGCCTCCAGGGCGAGCGCGGCGGCCTGCACGAGATGCTGGCGCTCCCACCCGCACGGCCGGTCCGTCGCCCCGTCGGAATGCGTCATCCGGCGCAGCTCCAGCAGCCCCTGCCAGGCGCTGCGCACCTCACGCAGCCGCGCCGGCCCGGCATCGCCCGGCACGGCCTCCTCCCCGCCCACCCGCGCGGCGAACACACCGCCGGCCGCGGGCTCGGCCGACGCCGCGGGCCCGGCCGGCACCGGTGTCTCCGGCTCGGCGGGAGCCTCCCGTATCCGATGCCCGGCCGGCGTCAGGAAGTGGTCGTGCGGCGGGCGCGGGTGCCGGAAGGCGAGCCCCCGTTTCACCAGCGCGGCGAGCTGAGCCTCCGTCCCCTTCAGCCGCCCGCTGACGGGGTCGGCGGCGTCGATGACACGCCGCTGCGCGGCGGTGGGCGACAGTGCCACGGCGTCCTCCCTCCCTCACCGGTGATGCCACCGCTGACGCCACCGGTCACGCCACCGGTGGTTCCACCGGTGATGCCTTCGAAGGCTACGACGGAGGTCTGACATTCCAGGCCGCGATCACCGGTCGCGCGTGCTCCGTGCCCAGCCGGCACAGCGTGCCCGTGCCCAGCTGGAACAGCGCCCCGTGCGACGCCGGAAGCCCCAGGTACCGCGCGGTGAGCGCCCGGAGGAAGTGCCCGTGTGCCACCAGCACCACGCACCCCTCCGTGTTGGCGAAGGCGGCCTCCACCCTGGCCAGCACCCGGTCGGCGCGCTCGCCGACCTGTTCCGGCGTCTCCCCGGGATGCTCCGGCGGCCCGGGCGCGACCCCGTCCGTGAACAGGAACCAGTCCGGCCGGCTCCGGTGGATCTCGACCGTCGTGATGCCCTCGTACCCGCCGTAGTCCCACTCGTGCAGGTCGGGGTCGATCCGCACCTCGTCCCGCAGTCCGATCAGCTCGGCCGTCTCCCGGGCCCGCTGGAACGGGCTGACGAACGCGGCCCCGATCCGGTGCGACCGGATCAGCGGCACGAGACTCCGCGCCTGCTCCCGCCCGTGCTCGGTCAGCGGGACGTCCGTCAGGCCCGTGTGCCGTCCGGACCGCGACCACTCGGTCTCACCGTGCCGGACCAGAAAAAGATCACCCATGCCGCCCAGGCTACGGGCGCAAGCCCGGCGATCGCTGCGCACGCGCCCCGGCGACGCACCGCCTGCGGACAGTGAGGCCCAGGAAGACGATAATGGGATCATGCAGTCACGCGGCGAGTTGGGGGACTTCTTACGCTCACGACGGGCCAGGATCCGGCCCGAGGACGTCGGCTTCGCCTCCGGCGCGGGCCTGCGGCGCGTGCCGGGACTGCGCCGTGAGGAGCTGGCGCACCTGGCGGGGGTGAGCATCGACTACTACGTACGCCTGGAGCAGGGCCGCAACCGCAGTGTGTCGGACGCCGTGCTCGGGGCGGTGGCCGCCGCCCTGAGGCTGGACGAGGACGAGCGCGCCCATCTCTTCCGGCTCGCGCGGCCCCAGAAGCCGGACCCGGAGATCGGGCGGTCCGGCGGTGGGGAGACGCGCCCCGGAGTGCGTCGGCTGCTGGACTGGATCACCGCTCCGGCGCTCGCCATGGGCCGCCGGATGGACGTACTGGCCTGGAACCGGCCGCTGTGCGCCCTCATCACCGACTTCGCCGCACTGCCGGTGGCCGAGCGCAACCTGTGCCGGCTCCATCTGCTGAACGACGAGATCGGCCGCCGCTACCCCGACCGCGAGATGATCGCCCGCGAGGCGGTGGGCCATCTCCGCATCGCGGCGGGCCGTTTCCCCGAGGATCCCGAACTGTGGCGGCTGGTCGGGGAACTCAACGAGGGCAGCGAGGAGTTCCGGCGCCACTGGCAACAGCACACGGTGCGTACCAAGTCCCACGGCCTCAAACGCATCGACCACCCCGTCGCCGGCCCACTCACCCTTTCCTACGAGATCACCCGCTTCCCCCAGGACCCCGAGCTGAGCCTCCTCGTCTACACGGCCGCTCCGGGCTCGCCCGAGGAGGAGGCGCTGCGCGTCATGGCCAAGGCATAGGCCCGCGGGGGAGTCCGGGAGTCCGGGAGTCCGGAGTCCGGGAGTCTGGCAGTCCGGGAGTCCGCCGGTGAGGGGGGACTGGGAGTACCCAGGTTCGCCGTGTCTCCGGTGGGACGGAGCGGAGGGAGCCGGCCCGCGGCCCGTCCAGGATGAACAGGACCATCCATTCGCCCCACCGACCCCGCCGAGGTCCTCCATGCGCCTGTTCGCGTCCGCCCTGGCAGCCGTCACCGCGCTCGCCCTCACCGCCGCCACCGGCTCCCAGACCGCCACCGGCTCCGAACCCACCGCTGGCTCCGAATCCACCGCAGGCTCAGGGGCCGCCACCGCGCGGCTCCCCGACCACTACGTGATCCCGGGGGAGAAGGCCTTTCCCACCGGTGTGGCCTACGACCCGCGCAGCGGGCACTACTACGTGGGCAGCGCCCAGGACGGCACCCTCTACCGGGGACATGTCCGCAAACCCACCGCGCGGGTCTGGTCGCCCGGCGGGAAGGACGGACGCTCCTTCACCGCCGGCATGACCATCGACGGCGAGGGACGGCTCTACGTCAACGGGGGAGGTACGGGCACGCTGCGCGTCTACGACACGTCGAACGGCTCCCTGCTGACCACACTGCACGGAACGAAGGGCGGTTTCGTCAACGATGTCACGGTAGCCGCGGACGGCACCGCCTACGTCACCGACTCCTTCAAGCCGGTCGTCTACCGACTGACCGAGGACGAGCGCGGCCGGTGGGAGCTGGAGCACTGGCTCGACGTCGACGCCTCGGGCATCGACTGGGTCGACGGACAGCACAACCTCAACGGCATCGTCGCGGTCGGCACCGACCACTTGCTCGCCGTCCAGAGCAACACCGGAAAGCTGTGGCGCGTCGACCGCTCCACCGGCCGTACCGCCGAGGTCGACCTCGGCGGCCACACACTTGTCAACGGCGACGCCCTGGCATGGAGGGACGGCCGCCTCTACGTGACGCAGGGCAACCTGTACGCCGATCCCGACACCCAGCCGCAGGTCACCGTCGTCGAGATGAACGACGACCTCACCCACGGCCGCCTCGTCGACCGTCTGGTGCCGCCGGAAGGACTCCTGCACCCCTCCGCCGCGGCCCTCACCGACCACGACCGCCTTCTCGTCGTGAACAGCCAGTACAACCGCTGGGTCGCCGGACTTCCCCCGGAGAGCCTCCCCTTCACGGTCTCCAGCCTGCCTCTCGGGTAGCGGACGACCGACCGGCACGGCGCCGCACGGACGTGCGTCCCGGGTGCCGCTCCCCAGGGGCCGGCGGCTACTGCCGGTACCCGCTGAGGAACCGCCCGATCCGCCCGATCGCCGCCTCCAGGTCCTCCGCGTGCGGCAGCGTCAGGATGCGGAAGTGGTCCGGGCTCGGCCAGTTGAAGCCGGTGCCCTGGACCACCTGGATCTTCTCCCTCAGCAGCAGGTCCAGCACGAACCGTTCGTCGTCGTGGATCTTGTGCACGGCCGGGTCGATGCGCGGGAAGGCGTACAGTGCGCCCTTGGGCTTCACGCAGGAGACGCCCGGGATCTCGTTCAGTTTCTCCCAGGCCACGTCCCGCTGTTCGCGCAGTCGTCCGCCCGGGGCCGTCAGCTCGAGGATGGACTGGCGGCCGCCGAGCGCGGCCTGGATGGCGTACTGGGCGGGCGCGTTGGCGCACAGGCGCATGGAGGCCAGCATGGTCAGGCCCTCCAGGTAGTCCTTCGCGTGCTGCTTCGGCCCCGTCACCACCAGCCAGCCGGAGCGGAAACCCGCCACCCGGTACGTCTTGGACAGGCCGCAGAAGGTCAGCACCACCAGGTCGGGGGCGAGGGACGCGGCCGAGTGGTGCACGGCGTCGTCGTACAGGATCTGGTCGTAGATCTCGTCGGCGAGGACCATCAGGCCGTGCCGGCGGGCGAGGTCGAGGATGCCCTCGACGATCTCCTTGGGGTAGACGGCGCCGGTGGGGTTGTTGGGGTTGATGATGACGACCGCCTTGGTGCGGTCGGTGATCTTCGCTTCCATGTCGGCCAGGTCGGGGTACCACTCCGCCTGTTCGTCGCAGAGGTAGTGCACCGCCTTGCCGCCCGCGAGGGTCGTCACCGCCGTCCAGAGGGGGAAGTCGGGGGCGGGGATCAGGACCTCGTCGCCGTCCTCCAGCAGGGCCTGCACGGCCATGGAGATCAGCTCGGAGACGCCGTTGCCCAGGAAGACGTCGTCCACGTCCACCTCCAGGCCGAGCGCCTGGTAGCGCTGGGCGACGGCCCGGCGGGCGGAGAGGATGCCGCGGGAGTCCGTGTAGCCGTGCGCCCGCGGCAGCATGCGGATCATGTCCTGGACGATCTCCTCGGGCGCCTCGAACCCGAAGAGGGCGGGGTTGCCGGTGTTCAGGCGCAACACGCTGTGCCCCGCCTCCTCCAGCGCGTTGGCCTGCTCGATGACCGGGCCGCGGATCTCGTAACAGACCTCGCTGAGCTTGTTCGACTGCCGGAACTCCATGCGCGGCTTCCCCTCCGGAATCTGGTGTTGCTTGGTTTTACCAAGTAGCCGCTTGGAAAGTCCAACAACTTGTCTACACTGCGTCGCATGTCACCTCGCCGAAGCTACGACCAGTACTGTTCCGCCGCCCGCGCGCTCGACGCCGTCGGCGACCGCTGGACCCTGCTGATCGTCCGGGAGCTGCTCGCCGGTCCGCGGCGCTACACCGACCTGCACGCCGACCTGCCCGGCGTCAGCACGGACGTGCTCGCCTCGCGGCTGAAGGACATGGAACGCGACGGGCTGACGACCCGGCGCCGGCTGCCGCCGCCCGGAGCGGCGTACGTCTACGAACTCACCGAGCGCGGCCGCGAGTTGCTGCCGGTACTGGAGGCGCTGGGTGCGTGGGGCGCCGGCGAGCTGGGGGAGCGGCGGCCGACGGACGCCGTACGGGCGCACTGGTTCGCGCTGCCCCTGCTGCGGGCGGTGCGGGAGGCCGGGGTGGGGGAGGGCGTCGTCGAGGTCCGGCTGGAGGAGGGGGACTTCCACCTGTACGCGGGCGCCGACGAGCGGGGTCCCGTGTACGGCGACGGACCCGCACCGGGGGAGCCCGACGCCCGGCTGGTGCTGGACGCCGGGACCTGCGCGGCGCTGAGCCGCGGGGAGACCGGTCTGCGGGACGCGGTACGGGACGGGCGCGTCGAGGTGACCGGCGACGGCACGGTCGCCAAGTCGCTCCGGGAGGAGTGAGAGGGGAGTGAGAGGGGGGTGAGAGGGAGGGACGAGAGGGAGGCGTGAGACGACGGAAGGCCCGCCGGGGCGGGCCTTCCGCGGTCGCGTCAGACGGTCGGCGGTACTCGGGACGGCCGTCCCGAGCCGCGGGTCAGCGCGTATCCGCCGATGCCCGCGAGCGCGGCCAGCACGCCGCCGATCCCGGTCCACACCCACCGGTCGGACCACCAGCCGGAGGACCAGCCGTCCTCGGGCTCGATGGCGGACAGTACGGCCCCGCCGTCCGAGTCCTCCTCGTCGGCCGGGGACTTCACCGCCACGCCCGGCACCAGCGGCTCGGCCAGCGAACCGTCCACCGCCGCCGCCCCGCCGATGTCCTTGGAGTCCACCCGGACCTCGGTGGAGACCGGGACACCCAGGTCGGACGTCGGCACGTTCACCGCCGTCAGCCGGATGTAGTACGTGCCCGGCAGCGGGTCGTTGGCCCACGGCTCGGACCAGGCGCGGACCGTGCGCAGCACGCAGGCCAGCTCCACGGTGGGGGCGTTCGCCGCCGCGGTGCGGGTCTGTGCCCCGTACTGGCAGGCCTGGCGGCGGCGCAGACCGTCGTACACGTCGATCCGCCAGGTCTCCGCGGCGTGTGTCTCCGGCAGCTTCACCGTGGCCTTCACGGTGGGACGCTGACCGGCGTCCGCCGGGAACGACCAGTACAGGTAGTCGCCCGCGGAACCGCTCGCCGTGGCCTGCTGCTCCTGCTCGATCTCGGTCGCCGTGCGGAAGGAGGTGCCCGCCGTCGTCGGCGCACCGCCATCCTCCGAGGGGCTCGCCGAGGGCGAGGAGTCGGCCGCCGCGGGGGTCGCGGCGAGGCCGAGCAGCAACGCCGCGGTGCCCCATGCCCGGGTGATACGCATCAGTTGGTCCTCCAGACCGCGAGCCGCCAGCGTGACAGCCAGCCCCACAGCAGACCGGCGGCGAAGCCGATGAGCACCAGCACACCGAGCAGCCACCAGCCGCGCCCGAGGCCGAAGGAGGCCACGTCGTCGGCGTCGCCCGGACCGTCCACGACGTCGACGGTCAGCTCCAGCGGCAGCCCGGGGGTGGTCTTCACTCCGGAGGCGACGGAGAAGGAGTTGGTGACCTGGAGGCACACGGTCTCGGCCGGGGCGTCCTCCTCGTCGCTCTCCGCCTTGGGGTAGCGCAGCCCCGTGGAGATCACATCCGTACGGCCGTTGCCCGCCGCCTCACCGCGCACGATCTCCCGGCCGTGCACCGTCACGGCCCGCAGCAGCACCCCGTAGGACGGGTTCACGGCACGGTCCGCGCCCACGCTCACCGAGGCGCGCAGCTCCTGGCCGGGCAGCACGTCCACCCGGTACCAGCGCTGCTTCCCGAACTCCTCGCGGTCGGTGTACAGCCCCGACTTCAGCGTCGGCGCCTTGGCGCACGTGTCCGCGCCCTCGGTGGCGACCGGCGTCACCACGGGGTCGGCCGCGCGGTCCACCAACTGGTTGACCTTGTCGGTGAGTTCGTCGGTGTGCTCGACCGAGGTGTACGTCCCGCCGGTGGCCTCGGCGATGCAGCTGAGCTGCTGCCGCATCTTGGTGTTGGGGACCAGGCCCAGTGTGTCGATGGTCAGCCCGATGCCCTTGGCGGCGATCTCGCGGGCCACCTCGCACGGGTCGAGCGGGGCGCAGGTGTCCTCGCCGTCGCTGATCAGCACGATGCGCTTGGAGCCGTCGCCGCCGTCGAGGTCGTCGGCCGCCGCGAGGAGCGCGGGGCCGATCGGCGTCCAGCCGGTGGGCGCCAGCGTCGCCACCGCCGTCTTGGCCTCGGTGCGGTCCAGCGGGCCGACCGGGTAGAGCTGCGCGGTGTCCTTGCAGCCGGTCTTGCGGTCGTCGCCCGGGTAGTCGGCGCCCAGGGTCCGGATCCCGAGGCGCACCTCCTCGGGCGTCGCGTCGAGCACCTCGTTGAACGCCTGCTTCGCCGCGGCCATCCGCGTACCGCCGTCGATGTCCCGCGTCCGCATCGAACCGCTGACGTCGAGCACCAGGTTGACCTTCGGCGCGTCCTCGCCCGTGGGTTCACCGGCGGCCGCTCCGGCCGGGAAGGCGATCCCGGCCGTCAGCGCGGCGAGCAGGGCACAGGCACCCGCCGCCAGCCGTGTTCTTGTGATCATCGGCGGATCCTATTGATCAGTGGCGCCGGGCTCCAAAACGAGACCGCGACGACGCCCCGACTTCACCTCCAGTGCAGCGGATTGGGCAGCCCCGCCCACAGGTCCCCGGCGTTCCCCGGCGAAGTGCGCATCAGCGTCAGCGCCTTCACCGGCAGCGGCTCCTCGCACAGCGCCACGACGTCGGGTGTGCGCGGCAGTTCGCGTACGGCCGCCTCCAGCGCGTCCCGCAGCGCCGCGCCCGAGCCCGCCGTCGCCGCCAGCGCGCCTCCCACCAGCGAGCCGAACAGCTTGCGGCGCAGCACCACCGGGTCGTCGGTGACCATCCGGGCGGGCAGGTCCGGGGCGTCGACGCCGTGGCGGGCCAGGCGCGCCGGGCTGACCCGGATGTCGGCCAGGTCGCGGTAGACCAGGCGCAGCGGATCGCCCGCCGGGGACAGCACCACGAGGAGGTTCTGGCCGTGCGCCTCCAGGGCCACGCCCACCTCCAGCAGGCGCAGCCCCACGGTGAGGGCGAGGCGGGCGAAGTCCGCCCGCCACGCGGGGGAGCCGGGCAGCCCGGTGCTCGCCAGCGCGGCCACCGGGACGACGTGCTCGCCGGGGGCCGCGTACACCCGGGGCGGCTCGCGCAGTACGGCCGCCAGGTCGGGGGAGCCGGCGGCCACCGCGCCCAGGGTGCGGGTGACGTGCAGCAGCCCGTCCGCGCGCGCCGCCAGCGCCTGCCCGAAGTCCGACACGTGGGCCGACGCGGCGATCGAGGCGACCGAGATGTCCCGCACCGACGACGTCAGCCGGGCGCTCAGCGCGGTCTTGACGTGCGGCCCGCCGGGCACGGCCAGTGTCCGCAGGGACATCAGCGGATGCGCGGCGAGCCCCTCCTCGCACGGCCGTTTGAGCACGTGCGCCGCCTGCCACGGATGCACCGGGACCAGTACCGTCGCCCCGTCCCGGAACTCCCCCGGCCACACCCCCGTCACCAGGCAATCGGCCGCAGGGACCGGCACCAGCCCCAGCCCCACCACGGGCCCGTGCTCCGGCCCGTACGCGAGCTGCTCCGCCACCGAGAAGCCCGGCCGGGAACGGCAGTTCGGGTGGTACGGGTGCCCGTCGACCACCCGCCGCTCCCAGCCCCAGTCGCTGCCGGGCCACTCGTCCGGGTGAATCTCCTGACCCGCCCGCGAGAGCGCCAACGACGCGGCACTGTGCCCGAGTTCCGCGGCGAACCCGGCGGAGTGCGGCACGCCGAGGTCCGTCACCAGCCGCGCCGGATCGTCGTACGCGGCGTCGTCGAGCCGTACGACGGAGACGTACGCGTCCGTGCGGTACGGGTCGGCCGCCGGACCGGCCAGCCGGCGGCCGTCCCGCAGCCGCAGGACGAGCCCGTCCCGGGCGGGCTCCCGGCCCGCGATCCACGGCAGCGGTTCGTGGGCGAACGCACGCCACAGCCGGGTCAGCACGGCCGCGCGGGCACCGGCCAGCGAGGCCGTGTACCGGGCGACCAGACCGGGGCGGACGGCCGCCAGCTCGTCGGCCACCTCGGTCTCTGCGCTGGGGGGACGATGCACGGGCGGGCTCCTCGGGTACGAGTAGGACGTCACGGCGGAGGGACGGCGACGGACATACTGATCGTCTCCGGCAACTCCGCCACCTCCGCCATGGACAGCATGGACAGACCGTAGGGAACGAGTGGAACGCGTGGATCTCCTGCCCCCGCCCACCGGCGCCGACTCCGCCTCCCAGGGTGACGTCGTGGAACGCGCCGACGCCTACGCGGCGGTGCCACTGCTGAACTGCCTGCTGCGCGAGGTGGCCGAACCCCTGCCGGGGCCCGGCACCCGGCCGGTGTACCGGCTGCCCGGCGGCAGACTGCTGCGGGTGCGCGAGGGCCGGCGGCCCGCCGAGCCCGAGGTGCGCGCGGCGGGCGGCTGGCACCGAGTCGGCCACACCGAGCTGGTGAAACTCGTCGCGGAGGAGCTGCGCCGGCACACCGGCCTGCCCAACCACGAACTGCCCACCGAGATCACCGACAGCCGGGACGCGGTGGCCGCGCTGCTGACGGCACGCGCGCGTGCGACCCCGCCCGACGACCCGTATCTCCGCTCCGAGCAGTCCCTCCTCACCGGCCACACCCACCACCCCGCCCCCAAGGCGCGCGGCGGCGGCCCGCACGCCGGCTGGCTGCCGTACGCGCCCGAGGCGCACGCCCGCTTCCCGCTGACGCTGCTCGCCGTGCGCGAGGACACGGTCGTCGACGAGGGCGACACCGCCGCCCTGGACGCCCTAGGCAAGGCCCCGCCCGGCTACCGGCTGCTGCCCGCCCACCCCTGGCAGCTGAACCTGACGGCGCCCGCCCTCGCCCCCGCCTTCGCCGACGGCCGCCTCCTCCGGCTGGGCACGACGGACTTCCCCACCTGGCCCACGGCCGCCGTCCGCACGGTGTACGTCCCCGAGTACCTCCCCGGGCACGACCTGTTCCTCAAATTCAGCCTCGACGTGCGCATCACCAACGACATCCGCCGCCTCTGGCGCCACGACCTGCTGAGACTGCGCCGCACCGACACGGCGGCCACCGAGGCCTTGGACGCCGTCGGACCCCCGGCGGCCTGGCTCGGCGACCGCGGCTACCGCACCGCGGACTTCGCCTTCGAGGAACTGGCCGTCGTCGTCCGCGACGGACTGCGCGACCGCGTCCTGCCCGGCGCGACCCCGCTCCTCGCCGCCGCGCTCGTGGAGGGCTTCCCGGACAACCCCCTGGAGAACGCCACGGACCCGGCGGCCTGGTGGGAGGCCTACCTCGCCACCGTCGTCCCGCCGGTCCTGACCGCCTTCGCCGACGACGGCGTCGTCCTGGAGGCGCACCTGCAGAACACCCTCATCGCCGTGGACTCCTCCGGCACACCGGTGCAGGCCCTGTTCCGGGACGCCGAGGGCGTCAAACTCCTGCCGGACACCTCCCGGCAGGACGGCTGGGAGCGCCTCGTCTACTGCCTCGTCGTCAACCACCTGTGCGAGATCGCCGCCGCCCTGGCCGAACACCACCCCGGCCTCGACCCCTGGCCCGCCGCCCGCCGCGCCCTGTCCCGCCACGACCTCCCCGAGATCCCCGCCCTCCTCTCCTCTCCGACGCTCCCCGGCAAGACCAACCTCCTGCTCCGCTGGACGGGCGCGGACGGCGCCGCCGCCCGCTACCGGCCGCTGGCCAACCCGCTGCTGGAGGCCTGAGCGGAGCGGGTCGAGGAGAGCGGCCGGTCAGCCGGTCACGGTCCGGCGGCCGGCCTGCCCGGGGGCCGATGACCCGTCAGGACCGGCCGCACGGCACAATGGCCAGTCGCTCGGCGGGGGAGAGGACGGCGGACAACGACATGCGACGGCGACAGAGGCGCACGGCCCTGGCATGCCTCGTCACAGCGGCACTGCTGACGGCGACGGCCTGCGCGCCCCCGGATCTCGGCCCCCTGCCGCCTCGCTACTCGGGCCCGCCTCTGTCCGCGGACACGGCGGTGTCGGAGATGCGGTCGGCACTGGCGGCGGAGGGCGTCGTGGTGGACAGGGAGCCCTCGGGCGGCCTGGGGAGATGCCTGGAACGGCTCTCGGGACGGCATGCTCCGGAGACGGTGGACGCCGCACTGAAGTCGGCCTTCGCGCGGGCCCGTTCCGAGTACGGCTGGCAGACCGGTCCCGACATGGGCAGCCGGACGCTCACCCTCACGAAGGGCAACTGGACGGTCACGGCCGGCCTTCCCGTCAAGCCGGCGCAAGGCATCCAGGCACCGGTGACCATGTCCCTGATATGCCTGGACGGCAGCGGTACGCCCTCTGCCGCCGGCCCGGCACCGTCGAACGCCGCGTGAACGCCGCAAGCGGAGTGCCCCGCCCGGAGACGACTCCGGGACGGGGCACTCCGCTGTGCGGCGGCGTCAGCCGTTGGCCGCGTACGTGAGGAAGCGGGTCCACGCGGCCGGAGTGACGGCGAGCTGGGAACCCTGCCGCACCTTCGAGTCCCGGACGTGGATCGTCTCAGGGCACGACGCCACCTCGACGCAGTCCCCTCGGCGTAACCGAGCCACCTGTTCTCCACTGTCTCCAGCACCTGAATGGGGCCGTCGAAGCCTGCGTGATCCACTTGCCGCAACGGCGTGATCTGCAGCTCCACGTTGAACTGATCCGCTCGCGCCGGCAAGTTGTCGATCAGTGGTCTCGTCACCTCCGGCGCACCTGTACCGCGTTCGATCAGCGCCTGTTCGATGATGAAGCTGAATGAGATCGGCGGCCTGCGTCGGAGGAGCTCCTGACGGTCCAGGCGGGCTGTCAGACCCTGATCACGGCCACCCCGGTCAGTCTCTTCCGCCCCCACACTCCCGTCCGCGGCGGCAACGAACAGCCTGAACAGGCAGTCACTGCGCCAGAGTTGTCCATCGAGGTCGTCGAACCGCAGGTTCTGCCGCCGCGGGGGACCGCGGTCGAGTCGAAGTGTGGGTGCCTCCCAGCGGCGAGGTCCCCCTGGTGACGGGCAGGCAGCGAGTCGGCATCCACCAAGCACTGGCCGGCAGGATACTGACGGTCTGGGCGAGCCACCGCAGCGTCCACTTCCTTCTCGACGGGCACCTGGTCACCACGGTCCCGTCCCGGCTGCGGCCGGGGGACCTTGCCTACCTGACCGTGCGCTACGGCGCCCGTCCGGCCGGTTGCGCGCCAGCATCCGCCGCCCTGCCCAGGGCCCGCAGTAGCACGGTCATCCTCGCCGCCGGCGAACCGGTCGAAGTCGACCGCACGGTCTTCGCGGCTGGTTCCGCTTGATGCCGTGGCAGGCCCGTCACGGTGCCGACGGCGGGTAGTGCGGTGCCTGCCGGAGCCCGCCGCGTGTAAGGGGCACTCCCCCCTACCCTGTATTTCACAGTTCTGAACCTCCAGCAGTGTGATATCTGCAGCTGGCTGCGTTCGGAGCTAGCCCCAAGGGGATAGGAAAAGAAAATGAATCGCAAGTACACGACCCGCCCAATTCCTGTCAACCCATCCTCATTGGTCATGCCAAGAAGTGCTTCAATATAGCCCCTCTTTCAATGTCAAAGTATGCTCTGATCTGCTTGGATGGGAGAGAGGCCCCCCTTGGTGGAGGGTGTGGGTGGCTGAAAATTTCTAAACGCCCTCCGAATTTCAGTCAATCAGTTAACAGTAAAGCAACGTCCAAGAATTTTGGATCTAACATTGCTCGTGGCCTGGCGGTTCTTGCAGGGCTGCAAAGCGAGCAAGGGGGAGACCGTGCGGCGCGGCACCGGAAGAAGGGCCAGACGCCCGAGTCCGGATTCTGTTGGCGGAGGACAGGGACGTCTATCGGAACGGCCTGTTCGTCCTGCTCTCCGAGATCACCGATGCCGAGGTGGTCGGCACCGCGTTCGATCGAGAGGAGTTGGTACACCAGACGACCCGGTTGATGCCGGACGTCGTAGTCGCGGGATCCTCCCTGGTGCTCCCCGAGGGCCTGGCGATCGTCAGTCGGCTACCCAGCGCCGTTTTCCGGCAGCACTGTCATGGCGGCCGAACGCGACACCGACGAACTGCTGTGTGCGGCGCTCGCGGCCGGGGTGCACAGCTACGTTCCGCTCAGCTCGCCGCGCGAGGACTTCGATGTCGCAATCCAGGCCGTTGCCGCGGGCGGAGCCTTCCTTCCCATGGACGTCACGCGACGCCTCGTCAGGAACTTCCATCTGGTGCCCCGCCGCACAGACAGACCGGCGGAGCTGGAGCTTCTCAGCGCACGCGAGCGGCAGGTACTCTTGCTCGTCGGAGACGGCCGCAGCAACCGGGAGATCGCACGCACACTCCGGGTCAGCGAGGCCACGGTCAAGAGCCATGTCTCACGCATCCTCGCCAAGCTCGAGTTGCGCGACCGGGTCCACGCCGCCCAACTGGTGTGGCGGCTCGGCCTCGACTCCCCGTCTCTCCTTTCGCAGTCCTGAGATCTCCGGGAGCGAGTTCGATGTCACGGCGACTCATGTCACTGCCTTTCCTTGAAAACTCTCCAGCAGCTCCGCGTACACCCGTCGGTAGGTGATGCTGAACCGGTCCGCGGGAGTGTGCACCTGGGAGTGAATGTCCAGGGGTGCCTCGGCGGGCCACTGGTTCTCCACGATGGGGTGGTCCTCCTCGAAGACCTGCCGTTCAAAGCCGAGCACGTCGGCCAGGTCGGCCCCCTGCGCGGTGGACACGGCGTCCGTGCCGGCCAGCCAGAACTGTCGCACCGTCAGCCCGTCCGCCGAGACGGGGGTGGCCACCTGCGCGACCAGCCGACGCCCGCCGGACGGCGAGGAGACGCAGATCGATGCGAACATAGGCAGAGTGATGCGGTAGTCAAGCTGATGGCTGAACTCCTCGGCGAGCTCGTCGGGCACCCCTTCCGAGCCCAGCGAGGAGGACCATGCGAGCTGCCAGCCGTCCCGGGTGATGCGATAGGGCTCCACCACCTTGTCCACGTGGCCCATCGAGTCCGCGTGCACGAAGGGGAAGTGGGCCTTGTCCCGGAAGTTCTCGGTCAGCAGCCGCATCCCGCAGTTCAGGGTGTATGGCTCGCCCGCGCCGAGCTGCCAGTTGTCGTCGACGTACTTGGGCAGTCGTGGCAGAGGCAGGAAGGGATCGCCCAGGCAACTCCATACCAGGCCGTAGGCCACCTGGGTGGGATAGGTGCGCAGTGCCGCGTGCGGCCTGCTCCGGCCGGGCGGCAGCGAGGGAACGCGCGTGCACCGCCCGCTGCCCGTTTCGAACAGCCAACCGTGGTACGGGCATTCCAGCGCTCCCTCGCGCAGCTGCCCGAGTCGCAGTGCTGCACCCCGGTGTGGGCAGAAGCCCTGCGCGACGGTGACGGAACCCTCGTTCCCGTAGACAACGAGAGCCTCGCCGAGGATGCTGCCGCTCGCGACGCCGTTCTCCATGTCCACGACCCGGGCGACCGGGAACCACATGTGCCGCAGCATCTCGTGCTCGACCGGATCCATTGTCACACCCCTTTTCCTGATGACTCGACACGCCGGCAGGCACCAGTCGTCAGCCGGTGGACGTCTGAGAAGTGGAGAGTTCGCCCACTATGGGAATCATTGAGACGCATCGCGATCTGCTGACCCGACTGCTGCCTGGAGACTCGGCGGACGAACTCGCCGTCCACGAAGGGCAGTTCCACCACGTGGTGATCGGCTCGGACCGGGTGGTTTGCTTCGCCCGTACCGAGGCGGCCGCGGAGCGGCTGCCCGAGAGGGCGGCCGCGTTGCGTGCCCTCGCCGGGATCGACCTCGGCTTCCGCACCCCGCAGCCGCTCTCCGAGGGGGGCGCCCAGGGTACGGCCGGACCGCCGTACCTGGTGTTGAGCCGGATCCCCGGAGCACCGTTGGGGGAGGACGCGCTCGACAGCCCCGAAGTGGCGGAGACGGTCGTCCGGCAGTACGTCACGCTTCTCTCCCGTCTCGCGGCTGCGGGCAACGAGGAGAAGGTGCGCGCCGCGCTGCCGGAGGCCCCCGCGGGTGAGTGGCAGGAGTTCGCGGCGGGAGTGCGTGCGGAACTGTTCCCGCTGATATCCGCTGGAGGCCGTGAGCGTGCCGAGCGCGAGCTCGCCGCGCTTGACGCCCTGCCCCGTCTCACCTCCGCCGTGGTCCACGGCGACCTCGGCGGCGAGAACGTCCTGTGGGAGACGGTGGACGGAGTGCCACGCCTGAGCGGCGTCGTCGACTGGGACGAGGTCAGCATCGGCGACCCGGCCGAGGACCTGGCCGCCATCGGGGCAAGCTACGGCGAGGAACTGCTGACCCGGGTGCTCGCGCTCGGCGGCTGGGCCGACAAGGGAACGGCCGAGCGGATCTCGGCGATCCGTGGCACCTTCGCGCTCCAGCAGGCCCTCTACGCGCTGCGCGACGGCGACGACGAGGAGCTCGCCGACGGCCTCAGCGGCTACCAGTAGAGCCCGCGGGGTCGGGCTCTGGCCCGGCCGGAGGGTCAGGCGGAACGAGGCCGGCGTGTGGGACGAACTGCACCTGGTGCTGCTGAAATACCGGCTCCGGCCGCCTGTTGTTCAATGCCGCGATGCACCCGGCCGCCGAAGACGCTGCCTTCGCCGGCCGCGCGATTCCGGACGGCTCCCTCACCACCCGGGACGGCATGCGCCACCTGTTCTACTGGCCGTTCAACGCCGATCTGAACACCGTGAAGGCCGACGACAAGGTCAAGCAGATCGCCACCCTCGGGGAATTCACCTCCTTCGAGGACGAACAGAACGACGGCACCTACGGCAAGAACGTCAACGTTCCTGTCCTGTCGCTCTGGGCCAGCACGATGACCTGTACTTCGACCCTGCCGATCTGAACACGACCCTCAAGGCGGAGACCGCCGCTTACCCGGCCAGCCCTGACGTCGATGTGAAGTCCATTCCCGGAGCCGGCCACGACCTCGCCCTCCAGCGCAATGCCGACAGCACCACCAACATCATCAACAAATGGCTGTCCCGCAAGTTCTAGCTCGCGCACCGCGGCGCCGGGTACTCGGCCGGGCGTCCTTGGCCTTCCCCGGCGCCCGGCATGCGTTCCAGGTGTTGACCGCCGTTCATGTCGAGCTGGAACCGGCCGTAGGGGTTCACGTGAGTCTGGAGCCGAGCGCCGGACAGGCCTGTTCCCTCGGAGAAAGATCTCGCGGGTACCGGGAGGCCCCTGGCCCTCAAGGAAAGGGCACACGGCGACAGTGACCGACACCGCGCACGGCGGCACCGGACGGTTCCCGGCCCGGGGCGAACCGACTCAGCACCTTCCTCGTCCTCCGCACTGCCTCACTCGCAGCCAAGGGGACGTGCTCATGAGAGAAATCACGACGGAAGCCGACTACACCGACATTTTCGGCACTGACGCCGATTTCGAGGAGTCGCACTGCTTCACCTACGTGCAGACTGTCCCCCCGGAGGAACTCCTGGGGGAGCTGAAGGCTCTGCGGGTCACCGCCGGGCCGGCGGTGACCGGGCTGAGCGCGCTGCGCGAGTGGACGATCGAGTACTGCCGTGGAGGCAGCCACCCTGATGACCTGCTCCACGTCATGCGCAAGGTGGGATTCGGGCCGATGGAAGACCCGGACGCGGACGAGGACGAGGTGAAGAGCCTCACCCCGGCCAGTTCGCCTTGGCGCACCACGTCACCGGAGTCCGGCTGACGCGCCTGCTCCTGGAGACGGCGGAGTTCACCTGCGGGCTGGTGACGAAGTGACCCGCCACCTCCTGGCTGCGGGCCTGAGACCCCGGCAGAGCGGCGGGCCGCTCGGTCACACGCACCCGCCCACCGGCCGGCCGTGGAGCTCCGGCGCTCGAGGCCCGACCGCGCGTGCCCGCGCGGCGCCCGGTCACGGGGCCAGTGCGGCCGCCCACCGTGTGAAGATCTCGGCGTACCGTGCCGGGTCGGACTGGTGCATCATGTGTGACGCGTCCGGCACCGACTCGTAGTCGACCTTCACCCCTGCCGCTTCCATCAACCGCCGGGCCTGTGCGGCCTGTTCGTCGGAGAGTGCCCCGAGCAGGTTTCCGGTCTCCTGGTCGGTGCCGCGCATGTGGTGCGTGAGGAGCACCGGCGTGTTGACCCGGCCCAGCATGCGCTCGTGCGGGCAGTTCAGCCCGACGGTCCCCTCGTAGAAGGCCCGGGCCCATTCCGGGTCGTACTCCTTCAGGTGCTGCGGGATCGCGTCCGCCACGAAGGACCGCGCCATCGGCGACGCCGAGGCGCCGGCCGCGCGGCAGAACTCCTCCCAGTCACCCACACTCCACTGGTCGCCGAGATACGTGCGGAACAGCTCGAAGACCGGGCCTGCCCCCTGCCGGACCGAGTGACCGTGTGCGGGGACGAGCTCGGACGCGAAGAACGGCGGGTCCTCGCACAGGACGCCGCGGAGCTGACCGGGCATGGAGTACGCCGACAGCCACGCCGCGAGGACGCCGCCGGAGGAATTGCCCGCGACGACGACGGGCCGCTTCACCACCAGGGTGATGAACCGGACCAGGTCGTTGCCGAAGTTGTCGAGGCTGTACCGCTTCGGGGTCCAACTGCTGCGCCCCTGGCCCCGCAGGTCGACGGCGTAGACGTGGAAGTGCTCCGAGAGGAGGCCCATCGCCTCCTCGTACGACCACCAGGATCCCGTCTGCTCGGGGATCAGCAGCACGGCGGGCCGGTCCGGGTCACCGGCCTCGGCATAGTTCATGGTGATCTCGCCGAGATCGACCTGCTGTTCGGGGTAGGCGTGAGGGACGTGGACGTCGCGCAGCGCGGGGCTGTTCACCATTGTAATCTCCTCGGTCTGTGCTGCCCGTCGTTACGGGCGGACGGCGCTTCCCGCGGCCCGGCGCCGGTGATCAGAGCCGGCGCCCGCCCTCATCGGGTGGGCACGTCACAGAGCTATTATTCGAACCGTGGCAGACGACGCGCACCGACGATTCCGATGAGTGGAACACCGGTACAAGTCCCGCGCTCGGGCAGGCCGTTGCGCGGCGAGCCGGTCCTGGAGCGGGCCTTCCGGGTCCTGGGTGCCTTCACCGAGGCGGGCGAGGGCCTGGCACTCCACACACTCGCGGCCCGGGCGGGCCTTCCGAAGAGCACCACGTCCCGGATCGCGGCTCAGCTGATGGAGGTGGGAGCCCTCGAACGCCTCGACAACGGCGACTTCGTCGTCGGTCTGCAACTGCTCGAGATCGCCTCGCTGGCACCCCGCGGCCATGGACTGCGCGCCGCCGCGTTGCCGTTCATGCAGGACCTGCACCGGGTCACCGGCCAGCACATCCTCCTCGCCGTGCGCGACGGTGACGAGGCCGTTCTGGTGGAGCGGCTGTCCGCACGGGGCGCGGCGGCGGTCAAGTACCGGGTCGGCGGACGCCTTCCCCTCACCGGGACCGGCATCGGCATCGCCCTGCTGGCGCACGCCCCCGGGCGCATACGGAAGGAAGCGCTGGCCGGCGCGGACGACGCGGCCTGTGTCCGCCGGCTCCTGGCCACCGTCCGCACGGACGGCGTCTGTGCCGTGACGGTGCCCAACCCACTGCGCTCCGGGCCCACCGCCATGTCGACCGTCGCCGCCCCGATCCTGAACCGCCGCGGCGACGCACTGGGCGCGTTGTCGTTGGTCGCACCCGATGAGGGCGGGCCCCGTACCGCGGCCGTGACGGCGCTGCGCAGGGCGAGTCTGGCGATCTCCCGGGCCGCGGGGCCGTGAACACGTCTGCGCCGGACAGCAGACCGGCGCCCGTCGGCGGGAACGCCCACGGCCCGGCCCCCTGTCACCGCTCCGGCCGCCTCAGGGCTCGACGAACTTGTCGGCCAGTCCCCGGTCCAGGTAGTCGTCCGGCAGATCCTGGATGACCAGCTCGGGTTCGGTCCGCCCGGTGTGCAGCCGCCAGTAGGCGTCGGCGATCGTCTGCGGCTGGGAGTCGTGGCCCCCCTGGCCGATGAAGGCGGCGATCGCCACGTGCGCGGCGTAGACGCCGGTACCGGAGAGCGCCGCGTGCAGGTTGAGGACCCAGTTGCGCATCCCACCGGTGGCGATCTGGACGTTCGCCACCTGCGGGGCGATCACCGGCCCCGACCCCGCCCCGCTGCTGACCAGGATCGTCCCTGTGCCACGCTCCAGCATGCCGGGCAGGACGTGCTGCACCGCCGCCACGCCCCCGAGCAGATAGAGGTCCAGCTGGGCCAGAACCGAGTCGACGGTGACCTTCGTCGCCTCGACCAGCGGCGCCCGGCGCAGGTCGGCCAGGGACGGCGCGGGCGAGTACTCGAGTATGTCGATCGGTCCCAGCCGCTCCTCGGCGGCGCTGAGCGCCGCGTGCAGAGCGGGACGGTCGGTCACGTCGGCGGGGAACGCCTCGGCCCGCACGCCCGTGTCGGACAACTCGTCGGCCACCGCCTGCAGCGTCGTACGGCTGCGGGCGATCAGCGCCACGTCGACCCCCTCGGCGGCGAACCGCCGGCCGATCGCGCGCCCGAGTTGACGGCCTGCGCCCACGATCGCGAGCGTGCTCAATTTCGCCACCTCGTTACCCTTGTATCGACATTCCTGACGGCGCACGCCGCCATGGTGGGCCGGATGCTGGACCGTCTCGGGCCGGCCGGGGGTCGACGCCGCCCGCGGCACTCTGGCCGAGTTGGCCCGGGCCGCCGCCGGGGGCGGCCTGGACGACGTGGAGCCCCTGTTGTCGCCGGCCCTGGCCCAAGCCGCGCGGGACCTGGCCGACCGCCGGCTCACCGACCCCGCTCTGTCCCCCTCGGCTCTCGCCCGGGAGCTGAACGTCTCCCCGCGTACCCTCCAACGGGCCTTCGCCAGGGAAGGCCGACCGCTGAGCGCCTACATCCGGCGCCGCCGCCTCGAGGAGGCATGCCGCGCGCTCTTCGCATCGCACCGGCGCATGACCGTCACGGAGACAGCCGCCCGCTGGCAGTTCGCCGACAGCGGCCACTTCGCCCGCGCCTTCCGCAAGTACTACGGCCGGACCCCGACCGACTACGCCGCGACCGCTGCTCGTGAAACGGATGCCACATAGCTGGGCGGGGCCGGTGCCGCCACCCGCCCACGCCAGGGACGGCCGGGTCAGCCGACGCACACTACCAGCAGACAGAGCTGCGACGACGACGGTTCCGCCGCGGGTGGTGTCCGGGACACGTCCTCGTCGGCGCCGTCGCCAGGCGCGGGGCTGGGAGATGGTCAAGCGGACGTCGACCTTGCGGCCGATCATCTGCCATGGCACCGAGCAAAGAGTGCGGCCGACCTTGATGTGGATGTCCGTGCTGGTCTACGTAGTTGCGGTCCCATGGAGCGCACGTGTCTGCTTGATCAGCCCGGTCGGAACCGGGGCGATCTGCCTCTGGTCCATCACCTGGTTGATGACCAGCTCGGTCGCACGCCTGGACTGGAAGACGATCCAGGAAATATCGGACCCGGAGAACGCCGCAACCTTCGATAGACGCTCCCGGAGCGCCGCGGCCAGTAGGGGAGGCGGCACAGCGGGCACCGGACGTGGACGGCGCCGCAGGGAACGTCGGTCCTTCGGCCGGTGCACACGCAGCACAGCGGACAGCGTCCGGCCCCGGTGGTCTTCGTCGCAGGCTTGCTTACGGGCAGTCCTCATTCGTCCAAACTGGTCGCCTACCCTGCGGGGATCGTGGGCAACGGAGGGGACCGATGGTTCCTGCCTCCCCGCCCCGGAAAAGTGATCCGTGGATTATAAGGCTGAAGAGATGGGTGGCCTGGGAAGTGTTGAAAAAGGTCGTAGCGACTCGCTACGTCGAGCCCCTGCGCACCGGCGGCTCCGTCCCCGGCGTCGTCGAGGCCGACGACCTCGGCACCTACGTCGTGAAGTTCACCGGCTCCGCGCAGGGCCGCAAGGCGCTGGTCGCCGAGGTGATCGTCGGGGAGCTGGCGCGTGAGCTGGGGCTTCGGGTGCCGGAGTTGGTCCTCACGCACTTCGACCCGGCGATCGCCGCCGGTGAACCGCACCAGGAGGTGCGGGACCTGCTGGACGCCAGCGCGGGACTCAACCTCGGTATGGACTACCTGTCTCGCGGCGCCGACTTCACGCCCGACGTCGCGGACATGTTCCCCGTCGGCTCCGAGGAGGCCGGGCGCGTCGTCTGGCTGGACGCCCTCACCGTGAACGTCGACCGGACGGTGCACAGCTCCAACCTGATGGTCTGGCCCACCTCCGGCGTCGCGGTGCCGCGCCTGTGGCTGATCGACCACGGGGCGGCCCTCGTCTTCCACCACCGCTGGGGTGCGTCGCCGCCCGAGAAGTCGTACGACTTCCGCCACCACGCCCTCGGCCACTCCACGCCCGACGTCCGGGCCGCCGACGCCGAGCTGGCGCCGAAGGTGACTCGGGAGCTGCTGTGCGACGTGGTGGCGCGGGTGCCGGAGGCCTGGCTGACCTGCGAGGCCGGCTTCGACACGCCGGACGCGGTCCGCGCCGCCTACGTCGGCTATCTGGACGCGCGCGTGCGGGCCTCGCGGGAGTGGCTGCCCACCGACTTCCCGACCCGTGAGGAACTCGCCGCCGAGAACGCCGCCCGGGCGGCACGTACCGAGCGCGGCCGTCCCGACTGGCTCAAGCGGGTCCCCGACCTGCACGGCAAGCCGCCCGCCGAGCAGGACTGGTCCGTGCACCTGGGCTGACGCGCGTCCGCCGGGCCGACACACGTCCGCGCCCCCGGTGCTGTGCGGTACCGGGGGCGCGGACGGACGCGGGAGCGAACCGGGCGTCAGCCCTTCAGCTGCTCGTACGCCGGCAGGGTCAGGAAGTCGGCGTAGTCCTCGTCGAGGGAGACGGTCAGGAGCAGGTCGTGGGCCTGCTGCCAGTTGCCGGCCGTGAACGCCTCGTCGCCGATCTCGGCGCGGATGTTCGCCAGCTCCTCGGCGGCGACCTTGCGGGCCAGCTCGGCGGTGACCTGCTCGCCGTTGTCGAGGACGACCTCGGCGTTGATCCACTGCCAGATCTGCGAGCGGGAGATCTCGGCGGTGGCCGCGTCCTCCATCAGGTTGAAGATGGCGACGGCGCCGAGGCCGCGCAGCCAGGCCTCGATGTAGCGGATGCCGACCTGCACGGCGTTGACCAGGCCCGCGTACGTCGGCTTGGCGTCCAGGGAGTCGATCGCGATCAGGTCGGCCGCCTTGACGTCGACGTCCTCGCGGAGGCGGTCCTTCTGGTTCGGCTTGTCGCCGAGGATCTTGTCGAAGGACTCCATGGCGATCGGGACCAGGTCGGGGTGGGCGACCCAGGAGCCGTCGAAGCCGTCGCCGGCCTCGCGGTCCTTGTCGGCGCGGACCTTCTCGAAGGCGACCTTGTTGACCTCGGCGTCCCGGCGGGACGGGATGAACGCCGCCATGCCGCCGATCGCGTGCGCGCCGCGCTTGTGGCAGGTGCGGACGAGGAGTTCGGTGTACGCGCGCATGAACGGGGCGGTCATCGTCACCGCGTTGCGGTCCGGGAGGACGAACTTGGCGCCGCCGTCACGGAAGTTCTTGACGATGGAGAAGAGGTAGTCCCAGCGGCCCGCGTTCAGCCCGGAGGCGTGGTCGCGCAGTTCGTAGAGGATCTCCTCCATCTCGTACGCGGCCGTGATCGTCTCGATCAGGACGGTGGCGCGGACGGTGCCCTGCGGGATGCCGACGTAGTCCTGCGCGAAGACGAAGACCTCGTTCCAGAGGCGGGCCTCCAGGTGCGACTCCGTCTTCGGGAGGTAGAAGTACGGGCCCTTGCCGAGGTCCAGCAGGCGCTGGGCGTTGTGGAAGAAGTACAGGCCGAAGTCGACCAGGGCGCCGGGGACCGGCCGGCCGTCCACCCGGAGGTGGCGCTCGTCGAGGTGCCAGCCGCGCGGGCGCATGACGACCGTCGCCAGTTCGGCGTCCGGGCGCAGGGCGTAGGACTTGCCGGTGCGCTCGTCCGTGAAGTCGATGGTGCGGGTGTAGGCGGAGGCCAGGTTGAGCTGGCCGAGGACGACGTTCTCCCAGGTCGGGGCGGAGGCGTCCTCGAAGTCCGCGAGCCAGACCTTCGCGCCCGAGTTGAGGGCGTTGATGGTCATCTTGCGGTCGGTGGGGCCGGTGATCTCGACCCGGCGGTCCTGGAGCGCGTCCGGAGCGGGGGCCACCTTCCAGGAGTCGTCCGCGCGGATCGCGGCCGTCTCCGGGAGGAAGTCGAGCGTGGAGGTGCGGGCGATCTCGGCGCGGCGCTCCGCACGGCGGGCGAGGAGCTCGTCACGCCGGGGCGTGAACCGCCGGTGCAGCTCGGCCACGAAGGCGAGCGCCGCATCGGTGAGGACCTCCTCCTGCCGGGGCAGGGGCTCGGCGTCGACGATGGCCAGCGGGGACGGCGCTGGTGCGGACATGAGCTGTCACTTCCTTCAGCGGTGGCACCGGGTGCCAACGGGCGCGTATGGGGCGAAACGCACCCGTTGTGCGGCCGGGTGCTTCTGTTCAGTGGATAGTAGTTTCCTCATCGTGGAACTTCAATGGTTTGTTGATGTCGAGATTCTCCGGGTCGAGGGACAGTGGCGCTCGGTGCCATCTCCCTCACTCAAGGTGGACCAGGTCGGCCTCGGCGTCGATGTCGTAGGGCCGCGCCACGTCCCCGCACTCCACGAGCGCGATCTCCGCCTCGTGCGCCCTCAGGTAGGCGCGTGCCCCCCGGTCCCCGCTCGCGGTCGCGGCGACACCCGCCCAGTGGGCGGCGCCGAGGAGGACCGGATGCCCGCGCACGCCCGCGTACGCCGCCGAGACGAGTGACGTCCCGTCCCGGTACCCGGCACGCACCCTCGCCATCGCCTCCGCGCCGATGCCGGGCTGGTCCACCAGCGAGACCAGCGCCGCCCCCGCCCCCGTACCCGCCAGCGAGGCGAGCCCGGCGCGCAGCGACGACCCCATGCCGTCCTCCCAGTCCGGGTTGTCCACGAGAACGCACCCTTCGAGCGTCGCCCGCGCCCGTACGTCCTCCGCCCGTGCCCCCAGGACGACGTGCACATGGGCGCAACCGGCCGCACGCAACGCGGCGACCGCGTGTTCGACGAGCGGATGTCCCCGGTGTTCGAGCAGCGCCTTGGGGCGTCCGCCGAGCCGACGCCCGCCCCCGGCGGCCAGCAGCAGCCCCGCTACCTGGTCTTCGTTGTCCGTCATGCGTCCTGCATACCCGACCGCCCGCCGGACGCTCAGGCGTGCGCGGGGTTTCCGGAGGCTGAATTTCGGCCCGCGCGGTGGCGCGTGCGGTGCGGGGTGGCGTTTACTGGCCCGCGTCCCCGGTGTCGGCCGACGCCGCAGGGGCGCGGCACGTTCACCGCGGAGGGGCGCACAACGGGGTGCGAGGGGGAGGGGCTGTGTTGCGGAGCTTGGGGCAGAGACACGTGACCGTCGGCGACGAGGACGTGAGGGTGACCGCACTGCGGACCGCTGTGTCCCGGTTGCGCCGCCAACTCGCCCTGCTGCCCACCGATTTCCCGGACCGGGCCGTCGCCGAGGACGAACTGGCCGGCCTCGCCGCGATGACGGACCACGGTGTCCCCGAGGTGCCGCGGCTGCACCGCTCCCTGCTGCTGATAGCGGGCGCGATCGGCTCCGTCAGCGCCCTGTCGCCGGGGCTGACGGACGTCCGTCACGCGGTGGAACTCTTCGGCACCCCGCCGCGCCGGTGAGGCGCTGACGCGCCGCCGGCGCGGGTCGGCGCGCGACGCCCGCAGCCCCCGGCCTCAGGAGGCCGGGGGTGGTCCGTTCGCGGCGCGCGTCAGGAGGCCGGACTGCCGTTCGAGGCGAGCAGGGTCTCCGACAGTTCCGCCGCCACCTGCTGGAGCAGCGGCACCATCCGGTCGGTCGCGGCCTCCGTGACCCGGCCGGCCGGACCGGAGATCGAGATGGCGGCCGCGGTGGGGGAGTCCGGCACGGAGACGGCCAGGCAGCGGACGCCGATCTCCTGCTCGTTGTCGTCGATCGCGTACCCCTGGCGCCGCACCTCCTCCAGCGCCGCGATGAAGCCGTCCGGCGTGGTGATCGTCTTCTCGGTCGCGGCCGGCATGCCGGTCCGCCCCAGCAGGGCCCGCACCTCCTCCGCCGGGAAGTTCGCGAGCAGTGCCTTGCCGACGCCCGTGGAGTGCGGCAGGACGCGCCGGCCGACCTCGGTGAACATGCGCATCGAGTGCTTGGACGGCACCTGCGCGACGTACACGATCTCGTCCCCGTCGAGCAGCGCCATGTTCGCCGTCTCGCCGGTCTCCTCGACCAGGCGGGCCAGGTGCGGGCGGGCCCAGGTGCCGAGCAGCCGGGAGGCGGACTCCCCGAGCCGGATCAGACGGGGGCCGAGCGCGTAGCGCCGGTTGGGCTGCTGGCGTACGTATCCGCAGGCCACGAGGGTGCGCATCAGGCGGTGGATGGTCGGCAGCGGCAGTCCGCTGCTCGCGGAGAGCTCGCTCAGGCCGACCTCGCCGCCCGCGTCCGCCATCCGTTCGAGCAGGTCGAAGGCGCGCTCCAGGGACTGGACGCCACCTGTGGCGGACCTGGCGGAGTCGGTGGTGCTGGCGCTGGACGTCGGCACGGCACGTTCCTTTCGGGGCTGGCGGGAGGAAAGAAGCGTACCCGGCGGCCGGTTGACTACCGGCTTGTACATAGCTACGTTCTGCTTGCTGGAATCCTAATTCCGCTTTGTGGAAACGTCTAGAGGGTGCCGTCGGGCATGTCCGCGCAAAGGGCGCCTCTTGACGTCGTGGAACGGGGAATGAAGACTCCTTCAACAGAACGTTGAAATCGGCGGCAGAGAGAGGGGTTCGGGTGTCCGAGGCTGAACTGGTACTGCGCTCGACGCGCGTCATCACTCCCGAGGGGACACGCGCCGCGTCGATCGCGGTGACCGGGGGCAAGATCGCGGCCGTTCTGCCGTACGACGCCCCCGTACCGGCCGGCGCCCGCCTGGAGGACGTCGGAGACCACGTCGTCCTGCCCGGCCTGGTCGACACCCACGTGCACGTGAACGACCCCGGCCGCACCGAGTGGGAGGGCTTCTGGACCGCCACCCGCGCCGCGGCGGCCGGCGGCATCACCACCCTCGTCGACATGCCGCTCAACTCCATCCCGCCGACCACCACGGTCGACAACCTGCGCACCAAGCGCGAGGTCGCCGCCGACAAGGCGCACATCGACGTCGGCTTCTGGGGCGGCGCGCTGCCCGACAACGTCAAGGACCTGCGCCCGCTGCACGAGGCCGGGGTCTTCGGTTTCAAGGCGTTCCTGTCGCCGTCGGGCGTGGACGAGTTCCCGCACCTCGACCAGGAGCAGCTCGCCCGGTCGCTCGCGGAGATCGCCGCCTTCGACGGCCTGCTGATCGTGCACGCCGAGGACCCGCACCACCTGGCCGCCGCCCCGCAGCAGGGCGGCCCGAAGTACGCGCACTTCCTCGCCAGCCGCCCGCGCGACGCCGAGGACACCGCGATCGCGGGCCTCCTCGCGCAGGCCAAGCGGTTCAACGCCCGCGTGCACGTCCTGCACCTCTCCTCCAGCGACGCCCTGCCGCTGATAGCCGAGGCCCGCGCCGACGGCGTGAACGTGACGGTCGAGACCTGCCCGCACTACCTCACCCTCACCGCCGAGGAAGTGCCGGACGGCGCCAGCGAGTTCAAGTGCTGCCCGCCCATCCGGGAGGCCGCCAACCAGGACCTGCTGTGGCAGGCGCTCGTCGACGGCACCATCGACTGCGTGGTCACCGACCACTCACCGTCCACCGCCGACCTGAAGACCGACGACTTCGCCACCGCCTGGGGCGGCATCGCCGGCCTCCAGCTCAGCCTGCCGGCCATGTGGACCGCGGCCCGCGAGCGCGGCCTCGGCCTGGAGGACATCGTGCGCTGGATGTCCGCGAACACGGCCCGCCAGGTCGGCCTCGACGGGCACAAGGGCGCCATCGCGGCCGGCCACGACGCCGACTTCGCGGTCCTCGCCCCCGACGAGACGTTCACCGTCGACCCGGCCGCCCTCCAGCACCGGAACCGCGTCACCGCGTATGCGGGCAAGACCCTGTACGGCGTCGTGAAGTCCACCTGGCTGCGCGGACAGCGCGTCGTGGCGGACGGCGCGTTCACCGAGCCGAAGGGACAGCTCCTCACCCGGACCTGACGCGTCCGGACCTCCTGAATCCAGATCACCTCGAACGACCCCGAAAGGAACACCTGATCACCGTGACGGCCCAGCAGAACACCTCGTTGGCCAGCTTCACCGGAGACGCGAACCCCTACGGAGGCGGCGACCCGTACGCGGACTACCGCACCGCCGACCTCCCCTTCACCCAGTACGCCAACCTTGCCGACCGGCAGCTCGGCGCGGGTGTCGTCGCCGCCAACGACGAGTTCTTCGCCCAGCGCGAGAACCTGCTGGTGCCCGGGCCCGCCGAGTTCGACCCCGAGCACTTCGGGCACAAGGGCAAGGTCATGGACGGCTGGGAGACCCGCCGGCGCCGCGGCGTCTCGGCCGACCAGCCCTGGCCCACCGAGGACGACCACGACTGGGCGCTGATCCGCCTCGGCGCCCCCGGCGTGATCCGCGGCATCGTCGTCGACACCGCCCACTTCCGCGGCAACTACCCGCAGGCGGTCTCCGTCGAGGGCACCTCGGTCGCGGGTTCCCCGTCGCCCGAGGAACTGCTCGCCGACGACGTGAAGTGGACGACCCTCGTCCCGCGCACGGCGGTCGGCGGCCACGCGGCCAACGGCTTCGCCGTCCCGGCCGAGCAGCGCTTCACCCACCTCCGCCTCAAGCAGCACCCCGACGGGGGCATCGCCCGCCTGCGCGTGTACGGCGAGGTCGTCCCGGACCCGGCGTGGCTCGCGGCCCTCGGCACCTTCGACGTCGTCGCCCTGGAGAACGGCGGCCAGGTCGAGGACGCCTCCAACCTCTTCTACTCGCCGGCCACCAACACCATCCAGCCTGGCCGCTCCCGCAAGATGGACGACGGCTGGGAGACCCGCCGCCGCCGCGACCAGGGCCACGACTGGATCAGCTACCGCCTGGTGGACCGCGTACAGATCCGCGCGATCGAGATCGACACGGCGTACCTGAAGGGCAACTCGGCGGGCTGGGCGTCGGTGTCCGTGCGGGACGGCGAGGACGGCGAGTGGCGCGAGGTCCTCCCGCGCACCCGGATGCAGCCCGACACCAACCACCGCTTCGTCCTGCCCGAGGCGGCCGTCGGTACCCACGCGCGCGTGGACATCTTCCCCGACGGCGGCATCTCCCGCCTGCGCCTGTTCGGCTCCCTGACGGAGGACGGCACCAGCCGCCTGGCCGCCCGCCACCAGGAGCTCGGCGGCTGACCCGCCGCTCACCGACCCGCGGGGCGCACCGGCCGGACAGCACCGGTGCGCCCCGCGCGCATGCCGCCCGTCGACGCGGGACCGCCGCCTGACGAGGCCTACCCGGCCCCTTGGGCGCACCCCGGCCCCTTGGGCGTATCCCGTCCCGTCGGGCGCACCCCGCCCCGTCAGGCGCACCCGCTCCCTCGGGCGCACCCCGCCCCGTCGGGCGTACCCGCTCCCTCGGGCGCACCCCGGCCCCTCGGGCGTACCGCTCATTCGGGCGTACCCCGCCCGCTCGGGCGTACCGCTTACCCAGGCGTACCGCCTATGCCGCGTGTCCGCCGTCCACCGCGAACTCCGCGCCCGTGACGTACGAGGCGCCCGCCAGGTACGCCACCGTCGACGCGACCTCGTCCGCGGTGCCGAAGCGGCCCAGCGCGGTCATGGCCGCCTGCGCGTCCGCGTAGGGACCGCCCGCCGGGTTCATGTCGGTGTCGATCGGCCCCGGGTGGACGATGTTCGCCGTGATCCCCCGCGGACCGAGCTCCCTGGCCAGGGCCTTGGTCAGCCCGATCAGCGCCGACTTGCTCATCGCGTACAGCGTCCCTCCCGGGCCCGGCACCCGCTGCGTCATGCAGGTGCCGACGGTGATGATCCGGCCGCCCTCGGTCATGCGGGACGCGGCCGCCTGCGAGGTGAGGAAGACCCCGCGGACGTTCACGGCCAGCAGCCGGTCGACATCGGCGAGCGACAGACCGTCGAGGGGGCCGAGCAGGCCCAGGCCCACGTTGTTGACCAGCACGTCGAGGCCGCCGCCGAGCGCTCGTGCCGCACGCTCCACCGCCCCCGCCGCCTCCTCCGCGTCGGCGGAGTCCGCCCGCAGGGCCACCGCCCGGCGCCCCAGGGCCTCGACGGCCCGTACGACGTCCTCGGCCGCGTCCTTGCCGTTGACGTAGGTGAGGGCCACGTCAGCGCCCTCCCGCGCCAGTCGCAACGCGGTCGCCGCACCGATACCGCGGCTGCCGCCCGTCACCAGGGCCGTCCGGCCGGTCAGGAGGGCGGCCGAAGAGTGAGTGAGTGAGTTCGTGTTCATGGGTCCATCCCAGCGGGCCCGCCCCGCACACGCTGGCGGCGAACGGACGTCGACCTGACCGATGAGTCGCCGGCGCCGGCGGAGTCTGAACCCATGACAACACGACTCACGGCACCGGAAAGCAGGCACCCGTCATGGGCAAGCTCGTACTCACCACCTTCCTCACCCTCGACGGCGTCTACCAGGCCCCCGGCGGACCACAGGAGGACACCCGCGACGGCTTCGGCCAGGGCGGCTGGAGCGTCCCGTACGGCGACGAGGACTTCGGCCGGTTCGTCAACGAGGTGTTCGGCCGCGTCGGCGCGTTCCTCCTCGGCCGTCGCACGTACGAGATCTTCGCCTCCTACTGGCCGAAGATCACCGACCCGGCCGACCCCGTCGCGGCCAAGCTGAACAGTCTGCCGAAGTACGTCGCCTCCACCACCCTCACCGACCCGGGCTGGGCGGGCACGACCGTGCTCGGCGGCGACCTCGCCAAGGAGGTCACCGCGGTGAAGGAGCGCACCGACGGGGAGCTCCAGGTGCACGGCAGCGGAGCCCTCGCGGGGTCGCTGCTGGCGCTCGACCTCGTCGACACCGTCCACCTGCTGACCTTCCCCGTGGTGCTCGGCGCCGGGCGCCGCCTCTTCGCGGAGGGCGCCCGGCCGACGGCCTTCCGGCACACCGGCGGGCGCGTGACGGCGGCGGGCGTCTCCATCCAGTCGTACGACCTGGCAGGACGCCCCGAGTACGGGACGTACGAGCTGCCCGAGAGCGCGTGACCGCACCCGGGCCGCGGCCCCGCCGCCCGGGCGGACGGACCCCGGGCGGCGGCGGGTGAACTCGCCGAAAACACATATGACTTCCCGGGAAACTCCACGACCTTGTCATTGACATGCCACTATCTACGCGCGTCATCATGAGGTCATGCGATTCCCCCCACGCGCCGCTCGGCTCGGCGCAGCAGCCGCAGTCCTGTCCGCCCTTTTCGTGGGCGGCACCGTCTCCGCCACCGCGGCGGGTGCCGCCACCACGGCGGTCGGCGACATCTGCTACAGCGACCTGCCCTCCCAGGCGCACGACACGCTCGACCTGATCGAGCAGGGCGGTCCCTACCCGTTCGAACAGGACGGGACCGTCTTCCAGAACCGGGAGGGCATCCTGCCCAGCCGGTCCACCGGCTACTACCACGAGTACACGGTGATCACGCCCGGCTCCGACACGCGTGGCGCCCGCCGCATCGTCACCGGTGAGGAGTACCGGGAGGACTACTACACGGCCGACCACTACTCCTCGTTCGACCTCGTCGACCACGGCTGCTGAGGGCCGCGGCACCGGAGGCGGTACCCCGGCTCCTCACCCGGGTTTCCGGCTCTCGGCGGCGGCGAACAACGCGAGGGCCAGCACCACGAGGGCCACACTCGCGTAGATCTCGTAGCCGTCCAGGAAGCCGACCCGGTGCACGAGCCCCCAGTCCCAGTCGGTGAACTCGTGCACCAGGCCCGCCACGCCCTGCACCAGGGTGAAGAAGCCGATGATTCCCAGTAGTTCCTTCATGCCCCCGACTCTCGCCCCGCGGACCCCCCACGCGCATCGGCCGCGGGGCGAGCCCACGTCCGACCGAAGTCCCCGTTCCCCGTCGTTCCGCGCGCCGAAGGTATGCGGTTCCGCGACTTCGGTCGGCGATCCCGTACGCACGGCGGTCACGGCGGCCGGCGCTGCGTAGATTCGTCGACTGTGAACAATGAAGGGCCGGCGCGGATCACCCCGGCGTTCCCCGAGCGTCGCTGGCTGCTGCCCTCGGCGCTGATCGCACAGCTCGACCCGGGTCCGGACGACGAAGACCACGAACCGTCCGGACCGCGATCCCGGCGATCGCAGCGGTCCAGGCGGTCCCGGCGGACCGCGCGCGACTGGGCCGTCGACTTCAGCTGCTTCCTGATCGCCGTCGTGATCGGCATCCTCAGCGCGGACGCGCTGGAGAACGAGCCGCACCTCCCGCACTCCATGGAGGTCGCCGACCAGGTGATCGGCGCCCTCTCCTGTGCCGCCGTCTGGCTCAGGCGCCGGTGGCCGGTCGCACTCGCCGCGGCCATGGTGCCCATCGGTTTCCTGTCGGTCACGTCGAGCGGCACCGCTCTCGTCTCCCTCTTCACCGTGGCCGTGCACCGGCCCTTCCGGTACGTGGCCTGGGTGGCGGGCGCGCACATCGTCCTTCAGCCCGTCTTCTACTGGGTGCGCCCCGACCCCGAGCTGCCCTACCTGGGGGTCGTCTTCTTCGGCATCCTGCTCGCCGCCGCGGTGGCGGGCTGGGGCATGCTCGCCCGCTCCAAGCGGCAGCTCATGCTCAGCCTGCGCGACCGGGCCCGGCGCGCCGAGACGGAGGCCCGGCTCCGTGCCGAGCATGCGCAGCGGCTGGCACGGGAGGCCATCGCCCGCGAGATGCACGACGTCCTCGCGCACCGGCTGACGCTGCTGAGCGTGCACGCGGGCGCTCTGGAGTTCCGGCCGGACGCGTCCCGCGAGGACGTGGCGCGGGCGGCCGGTGTCATCCGCGAGAGCGCGCACGACGCCCTCCAGGACCTGCGGGAGATCATCGGCGTCCTGCGGGCCGCCGAGCCCGACGACGCGGGCCGTCCCCAGCCGACGCTCGCGGCGCTCGACGCCCTGGTCGCCGAGTCCCGCGAGGCCGGCATGGAGGTCGCCCTCGCGGGACGCGTCACCGACCCCGCCGCCGTGCCCGCGTCCGTCGGCCGCACCGCCTACCGCATCGCCCAGGAGGCCTTGACCAACGCGCGCAAGCACGCCCCCGGCACCGCGGTCACCGTCTCCGTCACCGGGGCCCCGGGCGACGGTCTCGCCCTGTCCGTGCGCAACTCCCCGCCCGCGGGCGAGGTGCCCGACGTGCCCGGCTCGGGTCAGGGCCTGATCGGGCTGACCGAGCGCGCCACGCTCGCGGGCGGCACCCTGGACCACGGCCCCACACCCGACGGCGGCTTCGAAGTGCGGGCCCGGCTGCCGTGGGCGTGAGCCGGGTGACCCGCGCCGGCGTCGGACGGCCCGCGTCGGGGCCCCGCGTCGGGTGACCCGCGCCGGCATCGGATGCCCCGCGTCGGATGCCCCGCGTCGGGTGGCCGCCGGCGCCGGGCCGCGGTCGCCGCAGGGACCAAGTCGGCCACCGGCAGCCGTGATTACGTAGGGGCCATGACTGCCATCAGACTGCTCCTCGTCGACGACGACCCGCTGGTACGGGCCGGGCTGTCGTTCATGCTGGGCGGCGCCGACGACGTCGAGATCGTCGGCGAGGCCGCCGACGGCGACGAGGTCGAGGCGCTCGTCGACCGCACCCGCCCGGACGTCGTCCTCATGGACATCCGGATGCCGGTGGTGGACGGCCTGACGGCCACCGAGCGGCTGCGGGGCCGCCCGGACGCCCCGCAGGTCGTCGTGCTCACCACCTTCCACGCGGACGAGCAGGTGCTGCGGGCCCTGCGCGCCGGTGCCGCGGGGTTCGTCCTCAAGGACACCCCGCCCCCCGAGATCCTCGACGCGGTGCGCAGGGTCGCGGCCGGCGACCCCGTCCTGTCGCCCGCCGTGACCCGGCGGCTGATGGAACACGCGGCAGGCTCCGCCGCCGACACCAGACGCGCACGCGCGCGTACGCGCATAGCCGCCCTCAACGACCGCGAGCGTGAAGTCGCCGTCGCCGTCGGCCGGGGCATGGCCAACGCAGCCATCGCGGCGGAACTCTTCATGAGCGTCGCCACCGTCAAGACGCACGTCTCCCGCATCCTGGCCAAGCTCGACCTCGACAACCGGGTGCAGATCGCACTGTTGGCGTACGACGCGGGACTCCTGGAGGAGTACGAGGAACAGGAGGAGGACGGGCACTAGCCGGCGGTCACCGATACGCCGCCAGCCCCTGGAGATCGGCGGCACCCCCATCGCCCGGGGCGACGCGGTGATGGCGGCCTCACCCGGGGTCCGTCCACCAGTCGGTGGACCCCAAGTTCAACCGGTCGCCGCTGTCGGGGCCACACCCCCGGCGAAGAGCATGGGCGCCATGAGGAATCTTCCTGTACGCATGGCTCGTTGGAGCGCTGCCCACCCCTGGCGGGGCATCGTCGGCTGGTTCGTGTTCGTCGTCCTGTGCCTCGGTGCCGGCCTCTGCGTCGGCACCAACGAGGCGACCACCGAGGACTTCCGCATCGGCGAGGCGGGACGCGGCGAGGCGATCGCCGCGGAGGGCGGACTGCAGCAGCGCCCCGTCGAGCACGTCCTGATCACCGCCAAGCCGGGCACCGGCAGGCTCGACGTCGCCGCCGCCGACTCGGCCGCCGCCGACGTCGCCGCCCGGATGGCCGAACTGCCCGAGGTGCTCTCCGTCGAGGATCCGGTACGCAGCGCGGGCGACACGGCGGTGCGGGTCACCGTCACCATGAAGGCCCCGGAGCGGGAGGGCAAGGAGCACGTCGACGCGCTGATCGAGCAGACCGAGGCCGTACAGGAGGCCAACCCCTCGCTGCGCGTCGAGGAGACCGGGTCGCCGTCCATCAGCAAGGGCGTCGACGAACTGCGCGGTGACGACCTCGCGCGCACCGAGATGATCGCCCTGCCGGTCACCCTCGTCACCCTGCTGCTGATCTTCAGCTCGGTGGCCATGGCCCTCGTGCCGCTGCTGCTCGCCCTGACCTCGATCGCCGCGGCCGTCGGCCTGTCGATGGTGGCCTCGCACGTCTTCCCCGACAACGGCATCGGCATCAACATCATCCTGCTCATCGGCCTCGCCGTCGGTGTCGACTACACGCTCTTCTACCTCAAGCGGGAACGTGAGGAACGGGCCCGCTCGGGCGGCACACTGAGCCCGCGGGCCGCCGTCGAACTCGCCGCCGCCACGTCCGGACGGGCCGTCGTCGTCTCCGGACTCGCCGTCGCCGTCTCCAGTGCCACCCTCTACCTCGCCGACGACGTCATCTTCTCGTCCATCGCCACCGGCGCGATCGTCGTCACCCTCGTCGCCGTCGTCAGCTCCCTGACCGCGCTGCCCGCCCTGCTCGCCGCCCTGGGCATGCGCGCCGAGCGCCGTGCCGAGCGCCGAGCGGCCCGGGGTCTCGCGCCGAAGAAGCAGAAGACGCACCGGGCCGGCCCCGGCCGCCTGACCGCCGCCGTCCTGCGCCCCGTCACCAAGCACCCCGTCGCCACGCTCACCGTCACCGTTCTCGCGCTGATCGCCCTCGCCGCCCCGGTCCTCGGCCTCAAACTCACCGACATGGGCCGCGAGACACACTCCCGCTCCATCGCCGCCATGCAGGTCTACGACCGGCTGAACGCGGCCTACCCGGAGCTGAAGTCCATGCACCAGGTCGTCGTCCGCGCCGACGCCGGCCGTTCGCCCGAAGTGACCGCCGCCCTGCGCGCACTCGCCGCCGACGTCGAGGACGACCCGCGCCTGAGCGGCACCTCCCGGCTGACCACGTCGCCCGACAAGCGGATCAGCATGCTCCAACTGCAGGTCCCGTACTACGTCAGCCGCGACGAGGCCCGGTCCTCGCTCGAGGACATCCGCGACAAGCACCTCCCGGAGACCGTCGGCCGGGTGAACGGTGCCGAGACCGCGGTGACCGGAGACGTCGCCCGCTACGCCGACTATCCGACCCACCAGGAACAGAAGCTGCCGCTCATCATCGGGGCGCTGCTCCTGGTGACCTTCGTCATGACCGTCTGGGCGTTCCGCTCCGTGGTCCTCGGCCTGGTCGGCATCGTCCTCAACCTCCTGTCCGCCGCCGCCTCGCTCGGCGTTCTCGTCATGGTCTTCCAGCACACCTGGGCCGAAGGCCTGGTCGACTTCACCTCCACCGGTTCGATCGGCGCCCGGGTCCCGCTGTTCCTCTTCGTGATCCTGTTCGGCCTGTCGATGGACTACCAGGTCTTCGTGATCAGCCGGATCCGGGAGGCCGCCCTGCGCGGAGTCCCGACCCGCAAGGCCGTGATCGAGGGCATCGGCAGCTCGGCGGGTGTGGTGACCAGCGCCGCCGTGGTCATGGTCACGGTCTTCGCCAGCTTCGCGGCCCTGCACCTGATCGAGATGAAGCAGATCGGCTTCAGCCTCGCGGTCGCCGTCCTCCTGGACGCCTTCGTCATCCGCATGCTGGTCCTGCCGTCCATGATGCTCCTGCTCGGCGAGGTCAACTGGTGGCCCTCGCGCGGAGTCCGCCGTGCTCACCGCAGCACCGAACAGGCCCCCCGCACCCTGGAATCGGTAAGCTGACCGAATCGACCGTCGGCCCCTCAACTCGCCCAGAAGCGAGGTGAATCACCGTGACCAAGTGGCAGCGGCAGCCGGGCGACCGACTCACCGTGGACCGTGTCCGCCGCTGGAACTCAGCAGGCTGGGTCCTGTTCGGCCTGCTGCCCCCGGCCGTCGCCGTACTCGACGCGTCGCCGGCCCGGAGGTACTGGCTGCTCGGCCTGCTCGCCGTGATCGCGCTGTGTCACACCGTCGTTCTCACCCGGCCGGACAACCCCGTCCTGCGTCCCCGTACCTACCTCGCCGTCCTCGGTCTCGTCCTGGGCGCGGCGTCCTGCCTCCTGGACGGCGGGGCTGCCTTCTACGTGGTGTCCCTGCCGCAGTTCTGGCTCTTCACCCGCGCCCCGCGGGACGCGATCACACTCAGCGGGACCGCCGCGGCCCTCACCGTGTTCGGCGGCACGCTCGGCCAGGGCTGGAGCCCTCAATTCCTCACGGGGAACACGGTCTTCACCGTCGTCGCCTACGCCGCAGGGGTGGGCCTGGGGCTGTGGGTGCACCGCTTCGTCGGCCAGAGCAACGAGCGCCAGGAGCGACTGACCGCCGAACTGACCGCCACCCAGGAGAAGCTGGCGGCCGCGTATCAGCAGCAGGGCGCGGCCGAAGAGCGCGAACGGCTCGCCCGGGAGATCCACGACACCCTGGCCCAGGGCTTCGCCTCCATCGTGGTGCTCGCGGAGGCCGCCCGCGCCGCCACCGTCACCGACCCCGCGCGCTGCGCCGAGCAGCTCACCTCCATCGAACAGACCGCGCGCGAGAACCTGGCCGAGGCCCGGGTACTCGTCGGCTCCGCCCCCGAAAGCGGCGTCGCACCCGGCTCGCCGGCCACCACCCTGCGCAGAACCCTGGATCGTTTCGTCCAGGACACCGGCCTCACCGTCACCGCCGAACTGCCCGACATCGACCTGGACCAGCGCACCCGCGTCGCCCTGCTGCGCTGCACCCAGGAGTCCCTCGCCAACGTGCGCAAACACTCGGGCGCTTCCACCGTCGGCGTCGTCCTCACCGAATTCCCGGGCGGTGTCGAACTGGAGATCACCGACGACGGCTGCGGCTTCGTCGTCGAGGAGTCCCGTGGCTTCGGCCTCGACGGCATGCGCCGACGACTGGCCGAACTCGACGGCGAACTCGCCGTCACCAGCTCCCTCGGGGACGGCACCCGTGTCCTCGCCAGCCTCCCCACGCACAGTCAGGACCACCCATGACCGACACCGCGTACGGCCGGATCCGGGTGGTCGTGGTCGACGACCATGCCGTGATGCGCGCCGGAGTCATCGCCCTGCTGGCCAACGAGCCGACGATAGAGATCGTCGGCGAGGCGAGCGACGGCCGCGAGGGCGTCGACCTCGTCGAGCGGCTCGCCCCCGACGTGGCCCTCCTCGATCTGCGCATGCCGGTGCTCGACGGAGTGGCCGCCACCACCGAAATCGTCACCCTGCCGGTGGTCACCCGGGTGCTGATCCTCACCACGTACGACACCGACGCCGAGATCGAACGAGCCGTGGAGGCCGGCGCCGTCGGCTACCTCCTCAAGGACACCACCCGCGAGCAGCTCGCCGACGCCATCCGCTCGGCGGCGCGCGGTGAGACGGTCCTCGCGCCCAAGGTCGCGGAGCGTCTCGTGGCCCGGATGCGCCGCCCCGAGCCGGTCGCGCTCACCGCCCGCGAGTGGGAGGTGCTGAACGCGGTCGCCGACGGCCTGTCCAACGCCGAGATCGGCCGTCGCCTGGTCATCGGCGAGGCCACGGTGAAGACGCATCTTCTGCGGGTCTTCGCGAAACTCGACGTCAGCGACCGTACGCGCGCCGTCGTCGTCGCCCTGGAACGCGGACTCCTCGCGCGCTCCTGAAGTCCGGCCCTGGCTGGACGCACTGATCTCCTGGAACCGGCCGTCCCTGTGCTTGCGCTCCGACGTGCGCGGGGACGGCCCTCCGTCCCCGCCTCTCGCAAGAGGACGTGCCCGACGTCCCTCACCCCTCGCCCGCTCACCCCGCGACGGACGCCGCGGCCCCCGGGACCTCCGCCGGCCGCACCGGTCTGCGCTCGCGCCGGGAGATCTCGCAGGCCTCGGCGATCCGCAGGGCCTGCAACGCCTCGCGCCCGTCGCACGGGTTGGCCCGCTCGCCGCGCACGACCTCGACGAACGCGGCCAGCTCCGCCTCGTAGGCGGGCCCGAACCGCTCCACGAAGCCGGTCCACGGCTTGTCCGCGGCCGGCGGCCCGGTCGGCTCCGTCGAGGCGATCGGCGTACGGTCGTCCAGGCCGACGACGATCTGGTCCAGCTCCCCGGCCAGCTCCATGCGCACGTCGTACCCCGCGCCGTTCAGCCGCGTCGCCGTCACCGTGGCCAGCGTGCCGTCGTCCAGCGTGAGGAGCGCCGCGCCGGTGTCCACGTCGTCCGCCGCGCGGAACACCGGCGGACCGGCGTCGGAGCCGGCGGCGTACACGTCGGTGATCTCCCGGCCGGACACCCAGCGCAGGATGTCGAAGTCGTGGATGAGCGTGTCCCGGTAGAGCCCGCCGGACTGCGGCAGATACGCGGCCGGCGGCGGCGCCTGGTCGCTGGTCACGGCCCGGACGGTGTGCAGCCGGCCGAGCCGCCCGGACCGTACCGCCTCGCGGGCCCCCGTGTAGCCGGCGTCGAAGCGGCGCTGGAACCCCATCTGGAGAATCGTCCCGGCGGCCTCCACCTCGGCGATCGCCTGCAGCGTGCCCGGCACGTCCAGCGCGATGGGCTTCTCGCAGAACACCGGCAGCCCCGAGCGTGCCGCCCGGCTGATCAGTTCGGCGTGGGCCGGCGTCGCCGTGGTGATGACCACGGCGTCCACGCCCCACTGGAAGATCTCGTCCACTCCTGGTGCCGCCGTCTCGCCCAGCCGGTGGGCCAGGTCCTGCGCCCGCGCGAGGTCGGCGTCCGTGAGGATCAGGGACCCGACATCGCGATGGCGGCTGAGCGTGTTGGCGTGAACGGTGCCGATGCGGCCCGTCCCGATGACCCCGATGCGCATGGAATCAAAGTGGGCTCACAGCCCACGCACTGTCAATGCGTATGTCCGGACAATCGAACTACACAACTTCCCGTCAACAGCGCACGGAGCTACGCTCGGCCCGTGCCGAAACCAGAAGTGGATCCGACCGTGTCGCTGGACCTCAGCGTGGATCGCAGCAGCCCCGTGCCGCTGTACTTCCAGCTGTCGCAGCAGCTGGAGGCGGCGATCGAGCGCGGCGCGCTGACCCCGGGCAGCCTGCTGGGCAACGAGATCGAGCTCGCCGCGCGGCTCGGTCTGTCCCGGCCCACCGTCCGCCAGGCCATCCAGTCGCTCGTCGACAAGGGCCTGCTCGTGCGCCGCCGGGGCGTCGGCACCCAGGTCGTGCACAGCAAGGTCAGGCGCCCGCTCGAGCTCAGCAGTCTCTACGACGACCTGGAGGCGGCGGGGCAGCGTCCGGCCACGAAGGTCCTGGTCAACACCGTCGTCCCCGCGACCGCCGAGGTCGCCGCCGCGCTCGGCGTCGCGGAGGGGAGCGACGTGCACCGGGTGGAGCGGCTGCGGCTGACGCACGGGGAGCCGATGGCGTACCTGTGCAACTACCTGCCGCCCGGTCTCTTCGACCTGGACACCGGGCAGCTGGAGGCCACCGGCCTGTACCGGCTGATGCGCGCCGCCGGGATCACCCTGCACAGCGCCCGCCAGTCCATCGGCGCCCGGGCCGCCACCGCCGGCGAGGCCGAGCGGCTCGGCGAGGACGAGGGCGCCCCCCTGCTCACCATGGAACGCACGACGTTCGACGACACGGGACGCGCGGTCGAGTTCGGCACGCACACCTACCGGCCGTCCCGCTACTCCTTCGAGTTCCAGCTCCTCGTACGGTCCTGACCCGGGCCGGCCGGCGGCGTGGAGCAGCCGCGCGGTGCGCCGCCCGGCACGTAGCGCCGCTCGTCTGCTGTATGCCGCGCCGTCCGCACGCCGCGCTGTTCCTCCGTACGCCACACTGTCCGTCCGTCCGTCCGCACGCCGCGCCGTCCGTCTGCCGCTCGTCGTGCGAGTTCGTCGCCATGTCCGGACAATGTGACCGACGCCTGCTCCCCGGCTCCGAGTGATCGTTTCCCATGTCGGACAATGGGGCGTTTGGGGTTTCGAGAACCCGGCCGGGTTCCGCGGACTCCGGCACGCACAGCACGGCACAGCAAGAAGGGCACGGCCTCGTGGCACGGTTTCGGACCTGGGTAGGCATAGCGCTGGCAGGGGCACTGTCGGTGTCCCTGGCCGGCTGCAGCAGTACGGGCGGCAAGCGCGCCGAGGACGCCCGCAAGGCCGCGTCGGCCCAGGGGAAGGCGGCGGTGAACACGCCCCGCTGGACCTTCGCGATGATCACTCACTCGGGTGACGGCGACTCGTTCTGGGACATCGTCCAGAGCGGCGCCGAGCAGGCCGCGGTGAAGGACAACATCAACTTCCTGTACTCCCAGGACGACGAGGCCCAGCAGCAGGCGGAGCTGGTGAACACGGCCATCGACAAGAAGGTCGACGGGATCATCGTCACCCTCGCCAAGCCCGCCGCCATGAAGTCCGCCCTGGCCCGTGCGCAGAAGGCGGGCATCCCCGTGATCACCGTGAACTCCGGCTCGCAGGAGTCCAAGGAGTTCGGCGCCCTCACCCACGTCGGCCAGGACGAGACCATCGCCGGTGAGGCGGTCGGCGAGGAGCTCAACGAGCGCGGGCGCGAGCAGGCGGTCTGCGTGCTGCACGAGCAGGGCAACGTCGGTCACGAGCAGCGCTGCGACGGCGTGGAGAAGACCTTCGACGGCACGGTCGAGCGGCTCTACGTCAACGGCACCAGCATGCCGGACGTGCAGTCCGCCATCGAGGCCAAGCTCCAGACCGACAAGGCCGTCGACGCCGTGGTCACCCTCGGCGCCCCCTACGCCGACACCGCCGTGAAGGCCAAGCAGGGCGCGGGCAGCAAGGCCGAGATCGACACCTTCGACCTCAACGCCAAGGTGGCCGCCGGCCTGGAGGACGGCACCCTCGGCTTCGCCGTCGACCAGCAGCCCTACCTCCAGGGCTACGAGGCGGTCGACCTGCTGTGGCTGTACAAGTACAACGCCGACGTCCTCGGCGGCGGCAGGCCGGTGCTCACCGGACCGCAGATCGTCACCAAGGACGACGCCGCCGAACTGGCCGGCTACACGAAGCGGGGCACCCGATGAGCGCTGCCGCGGAAGCCCGGTCTGACGAAAGGATTCTGCAGTCTTCCCCGCTGCGGAAACTGCTGGGCCGCCCGGAACTCGGCTCCGTCGTCGGCGCGATCGCCGTCTTCGCCTTCTTCGCGTTCTTCGCCGACAGCTTCCTGCGCGCCTCCAGCCTCAGCACGGTCCTCTACGCCGCCTCCACGATCGGCATCATGGCCGTCCCGGTGGCGCTGCTGATGATCGGCGGCGAGTTCGACCTGTCCGCGGGCGTCATGGTCACGTCGTCGGCCCTGGTGTCGTCGATGTTCAGCTACCAGATGACCGCCAACGTCTGGGTAGGCGTCGGCGTGTCCCTGCTGGTCACCCTGGCGATCGGCGTCTTCAACGGCTTCATGCTCACCCGCACCAGGCTGCCCAGCTTCATCATCACGCTGGGCACCTTCCTCATGCTGACCGGCCTGAACCTGGGCTTCACCAAGCTGATCGACGGCACCGTCTCCACCAAGACGATCGCCGACATGGAGGGCTTCGGCTCCGCCCGCGAGGTCTTCGCCTCCACGATCACCGTCGGCGGCGTCGGCTTCAAGGTCACCATCCTGTGGTGGCTCGCCCTGGTCGCCGTCGCCAGCTGGATCCTGCTGCGCACCCGCGCCGGCAACTGGGTCTTCGCGGTCGGCGGCAACAAGGACGCCGCCCGCGCGGTCGGCGTCCCGGTCACCAGGACCCGGATCGGCCTCTACATGGGCGTGGCGTTCGGCGCCTGGGTCTCGGGCCAGCACCTGCTCTTCTCCTACGACGTCGTCCAGTCCGGCGAGGGCGTCGGCAACGAGCTGATCTACATCATCGCGGCCGTCATCGGCGGCTGTCTGATCACCGGCGGCTACGGCAGCGCCGTCGGCTCGGCGGTCGGCGCCCTCATCTTCGGCATGACCAGCAAGGGCATCGTCTTCGCCGAGTGGAACCCCGACTGGTTCAAGTTCTTCCTCGGAGCGATGCTGCTCCTGGCGACCCTGCTCAACGCCTGGGTCCGCAAGCGCGCGGAGGCCACCAAGTGACCGGGACCCGAGCACGTACGGCGCTCGTCGAGCTGTCCGGCGTCAGCAAGAACTACGGCAACGTCCGCGCCCTCGAAGGCGTGTCCCTGGAGGTCCACGCGGGCGAGATCACCTGCGTGCTGGGTGACAACGGCGCCGGCAAGTCGACCCTCATCAAGATCATCTCCGGCCTGCACCAGCACGACGGCGGCACCCTGAGCCTCGACGGCGAGGAGACCCGCCTCTCCTCCCCGCGCGAGGCCCTGGACCGCGGCATCGCCACCGTCTACCAGGACCTGGCCGTCGTCCCCCTCATGCCGGTCTGGCGCAACTTCTTCCTCGGCTCCGAGCCGCGCAAGGGCGTCGCCCCGTTCAAGCGCATGGACGTCGACCACATGCGCCGCACCACCCGGGAGGAACTCCTCCGCATGGGCATCGACCTGCGCGACGTCGACCAGCCCATCGGCACCCTCTCCGGCGGTGAGCGCCAGTGCGTTGCGATCGCCCGCGCGGTGCACTTCGGCGCGAAGGTCCTGGTACTGGACGAGCCGACCGCGGCGCTGGGCGTGAAGCAGTCCGGCGTGGTCCTGAAGTACGTGGCGGCGGCACGGGACCAGGGCCTGGGCGTCGTTCTGATCACCCACAACCCGCACCACGCGTATCTGGTGGGCGACCGCTTCGTACTCCTGAAGCGCGGCACCATGGTGGGCAACGACGAACGGCACGACATCACACTGGACGAGCTGACGAGGCAGATGGCCGGCGGGAACGAGCTGGAAGACCTCCGCCACGAGCTGCGGCGCCCCTCTTGAGACGACGTCTCATGTGGCTGTTCAACTGAAGGTGCGCCGGTAGGTCTGCGGGCTGACGCCGGTGGTGCGTTTGAAGCGGTCACGGAAGGTGGTGGGTGAGCCGAAGCCGACCTGGCCGCCGATGCGCTCCACGGAGTGCTCCGTGGTTTCCAGCAAGTGCTGTGCCTGGCGGATGCGGGCTCGGTGGAGCCACTGGAGCGGCGTGGTGCCGGTCTGGTCGCGGAAGCGCCGGATCAGGGTTCGGGTGCTGGTTCCGGCCCGCTCGGCGATGTCGGCGAGGGTGAGGTCGCGGGCCAGGTTCTCCCGTAGCCAGGTGAGCAGCGTCTCGAGTTCGGAGCCCTGCGGTGTGGGTGCGTGGTCGTAGACGATGAACTGCGCCTGTCCGCCCTCTCGTTCGAGAGGCATCACTGACAGGCGGGCGGCGTCGGCGGCGACGGCCGAGCCGTAGTCACGACGGATCATGTGCAGACACAGGTCCATGCCCGCAGCGGCGCCGGCCGAGGTGAGCAACTGGCCGTTGTCGACGTAGAGGACGTCCGGGTCGACGTCGAGGTCCGGGTGGGCGGCAGCCAGCAGACCGGCCGCGCGCCAGTGGGTCGTGACGCGCAGTCCGTCGAGGAGCCCGGTGTCAGCCAGGGGGAAGGTGCCCACGCAGATGGAAGCGATCCGGGTGCCGTCGGCAGCGGCCGACCGCAGCGCGTCGTGCACGGCGGGAGGGAGTGGGGCGGCGAGATCGGCGACGCCCGGCACGATGATCGTGTCCGCGCCCTGAAGGCCCTCCAGGCCCCAGGGGGCACGCAGGGTGAAGGCTCCGGCGTCGACCTCGTCGCGCTCGGCGCACACCCGTACCTGGTAGCCGGGGCGCCCGTCGGGCAGGCGGGTCCGGGAGAAGACCTCGACGGGGGTGGACAGGTCGAACGGGATCACCTGATCCAACGCGAGCACGGCAACCGTATGCATGGCCAGAACCTACCTCCCCACCAGCCTTGCAGACCCGGGCCGCCCTTCCGGAAGGCCCACGTCATCGCAGTACACCCCCTTCAGGACAGGGTTGGCACTATCCCGTTGCAACATGTCACCAGTGCCACTGGGCGAGCACCCGGGAAGCCGGTTGACTTCGGAGCGTCCCGATGGAAATCGACGCCGAAGGAACCCCACACCCATGCACACCCAGGTCGTCCTGTTCGATGGCTTCGACCCGCTCGACGCCATTGCCCCCTACGAGGTCCTGTACGCCGGTGGCTCGGCGGCGAACGGCGCGGTGACCGTCGAGCTGGTCACCGCAGAGGGTCCTCGTGAGGTCGTCAGCGGCATCGGAGGACTGACGCTGCGCGCCGTCGGCGCCCTCGACCTGGAGCGCGCCGACGTGCTTCCGGTACCCGGCGCCTCCGGCCGCATGGGCGGACCCGGCCAGTCCCCGGAAGAAGAGGTGGGCGTCGGCGAGCGGAAGCAGGACGAGTTCATCCCGGTGCTGCTGGGCCGCACGCTGACCACCGAACTCCCTGCGCTCCTCAAGCAGGCAATGGACGACCCGGACATCACCGTCGCCACCGTCTGCGGCGGCTCGCTCGTCCTGGCCATGGCCGGCCTGCTGGAGGGACGCCACGCCACCACGCACCACATGGGCCTGGCCATGCTGGACGCCACCGGCGCCCACGCGGTCCGCGCCCGCATCGTCGACGACGGCGACCTGATCACCGGCGCCGGCGTGACCTCCGGTATCGATCTAGGTCTGTACCTACTGGAGCGCGAGGTGGGCCCCCGCGTCGCGCACGCCGTCGAAGAACTCTTCTCCCACGAGCGGCGCGGCACCGTCTGGCGCGCGCGGGGTCCAACGCCCACCACTCTCTGAACGCCCGGCCCTTCGCAGACCAGTCGGCCGTCGTCCCCTGCACAGCAGGGAGAACATCAGCATGTGCGTCGAAGGCGCGGTCGCCGTCGGCCCGATCACCGTCCCGGCGAGCATGTTTCCCCCGACGCCGCGCCGCGTCTTCGCCGGCGCCCGACTGATCGCCTCGATCCCGTTGACCGCGACGGCCGCCGGCGTACTGACACTCCTGATCCCGCCCTCTCGGAACTCTGCTCCAGCCGAGACGTCGGTGCTCGCGCTACGACAGCGCGACGCGGCGATTCGGCCCGCCCCAGGAAGAAGAAGTCATCCCCTCATGAACCTCGTGTCACCAGTGATCGTCGGCATCGTCTACTGCCTGCTGATGTCCCTGATCAAAGAACCGCACCGACGCCACTTCAACGCGATCATGGTGGGCGGAGCCGGCGCCGCCTATCTGAGCGGGGGCGGATTCGGCCCGTGGGAGCTCCCATTCGTCGCACTCACGGCCTACGTCGCCTACCGCGGCCTGGACTCCTGGGCCTTCATCGGCGTCGGCTGGCTGCTCCACACGGCCTGGGACATGGCCCACCACCTCAAGGGCAATCCGATCCTGCCCTTCCACCACGACGCGTCTCTGGCATGTGCCATCTGTGATCCGGTCATCGCCCTGTGGTGCTTCCGCGGAGGACCTCCCCTGATCGCGCTCGTCCGCCGCCGGTTCCAGCCCGGCCGGACAGCAGACCACGCGCACGATCACGTCTCCGCCCCCTCCTGACCGGACCGCACCGGCACCCAACGGTCACCGGACCGCACCGGCACCCAACGGTCAGTCTGGGAGCCGGAAGACCGCCCCCGCCTCGCAAAGCCGGCCGGCTCGAACCGGGACATCGTTCGGGGCCGGCTCGAGGACAGGCTCAGCGTGCCGCCGCTGGTCCGGGGCGGGAGCGGCGCTTCCCCGGAAGGACCTTCCCGCCCGAGGCGGACGTTCAATCCGCGAACGCGGCCACGTACGACGCCACGCACGGCTTCGGGGTGGCCAGTGAGGTGACGACGTTGCCGTCGACGGTCACCGGCGGGTCGAGCGGCAGCCGGAGCAGCCGCTCGGAGCGGGACCCGTCGAACTGCTCGGCCGTCACCAGCGTCCAGCCCTCGGTGTCCCGGCCCACCTCGAACAGCACGTTGAGCATGTCCCCGGCAGGCGGCCGCAGCGGGGCGACGGGCAGGGCGGCGAGGATCGCGTCGTGCATCGGCGGGTCACTGTCGCGGCTGGGAAGCCGCAGACCGTGCGGATCGAGGTCGTGCAGGCTGACCGCCGGCTCGCGGGCGGCGGGGTGTTCGCGCGCGAGCACCGCGTGCAGCGGCTCGGACCAGGCGCGCACCACCGTCACCGCGGTGGAGGTGAGCGCGCCCCGCACCAGCGCCAGGTCCAGCTCGCCGTCGCGGACGGCGTCGAGTCGCGCGGCCACCGGCAGGTCGACCAGTCTCGGCTCGGCGGGGCGTTCGCCGCCGCTCAGGCGGCCCACCGCCCGGTCGAGCCGTCGGGTGACGCAGGACGCGGCCCCGATCCGCAGGACGGCTGCCGGCTCCCCGGCGACCACCCGCACCCGGGCCGCCGCAACGAGGGTCCTACGGGCCGCGGCGAGCACTCGTTCGCCGGCCGGGGTGAGCCGTACCCGGCGTGAGGTGCGGTCGAGCAGGCGCACGCCGAGTTCGCGTTCGAGCCGGGCGATCTGCTGGCTCACCGCCGGCTGCACGATGCCCAGCCGTTGCGCCGCGCGCCCGAAGTGCAGCTCCTCGGCGACCGTCACGAAGTACTGCAACGCTCTCAGTTCCATCCGCCTGATCTATCACGCGATGTGATCGCTGCCGAGCGTTTCTGGTCATTGTTCGCGCAGGTCGCTCCGGCTGTGATGGGTACGAGCCCGCCAGAGCGGTCCTACCCGCTGGATGCCGCGACGCGGGGAACGCGAACGGAGAACAAAGTGAGCACGACAACCCTCGGCGTCATCGGCACCGGCATGGTCGGCCTCGGGGCCGCCCGCCGCGCCGTCGACGCCGGCCTGCACGTCGTCCTGAGCAACTCACGCGGCCCCGAGACGCTGGCCGACCTCGTCGCGGAGCTCGGCGAGCGGGCCCGCGCGGCCACCCCGCCCGAAGCGGCGAGCGCCGGCAGTCTGGTCATCGCCTCCGTGCCACTGGCCGCCCACGAGCAGCTGCCCCGGGCGGAGCTCGCCGGCAAGACCGTGATCGACCCGATGAACTACGCGCCGCATTCCCGCTTCACGGTGCCGGAACTCGACAGCAACGAGCTGACCTCCAGCGAACTGGTGCAGCGCCACCTCGCAGGCGCCCGGGTGGTGAAGGCATTGCACAACATCGGCCCCAAGCAGTTGACGGAACTGTTCCGCCCGGCCGGAGCCCCCGACCGCACCGCACTGCCGCTCTCCGGCGACGACCCGGACGCCAAGAAGGAGGTGGCCGACCTGCTGGACGTCCTCGGCTTCGACGCGGTGGACCTCGGCACGCTGGCCGAAAGCTGGCGCAGCGAACCCAACACCCCGCTGTACGCCGTCCCGTACGTGGGGCAGCCGCCGTCCGGCCTCACGCCCAGGGAGTTCGTGGCCTGGGTCCAGCAGGCGCCCGGGGTGCCCGTACCCGTCGCCCGGGTCGGCGAACTCGCCGCCGCCGCGTTGCGAGGGCCCGCGGGGTTCCGGATGTGATCCGGTGCAACAGCGGGTGATCCGCCCCGACGGTACGGCCGGGCGTCCGCTCACCCTCACCGCGACGGTCATGTGACCGAGCGGGAGTGCCGAGCCGCCGCCCGGGCGGAGAACCGCCGGGAGCACCGGGTCGGGAAGTGGGGGCGAGAACGTTCTCGGCGCCGGCCCGTGGAAGTACCGCCCCCACCCCCGCAACCGTCCGTCGTGCCCGCCGGTCTGCCCCACCGGTGTGTCGTGGCGGCGGACGGATCACGGGGTGTGGGGCCGTGCCGCGTCCCGGGACACGCTTCGCACCGCGTGATCGCCGATGCCAAGGAACCAGCTCAGGGGCCGCGGGGGACCCGTGCGACCGGCCACGATCGAGCCGCGGACGGCGTACGTCGGCCCCGCCCCGCCCCTGTCCCGTTCGGCACCCGGTGGGGGCGTGCGGCACAATCGCACCCGATGAGCACCTACCGCGACCTCACCGCCCCCATCGGCTCCCGCCGCGCCCCGGTCCTGCGCACCGTGGGCACGAGGGAACGCCGCTCGCACCTCACGGCGCCCCGCGTGCCGACGGTCGGCATCGACATCGGCGGCACGAAAGTCATGGCGGGCGCCGTCGACGCCGACGGCAACATCCTGGAGAAGCTCCGCACGGAGACCCCGGACAAGTCCAAGAGCCCGAAGGTCGTCGAGGACACCATCGTCGAACTGGTCCTGGACCTCTCCGACCGGCACGACGTGCACGCCGTCGGCATCGGCGCGGCCGGCTGGGTCGACGCCGACCGCAACCGCGTGCTGTTCGCCCCCCACCTGTCCTGGCGCAACGAGCCGCTGCGCGACCGCATCGCCGGCCGCCTCGCCGTCCCCGTCCTGGTGGACAACGACGCCAACACCGCCGCCTGGGCCGAATGGCGCTTCGGCGCCGGGCGCGGCGAGGACCACCTCGTCATGATCACGCTCGGCACCGGCATCGGCGGCGCGATCCTGGAGGACGGCCAGGTCAAGCGCGGAAAGTACGGGGTCGCCGGTGAGTTCGGCCACATGCAGGTCGTGCCCGGCGGCCACCGCTGCCCGTGCGGCAACCGCGGCTGCTGGGAGCAGTACAGCTCCGGCAACGCCCTGGTCAGGGAGGCCCGCGAGCTGGCCGCCGCCGACTCGCCGGTGGCCTACGGGATCATCGAGCACGTCAAGGGCAGCATCGGCGACATCACCGGCCCGATGATCACCGAGCTGGCCCGCGACGGCGACGCCATGTGCGTCGAGCTGCTCCAGGACATCGGCCAGTGGCTCGGCGTCGGCATCGCCAACCTCGCCGCGGCCCTCGACCCGTCCTGCTTCGTCATCGGCGGCGGGGTCAGCGCCGCCGACGACCTGCTGATCGGCCCCGCGCGCGACGCCTTCAAACGCCAGCTCACCGGCCGCGGCTACCGCCCCGAGGCGCGCATCGTCCGCGCCCAGCTCGGCCCCGAGGCCGGCATGGTGGGCGCCGCCGACCTGTCCCGGCTGGTCGCCCGCCGGTTCCGCCGCGCCAAGCGGCGCCGGGTGGAGCGGTACGAGCGCTACGAGCGGTACGCGGAGGCCCGCCGCGCGTCCGGGGAGTCGCTGTGACGGATCCCCTGCCGCACCAGGCCGGGGCCCCGGACACGCCCCGGCCGCCGGCGGAGGGCCGCCGGCACATGATCCGCCGCCGGTCGCTCACCCTGCTCATCATCGTGCTGCTCATCGGCATCCCGGCCGGCTACCTCGTGATCTCCGCCAACCAGAGCCGCGACAGCGGCCGGGAGAAGGAGGCGAAGTACGCGGCGACCGGCATGACCGAGGGCTGGCCTTCCAAACTGCAGCGCCGCATCTACGAGGTGCCCGTCCCGGTCCCGTCCGAAGAGGTCGCGTACTACGAGACGAACAACTGGAAGACCAGCCGCCTCTACGTCCAGTTCGAGACCACCGGCGCCGGACTGGACGCCTTCCTGGCGGGACTGGGCGTCGACCGGGACTCACTGGAGCGGGACAAGATCGCCATCAGCGACCGTGCCCAGCGCGTCACCGGCTGGGAGTTCGGCGGGTCCGGCTCCTCCTGGTGGGGCCTCGTCAACGAGCAGCGGAACCCGGCGCCCACCCAGGACGTCGTCGTGAACATGGACAACCCGGACTACCCGATGGTCTACGTCGTCTCGCGCACGGTTCCCTGACCGCGTACGCGCGACGGCCGGGCCCGGAGGCCGCCGGGGCCGATTGTCAGACCCCGCCCGTAGAGTCGAAGACATCTGATCCGGCACACGGGCGGGAGGTGACAGGACGTATGAGCGACATGGCTGTGATGGGCACGACGGCTGCCGGACGAGCGGGGCGGCGGGGAGAGGCGAGGCAGCCGGAGAGGCCCGCCCCCTCCGTCCCCGTCCGGCTCGCGGCCGTCCTCCTGCCGGCGGCGCTGCCGCGCGACGCACGGATCGCCTTCTGGGACCCCGAGGGCGGGCCCGTGGCCACCGTCCCGCCTCCCGACGGCACGGCCCGTCCCACCGGGATCACGGAGCTCACCGTCGTACGGCGACACGGCGCCGGGGCGCGGCGCAGGACGACGCCCGCCCTGTCGCTCCCGCTCGGCGAGGCGCTGCCCCTGCTGGTGCGCGCCCGGCACGACCCGGCCGCCCACCCGGCCACCGCGTGCTGGGGCGCCGCGGCCCTGCACGCCCTGCGGCTCACCGCGCGCGGCCGGCTGCTGCCCGGCCTGACGGCGACCGGCCACGACGCCTGGCGGGCCGGCCCGCTGGACCCCGACGACATCGCGCACCTGCGGGCGGTGGCCGCCGCGATGCCCCCGGAGGGCCACGCGGTTCCGTTGGACGGGCCCGGTCCGATCCAGCTGCCGGAACCGGAAGCGCTCATCCGCGCCTTCCTGGACGCGGTCGCCGACACCCTGCCCCGCACCCCGGCCGCGCCCCACGCCTCGGGCCGGCCCTTCGCCGCCCGCGGGGCCCAGCACCTGCCCGACGCCCACGACTGGGCCGCCGAGGTCGCCGCCGGCATGGACGCGGGCGTGCGGATCTCGCTCCGCCTGGATCTGTCGGCGTACGACCTCTTCGACGGGGACGGCGACGGCACCGGCGGCGTGCGCAGCGCGGGAGCGGCGGTCGTCCAGGTGCACAGCCTGGCCGACCCCACCCTCGTGGCCGACGCGGCGGACCTGTGGTCGGGGACGGCCGACACGGCGTTCGGTTCCCGCGCGCGCGTGGACGCCGCCCTCGCGGTGCGGCGCGCGGCGCGGGTCTGGCCGCCCCTCGACCGGCTCACCGAGCAGGACGTGCCCGACGTACTCAGCCTCTCCGAGGAGGAGGTCATCGACCTGCTGGGCGTGGCGGCCGGCCGGCTCTCCGCCGCCGGCGTCGCCGTGCACTGGCCCCGCGACCTGGCCCAGGACCTCACCGCGACCGCGGTGGTCCGGCCCGCGCCCGGCTCGGCGACCGACGGCACGGGCTTCTTCGAGAGCGAGGCTCTCCTCCAGTTCCGCTGGCAGCTGGCGATCGGCGGCGACCCGCTCACCGAGGCCGAGATGGACACCCTCGCGGAGGCCCACCGCCCGGTGGTCCGGCTGCGCGACCGGTGGGTGCTGGTCGACCCGGGCCTCGTCCGCAAGGCACGCAAGCGCGACCTGGGCCTGCTCGACCCGGTCGACGCCCTGTCCGTCGCCCTCACGGGCAGTGCGGAGGCCGACGGCGAGACGGTCGACGTGGTGCCGGTCGGCGCGCTGGCCGCCCTGCGCGACCGTCTCACCGCCGGCGTACACCCCGCCGAACCACCGCCGGGCCTGCACGCCACCCTCCGCGACTACCAGCTGCGCGGCCTGGCCTGGCTCGACCTCATGACCTCCCTCGGCCTCGGTGGCTGCCTCGCCGACGACATGGGCCTCGGCAAGACGATCACCGTCATCGCCCTGCACCTCAAGCGGGCCCGCACCGAACCGACCCTGGTGGTCTGCCCCGCCTCCCTGCTGGGCAACTGGCAGCGGGAGATCACCCGGTTCGCGCCCGGCGTCCCCGTCCGCCGCTTCCACGGCCCCGACCGCACCCTGGACGGTCTGACGGGCGGCTTCGTCCTCACCACGTACGGCACGATGAGGTCCGCCGCGGCGACCCTGGCCGAGCAGCGCTGGGACATGGTCGTCGCGGACGAGGCGCAGCACGTCAAGAACCCGTACTCGGCGACGGCGAAGGCCCTGCGCACGATCCCGTCCCCGGCGCGCGTGGCGCTGACCGGCACGCCCGTGGAGAACAACCTCTCCGAGCTGTGGGCGCTGCTCGACTGGACCACCCCCGGCCTCCTCGGCCCCCTCAAGTCCTTCCGCGCCCGGCACGCGCGCGCGGTGGAGAACGGCGAGGACGACGAGGCTGTGGAGCGCCTCGCCGGTCTGATCCGCCCGTTCCTGCTGCGCCGCAAGAAGTCCGACCCGGGGATCGTCCCCGAGCTGCCGCCGAAGACCGAGACGGACCACCCCGTCCCGCTCACCAGGGAACAGGCCGCGCTGTACGAGGCGGTGGTGCGCGAATCGATGCTCGCCATCGAGTCGGCCGAGGGCATCGGTCGCCGGGGCCTGGTGCTCAAGCTCCTGACCTCGCTGAAGCAGATCTGCGACCACCCCGCGCTGTTCCTGAAGGAGGAGCATCCGCCGGGCGGGGCCGACCGGCTGACCGCCCGCTCCGGCAAGCTCGCCCTGCTGGACGAGTTGCTGGACACGCTGCTCGCCGAGGACGGTTCGGCGCTCGTCTTCACGCAGTACGTCGGAATGGCCCGCCTCATCACCTCCCACCTGACCGCCCGCGCGGTCCCTGTCGACCTTCTCCACGGGGGTACGCCGGTCCCGGAGCGCGAACGCATGGTGGACCGCTTCCAGAGCGGGGCGACTCCCGTCCTCGTCCTGTCCCTGAAGGCGGCCGGCACCGGCCTGAACCTCACCCGCGCGGGCCACGTCGTGCACTTCGACCGCTGGTGGAACCCGGCCGTGGAGGAACAGGCGACCGACCGCGCCTACCGCATCGGCCAGACCCAGCCGGTCCAGGTCCACCGGCTCATCACCGAGGGCACGGTCGAGGACCGCATCGCCGAGATGCTCCAGTCCAAGCGCGCCCTGGCGGATGCCGTACTGGGTTCCGGCGAGGCGGCCCTCACCGAACTGACGGTCCGTGAACTGTCCGATCTGGTGTCCCTGCGGAGGCCGTCATGACCCCCGGGCCCGCCGACGAGGCCCGCCGCGCCCTGCGTGAGGCGCGCGAGCGAAGTGAGCGGGAGCCGGGCCCCGCCGGAGACGCAGACGTCGGTGCGGCGACGACGGGGCGTGAGCCGGTGCGGGGACATGGACGGGACCGGAACCAGGCCCAGGCCCGCGATCGGAACCAGGCCGAGGTCGAGGACCGGGCCCGGGACGGGAGCCAGCTCCAGGACCAGGCCTGGGACGGGGACCAGGCCCGGGACCGGGACGACGACCGGGACCGGGACCAAGGCTGGGGCCAGGGTCAGGGCCGGGACCAGGCGCAACGCTGGGATCGGGTACAGGGCCTGGCCCAGGTCCGGGACAGGGATCGGGGCCGGGAACAGGATCATGACCGTGGCCAGGACCCGGACCAGGACCTGGCCCAGGCCCAGGCCCAGGCCCAGGGCAAGGACAAGGACCAGGCCCGGGACGGGGACCAGGCCCAGGCCCAGGGCAAGGACCAGGCCCGGGACGGGGACCAGGCCCAGGCCCAGGGCAAGGACCAGGACAAGGACCAGGACCAGGACAAGGACCAGGCCCGGAGCAGGGACCAGGCCCGGAAGTCGGAGGAGCGCACTGGGCCGCGTCCCGGGGACGTCGCACGCGCGGCGCTGCGCAGCGCGCGTACCGCACGGCGTGCGGAGGCGGACGGCGGCGCTGTCGCCGACGGCGCGGCGGGGGAAGGCGGCATCCCTCGGTACGCGCAGCCGGAGGCGAGTACGGACGGCCCACCGGGCCCACCCGGCACACCACGAGACGAAGCGGACGGGTCCGAAGAGGTGACCCGGCCCGCTGGGCCGGACGTCCCTGACGGCACACCAGCCTCCGCCCCGGCGGGTGGGGCCGGCCATGTCGGCCGCTCCGACGAAGCGGCGGCCCCCTCCGTCACCCCGACGTCCCTGCCCGGCGAGGCGAACCCCCCTGGCCCGGCGCACTCTCCCGTCGACGCGACCTCCGTGGCCCGCCCCGGCTCCGTCGACGGGGGCGACGGACGACCGGCGGACGTGGCGCGTGAGGCATTGCGGGCTGCTCGTCGGCAGGCGAAAGCGGACACTGCGGCCAACGGTGCGGCGTCCACACGGCGACCGTCCCGCCCGGCCGGCCGCCCGCAGAGGGCCGGCGGTTCGCGCACCGCCGATGCCAGGGCCCGTGCCGTGCGGGACTTCGTCGCGGGCGCGTTCCGTCTGCCTCCGGAGGCGGACCCCGCCGGGGGAGCCGCGCCCCTGGTGGAGCCCGCCGGCGGCGGATCCGCCGAGAGTTCGGTGCCCCCGCACCCGGAGCCGGACCCGTCGTCCGGCTCGTACCGCCCCGCCGCCGAACCTCCCGCGTCCACCGCCGACGAGCCGAGGCCCTCACCCGCGTCGTACGAGCCACCGCCTCCACCGCTTCCACTGTCACCACCACCACCGGCCCGGCCGCAGGCGCCGTACCCGGTGGCGCAGGGCCTTGCCCCCTCCGCACCGCCCGCGAAGCCACGTGCTCCCCGCTCGATGGCGGCACCGGGCCGCGACGGCGAGCTCCGTCGTACCTTCCCCGCCCTCCCGCCCAGGGCGGCGGACGAGGGATTCGCCGCTACATGGTGGGGGAACGCATGGGTGACCGCGCTGGAGGAGGGCGCCCTGGACGCCGCGCGGCTGGCGCGCGGGCGCGGGTACGCGGAGCGGGGGCATGTCGACGCCATCACCGTGACGCCCGGCCTGGTCCTCGCCTACGTGCAGGGCAGCCGGCCCCGGCCGTACCGTGTGCAGGTGCGGTTGCGCACGCTCGGCGACGCCGACTGGGAGCGGTTCCTGGACGCCGCCGTCGAACGCCCCGGGCACATCGCGGCCCTCCTGGACAAGGAACTGCCGCACTCGCTGGCGGACTGTGGCGCCCCACTGCTCCCCGGCCCCGGCGACCTCGCCCCGCAGTGCAGCTGCCCGGACTCCGGGCACCCCTGCAAACACGCCGCCGCCCTCTGCTACCAGACGGCACGACTGCTCGACGCGGACCCCTTCGTCCTGCTCCTGCTCCGCGGCCGCGGCGAACGCGAGCTGCTCGACGCCCTCTCCCGGCTCAACGCGGCCCGCGCCGCCCGCGCCGCCCAGGACCGCGGGCCCACGCCGCTGCCCGGTGTCCGGGCGGGCGAGGCCCTGGCCGCGCGCACCCTGCCGCCGCTCCCGGCGCCGCTGCCCCCGCCCCCGCACCCCGAGCAGCCCCCGGCCTACCCGGCGGCACCGGGCGGCCCCGACCCCTTCGCGCTGGACCAGCTCGCCACCGACGCGGCCGCCCGCGCTCACGCCCTGCTCACCACGGGCCGTGACCCGGTCGGCGGGCTGACGTTGTGGCAGGACGCGGTCCGCCTCGCCGCGGCCCGCCCCGGTTCCGGCCTCACCGTCGGCACCCGAGCGCTCTACGCGTCCCTCGCCGATGCCGCCGGCCGGGGCACGGCGGACCTGGCGCGCGCCGTGGCCGCCTGGCGCCAGGGCGGACCGGAGGGTCTCGCCGTCCTGGAGGAGCCCTGGGACCCGCCGGCCGGCCGCTTCGACCGGGCCCGGCCCCTGCTGCTCGCCGCCGACCTCCCCGCCTTCCGTCCCTGGCGCAACCGCCTCACCCACCCCCGGGACCACGTCCAGCTCAGGCTCGGCCGGGCAGGACTCTGGTACGCCTACGAGTCGGAACCCGGCCGCGACGACTGGTGGCCGCGCGGCACCCCCGACCTCGACCCGGTCGGCGCCCTGACGGGCCTGGGCACGCCGGGCGAGGTCTGACCGGCGGGACCACCGCCGCGGAGCCCGGGACCACGGTGGCCCCCTTCGCTCCTCACGCGCACCGCATGGCCCGCGAGGAGCGCACCGGCTCACCGCGTACGTCCCGCCGTCCGCGGGCGGCCGCGGTCACGAGCAGGAGCGAACGTGTGCAGCCGCCCGTTCACGATCGCGTGACCCGGCAGACCGGCACGGAACTCCTCGGCCGGTATCTCCCCGCTCGGCCGCACCCCTCCGGCCGCACAGGTGAACGCGTACTCCTCGACACGGTCTCGCGCCAACGAAAGGCGGAAGAACGGCTCCCCGTGCCGCCCACTCCTCACTCCATCCTGAGCCCGGGTCAGAAACAGCCCTTGTCTGCGGCTCCCGGAGAGGTTCGCTGCCATGAACACAAGCGAAGCATTCGCGTGAGCGAATGATAAATCGTAGTACCCAACTGAAAGTATGAAAATAGGCTGAATGCCTGGACGAGAGAGGTCTCGGTCGGGGAAACTGTTCTAAACGGGCCTTTACTCAGGCCCCGTTGGACAACACCTGCACAAGTACGGGGGAGAACATGGCAGGAATCGCACACCGCTGGCTGGCGCGCACAGCAGGCGCAGCGGCCGCAGCGGTGCTGATCGTCGGCGGTACGGCCGGTACGACATTCGCAGTTGAGACCGACCGTGCGGTCGCCGGCGCGGAGCAATGGCTTCCGACGTTCGAGATGACCGCGCAGTACGCGGTGGTCGCGAGCACGCATCCGGACGCCGAGCACTGCGCGGGTTTCGAGGTGATAGGGACGGGGACCGCCACCGGCAAGCCGATCACCAACGGCACCTGGACGCAGGACGAGGTGGCATGCACGGCGGTCGTCCCCGGCAAGTACGACATCACCGGGACGGCGACGATCACGGAAAGCGACGGTGACAAGCTCAACCTCAGTTACCGCCTCGCCGCTCCGCTGACGGAGGACAACCTCGTCTACCCGTCCGGCTCGTTCGTGATCACCGGCGGCACCGGTGAGTACCAGTTCGCGACCGGCAACGGGAAGATGGACGCGCGGGTCAACCTGCTGGACCACTCCAATGTCAGTTGCTCACTGGTAGGAAAGATCGAATACCTGGGCTGACCCGACCAGCGGCCGGGCAGCAGCGGGTGACGGCGTGGTGCCGTCACCCGGCATCGGGGCCGGCTCCGCCATCGGGGCCGGCTCTGCGCGTAGGCGCGCCCGCTCCTCCCCGCCCCGCGCTCCCACCCTCCGGGGACCGGACGCGGAACGGGGGGAGTGAGCGCGACGCCGAGAGCACCTTCTGACTGCGCACCTCTAAGGGGCCGCACCATGAAGAGCACGATGCAGGACCGTGAACTGCTGGTCCGGGACATCCTCAGGCACGGGCAACGCGTCTACGCGGACAGCCGGGTGGTGCGATGCGCCGACGGACCGGCCGCACGGTCCTCGCAGTCCTTCGCCGACATCGCCGACCAGGCCGAGCGACTGGCCGCGGCACTGACCCGGCTGGGCGCGCAGCCCGGTGAACGGGTCGCCACGCTGGCCTGGAACACTCCCGAGCACCTGGTGGCATACCTCGCCGTACCGAGCATGGGCGCGGTACTGCACACCCTCAACCTGCGGCTCCACCACGACCAGTTGGGCTACATCGTCGAACATGCCGAGGACGCCTTCCTCCTGGTCGACGCCACCCTGCTGCACATGCTCGCTCCCCTGCGGGACCGGCTGGGCAGCGTACGGCACATGGTCGTCATAGGCGGCACGCCGGACGTGGACCTGCCCGGGCACATCACCGTGCACCGCTGGGACGAGCTGCTGGCGGCCGAGCGGCCCGGCTTCGTCTGGCCCGACCTGAACGAGCGGGAAGCGGCGGCGCTCTGCTACACGACCGGCACCACCGGCAACCCCAAGGGCGTGGCCTACAGCCACCGCTCGATCTCCCTGCACACGCTCGGTGTCTCGGCAGGCGCCGGATTCGCGATGCACGACGGCGACCGGGTCCTGCCGATCGTGCCGATGTTCCACGCCAACGCCTGGGGCTGGCCGTACGCCGCCTGGCTGGCGGGCTCCGACCTGATCATGAACGGGCGGCTGCTGCACACCCCGGACCTGGCCCGCGTCATCAACGAGGAGCGGCCCACCGCGGTGGCGGCGATCTGCACGATCTGGAACAGCCTGGTGCACCACGGCGAGCAGCACCCGCTGGACCTGAGCGGTGTACGGCTCGCGGGCTGCGGCGGCGCGACCCCGCCGCGCGCCCTGCTCCAGCAGCTCAAGGACCGCTACGGGGTCCGCCTGAAGCAGGGCTGGGGCCTGACCGAGACCAGCCCCCTGGCCACCTTCGCGGTCCCTCCGCACGGCGCTCCGGACGAGGACGAGGTCGGCTGGCTGGCCAAGAGCGGCCGGGTGATGCCCTTCGTGGAGGTGCGGCTGATCGCGGAGGACGGCAGCGAGCAGCCGTGGGACGGAACCTCCGTGGGCGAACTGGAGCTGCGCGGGCCGTGGGTCACCGGGTCGTACTTCAACACCGAGGACGCCCCGGAGAAGTTCCACGACGGCTGGCTGCGCACCGGCGACCTGGGAGTGATCGAGCCGGGTGGCTGGGTGGTGGTCAGTGACCGGCTCAAGGACGGCATCAAGAGCGGCGGCGAGTGGATCTCCACCATCGAGCTGGAGAACGCGATCATCGAGCACCCGGCGGTGCTGGAGGCGGTGGTGATCGGTGTGCCCGACCCGCGCTGGGAGGAACGCCCGCTGGCCTGCGTGTCGTTGGTGCCGGGCGCCGGGACCGGCGCGGACGAGCTGCGGGAGTTCCTGACCGGGCGGGTGGCGCGCTGGTGGATACCGGAGCGGTGGTCGTTCGTGGACGCGGTGCCCAAGACCAGCGTCGGGAAGTACGACAAGCGGTCGGTGCGGACGCTGTACGCGGAAGGGGCGCTGGACGTCCGGCTCCCGGGTGACCCCGGCGCACAGGTACCCACCGAGCCCGGGACGCCTGGGGAGTGAACGGCGGTGCGGCGCCCCGGACCACCCGGAGCGCCGCGTCCGTACACCTCAGGCGGTCACCCGGTGCGCCGCCTCGGCCAGCAACTCGCGCTGCTGGTCGGGGCCGAGGTCCAGCTCCCGGACGATCCGGAGCGTCAGCACCAGCCGGGCCTGGATCGTGGTCTCGGGGTCAAGCTGCTCACCGTCGGGCTTCGCGCCTCCGTGCAGCCCGTCGGCGACCAGGTGCTCGAGGAACGCCGGGGCGAAATCCTCCGCGCCGGCCTCCAGCGAGCCGAGGACGTCCGCGACGTACTCGCCGATCTCCCGCGATGTCGCGCCCTTCGGGAAGCGGCGACGGACCGCGAGCCCGAACGCGGCGCCGACCGCCTGCCCGTAGTGCGGGTCGGCGGGATCGAGGGCGGCGGACTTCTGTGCGAACCCGATGAAGTCGAACGCCAACAGCGCGCCGAGCACCTCGAGTTCCTTGGACACGACGCCGGTCATGACGGCTCGCCTTCTGCCGTGGGAGAAACGGTGGTGGTGCCGTGGACCGCGGTGGTGATCGCCGCCGCGACGCGCTCGGCGTCCCGGCCGACGAAGCCGATCAGCGCCGAGCCGCGGGTACGCATCCGGTACAGACCCAGGTAGTAGCTGCCGGGCAGCGCCCCCGTGCCCTCGGTGTGCCGGGGCTGCCCGGTGTCATCGAGCATCTCCGGGTCGAGCCAGCTCCAGTCGGTGCGGTAGCCGGTCGCCCAGATCACCGCGGACGGTTTGACGCGCTCGCCGTCCGCGTCCAGCAGTTCGGCGCCCTCGGCCGCGACGACCCGGCCCATCGTCCGGATCCGGCCCTCCGCGACGAGCTCGGGCACCCGGTCGCCGACGATCGGGTCGGGTGCCTGCATGTTCACCGGCAGGCTCATCACGCCGAGGACGCTCATCCACCAGAACATGTCCCGTCCGAGGACGGTCTGCGGCAGCGGCGGTGAGACGGTGCCGCCGCGACTGAGCACCACACCGTGGGTCCCGGCCAGCTCCACGGCTATCTGCCGGCCGGAGTTGCCGTCGCCGACGATCACCACGGTGCCCGGCGGCACCTGTGCGGGGCCGTGGTAGTCGCTGGTGTGCAGGGCGGTCACGTCCGGACTCAGCCCGGCGGCGAACTCCGGAACCCGGGGGACGCCGAACGCGCCGGTCGCGATCACGACCTGGCCGGCCCGGCAGTCGCCGTGCGCGGTGGTCAGCAGATAGCCGTCCCCGTCCCTGCGCAGCGACAGCACCCGGTGATCGGTCAGCACGGGGAGACCGAACCGCTCGGCGTAGTCGCGCAGATACGCCGCGACCTCGTCCTTGCCGGGGTAGCGCGCACCGTGGCCGGGGAAGGGCAGCCCCGGCAGGCCGGAGAACCGCGCGGACGTGAACAGCGTCAGCGAGTCCCAGCGCCGCTGCCAGGTCTCGCCGACCTCGCCCCCCGCGTCGAGCAGCACGCACCGTACGCCGGCCTGCCGCAGGTAGTACCCGACGGCGAGTCCGGACTGGCCCGCCCCGATGACGGCGACCGGCACGGTGGCCGGCAACGCGCTCATCGGCCCGCTCCGGCGCCGCCGCCGACGGCCCCGGTCGGCTCCCCGGCGGGCGTGACGCCGGCCTGCCGTCGTTTCGGGTCGGCCTGGTCGGCCGGATCAATTCGCATACCGGATGTCCTCACTCCTTGGTCCTGGACTCCGCCGGTCCCGCGGGACGGGACCGGCGGGTAGCTGCCGGGCCGCCCGGAGAAGCGGCCCGGCAGGTTCGGTTCAGTTGGCGTCGAGGGCCCGGCGCAGCTCACCGGCCAGGACGCGCAGCCGCTCGCCGCGCATCACCGTGTAGTGGTCGCCGGGCACGTCGACGAGGGCGGCGTCGCCGGGGAAGTGCTCCATCCAGCGGGACGCCGTCTCGACCGTCGCGCCGCCGTCCGCGGCCCGCAGCGACACCACCCGCCCGGCGAAGCTGCTGGGCGCGTAGCGCAGGAGGGCCCGGTAGTTGGTGCGGAACCGGTCGACGATACGGCTCAGCGTGTCGAGGTCGATGTCGTCGGACAACGCTCCCGCCGCGCGGGCCTCGGCGTGCAGCACCCGCACCGGCGGACGGCCGTCGAACGCCTCGGGCGGCAGCTCCCAGTCGACTCCGGCCAGACCCGCCAGGTCCCGGGCGAACCAGGACAGCAGCACCTCGTCGGAGACGGGCACGCCCGTGGCCGGCCCCGGCTGCTCGATCAGGTCGATCACGGCCAGCAGGTCCACCTCGGCGCCCGCCGCGGTGAGCTGGGCCGCCATCTCCAGGGCGATGACCCCGCCCATCGACCAGCCGCCGAGCCGGTAGGGCCCGTCGGGCAGCGCCTCGCGGACCGCCGCGACGTAGTGGGCGGCCATGTCCTCGACGCTGAGCAGTTCCGTGTCCGGCCGCTGGAGCGCGTAGAACGGCTGGTCGTCGCCGAGGAGTTGCGCGAGTTCGGCGTAGCAGAGCACGTCGCCGCCGACCGGGTGCACGAACACCAGCGGGGTCCGCGAGCCGGTGGTGCGTACCGGTACCAGCGCCCTGCGGCGGTCCTCGCCGCTGCCGGCCTCCCGGACCGCCTGGGCGAGCAGTTCGATGGTCGGCCGGGAGAAGAGGCTGGACAACGGCAGGCTGCGGCCCAGACCGCGGGCGATCCTGGCCATCAGCCGCACCGCGAGCAGCGAGTCCCCGCCGAGTTCGAAGAAGCTCGCCCGCACCCCGATCCCGGTCACGCCGAAGAACTCCGCCCATATCTCCGCGAGCCGGCGTTCCACGTCGTCGCGGGGCGCGACGTGGCCGGCGCCTTCGACGGCGACCTCGTCGGGCGCGGGCAGGGCCGCCCGGTCGATCTTCCCGTTGTCGCTGAGCGGCAGTTCGTCCAGGACGAGGACGCGCTGCGGCACCAGGTGCTGCGGGACCACCCGGCGCAGCGCGTCGGTGACCTGCTGCTCGGTGTCGTCGCGCCCGTCGTCGAGGACGACGTAGGCGATCAGCCGCTTCGGGCCGTGCTGTTCGCCCGCCGCGACGACCGCGGCGGCCCGTACGCCCTCGCACTGGGTGAGGGAGGCTTCCACCTCGCCCAGTTCGATGCGGTAGCCCTGGATCTTGACCTGGGAGTCCTGCCGTCCGAGGAACTCGATGGTGCCGTCCGGCAGGAAGCGTCCCAGGTCGCCGGTGCGGTACAGGCGTTCACCGGTGACCGGGTGGTGCAGGAAGGCGGCGCGGGTCTTGGCCTCGTCGTTCAGGTAGCCGCGGGCCAGCCCCGTCCCGGCGATGTAGAGGTTGCCGGGCACCCACACGGGGCAGGGCCGCAGCGCGCCGTCGAGCACGTAGAAGCGCTGGTTCCGCATCGCCTTGCCGTAGGGAATGCTCACCTGGTCGTCCCGGACCTCCCCGATGGGGTGCAGGATCGACCAGATCGACGCCTCGGTGGCGCCGCCGAGGCTCCACAGCTCGGCGTCCGGCAGCAGCAGCCGGATCCGGCCCGGCAGCGTCACCGGGATCCAGTCCCCGCTCATCATGACCAGCCGCAGCGGCAGCCCGGTGAGCCGGTTCGCGAGGGCGTGCTCGGTGAACATCTCCATCAGCGCGGGCACACTGTTCCAGACGGTCACCCCGTGCTCGGTGACGAGTTCCGCCCAGCGGGCGGGCTCGCGGTGCGCGGCCGGTTCGGGCAGGACGAGGGCGCCGCCCACCGACAGCAGTCCGAAGACGTCGTAGACCGACAGGTCGAAGTGCATCGCGGACAGTCCGAGGGCCCGGTCCGCCGCGGTGACGTGGTAGCGCTCGTTGACGTCCACCACCGTGTTCAGGGCCGCCCCGTGCTCGATCATCACGCCCTTGGGCAGCCCGGTGGAGCCGGAGGTGAAGATCACGTAGGCGAGGTCGGTGGGCTTGGCGCCGGACGGGCCGAGCGGGCGCTCCTCACCCGCCGAGTCCCCTCCGTCCGCCCGCACCACGGTCCTGACCACGCCCTGCGGCCAGTCGGCCGTGTCGTCCACCCACGGCTGGGTGACGACACGGCTGATCCCGGCACTGTCCAGCAGCACGTGCAGCCGCTCGGCGGGCACCCGGGCGTCGACCGGGACGTACGCCGCCCCGGCCCGCAGGATGCCGAGGGCCGCGACGACCTGCTCCCAGCCCTTGTCCATGACGATCGCCACCAGGTCGCCGGGGCCGGCCCCTTGCGCGACCAGCCGGTGCCCCACCTGGTTGGACCTGCGGTCGAGGTCCGCGTACGTCAGGGTCAGCGCGGGCGAGATGACCGCGGGCGCGTCGGGCGTGGCCGCGGCCCGGGCGAGGACCGCGTCGTGCAGCAGCCCGTCGGGTACCGGCCCGTCGGTGGCGTTGGCCGCGGCCCGTACGGCCAGGTCGGCGGCGGGTGTGAGAGCGGGCCTGGGCCGCCGCCAGACCGCCGGGTCGCGGGACAGGTCGTGCAGCATCCGCAGATAGGCCGCGAACATGGCGTCCACGCAGCCCGCCGGGAAGAGTTCCTCGATCACGTCCCAGTTCAGGACGAGTTCACCGGCCTCCTCGACCGCCTGGTGGTCCAGCCATACCTGCGGGGTGCGGACCGAACTGCTCACCTGACGTCCGTTCTCACCTATTCCCGCCAGGTACTGCACGACTCCGCGCTGCTCGGTGTCCTGCTGACCCGCGAAGTTCACCAGGCTGGTGAAGACGACCGGCGCGGCGGCCCGCACGGACGCGCCGCGGGCCCGGTTCAGCTCCCTGAGTACCTGCACACCGCTGACCTGGCTGTGCTCCAGGTCGCTCCACAGCTGGCGCTGGACGTCGGCGGCGCGGACGGCGAACGTGTCGTCGGCCGAGTCGTGGATCTCCAGCATCAGAGTGGTGGAGAAGTTGCCGATGACGTCGCCGACCTGCGGATGCAGCGGCAGCCGGTTGAAGAACAGCAGGTTCAGCGAGAAGTCGTCGGTGGCGCTCCACTCCGCGATCACCTGCGCGTACGCGGTGCACAGGGCCGCGGAGGCGCTGACCCCGGCGGTCGCCGCGTGCTCCTTGAACCGGGCCCAGTCCTCCTTCGACAGGGTCGCGCCCCGGTGGGTGAACACCGGCCGGTCCAGACTCGACGGGCTGACGGCCAGCGGCAGTTGGGGAGCGGGCGGCAGGGTGTCGAGGCGGCCGCGCCAGTAGGCGAGCGCCCGGTCGTACTCGGGTCCGCCCTCCAGGGCGCGGGCCTGCCGGACGTAGTCCCGGTAGCGCAGCCGCAGCTCGGGCAGCGTCTCACCGCGGTAGTGCGCGGCCCACTCCCTGAACAGGATCGACGTACTGAAACCGTCGATGATCAGAGCGTCGAAGCCGGCGTGCAGCCGGATCGACCGGTCGTCGATCCGGGTCACCCGCACGTCGAACAGCGGCCAGCGGGTCGTGTCGAAGACCTGGTGCCGCATCTCCTCGTGGACGGCGGCCAGCGCGGCTTCCCGCTCGGCCGGGTCCAGATCGGAGACGTCGGTCTCACGGATCACGTAGGCGGGGACATCGCGCTGTACGCGCTGCTCGCCCTCGGCGGTGAAGACCGCCCGCAGCATGTCGTGGCGTTCGATCATCGCCCGGAAGGACGCGCCGAGCCGGTCCAGGTCCACGTTCTCCAGGTCGATCTCGGTCTGGAAGTAGGTGGAGGTGTTGCCGAGTTCGAAGGCGTCGCCGCGGCCCACGAGGTACGCCTGCTGCAGGTCGGTCAGTCCGAACGGCTCGTAGCGTTCCGCGTCGTCCCCGGGCGCCGCGGTGGCCCCGTCGTCGGACTGAGGGGTCTCCGCCTCGGTCCCCGCGCCGAGCGCGGCCAGTACGTCCTCGGCGATGTCGTCGGTGCTGCGGCCGTTGAGGAAGGCCGTCATCGGCAGCGCGACGTCGAACTCCCGGTTCAGCGTGGTCCGGATCTTCATCGCGATCAGGGAGTCCAGGCCGAGCGCCTGCAACGACTGCCGGGCGTCGAGCCGGGCCGGCGTGGTGCCCAGCGCCTGGGCGACGGTCCGGGTCACGACGGCCCGCGTCGCCTCGGGCGTCGCGGCGGGGGCTGCCTTCGGCACGTCGGCCGGGGCGGGGGCCGCCGGAGCCGGGACGGCCGGGACAGCGGCCGGCCGGTGCTGTGCCGGGACCACCGCGGATGTGTGCGCGGCCGTGGGTGTCTGCCCGACTGCGGGCATGTGCTCGGCGGACGGCGCCTGTACGGCCGCGGGTTCCGCCGCGAGCCGGGGCAGCGCGGGGGCGAAGCGCACTCCGTCGGCCTCGGCGACCAGCCGGCCGTGCGCGCCGACGAGCCGGATGCGCGCCCGGGCGCCGCCGTCGAACAGTTCGGCGTGACATCGCAGCCCGTCCCGGGGGACACCCCGGTGGTAGTGGACGAAGCGGTCGACACCGACCGGCACCAGGCCCGGGCCGTCCGCGGGGAAGCAGGCCAGCGCGGTCTGGAACATCGCGTCGACCAGCCCGGGGTGTATCAGGTAGGGCTCCGCCTCGCCGGGCACGGCGGGACGGATCTCGGCGGTGGCCTCGCCCCGGCCGAGCCTGACCCGCTCCACCCAGCGGGTGGCGGAGCCCAGATACAGCGCGCGCTGCCACAGCAGCCGGTACAGCCCGTCGCCGGTCAGCTCGCGGCCCGACCCGACCGGTGCGAGCGTCACCGTGGGGGCGGCCGACGCGCCCGACCGGGCCCGGCCCCGCGCGTGCAGCCGCCAACCACCGGCCCGGTCCTGCGCGTAGTAGCGGAACTGCCCGTCGTCCGCGACGAGCTGGGTGGCGCGTACGGCATCCGCCGACGAGCGGTCCTCGCCGGCCGGATCGAGCACCAGGTCGACGGGCAGCTCCAGCTCCTCCACGGACACCGGGCCCGGCCCGGAGAGCTCGACGACAGCCTCGATCAGCGACTCCACGAACACCCCGGCGCTGACCACCGGTCGCCCGCCCACCACGAAGTCGCCGAGGACGGGATGCGCCACGGGGTCGAGCCGCGGGGCGAACTGCGCCTGCGCGAGCGGCGACGACGGCAGCCGTACGCCCAACAGGTCCGTCGGCCCCACAGGTTGCTCCACCGGTCGCGGCGCGGCCTGCGGGGCGACGGGCTCGGGTGTGAGCCAGAAGTGGCGCCGCTGGAAGGGGTAGGAGGGGAGTTCGACGGTGCGGGTCCGGTAGGGCTCGAGGACCGCCGGCCAGTCGACGGCGACGCCGTGGGACCACGCCTCGGCGGCGGATTCCGCGAAGCGGTCGAGCCCGCCGGTGTGGCGGTGGAGGGTCCCGACGGCGGCACCTGCGCCACCGAGCGCGTCCAGGGTCTCGGCGATGCCGGAGACGAGGACGGGGTGGGCGCTGACCTCGATGAAGACGACGCCGGGCGCGGCGAGCTGCTCGACGACCTCGGCCAGTCGGACCCGGCTGCGCAGGTTGCGGAACCAGTACGCCCCGTCGAGCTCGCTGGTGTCCAGGACGCCGCCGGTGACGGTGGAGTGGAACGCGACGGGACCCGGTCGCGGGCTGACGTCCTTGAGGTCCTCCGCGAGGGTGTCGCGGATCTCGTCGACGTGGGGGGAGTGGGAGGCGTAGTCGACCGGGATGCGGCGCGCCCACACGTCGGTGGCCTCGCACCGGGCCAGCAGCTCCTCCAGTGCCTGGGGACGGCCGGCCACGACCGTGGACGAGGGACCGTTCACGGCCGCCACGGAGATCTGCCCGGACCATGCGGCGAGGAGTTCCTCCGCCTGTGCTTCGGGGATGCCGAGCCAGGCCATGCCGCCGCCGCCGGACAGTGCCCGCAGTGCTTTGGAGCGCAGGGCGACGACGCGGGCGCCGTCCTCGAGGGACAGGCCGCCGGCGACGACGGCGGCGGCGATCTCGCCCTGGGAGTGTCCGACCACGGCCACGGGGTTGACGCCGCCGGCCCGCCAGAGTGCGGCGAGGCCGAGCATCATGGCCCAGGACGCGGGCTGGACCACGTCCACCCGGTCCAGGCCGGGTGCGCCCTCTTCGCCGCGCAGCACCGCCGTGAGCGACCAGTCGACGAACGGTGCCAGGGCCGCTTCGCACTCGCCGATCACGCGGGCGAACTCCGGCGAGGAGTCCAGCAGCCCGGCCGCCATCCCCGCCCACTGCGACCCCTGCCCCGGAAACACGAACACGACCGGAGCTCCTGAGGAACGGCCCGGCTTCGCACCCGAGACAGCCGCGGTCACGCCGTCGGTCTCGCGGGTGGCCAGTGCGTCCAGGCCTGCGAGGAGTCCGTCGTGTCCGTCGGTGCCGGGGACCACGGCCCTTGTTTCGAAGGCGGAGCGTGTGGTGGCGAGGGAGTACGCCACGTCGGCGGGGCTGAGTCCGGGTCGGGCGCGGACGTGGTCGGCGAGCCGTTTCGCGGCTTGTGCCAGTGCGTCCGCGGAGCGTGCCGACAGGATCCAGGGCAGGGTGGTGCCGTCCGGTCGGTCGGCGTCGTCGGGTGTGTCGTTGGTGGTGGGTGGGGTGGGGGGTTCGGCGAGGATGATGTGGGCGTTGGTGCCGCTGATGCCGAATGAGGAGATGCCGGCGCGTCGGGTGTGGTGGGG
>NZ_JBVJVN010000010.1:0-10753 GCF_055603605.1 Streptomyces sp. NPDC037271
GCGCCCCGCGGACTGATGGGGTGTCCACGACGTCCCCGGTTCCCCGCGCAGGACGAGGCGGGTGTCGGGAGGGGAGACACGGACGGGTGAGCCCCCGCGTACGGGGGAGAACGCGGGGCCGCACCGGCAAACTATCGGAGTAATCCCCCGCCTGCCAGACCTGGCCGCCCCTGAGCCGCCCGAGGGCCTCACCCGGCCGGTGGACATCACGGCGATTCGGCCGGGGCGCACACGCATGGCGCGCTGCGAGGCCCGTCGTGCGGGGCACACACTGGTGACATGGGCTATCTCGATCCGTCGGCGGCGGTGTCACGGCGATTCGCACAGGCACCGGTGAGCGTGGCGTCGGCTCGGCGGTTCGTGCGGGCCGCGCTGGACGACGTCGCCTCGGACCTGGTGGACACCGCCGAGCTTCTGGTCAGCGAGCTGGTCACCAACGCGGTGCTGCACGCGCGTACCGAGGCCGAGGTGGCGGTGGCACGCCACGAGGGCCGGGTGCGCGTACGGGTCGGTGACCGTCGGCCGAGCCGCGCACTGGTACCGCAGTACTGCTCGCCGTACGCCGGTACGGGACAGGGGCTGGCGCTGGTGGAGCAGCTGGCCTCGCGGTACGGCGTCGACACCGACGACGAGCGCAAGACCGTGTGGTTCGAGCTGTGGCCCGACGGTCCGCCACCGCCGTCGTCCGGGTGGGAGACCGGCGTACCGCCGTGCGCCTCCGATCAGACGGTGACGCTCGTCGACGTGCCCGGTGCCCTGCACACGGCGTGCCGGCAGCACCGGCACGCGGTGCTGCGCGAACTGACCCTCGCCGCGTCGGCCGGGGGTCTCCCCGGGGTGCCCCCCGAGGACCTCACGGTCGCCAACGACATCAACAGCATGATCAGTGCCTGCGCGACGGCCGCTCTTGAGGAGCCGCTCCCCGAGTCCGATCTCCGCTCTCTGTTCCTGCCGCTGCCGGCCGACGCCGCACCCGCGGTACGAGCCCTGCGGCGGGTGCTCGACCTGGCCGAGGAGGCGGCCCGGGAGGAACGGCTGCTCACGCTGCCGGCGCTGCCGCGCGGCCGCGCCTTCCACGACTGGCTCTTCGACCAGATCGTGGGGCAGCTGACCGGGGCCCACCCCACCGCGTGGACCGTGATGCCCCGCGAACCCGAGGTCAGCTCCACCGAGGTCGTGCCGTGGGACGCCGGCCAGGTGCGCAGCAGCAGGGTCCCGACCATCGCCGCCGACGACGGGAACCGGATCATCGCGGCGAACGGACCGGCAGCGGACCTGTTGGGCTGGGGACCGGACGACCTCGTCGGGCGCAGGCTGACCACGCTCATCCCCGAGCACCTGCGGCGACGGCACACCGCGGCGTTCACCTCGATGCTGCTCACCGGTCGCACCCGCATCGTGGGCCGCTCCGTGCCGCTTCCGGCGCTGCGCCGTGACGGCGGGGTGGTACCGGTCAGGCTGTACATCCAGACGCAGGAGACGGCCGACGGCCGCACCGTCTTCGTCGCCCAGCTCACTCCCCGGGCGACCACGCCCCTCGAGGTGCCGACGAATCACGGCAGGAACCGGCCGGCGGCGGCCCGGGAGCCCCGCGCAGGCCGGGCGCCGGCCGCCCCGGAACCCGACAGGAGGGCGAGCGGTGCCGAACGCGGCATGTCGGCGCTGAACAGGCTCTCCCTCCTGGCCGACCTGGGTGCCGAGCTCAGCAACACCCTGGACCTGGACGAGGGGCTGCGGTGCGCCGGCCGGCTTCTGACGCGGCGGCTGGCCGACTGGTGCGTGGTGGACCTGTTCACCGAACACGCCCAGGTGGACCGGGTCTGTGTCGTCCACCGGGACCCCCGTGGCCTGCGCCCCGCGGCGTACGAGGGCAGGCTCCCGGCGGTCTCCGAGCAGTCGCGCGGCCCGCTGGCCCGTGTGCTGCGCGGCGCGGGTCCTCTGCTGCTCACCGACGCTCCGGCGCCGGGCCAGGCCGAGAGCGCACTGGACCGGAACTACCTCGAACTGTTCCGTGGGCTCGGGGCGGGCAGCGCCGTCGTCGCTCCGCTGCGGGCCCGCCGCAAGATCTTCGGCGCCCTGACCCTGACGCGCGAGACGGGGGGCCGGCCGTTCACCGAAGAGGACCTGGCCCTGGTCGACGACCTGGTCCACAGCCTGGCGCTCGGGGTGGACAACGCCCGCCTGTACCAGGAGACGCGTTCCATCGCCGAACGGCTTCAGCGTTCCCTGCTGCCGGTGCTGCCGGACGTCGCGGGCCTGCAACTGGCCGCCCGCTACGCCGCTTCCTCCACCACCGCGCAGGTGGGCGGGGACTGGTACGACAGCTTCGTCCTGCCCAAGGGGGACACCGCCGTGGTCATCGGTGACGTCACGGGACACAATCTCGACGCGGCCATCGCCATGAGCCAGCTGCGCAGCATGCTCCGTGGCATCGCCGTCGACCGCGAGGAGCCGCCCGCGGAGGTCCTGCACCGCCTGGACCTGGCGAACCACAGTCTTCACCGGGAGGCCACCGCCACCTGCCTCTACGGCCTGGTCAAGGGCCCCGCGCACGGCCCCTGGGAGCTGAGGCACTCCTCCGCCGGTCATCTGCCGCCCCTGCTGACCACCCGGGAGGGCGAGACCCGCTACCTCGACGACGGCTCGGGCCTGCTCCTCGGCATGGATCCCGACGTGCCCCGGCCCACGGCCGGCCACGCGCTGCCGGCCCACTCGACACTGCTGCTGTACACCGACGGTCTCATCGAGCGCCGCGACGAACCCCTCGACGACGCCTTCGACCGGCTGCGCCGGCACGCGGCCGATCTGGCCCGCGAGCCCCTCGACACGTTCTGCGACGAGGTGCTGATCGGCCTGGGGGCCGACAGCGCCGACGACATCGCCGTCCTCGCCGTCCGGCCCACCCCACCGTCGTGATCCCTGGCGTCCACGTCCCGCCGAGGACGCCAGGGGTCAGCCCCGGCGGTTCGCCGCCAGCAGCTGGGCGATCTGTTCGTGGAGTCCGCGCGGCACCCGGACGGCCCAACGCTCGACTGCCTCGGCGCTCAGCTCCCGGCTCCACGTCCAGCTGCGGCGAGCGGCCGTGCGCACCTCGTCCTCCCGGGCGGCGGCGGTGGTGGAGGTGTAGCGGTCGACGTCGGCGGCGGGCAGGTCCCTCTCCAGTGCCCGGCTGGGGGTCAGCCAGTGTGCGGTGCTGTCGCGCAGGAGCCGGCAGAGCTTCAGCTGGTGCGGCGCGACGACGGCGTGCAGCAGGTTGTGGGCGCGGGCCACTTCGCCGCGGGCCAGGACGTGGGCCAGCATCAGGGTCCAGTTGGCCAGTTCGTCGGTGAGCTGCTGCGCGGTGCGAGCGGGCTCGGGCGGGCGGAACGTGGCCAGGCGCCGGGCGGCCCGGGTGAGGCGGCCGGTGCGGTCCAGCAGGACGGCGGCTTCGGGGCGGGGAAGGTGCACCATGCCCTCCCAGGCCGGGACCTCGTCGATGCCGGGTCCGGCGGGCGTGATGTGGAACTCGCCGCGCATCAGGTCGTCGAAGACTACGGCGAGGATGCCGTACATGTTGGTGTACGCCAGCTGGAGCGGGGCGAGCTGTTCGAGGAACGCCCGGGCGTCGAAGTCGTCGAGGTACTCGTCCTCGACGTAGAGGTAGGCCTCGATGTCGGAGTGCGCGTCGGCTTCACCGACCGTCCAGGATCCGTAGAGGAGGACACCTTCGAGACGGGGTTCGTCCTGGGCGAGCTGCCGCAGGCGGGCGATGCGGTCGTCCAGGGCGGGGCAGGCGGAGTGAACGGACATGGGCTGACTGTCTCCTGAGTGAGCGCGCGGGGCACGACGGATCGACGCCCGGCGTCTGCCGGGCGGATGACTGCGGACCGTGCGGTCGGTTCAGGAAACGCCCATGGCGGGGATTGTAGGCCATGCCGGTGGATGACGGGGCGACGATCGGGAATCGGGGATCGGGCGTCCCATGAGGTCTCCGTCCGGCCACGAGGTCTCCGTCCGACCGGTGGTGCGGACGCCGGGAGTGGAGGCGCCGCAACCGGGCCGACCGCCGGGAGGGGGCCTTTGTGTGCGGGCACCCTGGGCCGTCGGACGCCGCCGGTCTGCCCGTTCGGGCACCCCCTTCTGCCTCGGGGGCTCCTGACGTCGATGGAACGGGGCGTTACCTTCCCTTCGTGAGCACCAGGTCCCGGCGAGTGCCCGGGTGAACGACGAACGGCTGACCGTGGCGGAAGCGACCGAAGACACGGACGAGCGACAGCCGGGACAAACAGAACAGCGGGATCAGCCGGAGCAGCCAGAGCCGCCGGGCCAACCGGAGCAGGCCGGGAAGCGCAGGCGCCGCGGCCCGGGTCCTTTCACACTGCTTGTGCTGCCGGCCCTGGTGACCGTCACCGGCGTGGCCACGTTCCTCGCGCTGACGGGCGGCATGCCGTCCCCGTGGCCCGAGGACTCCGACGGGAACCGGGCCACGACCGTCGACATCGACCCCTCCTACATTCCCTGGCTGCGCAAGGCGGCCTCGGCCTGCACGATCCTCGAGCCGTCGGTGCTCGCCGCCCAGATCGACCAGCTCTCCGGCTGGAGCGACGACACGGACGAGCTCTCCGGCCAGAAGGGCATCGCCGCCTTCACCGACACCGAGTGGCGCACGTGGGGCGAGGACGACGACGGCAACGGGCACTCCTCGCCCCGCGATCCGGCGGACGCGATCATGGCGCTCGGCCGGCAGGACTGCTCCCTGGCCGAGAAGGTGACGGCACTGCGCACGGAGGGCCGGGTCAACGGGGATCTCGTGGATCTGACCCTCGCCGCGTACTCGTCGGGAACGGACGCCGTGGCGGAGGCGGGGCGCATACCTCCGACGGCCGAGACCTACCTGGCCGAGGTCAAGGCCCTGCTCCCGCGGTACGAGGCGCTCGACCGGGCCGACTCGGGCGGCGGCGCGGGCGGTGCGGCCGGCGCCCTCCTGGCGGCTCCGGTGAGCCCGCTCACCATCACCTCGCCCTACGGATCGCGCGAGCACCCGCTGACCGGGGTGACCAAGCTGCACACCGGCGTGGACTTCGCCGCGCCCCAGGGGGCACAGGTCGCCGCCGCCCGGCAGGGCCGCGTCGTGTTCGCCGCGCCGACCAACGCGTACGGCAACCGCATAGTGATCGACCACGGGACCATCCAGGGCAAACGACTGGAGACGACCTACAGTCACCTGTCGTCCCTGGAGGCCGCCGTGGGACAGGAGGTGGAGGCCGGCACGCCGATCGGACGGGTCGGCTCCACCGGTCTGTCCACCGGCCCCCACCTGCACTTCGAAGTGGTGCTCGACGGGTACTACACCGATCCCCGTCCCTGGCTCGTCGCCGGCGGCTAGGATCTGCGGCCGCGTGTCCGCCTCTGTGGGGCGTACGGCCGGACGGCCACGGCGTCACGTCCGGCGCTGCGCAGTCTCGTCGGCGCAGCGGGCGGTCGCCGCGTGCCGGTCCGGCGACCGGTAGGGGCGTAACGCCGCTTCCACGGTGCTCGCCGGGCTCCCTGACAGGCGGTCCTTCCCGTCGGCCGCACTGCGGCTCTTCTCCCGTCGTGGCATTACGCACCGCGCTTCGCGTTTGATCCGCCCGATCGCGTCGAGGGACACAACATGACCCAGTCGAAGCGCGAGACAGAGCGAAAGTACGAACCGTCCTCCTCCGGCGCCGACGGGCTGCCGGACCTCACCGGCGTCGGTCCCGTCACCTCGGTCACCGCGGCCGGGCCCGAGGAACTGGACGCGGTGTACCACGACACCGCGGATCTGCGGCTGGCCGGCACGTCGGCCACCCTGCGCCGCCGGACGGGCGGCTCGGACGCCGGGTGGCATCTGAAGCTGCCGCTCGCCGGGGACAGCCGGGAGGAGGTGTGGGCCGCGCTGTCGGACGACGTGCCGGAGGCGCTGCGCGAGCTCGTCCTGTCCCGCACGCGGGGCGCGGAGCTGCGTCCCGTCGTACGCATCCGGTCGGTCCGCTCGGTGCGGCACCTCCGTGACACCGAGGGCAGGGTGCTCGCCGTGCTGAGCCTCGACGAGGTGCGCGCCGACTCGCTGCTGGCGGGTGGTGGCCGTGCCGAGTGGAGCGAGCTGGAGGTCGAGCTCGCCGACGGGGCCCACGCCGGGCTGCTGGACACGGTGGAGCGGAAGCTGCGCAAGAAGGGGATCACCCGGTCGGACAGCCCCTCCAAGCTCGTCCGGGCGCTGCGGGACACCGGCGCGTCGAGGGAGGCGGGGCACTCCCGCCAGGCCCCCGGCGAGGTGGTGCCCGGGTCTCCGGGCGCGTACGTACTGGCGTACCTGCGCGAGCAGGCAGGCATCCTGGTGACGTTGGATCCGGCGGTCCGCCGCGGACAGCCCGACGGGGTGCACAAGATGCGGGTCACATGCCGGCGCCTGCGCAGCTGCCTGCGCTCGTACCGGTCGGTTCTCGACCGGCGGATCACCGATCCCCTTCGCGCCGAACTCCGGTGGCTGGCGGGAGAACTGGGGGTCGAGCGGGACCAGGAGGTGCTGCGCGACCGGATCGGCGGCGCGGTCGCCGAGTTGCCCGACGACCTGGTGCTCGGCCCGGTCGCCGCCCGGCTGCGGGTGTGGGGCGTGTCCCACGGCGACGAGAGCCGGACGCGTACGCGGGAGGCCCTGGCCTCGGCCCGCTATCTGCGTCTCCTGGACGCGCTGGACGAGCTGGTCCGTCAGCCGCCGCTGCGCGCCGGGGCGGCGGGCAAACCGGCGCGTGTCATGGCCAAGGCGGTCCTCAAGGAGTACGACCGTCTCACCGGGCGCATGGGCCACGCGCTGGAGCAGCCTCCCGAGCAGTCCCGGGACGCGGCGCTGCACCAGGCGCGCAAGGCGGCCAAGAAGGTCCGCTACGCGGCCGAGGTGGCCCGTCCGGCGCTCGGCAAGCCCGTCGCCCGTCTCGGCAAGCGTGCCAAGGCGGTGCAGAAGGTGCTCGGTGGGCACCAGGACGCCGTCGTCGCCCAGGACACCCTGCGGGAACTGGCGGTGGCGGCCCACAGCGCGGGGGAGACCGCGTTCACATGGGGTCTGCTCCACGGTCAGGAACGGGCGGCAGCCCGCGCACGGCGGGAGGAGCTCCCGTCGGTGTGGCGGGCGGCGTCGGATCCCGCCCTCCGGGCGGCCCTGCGTCACTGAGCCGTGCCGCGGCCCGCGCCGGTGCGCGGGCCGGACGGGCCGGGTTCAGTCCGTCCGGCCGGGGTGGGTCCCCGGCCCGTCGCCGTGCCCGGCCAGCGGTGTCGGCGAGAGGTCGACGGGCTCCTCACCGGCTTCGAGCAGGGTGTCGGCCGCGCCCACGATCAGCGGGTCGGGGCTGCCCACGGCGTCGTCGTCCTTCGCCGGATAGTCGCAGCGGTCCAGCAGGCTGCGCATGGCCTCCAGCCGGCCCCGGCGCTTGTCGTTGTTCTTGACCACCGTCCAGGGTGCGTGCGGCGTGTCGGTGGCACGGAACATGTCGACCTTGGCCGCGGTGTAGTCGTCCCAGCGGTCCAGTGACGAGAGGTCCGTCGGCGAGAGCTTCCAGCGGCGGACCGGGTCGACCTGGCGGATCGCGAATCGGGTGCGCTGCTCGGCCCGGGAGACGGAGAACCAGAACTTCACCAGCAGGATGCCGTCGTCGGTGAGCAGGCGCTCGAACAGCGGCGCCTGCTGCAGGAACTGGCGGTACTCGGGCTCCGTGCAGAAGCCCATCACCCGTTCCACGCCCGCCCTGTTGTACCAGGAGCGGTCGAAGAAGACGATCTCGCCGCGGGCGGGCAGGTGGGCCACGTAACGCTGGAAGTACCACTGCCCCGCCTCCCGCTCGGTCGGTTTGTCCAGGGCGACCACGCGGGCGCCGCGGGGGTTGAGGCGTTCGGTGAAGCGCTGGATGGTGCCGCCCTTGCCGGCCGCGTCGCGGCCCTCGCACAGGACGACGATCCGCTGCCCCGTCTCCTTGGCCCAGCGCTGCATCTTGAGCAGCTCGATCTGCAGGACCCGCTTCTGCCTCTCGTACTCGGACCTGCGCACCTTGCGGTCGTAGGGGTGGTTCTCCCGCCAGGTGTCGATGGAACTCCCCTCCGCGTTGAGCAGGATGGGCTTCTCCGGCCTTCGTTCATCGACGCGCAGGCCCTGGAGCAGATTCTCCTCGGCGGCCTCGTCACCGGTGCCGTGCGTCCTCGTCATCCGCGCCTCCTCACCCTCGGGTTCCGACCGCCCCGGCCCCTCCGTGTGGTCACGCCGCATGCGGCCTGGCCCGCACGGGGCGCGCGGGGCGCACGGGTCCGGCCGGGGTCCGGACGGCCGTGACCCGGTAGATGGTCCGGGCGGGGTCGGTCAGCGGGTCGCCCAGTGCGATCCGGCCGGCGGCGTGCAGCTTGTCGCACTCGGCGGTGGGCAGCGCCGCGTAGCAGCCGCCCCTGCCCGTGGCGGAGTCCAGCGGCCGCCAGTAGCTGTATCTGCGCCGTCCGCCCGCGCGCACGGTGACGAACACGGGGGTCCGCGCGTCGGCGACGATCCGCAGGACGTCGGCCTCGGCCAGGCTGAGCGGGGCGCACGGGCGGGGTCCGCGACGGCCGGTCGCACGGGTTTCGGCGGTCTGCGCGTGGACGACGGTAAGCGGCATCGGTGGTGGCCTTTCGGGACAGGGGACTCGAGACCGCCTACCCGCTCCGGCCGGTGTTGATCTCGCTTGCCCACATTCTTGTGCATGGCACTGACAATGCCGCTCCCGCACCGCCGGAACAGGGCAGGTCAGTCCTGGGGTACGCCGACGCGCCGCAAGGGGTGGGGGTTGAGCCGGGCGAAGCCCTCCTGACGTTCGTAGGGGAAGTAGGGGTACGGAGCCGTTGTGGCGCTCGCGGCGTCGAGCCTCGCCACCTGGTCGTCGGTCAGGGTCCACCCGACGGCGCCGAGGTTCTGCCGCAACTGCTCCTCGTTGCGGGCACCGATGATGACCGAGGAGACGGTCGGGCGCCGCAGCAGCCAGTTGATGGCGATCTGGGGCACGGTCCGGCCCGTCTCCCCGGCGATGGCGTCCAGGGTGTCGACCACCCGGAACAGGAGCTCGTCCGCCACGGGCGGGCCGTAGTCGGCCGTGGTGTGCAGCCGGCTGCCGGCCGGGAGCGGCCGGCCACGGCGGATCCGGCCGGTGAGCCGCCCCCAGCCGAGCGGACTCCAGACGACGGCTCCGACGCCCTGGTCGAGGGCCAGCGGCATGAGCTCCCACTCGTAGTCGCGACCGACGAGGGAGTAGTAGACCTGGTGTGCCGCGTAACGCCGTTGTCCGTGGGCGTCCGCGTCGGCCAGGGACTTCATCAGCTGCCAGCCGCTGAAGTTCGAGACGCCGGTGTGGCGGAGTTTCCCGGCGCGTACGAGGTCGTCGAGCGTGGAGAGCACCTCCTGGACCGGGGTTCTGGCGTCGAAGGCGTGCAGCTGGAAGAGGTCGATGTAGTCCGTGCCCAGCCGGCGCAGGGCCTGGTCGACCGCCGTGATCAGACGCGCCCGCGAGGTGCCCGCGTCCGCCGGGCCATCGCCCATCGGCAGCCCGGTCTTGGTGGAGATGATCACCTGGTCGCGCCGCCCCTTCACGGCGGCGCCGAGCACCTCCTCCGACGCCCCGCCGGAGTAGACGTCGGCGGTGTCGAACATGTTCACCCCCGCCTCCAGGCAGATGTCGACGAGCCGGCGCGCCTCCGCCTCGTCCGTGCTGCCCCAGGCGCCGAAGAGTTCTCCCCGCCCGCCGAAGGTACCCGCGCCGAAGCTCAGTGCCGGGACCATGAGCCCGGATGCTCCCAGTCTCCTGTATTCCACAACCGCATCCCTTCGTCCGACGTCCCGTCGCGTCGCGTGGTGTGCGTCGCGCACGAGGCGGCAACCATTAACGGGACATGCATCCCGTTAACATGGGGAGAGAGTAGCAGGAACAGAGTCACTAATGGAACCGGAGTACCGTTATGACAACCGAAAGCGTGGGTCCGGGCACCGTCCGCCCGGGCGGACGCACCGCCCGGGTGCGGTCCGCCGTTCTCCGGGCCGCCGGCGACGCCCTGGCGGAGCACGGCCTGGCGGGCCTCGACCTCGCGGACGTGGCCCGCCGCGCCGAGGTCGGCAGGACCACGGTCTACCGACGCTGGGGGACTCCGGCCAACCTGGTCGCCGACCTGCTCATGGACATGGCCGAGCAATCGCTGCCCCGCACGGAGACGGGCACCCTCCTCGGTGATCTGCGCGCGAACGCCCGGCTCGTCCAGCGCACACTGGCCGACCCGCGCCAGGGCGCGCTCTTCAGGGCGGTGATCGCCGCCGCGACCTGCGACGCCCAGGCGGCCGCCGCACTGCGCCGCTTCTACGACGTCCGCGTCTCGGAGTGGGAGCCCTGCGCCCGGCAGGCCGTCGAACGCGGCGAACTGCCCGAGGGCACCGACACCCGCGAGGTGATCCGCGCGGTCTCCGCGCCCCTCTACTACCGCCTGCTCACCACCGGCGAGCCGCTCGACGAGGCCACGGCGGACCGCGCCGCCGCAGCCGCGGTGGCGGCGGCGCGGGCGGGAGTCTTCTCCACGGCGTGATCCCCTCGTCCGGTACCTCGCCCCGGCGACACCACCCACGGCGGCCTCGTGGGCCGCGCGGCCCACGAGGCCGCCGACGCGGCGATACCGGGGACGGAAGCCACGCCGCACAAGGCGCTCGGGCCCGCGCTCGCCAGAAACACGGAATCCGCCATTGCTCACACGGCGCCCG
>NZ_JBVJVN010000010.1:10763-11839 GCF_055603605.1 Streptomyces sp. NPDC037271
CCCCCCCCCCCCCCCCCCCCCCCCCCCCCCCACCCCCCCCCCCCCCCCCCCCCCCACCCCCCCCGCTCCCCCTTCCCCCCCCCCCCCCCCCACCCCCCCCCCGACGCGGCGATACCGGGGACGGAGGCCGCGCCGCCCAGGGCGTGCGGGCCCGCGCTCGCCGGACACCCGGAATCCGCCATTGCCACCGGGGCGTACGGCAGGCGGTCCGGCGCGGGGGAATCGCGGGCGCTCCCCCGCACTGTCGTGCACGAACACCGGCCACCAGTGGATATGACGGCGCCGTCACAAGCCCTTCACCAAACGCACACTTCCGGCCGAGTTCCGCTCCGCGTGTTCCTGGCGGTGCAGACGGTGCGCCCGGGCCGTGCCTAATGTCCCGGGCCATGCGATCCACACGAACGAGACGCTTCGGCCTCGCCACGATCATCGCCCTCGCCCTCGCCCTGTTCGGCCTGGCGCCCTCCGCGAGCGCCGCCGACCCCGCCCCGGCCGAGCTGACGTTCACCACCGACGCGGCGACCACTCAGCCGGGCGGCACGGTGAACCTGTCGATGACGATCAAGAACAACAAGACCTACGACATCTGGTTCGTGTACCAGACGATCGACCCGACCTGGCTGACCACCCAGCGGCCCGATCTCAAGTACGGCTTCACCGGGTGCAGCCTGGCGTCCGAGGCCGGCGCCGTCCCGTGCGCCGGGACCGGCCCCGCCGACCTCGGCACCAACTACGGCGCCACCATCCCGCCCGGCCAGAGCCGCACCGTCACCCTGACCCTACAGGTCGCCACCGACTCCGGCTGCAACGGCAACATCGGTTTCTACTCGTACTTCTACGCCGAGTTCAGCGACAGCACGAGCGTCAACGGCGGCCCGGTCTACACGCCGGAGACCCGGGTCCTGTGCGCCTGACCGTGCGCCCGGCCGCACGCTGAACCCACCCGCACCCCGAACCCGTCGAACGCCGACGGCGGGGGGGCCGCGAAGGGGCGGGGGTCGGCGGCGGGAGCAAAAGCACAAGTTACTTTATCTCCCTCCACCCCCCATTCGCAGCCAAACCGGAAGAGAACACAT
>NZ_JBVJVN010000010.1:11849-22223 GCF_055603605.1 Streptomyces sp. NPDC037271
AACACCGGCGAACCCCCCCCCCCCCCCCACCCCCCCCACCCCCCCCGCCCCCCCCCCCCCCCCCCCCCCCCCGCCGTCGGCGCGAGCAACATCACGATTGACTTGATCTCGCTCCACCCCCGGTCAGCGCACTGGTCGAGACCATTGACACACACGCCCTACGGAGTCCGGGGTTCCGGGCCCGCCGCCTTCCGGCTCGCAGCAGTACACGGGCCTGCCGAGACGGTCCGCCGCGCGCGGCCCGGCGTTCACCGGCCCCGCACGACCCCACTCGTTCCGGGTAAATAGACACATACGCTTTTCCGTCAAGTTCCGCAGCAGGCACACAAAAGCTCCACACGAGCCTCACTATGTGACGCGACGGAAGCGTCGACGACCGGCGTCTCAGGGGGGCGACGGCGTGGTCATGGGGTGGGGCGTGCTCCGCAGGAGCGGGTGCACCCCTGCCCGGGGGAGGGAATCACACCGCATGAAGCGGACCATTCGCACTACGGCACTCGCAGTGAGCGCGCTGCTCGCGTCGATCGGGCTGCCGGCCGGTCCGGCCCACGCCGACGCCCCGACACCGCGCGTCGACCTGCGCGTGCTGGTCGTGAGCGACGGAGGGCCGGCCACCGACGCCATCGCCGCCGAACTGGAGACCGCGGGCACGCCGTACACGGAGGTCGACCTCCAGGACGCCGGCCGGCCCGTGATCGACGCCGGGTTCCTGGCGGACACCGTGGACGGACGGCCGCGCGCCAAGTTCCAGGCCGTCGTCCTGCCCAACGACAACCCGTTCCCGGCGAACTCCGCCGAGATGGCGGCGCTCGCGTCCTACGAGCAGACGTACGCGATTCCGCAGGTCGACGCGTACACCTACGCGCGCCCCGAGGTCGGGCTGCAGTACGCGGTCGGCACCGGGTACGCCGGCAGCGTCGACGGCGTCCGCGCGGAGGTGACGCAGGCCGGGCTGGCCGGCCCCTTCGGCTACCTGGACGGGGCGGTTCCGTTCGAGGACAACTCCCCCACCGTGGGCGAGTCCTACGCCTATCTCTCGACACCCGCGCCGGGCGCCGACTTCGTCCCGTACGTCCAGGCCGCGATACCCGGGCGGGCGACGAAGGGCACCCTGGTGGGCGAGTACCGGCACGACGGACGGCGGGAACTCGTCGTCACCTTCGTCTACAACCAGCACCAGCAGCAGTTCCGGCTGCTCGCCCGGGGCATCGTGGAGTGGATGACCGGCGGGGTCCATCTCGGCGCCGGCCGCAACTACTTCGCCGTGCACGTCGACGACGTCTTCGCGGCCGACGACCGCTGGGACACCGAGCTCAACTGCACGCCCGGCGACGTGGACTGCCCGCCCGGCGAGGGCACACCGAACCCCATCCGGATGGTCCCGGCCGACGTCGAGCACGCCACCGCCTGGCAGGACAGCCGGGACTTCACGCTCGACCTGGCCTACAACGGCTCCGGCAGCGTCGACCACCGACAGGACAACAACGGCGCCGACCCGCTCACCGACAAGCTGATCGCCGACCGGGACCGGTTCCGCTGGATCAACCACACCTACACGCACGCCTTCCTGGGCTGCCGGCAGGACACCAGCGTCGTCCCGTGGAAGTGCGCGACCGACCCCGACGGCAGCACCCAGTGGATGAGCCGGAACGAGATCGCCGACGAGATCGCCACCAACCGCGTCTGGGGCGAGAGCGCCGGACTGCCGCTGGAGAACGACGAGTTGGTGACCGGCGAGCACTCGGGCCTGAAGGTGACCCCGCAGCAGCCCGAGGACAACCCGAACCTGGGCCCCGCCCTCGCCGACAACGGCATCGCCTGGCTCGCCTCGGACAACTCCCGCGACCCCGTCCAGCGGCAGGTCGGCACCGCCACGACCGTCTCCCGCTACCCGATGAACGTCTTCTACAACGCCGGACGGGCGGCCGAGCAGGTCGACGAGTACAACTGGATCTACACCGGCCGCGCCCAGGGCGGCAGCGGCATCTGCGAGGACAACCCCGCCACCTCCACATGCCTGTCCGCCCCGCTGGACACCGCCACCGGCTACGCCGAGCACATCGTGCCGCTGGAGACACGGATCGCGCTCGGGCACGTCCTGTCCAACGATCCCAAGCCGCACTTCATCCACCAGTCGAACCTCGCCGAGGACCGCATCGCCTACCCCGTCCTCGACGGCGTCCTGGGCGGCTACCAGGACCTGTTCGCAGACAGCACCCCCGTGGTGAACCTCCGCATGGAGGACATCGGCGTCGAGATGCAGCGCCGCGCCGCCTGGCGGAGCGCGGTCGACGCCGGCCAGGTCACCGCCTACCGCGTCGGTGACACCGTGACCGTTCAGGCACCGAACGGCGTGGCCGTGACGGCGACGATGCCCGCGGGCACCCTGCGCGGGGACAGCGGCTTCGGCGACGCCTACGCCGGCGCGCTCTCCGGCTGGACCCCGACGGCCGACGGGGCGCTCTCCCTCACCCTGCCGTCCTCGGCCGCGGTCACCGAAACCCCGGCAACCCTCCCCGACGGCACGACCGCCACCACGCCCACCGCGCCACCCACCCGCGTGCCGGCAGGCGTGACCGAGCCGGTGCCGTACGGCGCGCAGCGCTGAGCGCCGCACCACCACCGAAGGCCCGAACACACCCCACCTCGGCCGTGGAGCACATCCATGCACGTTCACCACGGCGCGCGACGCTCCGGCGCGTCGCGCGTCACCCTGCTCACCGAAGGCACCTACCCGCACAGCCACGGCGGCGTGAGCGTCTGGTGCGACCAACTCGTCACCGGCATGCCCGACCTCGACTTCGACGTCACGGCCGTCACCGGCACCGGGCGCGAACCGCTGGTCTGGGACATCCCCGAGCACGTCTCCCGCGTCGTCTCCGTCCCCATGTGGGGGCCCGCTCCGCAGGGGCGCGCGCCTCGCGGACGGGAGCGCGACCGGCTCGCCGACGCCTACGAACGGTTCGTGTCCGCGCTGCTCGACCCGCGCGCCGAGGACGGTTTCGGCCCCGCCCTGTACCGGCTGGCGCGGGCCGCCGCCGACGGGCGGCTCAGTCCGTTCCTGCGCGGGGACCGGGCGATCGGCGTCCTGACGGCGGTCTGGAACCGGCCGGGCCTGGCCGTGCGCGAGGCCCGGCCCACCCTGCACGACGCGGTGACCGCGACCGCGCTGCTGGAGCACGCCCTGCGCCCACTGGCCGCGCCGTACCCGGAAGAGGGCGTGGCGCACGCGGTCAGCGGCGGTGTCGCGGTCCTGCCCGGCCTGGCCGGACTGGAGCGGCACGGTGTGCCGTTGCTGCTCACGGAACACGGCGTCTACCTGCGCGAGCGCTACCTCGGCTACCGCACCGCCCCCTACCGCTGGCCGGTGAAGGCCCTCCTGCTGGGCTTCTTCCGGCTGCTGGCCGAGGAGACCTACCGCCGGGCCGCCCTGATCACACCGGGCAACCGCTACAACCGGCTGTGGGAGGAACAGGGCGGTGCCGCACCGGAGTCCATACGCACGGTCTACAACGGCGTGGACCCGGCCGCGTTCCCGCCCGCCGGACCGGAGCCCGAACAGCCCGTGCTCAGCTGGGCCGGACGGGTCGACCCGATCAAGGACCTGGAGACACTGATCCGCGCCTTCTCCCTCGTACGGGCCGAAGTGCCCGCCGCGCGGCTGCGGCTGTTCGGCGGCACCCCGCGCGGCGGCGAGGCCTACCGGGAGCGCTGCGAGGCGCTGGCGGCCCAGCTCGGGCACGGTGACGCGGTCACCTTCGAGGGCCGGGTGGAGGACATCAAGGACGCCTACGCCGCCGGGAACGTCGTGATGCTCTCCAGCATCAGCGAGGGCTTCCCCTTCACCCTGATCGAGGCCATGTCGTGCGGCCGGGCGACCGTCTCCACGGATGTGGGCGGCGTCCGGGAGGCCGTCGGCGACACCGGTCTCGTGGTGCCGCCGCGCGATCCGGCCGCCATGGCCGCCGCGGCCCTGGAGCTGCTGCGCGACGGCGAGCGGCGCCGGTCGATGGGCGAGGCGGCCCGGCTGAGGGTGATCGAGCAGTTCACGCTCCGCCAGACCATCGACACCTTCCGGTCCATCTACCTGCAGCTGTCGGCGTTCGGCGGTACGGCCGCGCACCCGGTGGCCGTCGAAGAAGAGGACGCGTTCGCGACGGCGATCGGCACGCCGGTGAGGAGCGCGACCGGATGAGCGGACCCATGGCCCTGGAACCGGGTGGCGCGGAGCAGGACACGCTGGCGCTGCGCCTCGCCGACGACCGCACACTCGCCCTGCGCGCGGCCGACCAGCACACGCTCGCCCTGGTCCGCCCCGGCGGCGACGACCGGCGCGACGCGGTCGACCGGCTGGCCGCCGAGCTGGCCGACCGCATCGCGCCCGCGGTCCACCCCTACGAGGTGGCCGCGCTGCTGGAGTCCGAGGGGATGACCGGCGAGGTGATCCGGGAACGGTACGGGCACTCCGACCTGTTCTCCCTCGCCACGGCGTTGTACGAGCGCATACCGCGTACCTTCCCCGATCCCCCGCGCCCCGCCGACCCCTGGCGGCCCGACCACGTGCGGTGCGCGCTGCGGGGCGCGTTGTTCGCACTGCCGGGTCTCGCCTACGCGCTCGCCGGGCGCCTGCTGACCGAGGGCGGCGCGGTGCGGGCGCTGGTGGTGGCGGGGCTCCTGTCCTGGGCCTGGAACCAGGCGCTGGGCCACCGGGCCTACCTGCGGCTGGCGACGGGACGGCGGGAGGCCGGCCGCACTCTCCTCAAGGGGGCGCCGCTGGGCGCCGTGGCGGCGGCGGGGGCCGGGGCGGTCCTCGCCGGGTCGGGTGCCACGTCGCTGGCCGTGACTGCTCAGTCGGGGTATCTCGCGGCGGCCGGTGTGCTGCTCGTACTGGGCCGGGAGCGGCTGCTGCTGGCCGCGCTCGCGCCGGTGATCGCGGGTGCGGCGGCGCTGCCGTGGTGGGAGCCCGGGGCAGTGGTACGGGCCGGGCTGCCGCTGCTGTCGCTGCTCGGCGCCGTGGTCGCGGCCGGCTGGGCGCTGCGCGGCACCCTCGCGTCCGCGCCCGTACCGGACGCCGCCCGCCCGCGGCCGCTGCGCTCGCTGCCGTACGGTCTGTTCGGTCTGGCCGCCGGCACGCTGGTGTTCCTGGCGGGCCGTCACCAGCCGTGGGCGGTGATCGTGCTGACCCTGAGCATGGGTCCGGCCGAGTGGCTGCTGTACCGCTACCGCGGTCTGTCGGTGGCGGCGCTGCGGGCCACCGGCACCCCGGCCGGCTTCCGGCTGCGGTCGGCGGCCGTGCTCGCCGGCTGCCTGCTGGCCTACCTCGGTCCGCTGCTGCCGGCGGCGCTGCTCGTCGACGCCGAGCCCGTCACGCTGCTGCTGCTCGCGACGGTGCTGTGGACCTCCCTGCTGCTCCAGGCCTTCGGGGTGGCCTGGCCGCCGGCCGCGCTGTGTCTCGCGGCGGCCGGCGGCGCCGGGTCGGTCACCCTGGCAGGGCTGCCACCGGGCCCGGCGACCGCCCTGTCGTCGTGCTGCGGTGCCGCCGCGCTCTGTCTCACCGTATGCGTGCTGTGGCTGCTGGGCCGGCCTGCCGCCCATGGGTGATCCCGCGGCGGAACCGCCGTACCGACGGGGGCCCGGACGGGCCTCCCCTACATCGTCGGCCCACCGACCCACCGACCCATCGACCATCGACCATCGACCATCGACCATCGACCATCGACCATCGACCATCGACCGGAAGGATCCCGCGTGACCGCCACACCGCTCGCCGCCGTCACCGGAGCCGAGGGATTCATCGGCTCCCACCTCACCGAGGCGCTCGTCGCCTCCGGCCACCGGGTGAGGGCCATGGCGCAGTACAACTCCTTCTCCTCCTACGGCTGGCTGGAGACCCTCTCCCCCGACGTCCTCGACCAGGTCGAGATCGTCCTCGGCGACGTCCGCGACCCCGGTTCGGTCCGCCACCTCGTCGAGGGAGCCGACTGCGTCTACCACCTGGCCGCCCTGATCGCCATCCCGTACTCCTACCGGGCACCGCACAGCTATGTCGACACCAACGTCACCGGCACGCTGAACGTCCTGGAGGCGGTCCGCGCCCAGGGCACGCCCCGGCTGGTGCACACCTCCACCAGCGAGACGTACGGCACCGCGCAGACCGTGCCGATCACCGAGGACCACCCCATCAACACGCAGTCGCCGTACGCCGCGTCCAAGGCGGGCGGGGACCGGCTGGCGGACAGCTACCACGCCAGTTTCGACACCCCGGTGGTGACACTGCGGCCCTTCAACACCTACGGCCCCCGGCAGTCGATGCGGGCCGTGATCCCCACCGTCATCGGCCAGGTCGCGGCCGGCGAACGCACCATCACCCTCGGGGACCTGCGCCCCACCCGGGACTTCACCTTCGTCAAGGACACCGCGCAGGCGTTCCTCGCGGTCGGCACCGCGCCCGCCGAGCGGGTCGTGGGCCGCACCTTCAACGCCGGGACCGGCGGCGAGATCTCCGTCGGCGACCTGGTGGCGCTCATCGGCAAGGTGATGGACACCGCGCTCGACGTACGGGAGGACGCGCAGCGTCTGCGGCCCGCGAACTCCGAGGTGATGCGGCTCGTCGCCGACGCCGGCCGGCTGCGGGCGGCGACCGGCTGGAGCCCGGCACACGACCTGGAGCAGGGCCTCGCCCACACGGTGGAGTTCTTCCGCGACCCGGGCAACCTCGCCCGCTACAAGACCGGCATCTACAACATCTGACCACGACCGGCACGTTGACCGAGGGGGGAACCTCATGCACGCAGTGATCCTGGCCGGAGGCAAGGGCGTCCGGCTGCGGCCCTACACGACCGCGCTGCCCAAGCCGCTCGTGCCCATCGGCGACCAGCACGCCATCCTGGAGATCGTCCTGCGCCAGCTCGCCACGGCCGGGTTCACCGGCTGCACGATCGCCATAGGCCACCTCGGTGAGATCATCCGCGCCTACGTCGGCGACGGCTCGCAGTGGGGTCTGACCGTCGACTACGCCACCGAGGAGAGCCCGCTCGGGACCATGGGGCCGCTGCTCACCATGCGCGAGCGGCTGCCGGAGCACTTCCTGGTCATGAACGGCGACATCCTCACCGACCTCGACTACGCCGACGTCCTGGGCCGGCACCGCGCCTCCGGTGCGCCGCTGACCATCGCCACGTACGCCAGGAAGGTGCACATCGACTTCGGAGTCCTGACCACCGACGCGAGCCGGGTCGTCGCCTTCACCGAGAAGCCCAGCATGGACTACCGCGTCTCCATGGGCGTGTACGGACTGACCCGGGCGACACTCGACGGCTACACCGCCGGACTACCGCTGGGCTTCGACGAGTTGGTGCTGGACCTGCTCAAGGACGGCAACCCGCCGCACGCCTACGACTTCGACGGCTACTGGCTCGACATCGGCCGTCCCGACGACTACGACCGGGCCAACGCGGAGTTCACCAGCCGCAAGTCCCTGCTGCTCAAGGGAGCCTGAGCACCGCATGCGCATTCTCGTCCTGGGTTCCACCGGCTATCTGGGCGCCCACGTCGCCGAGCGGCTGCGCGCCCTGCCCGGCGCGCGGGTCCTTGGCGGCGGCCGCTCCGCCGCCGCCGACGTGACCGTCGACCTCGCCGGCGACCCTGTCGACCGGCTTGCCGAGGCTCTGGCGTCGGCGGCCGTCGACACCGTCGTCAACTGCGCGGGCGCGACCGGCGGCGATCCGGTGACGCTCGCCGAGCTCAACGCCCGCGGCCCCGCCGTCCTCTGTGCGGCGCTGCGCCGGGCCCGTCCCGCGGCGCGACTGATCCACCTCGGTTCGGCCGCGGAGTACGGGCCGGGGGCGGAGCGGGTCAGGGTGCCGGAGTCGGGGCCCACCCGGCCCCTGTCCGCCTACGGGGCCACCAAGCTGGCCGGCACGGTCACGGTCGCCACCTCCGAACTGGACGCGGTGGTCCTGCGGGTCGGCAACCCGGTGGGACCCGGCGCGCCGCCCACCGGCCTGCCCGGCCGGGTCACCGGACTGCTGCGCGCGGCGGGCACGGACCCGGAGGCGGTGCTCCGGCTGGGCGACCTGTCGGCGTACCGGGACTTCGTGGACGTACGCGACGTCGCGCGGGCGGTCGAACGCGCGGTCACCGCGACCGGGCCGCTGCCGCGCCTGCTCAACATCGGTGGCGGCGACGCCGTGCCGGTGCGCCGGCTGGTGCGGACGCTCGCGGACACCGCGGGCTTCCGCGGCCGGATCGAGGAACAGGGCGCCGGCTCGGCCCGCTCGGAGCAGGTGTCCTGGCAGTGCTCCGACATCACCGCCGCCCGGGCCGCCCTCGACTGGCGGCCGTCGTACTCGCTGGACGAGTCGCTGGCCGCGCTGTGGTCGGCCGGCGCCCGGCCGGCGTCCCTCACCACGGAAGGCGACCGGCCGTCGTGAGCCTGCTGATCCCGCTGTACGTCCACCCGGCCGAGGACCCTGGCTCCTGGCACCGGCTCATCACGGCGGCCGACCGCACGTACGGGGTCGTCATCAACCCCGCGAACGGGCCGGGCCGTGCGCCCGATCCCGCTTTCGCCGCGGCGGCCGGGGCGCTGCGGGCGGCGGGCGCCCGCCTGCTCGGCTACGTCGACACGGACTACGGGACGCGTCCGGCGGCCGAGGTCGCCGAGGACGCCGGGCGGCACCGGGAGTGGTACGGGGCCGACGGCTGCTTCCTGGACCGGGTGAGTTCGGCCGCGACCGAACTGCCCGCCTGCAGAGCGCTGGTGCGTGGTCTGCGCCGACAGGGATCGGCTCCCGTCGTGCTGAACCCGGGGGTCCACCCGGCACCGGGTTACGCACGGCTGGCCGATCTCGTCGTCACCTTCGAGGGGTCCTGGTCCGCCTACGTGTCCGCGTTCAGCCGGCCGGACTGGACGCTGCGGCACCCGCCCGAGCGCTTCTGCCACCTGGTGTACGGGGTGCCCGAGGCGCTGGTCCCGCTCGCCGTACGCACCGCGCACGAGCGCGGTGCCGCGGTCTCCGGGCCCGTCACCGGCGAGCCACCCAACCCCTGGGCCCGCCTGACCCCCGTACTGACCGGGGCGGAGCGATGAGGAGGGGGCGGGCGCTCGCCGCGCTGCTGGCGGCGCTCACCCTCTCGGCGGTGAGCGGGTGTGCCGGTGCGGACGGCACACCGCCGCCGGGCCCGTCCGCCACCGCGGTGTGGCAGCCCCGGCCCGGGCTGGCCTGGCAGTGGCAGCTCGACGGCCGGGTCGATCCGTCGGCCGACGTCCCGGTCTACGACATCGACGGCTTCGAGAACGACGCGGCCGACGTGGACCGGCTGCACCGCGCCGGCCGCAAGGTGATCTGCTACGTCAACGTGGGCGCCTGGGAGGACTTCCGGCCCGACCGGGACGCCTTTCCCCGTACGGTGCTGGGCGAGCCCAACGGCTGGCGGGGCGAACGCTGGCTCGACATCCGCCGGATCGCCGTACTGCGGCCGATCATGGAGCGGCGGTTCGACATGTGCCGGGACAAGGGCTTCGACGCGGTGGAGCCCGACCTGGTGGAGGGGTACGGGAACAGGACCGGTTTCCCGCTCACCGCGCGGGACCAGCTGGCGTACAACCGGATGATCGCCGGCATCGCCCACGAACGCGGTCTGGCGGTGGGCCTGAAGAACGACCTGCCGCAGATCCCGCAGCTGGTGGACGACTTCGACTTCGCGGTCAACGAACAGTGCGCCGAGTACGGGGAGTGCGCGCGGCTCACGCCGTTCGTCGAGGCCGGCAAGGCGGTCTTCCATGTGGAGTACAGCGAGCCGACCCGGGGATTCTGTCCCGAGTCACGCCGGCTCGGACTGTCCTCGATGCTGAAGAGGCCGGAGCTCGGGGTCTGGCGCGATCCTTGTTGACCGCGGCATACGGCAGGATGGTGCCCATGAGCGTAGTCAAGATCAACGTACTGACCGTCCCCGCCGAGCAGCGCGAGACGCTGGAGAAGCGCTTCGCCTCGCGGGCCCATGCCGTGGAGAGTTCCGACGGGTTCGAGTGGTTCGAGCTGCTGCGGCCGGTGGAGGGCACCGACGACTACCTCGTCTACACGCGCTGGCGTGACGAGGCGTCGTTCCAGGCCTGGATGGAGGGGCCGATGAAGGCGGCGCACCAGGGCGGTGGCGCGGAGGGCGGCGAGCGCCCGAAGCCCGCGGCGAGCGGGTCCACGGTGTGGTCCTTCGAGGTGGTGCAGCAGGCGGCTCCCAAGGAGGCGTGAACGCGGTGGTGGGGGGGGGGGGGGGGGGGGGGGGGGGGGGGGGGGGGGGGGGGGGGGGGGGGGGGGGGGGGGGGGGGGGGGGGGGTGTCCCAGACTTGTGGGGTGTGGTGGTTGGGGTGGGTGC
>NZ_JBVJVN010000010.1:22233-67051 GCF_055603605.1 Streptomyces sp. NPDC037271
TTGTTGTTTTCTCCCGCCCCCCCCCACCCCCCCCCCCCCCCCCACCCCCCCCCTCCCCCCCCCCCCCCCCCCCCCCCCCCCCCCCCCCCCCCCCCCCCCGCCGTGCTCAGCCGAGCTGGACCAGGAGGTCTCCGCCCTCGACCTGCTGGATGCGGTTGATGGCGAGCCTGGTCACCGTGCCCGACTTCGGGGCGGTGATCGTGGCCTCCATCTTCATCGCCTCGATGGTGGCCACCGTCGCACCGGCCTCGACCTCGTCGCCCTCGGCGACGGCGAGCGTCACCACGCCCGCGAACGGCGCCGCGACATGGCCGGGGTCCGACCGGTCGGCCTTCTCCGTGACCGGCACGTCGGAGGCCGCCGACCGGTCGCGGACCTGGATCGGCCGGAGCTGGCCGTTCAGGGAGGACATCACGGTGCGCATACCGCGCTCGTCCGCGTCGCCGACCGCCTGGAGTTCGATGAGCAGCCGGACGCCGGGGTCGAGGTCGACCGTGTACTCCTTGCCGGGGCGCAGCCCGTAGAAGAAGTCCTTGCTGTCCAGGACGCTGGTGTCGCCGTAGGAGGCGCGGTGGGTGTCGAACTCGCGCGCCGGTCCGGGGAACAGCAGCCGGTTGAGGGTCGTCCGGCGTTCCTTGGCCAGGCCGGTGCGGTCGTCGGCGGTCAGTTCGGGCAGGGGCCTGGCCTCGGCGCGGCCCCGCAGGGCCTTGCTGCGGAACGGCTCGGGCCAGCCGCCGGGCGGGGTGCCCAGCTCGCCGCGGAGGAAGCCGATGACGGAGTCGGGGATGTCGAACCGGTCGGGGTTCTCCTCGAAGTCCGCCGGGGAGACGCCGGCGCCCACCAGGTGCAGGGCCAGGTCGCCGACCACCTTGGAGGAGGGCGTGACCTTCACCAATCGGCCGAGCATGCGGTCGGCGGCGGCGTACATGGCCTCGATGTCCTCGAAGCGGTCGCCGAGGCCGAGCGCGATGGCCTGGGTGCGCAGGTTGGAGAGCTGCCCGCCGGGGATCTCGTGGTGGTAGACACGGCCGGTCGGTGAGGCGAGTCCCGCCTCGAAGGGGGCGTACACCTTGCGGACGCTCTCCCAGTACGGTTCCAGGTCGCCGACGGCCTGGAGGTCGAGGCCGGTGGGCCGCTCCGTGTGGTCGGTGGCGGCGACGATCGCCGACAGGGACGGCTGCGAGGTGGTGCCCGCCATGGACGCCACCGCCCCGTCGACGGCGTCCGCGCCGGCCTGGATCGCGGCGAGGTAGGTGGCGAGCTGGCCGCCGGTGGTGTCGTGGGTGTGCAGGTGCACCGGCAGGTCGAACTCCCGGCGCAGCGCCGACACCAGGGTCGCCGCGGCCGGTGCCCGCAACAGCCCGGCCATGTCCTTGACGGCCAGGACGTGTGCGCCGGCGTCCACGATCCGCTCGGCGAGCCGCAGGTAGTAGTCGAGCGTGTAGAGCCGCTCGGAGGGGTCGGACAGGTCGGCGGTGTAGCAGAGGGCCACCTCCGCGACGGACGTGCCGGTCTCCCGTACGGCGTCGATGGCGGGCCGCATCTGGTCGACGTCGTTGAGGGCGTCGAAGATGCGGAAGACGTCGATGCCGGTGGCCGCCGCCTCCTGCACGAAGGCGTCGGTCACCTCGGTCGGGTACGGGGTGTAACCCACGGTGTTGCGGCCGCGCAGCAGCATCTGGAGGCAGATGTTGGGCACGGCCTCGCGCAGGGCGGCCAGCCGCTCCCACGGGTCCTCGGCAAGGAAGCGCAGCGCGACGTCGTAGGTGGCGCCGCCCCAGCACTCCAGGGAGAGCAGCTGGGGCAGGGAGTGCGCGACCTGCGGGGCGACGGCGAGCATGTCCTTGGTGCGGACCCGGGTGGCGAGCAGCGACTGGTGTGCGTCGCGGAACGTGGTGTCGGTGACGCCGATGGTGGGCGAGGCCCGCAGCCGGCGGGCGAAGCCCTCCGGGCCCAGCTCGGCGAGGAGCTGCCGGGAGCCGGCCGGAGGTTCACCCGCGGGCAACGGCGGCAGCTTGGTCAGCGGGTCGACGATGTCGGGGCGCTCGCCGTGCGGCTTGTTCACCGTGACGTCGGCGAGGTAGGTCAGCAGCTTGGTGCCGCGGTCGGCGGAATGGCGGGCGGTGAGCAGGTGCGGGCGCTGCTCGATGAAGGAGGTGGTGACCCGGCCGGTCTGGAAGTCGGGGTCGTCCAGCACCGCCTGCAGGAAGGGGATGTTGGTGGCGACGCCGCGGATGCGGAACTCGGCCACGGCGCGTCGGGCGCGGCCCACCGCGGTGGGGAAGTCCCGGCCCCGGCAGGAGAGCTTGACCAGCATCGAGTCGAAGTGGGCGCTGATCTCCGTCCCGGCGTGGGTGGTGCCGCCGTCGAGACGGATGCCGGAGCCGCCGGGCGAGCGGTAGGCGCTGATCCGCCCGGTGTCCGGGCGGAAGCCGTTGGCGGGGTCCTCGGTGGTGATGCGGCACTGGAGGGCCGCGCCGCGCAGGGTGATGTTCTCCTGGGCGAGACCGAGGTCGGCCAGTGTCTCGCCGGCGGCGATGCGCAGCTGGGACTGGACGAGGTCGACGTCGGTGACCTCTTCGGTCACCGTGTGCTCGACCTGGATGCGCGGGTTCATCTCGATGAAGACGTGGTTGCCGTCGCGGTCGACGAGGAACTCCACGGTGCCGGCGTTGCGGTAGCCGATCCGCCGGGCGAAGTTCACGGCGTCGGCGCAGATCCGCGCCCGCAGCGCCGGGTCGAGGTTCGGTGCGGGGGCCAGCTCGATGACCTTCTGGTGGCGGCGCTGCACCGAGCAGTCCCGCTCGAAGAGGTGGATGACGTCGCCCTGGCCGTCGGCGAGGATCTGGACCTCGATGTGGCGGGGTTCGACGACGGCCTTCTCCAGGAACACCGTCGGGTCGCCGAACGCGGAGGCCGCCTCCCGGGACGCCGCCTCGATGGCCTCGCGCAGCTGGGCGGGTTCCTCGACGCGGCGCATGCCGCGCCCGCCGCCGCCCGCAACCGCCTTCACGAACACGGGGAAGCCCACGTCGTCGGCGGCGCAGACGAGTTCGTCCACGTCGGTGGAAGGCGCGGAGGAACCGAGGACCGGCACACCTGCCTCGCGGGCGGCGGCGACGGCACGGGCCTTGTTGCCGGTCAGTTCGAGGATCTGGGCGCTCGGTCCGACGAACGTGATGCCGGCCTCTTCGCAGGCGCGGGAGAGTTCCGGGTTCTCGGACAGGAATCCGTAGCCCGGGTAGACGGCGTCGGCTCCCGCCCGGCGTGCGGCGCGGACAATCTCCTCCACGGAGAGGTACGCGCGCACCGGATGTCCCGGCTCCCCGATCTCGTAGGCCTCGTCGGCCTTCAGCCGGTGCAGCGAGTTGCGGTCCTCGTGCGGGAAGACGGCGACGGTGCGCGCGCCGAGCTCGTAGCCCGCGCGGAACGCCCGGATCGCGATCTCACCGCGGTTGGCGACCAGCACCTTGCGGAACATTGTTGATCCCTTCAGCCTGCCGGGTGACGAGACCATGGTGTCGGCGCCACCTCCGGTACGCCATGTGAGCCGGGCCACTCATGGCTCTGTTCTCGTGCGTCCCGACGCGGCTCGGTGCGGCTCGGTGCGGCTCGGCACCTCAGCGGACTTTGGCTGTTCTTTTAAGGCTTTCTGAAGAAGACCTTCGAACTGCCGTTTCCACGCCTGCCCCGTCCTAGGCTCTCGAACACCCCCCACAGTCCCGGTGGGCGCGGTCGCGTCCACCGGGTCCGGAGGGGGTTCCGTCAGCCGACAGACAAGCCGAGGTGTCCTGCGCATGGGTTCCCGCCGAGCCGCTCGCCCGTCCCGTTCCCACGCCCGGCCCCGCGGCGGGCTCCGGACACGCGGTGCCGCGCTGGTGCTCGGCGCCGTCACCGTGACGGCGGGCGTCGGGATCACCCTGGCCGTCGCCCAGGGCGAGGACGGCAAGGCCTCGGACCGGGTCGCCACGAACGCCGCCGGTGAGGCGCCGGGCGCCGAGGACCCGGCGGGTGGTGCGACGCCGTCGGCCTCCGCGTCGCCGAGCCCGAGCGCCACGGCGAGCAGCTCGCCGAGCCGGAGCGCCGAACCGAAGGACGAGAAGGAGCCGAAGACGTCGGCGAGTCCGGCCACCAGCCCGGCGAAGGCGGCCGCCGCCGCGTCCAGGGCGCCCGCGCGCACGACGGCGAAGAGCGGCGGCGGCGACCGGACGTCGGACGGTGGCGGCAGCGGCACGGGGTCGGGCACCGGATCGGGTTCGGCATCGGAGTCGGGATCGGGATCGGGATCGGGCTCCGGTGGGGCCGGCGGGTCCGAGGCGCGGGTTCTCGCGCTCGTGAACGAGGAGCGGGCCGCGGCCGGCTGTTCGCCGGTCACGGCGAACAGCCGGCTGACCCGGGCCGCCGACGACTACAGCGACGTCATGGCGAGCAGCGGCGTGATGTCCCACACGGGCCCCGACGGCTCCACCATGGCGAGCCGCGTCGAGGCCGCCGGCTACCAGTGGTCCACGCTGGGCGAGAACATAGCGCGGGGGCAGGCGGACGCCGCCTCGGTGATGGACTCCTGGATGAACAGCCCCGGCCACCGCGCGAACATACTCAACTGCTCCTTCAAGGAGCTGGGCGTCGGCGTCCACTTCGGCGACGGCGGCCCCTGGTGGACCCAGAACTTCGGTACGAGCCGCTGACGTCCGTCACCCAACCCCGCCTCCGGTCCGCCCGTCCGTCACCGGCCCTCGCCTCCGGGTCCGCCCCCGCTCGTGCCGGCGAGCAGGAACGAGACCCGCACCCGTGCGCCTCCCAGCGGCGCGCGGGTGATCGTCAGTTCGCCGTCGGCCGCGCGGGCCGCCCGGGCCACGATGTCCAGGCCGAGGCCGGTCGAGCCGCCGACGCTGACGCCCCGGGTCAGCGCGGCCTCGGGGTCCGCCACTCCGGGGCCGGCGTCGTCGACCGTGAGGAACACGTGCCCGTCCGCCCGCTCCACGCGGACGGCGAAAGCGGTGCCCTGCGGGGTGTGCCGGAAGACGTTGCCGATCAGTGCGTCGACGACGGCCGCGAGGTCGTCCTCGGGAAAGGCGACGGGCGCCGGGCGCGGGGTCAGGGAGCGCTCGTACGGCCGGCCCTGCTGGGTGGCGAGGACCGACCAGAAGTCCAGGCGCATGGCGACCACCTCGGCGACGTCGCACGGTCTCGCCGGGCCCGCCGCCCCGCCGGGCTGTGCCGAGGCCAGGGGTGTGCGTGCCGCGGCGATGATCGAGTCGAGCTCGCTCTCCAGTTGTCCGGCCGCCTCCGTCACCCGCCGCGCGCTCGGGGTCGCGCCCATCCGGTCGGCCTCCAGGTAGAGGGCGGTCAGCGGGGTGCGCAGCCGGTGGGAGAGGTCGGCGACCAGCTCGCGTTCGACGGCGAGCAGGTCGACGACCCGGTCGGCCATGGTGTTGAACGCCACTCCGGCCTCCTGGAGCTCGGGCGGACCGTCCGGTTCCACCCGTACGTCGAGGTCGCCGGAGCCGAGGGCCAGCGCGGCACGCTTGAGACCGCGGGAGGAGCGGACGACACGGGCGCCGAGCCGGTCGGCGACCAGCACCGAGCCGCCGACCAGGCCGAGCGCGAGCAGCGCCATCACACCCCATGACGCGGCCACGCCCCGGGTGAGGTCCGCGGCGGGCACGTAGGCCTCCACGACCGCGACCCGGTCGCCCCGCAGGACGACGGGCTGGAGGTAGACCCAGCCGTCCGCGGTGTCGACGGCGAGCGTCTCCCGGCCCCGCACGGCACGGTCCAGCGCGGTCTCGGGCGCGTGCGGCGTTCCGACGAAGCCTCCGTCGGGCAGCCGTACGACGAGCTGGTCGGACGAGCCGAGCTCGGCGACGGCCTGCTGTACGTCGGCGCGCCGGGTGGTCAGGGCGAGCACCGGAGACAGGGCCGAGGCGCGCTGCTCGGCGGCGGTGGTGACCCGGTCCCGGGCCTGTTCGCGGACGAGGAGGGCGAGCGGGATGAGGAACGACAGCGCCACCATCGAGGTGACGGCCAGGGCGATCCCGGCGAGAGCACGTCTCATGGCGAGCTGACCAGCTTGATGCCGATACCGCGGACGGTGTGGAGATAACGGGGCTTTCGTGCCTTCTCGCCCATTTTGCGGCGGAGTGCGGACAGGTGGACGTCCACCGTCTGGTCCTCCACGTACGGCTGCTGCCACACCTCGGTGAGTATGCGCTGCCTGGATATGACCTGGTCGGCGTGGGCGGCCAGGTAGGCGAGCAGGTCGAACTCGCGACGGGTGAGGAGCAGTTCCCGGCCGGCGAGGTGCGCGGTGCGCGCGGTGGGGTCGATGCGCAGGTCGGCGACCTGGAGGACGGGCCGCCTCGCGGCACGGACGTCGGCGGGCACGGACCGGCGCAGCACGGCGGCGAGCCGGGCCGCGAGCTGGCCGCCGGAGAACGGCTTGACCATGTAGTCGTCGGCGCCGGCGTTGAGCAGGCGGATGATCTCGGTGTCGTCGTCGCGGGCGGTGGCGACGAGTACCGGGACGCGGGAGATGCCCCGGATCATCCGCAGCACGTCGAGCCCGTCGAGGTCGGGCAGCCCGAGGTCGAGCACCACGATGTCCGGCGGGCTCTGGGTGATGTCGCGCAACGCCTCGAACCCCTGGTGAGCGGTCTTCACCGCGTAGCCGTGTCCGGTCAGGACCTCGATCAGCGCGGCCCGGATCACAGGGTCGTCCTCGACGACAAGTACGGAGGCCATGAGCAGGCACGTTAGCCGGTCCGTCACTATGGTGTCGTGTCCCGCCTCCTTCGCTACCTGATCATCTGGCTGTCGTGCACGGCAGCCAGTGTCGCGGCTGTCATCATCACGATCCACTTCGTGGTGGGCTCGACCCGGCCGACCGCGCCGGTCGCGCAGTCGGCGCCGAAGGAGCTCCCGGTACCCACGGCGTCCCCCCGGCCCACCGTGTCCAAGACCGTGAAGCCGTCCCCCAGCCCTTCGGCGACCAGCCGAAAACCCAGCCCGGCGCCCGCCCGTACCAGCGCGAAGCCGCCCGAACCGAGCCCGACACCGACGCCGGCCGCCCGCACCACGCCCCCGCAGCCTCCGGCCGGCGGCGTCGACCCGGGGTGCCGGGACGGCGGGGCGGGCGTGTACACGGTGCCTTCCGAAGGCGGCAAGGCGACCGTGCGGTTCGGCGGCAGCGAGGTGTGTCTGATCTCGGCCGTGCCCGACCGGGGCTTCACGGTGAGTACGAGCCAGAGCGAGCCGCAGACGCTGACGGTGACGTTCTCGGCGAGCCGTCACCGTTCGGAGATCACCGCGACGACGCAGCCGCAGAGCCGGGCCGACGTCCGCGAGGTGTCGTGGTGACGCCCCTCGTGCGAACGCGCCGGTACCGGCCGGCGGAGGCAGGTGGCCGCCGCCGGCCGGTGAGGCAGCCGTACGTGGTCACGTCGTGACGCAGGCGGTCCCGTTGAGGCTGAACGCGGCCGGGGCGGTGTTGGTGCCGCCCTTCTGGGCGGTGAAGCCGAGGGTGACCGTGCCGCCGGCGGGGATGCTGGCCGTGTAGGGGGCCGGGGCGACGCTCACCGCGCCGGCGTCCTGGGTCGGGGTCCCGCCCCACATGTTCGTGATGGTCTGGCCGTCCGCGAAGGCGAAGGCGAGCGTCCAGGGGCTGACGGGCGCGGTCCCGGTGTTGCGGACGGCGATCTCGCCCTGGAAGCCGCCCGGCCACTCGCCCACCACGCGGTATCCGACCGAGCAGCCGGCACCGGGGGTGCCGCCGCCCTCGTCGGTGGTGACGTCCACGGTGGCGGAGCGGGCCGAGCGGTTGCCGGCCGCGTCGCGGGCGTAGACGGCGAAGGTGTAGGTGGTGCCGGCGGTGAGGCCCGTCACGGTGGCGGTGCTGGTGGTGGAGGCGGCGACCTCGGTCTCGCCGCCGTCGCCGATCCGGACGACGTCGTAGCCGGCGACGCCCACGTCGTCCGTCGCGGCGGCCCAGCCGAGGGTGACGGACGTGTCCGTGACCGCGGACGCGGTCGGCGTTCCCGGGGTGGTGGGCGCCTGGGTGTCGTCCGGGTCGGGGCTGCCGTAGACCGTGGCCTCCTCGGACGTCTGCGCGATGCCGTCGGCGCCGTGGAAGATGCGCTCGCCCCAGGAGCTGAGCCGGCTGGGGTCGAAGTCGAGGGCGAGGTCGAGGACCGGGTCGGTGTTGCCGCTCCAGGACCAGGCCAGGTAGCCGAGGTCGAGCTGCTCGGCGGTGGCCATCATGGTGTCCTCGTCCGGGTCGCCCCACTGGTCGGCGGGGCCGCCGAACTCACCGATGAGGATGGGAAGTCGGGCGTCGACGAAGGCGTTCAGGTAATCGGTGATCTCCTGGGCGGTGTCGTAGACGCTGTACATGTGGATCGAGAAGATCAGGTTGCCGGTGGGGTCGGCGTCGTAGACGGACCGGGCGTTGGCCCGCATGACCCCCTGCCAGTCCTGGCCCCAGTTGGGCGCGTCCACCATGATCGTGTGCTGGAAGCCGGCGTCGCGCAGCTTCTCGACCGCCGCGACGGTCGGCTCGGTCCAGCCGGCGGGGTCGGTGTTGCCCCAGGGCTCGTTGCCGATGTTGACGATGACGTAGTCCTCTTCGCCGGCCAGCACGTCCTTGAGGCCGATCCAGTAGTCGGCGGCGTGGTCGAGCGTGCCGGCGGCGGCGTCCTCGCCGTAACCCGTGGTGTCGTGCACCTCCAGCACGCAGATCAGCCGGTTCGCCTTGCACTGGCCGACGACGGCGGCCACGTCGGCGGGGCTGTTCTCGCTCCAGCGGTGGCCGTCGGACAGGACGACCCGGACGGTGTTGGCGCCCAGCGCCTTGACGTCGGCCAGCGACTGGGTCTCGCCGGGGTACCAGGTGTGGGCGTGGTTGACCCCGCGCATGACGAAGTCGTTGCCGTTGCCTTCCAGCAGCCGGCCGTCGCTGATGTGCAGGCCGGTGGCCTGGGTGCCCGGCGACTGGGCCAGCGCGACGGCGGGACAGAGGGCACCGGCGACGACCAGCCCGAGCAGGGCGGCCAGGCCGGTCAGCAGGCGGGGCAGCGGGCCTTTCGGTGTATCGCGTCTTGCTGTTCGCACGGCGACTCCAGGGCTGAGTAGTGCGGACACGGTGGACGATGAGGGCGCACGGACGCAGGGGAACGCATGGGAGCGCTCCCATAGAATCCATTGCGCCGCGTACACGTCAAGACGTGGGACAGAAAACGCTTGCCCTCCGGCCCGGGCCGGTCCCCGGCGCAGGGCCGGCCCGGCCCGCGCCGCGGCCGCTCGGGCCGGTGGCGGACCGGAAACTCGGCAGGGCCGTGATGGCCGGGTCGGGGTGCGCACCTGGCGGCGACGGCATCACCCTGCGGGAAGCGACGTCCTGACCACCGGCGCCGCTCAGGACATGGCCCGGTCCCCCGGCCACGGCACACGTCGCGGCAGCGGGCGGTCGCCGTGATCACGCAGCCGCGCCGGTCGGCCCTCGCCCGTCCGCTCCGGCGGTTCCCGGTACGGCGCCGGGAGGCGGCCGGCGAAGTGGTGGAGGAGCACCGCACCGATGGCCGTGCCCAGGACGGAGGGAAGGCGTCGGTGATCCTCGTGGAACCGGGCCGGCCGGTGTCCGCCGGGGACCGGTCACCGCACCGCCCGGCCGGGTGCCTCGGGCGGGCCGTCCCCGCTTCGTCGAGGCAGGTCGCGCCGGCCGACGTGGTCCAGTACCGCACGCATCGCGCGGTGGACCGCCTCGCGCGACTCGTCGGTCGGGTCGACGGTCTCGAAGGAGTGGTGACCGTGCGGCACGTCGACCACCTCGACGTCCGCCCCGCAGTCCTCGGCCGCGGCCAGGAACTCCTCGACCGTGGCGGCGATCTCGGGCATCTCCAGTCCCACGCGCGTGAGTACGACGGGCAGGGCGCCGGCGCCGGCCACCGCGCGCGCCGGGTGGAAGCGGGTGCCGGACAGCCCCCAGTTCGGCAGGGGTGCCAGGACCGGGTAGGTGGCCGCCAGGCAGCGCAGCCACCGCGGAGGCGCCGCCAGCCAGTCCGCCGTGATCAGGCCGCCGCCCGAGAAGAACCACAGCGCGATCCGGTCGGCGTCCACCCGCGGGTCGGCCCGGACCAGTTCCACGGCGGCGGCCACGTCGGCGGCGGCGCGCTCGTAGTCGCCCAGGTCGTGCAGGCGGTGGTCGAGGACCACGCCCACCGCACCGCTGCCGGCCGCGTACCGGGCGTACCCCGTCAGGGCCGGCCAGTCCCTCGGGGTCGGCCGGGCGTCGGCGGGGACCGGGCCGCCGTGCACGAACACCACCGCCGGGCGCGGCTCCTGGGCGTCGGGCAGGTACAGGTCGACGTTCCCGTGCCGTTCGCGGGGGACCTCGGGGACGTCCAGCAGAAACGGCCGCAGATGCGCGGGCTGTTCCGCCTCGTCCGCGGGCTTCAGCCGGTGTCCCTCGCCGGCCGCGGCCTGCAGCAGGACGTCCGCGAGTTCGGCGGGACAGGAGAGCATCGGCCAGTGCCCGGTGGGGAGTTCGAAGAAGCTCACCCCGGGTTCGGTCAGGGCCTGCAGCGCGGGATCGCCGCCGAAGCCCACCAGCATCTGGACCATCTCGATGCTCGCGCCGTTGCCGGTGCACAGCACGCCGGTGGTGGGCACCGAGGTCACCGCCCCGGTCAGCCGCAGGGGCTGGAGCAGGGTGCCCAGGGGTTGTGGCGCGGCGAGGGCGGTGAGCCGGTCCAGTGCCGCGTCGGGAACGCCCGCGGTGCTGCCCCAGATCCGCCACTCGTCGTGCGCCGGGGGTGCCAGTACCGCGTCGGCCCCCGCCCCCCGGCCCGTCCCGGGCCGCCCGGCCAGCCGCTCGCGCAGGGACTGGTCGGGGACGGCGGCCAGGGCCGGGACGCCGTCCCGCGGCATGCCCGAGTCCAGGTGGACGATCCTGTCGATGCGCTCCGCCCGCCGGTCGGCGGCGCCGAGCGCCGGGTGGATGCCGTAGTCGTGGCCGACCAGCACGATCTTCCGGTCCCTCGCCGTGCCGACCGAGTCGATCACCGCGAGCACGTCCGCGATATGGGTCTCCAGGTCGGTGCCGGACACCGTCCCGCCGCGCGGGCCGTCGAGCCCGGTGAGGGCGACCGTGTGCGCCTGGGCGCCCGCGGCGGTCAGGCGCGCGGCTGTGTCCTGCCAGACGTGTGTGCCGGTGAACATGCCGGACACCAGGATGAACGCGGTCATCGCTTCTCCTCCGTACGCAGTCCGGTACGACGCCCGTTGCGGCGTCGTACGCCCGCGGACCGGCCCGATCACCGGCCCGCGCTCGCCGGTACGGTAGGAACTCCCCCTGAGGGAGGTTCAAGTGCTCACGTCGTACGACGGTCTGTGCGGCATCGGGGAACTCGCCGAACGGGCGGGTGTCACCGTCAAGACCGTCCGCTTCTATTCCGACCGCGGACTGCTGCCGGAGGCCTCGCGCAGCACCGGCGGCCACCGGCGCTACGGCCCCGAGGCGCTCGACCGGCTGCGTCTGATCCGGTCCCTGCGGGCCCTCGGCCTGTCGGTCCCCGAGGTGCGCCGGGTTCTCGACGACGAGGACGACGAGAACAACGGGCACCACAGGGACAACGAGGACCTGGCGGGCGGTGAGGGCCGGGCGGGCGGCGCGCTGGAGGCCGCGGTCGCCGGGCGGCTGCGTGAACTCGGCTCGGAGCTGAAGGCGTTGCGCTGGCGGGAGGCGGCGCTGCGGCTGGTGCAGGAGTGTCCGCCCGGGGAACGAGCCGGTCGGCTCCGGCTGATCGGCGCCGTGTCCGCCCCGCCCAGCACGGCGCCACTGGTCCGGTTCTGGCGCGGCTGGCTGCCGCCGCGGATGCCGGCCCGGGCGGTGGGCGCGTTCCTGGAGGTCGCGGTGCCGCAGCCGCCCGACGATCCGGCCCCGGCCCAGGTCCTCGCCTTCGCCCGGTTGAACGCCCTCACGCTCGCCCCGTGCCCGGGCACCGCACAGCCCCAGCCCGAGGCGCACCGGACCGCCGGGGCCCGGGGATCCGCCGTGCTGTACGCGGGGCTGGCGGAGGCGTACGAGCTGGCGGGCGCGCATCTGCGCCGGGGCCGACAGCCGGAGCCGGGCGAGGCGTTGGACGGCTTCGTCGCCGCGTACACGAGCGCGTACGGCGTCCGGGACACCCCGGACTTCCGCCGGCGGCTGGCCGGGCAGCTCGCGGCCGAGCCGCGGATCGACCGCTACTGGGAACTGGTGGGCGAGGTGGTCACCCCGCCGGGGCGACGGCCCGAACCGACCCCCGGCTCCGCACACGACTGGCTGCTCGCGGCCCTGGTCGCGCAGACGGGGGCGTCCCCGGCACAGGCGACGTGACGTGGTGGCGACCCTGGCGCCGATCGGGCCGGAGGGGCGTCCCCGACGCAGGCGACATGACGTCAGGGCACGTCGCCCCGCCAGTCGAAGCAGCGGGGGTCGCCGGGCCTGGGGCCGTACGCGGAGCGGCCGCCCGGGCCGTAGCGGCCTATCTCCGTCGCCAGTGACACACCCCGGCCGCGCTCCGCCCCGGTGAGGTCGGTGATGTCCAGCAGCAGACCGTCCAGCGGGCCGCCCACCAGTTGCGCGTAGACGCGTCCGGTCCGTGGCCCGGGGTTGTCGTGGTCGGCGCCGTAGACCCTGCCCCGCATGAACTCCACCTCATCCATGACACGCAGCCTCGCATCCGCCACTGACAACGGCGTCCGGGCCGTCGGCCGGTCGAGGCGTTCCAGCGGGCAGCGGGCGCCCTGCGCGGCGGGGACCAGCCCGCCGCGGGTGCGGGCGCCCGGGTGCCCGGCGAGGCTCACCGCACGCCGTGGGTCCCGCCGTTGTCCGGCCGGCGCCCGTCCGTCGATGCGGGTAGGCGTCACGCCGTCTCAGCACCGTGTCCTACGGACGGCCACCGCTTGTCGCCCCGGCCGGAGTGCCGTGGCCGGGCGCGGCCCGGTACGGCGGACGGTGAGGGCGAGGAGGGCCGCGGCGGCGCATGCCGCGCCGAGGACGACCCACACCGGGTCGTAGCCGGCGAAGGTGTCGCGGGCGACGCCGCCCAGGAAGGCGGCCAGGGCCGCGCCGGCCTGGTGGGCCGCGTTGGTCCAGCCGAAGACGATGGCGCTGTCGTCGCCGTAGAACCGGCGGCACAGGGCGATGACCGGAGGCACCGTGGCGAGGTCCAGGAGGCCGAAGAGGACGACGAAGGCCATCATGGGCGGCGTGACGGTCGCGCTCATGATCAGGGGCAGCGTGACCAGCAGGAGGCCACGCAGGGTGAAGACGACGGCGAGCAGCCTGCGGGCGTCGAGTCGGTCGGTGAGCCATCCCGCGGCGACGGTGCCGGCGACGTTGAAGACGCCGATGAGGGCGAGCAGTGCCGAGGCGGTGGTGACCGGCATGCCGTGGTCGTGTGCGGCGGGGGCGAAGTGGGTCCACATGATGCCGTTGGTGGAGGCTCCGCAGACCGCGAACGCGGCCGCGAGCAGCCAGAAGGGGGCGGTGCGCGCGGCGTCGCGCAGGACGGTGAGGGCGCGGCGTGCGGCACCGGGAACGGGCGGGGGCCTGGGGACGAACACGGAGCTTCCGTAGGGGCGTTGGCCGGTGTCGGCGGGGTGGTCGCTCAGCGCGAGCCGGGCGAGGAGCGCGGTGGCCAGTGCGGCGAGCGCGAGGGTGACCAGCGCGGGGCGCCAGTCGTGGTGGTCGATGGTCCAGGACAGGGCGGGCAGGAAGACCATCTGCCCGAGGACACCCGCCGAGGCGAGGAAGCCGGTGACCAGGCCGCGTCGCTCGGTGAACCAGCGGTTCGCCACGGTGGTGGCGAGGGTCATGGACAGGGATCCGGTGCCCAGGCCCACGAGGAGCCCCCAGAAGAGGGTGAACTGCCAGGCGGCGTCCATGCCGGTGGTGAGCACCGCTTCCCCGGCGACGAGTCCCAGGGCGGTGAGGACGGTCCGCCGGATGCCGAAGCGGTCCATCAGTGCGGCGGCGAAGGGAGCGGTGAGGCCGTACAGGACCATGTTCACCGACGCGGCCAGCCCGATGGAGCCGCGGGACCAGTGGAAGTCGCGCTGCAGCGGGCCCTGGAGGACGCCGGGCATGGTGGAGAAGGCACCGGCGACGACGATCGTGGTCGCGGTGACGGCTGCCACCCACCAGGCGCGGTGTCCGAGGCGGGCGCGGGGGTTTCCGGTCGTATGGCGCATGGACACCACTCTTCGCCGGGCGCGGGACCCGAACCACTGACCAGATGGACCGCAAGTGAAAGAATCTGGCCATGAGGGTCACGACTGGTGAGGCGAACGCGGTGGACGAGGCGGTACGGGCGGCGCACCATGTGGTGGTGTTCGTGCGCCCCGGGCTGCTGCCGATGGAACTCGGCATCGTGCACCGCCTGTTCGGAACGGCCGCCGACGACAGCGGGCGCCCCCGGTACTCGGTGCTGACGTGCGCGTCCACGCCGGGCGAGGTCGCCACCGACACGGACTTCAGCGTCAACGTCCCCCACGGGCCGGAGGTCCTGGAGAGCGCCGACACCGTGGTCGTGCCGGCGGCCGCGGAGGACTACGGCCCGCAGGAACGCGGGCGGCTCGCCGCCCCGGTGCGCGCGGCCCTGGCCCGGGTTCCCGGGACCGCCCGGCTGGCGTCCATCTGCACCGGCTCCTTCGTGCTGGCCGCGGCCGGCCTGCTGGAGGGGCGGCGGGCCACGACGCACTGGAAGTCCTGCGCCGAACTGGCCTCGCTCTACCCGGAGGTCGACGTCGACCCGGACGTGCTCTACACCGACGACCGGGGCGTGCTCACCTCTGCGGGTGTGGCCGCCGGGATCGACCTCTGCCTGCACATGATCCGCGCCGACCACGGCGCGGACGTGGCGAACACCGTGGCGCGCGGCACCGTGGTGCCGCCCCATCGCGAGGGCGGCCAGGCGCAGTACATCGACCGGCCCATCGGCCAGGCGGACGACTCCTCGACCGCCGTCGCCCGTACGTACGCGCTCCAGCGGCTGGGCGAGCCCCTCACCCTGGAGGACCTGGCGGGGCAGGCGGCGATGAGCGTGCGGACCCTCAACCGGAGGTTTCGGCAGGAGACCGGAGTGACGCCCATGCAGTGGCTCGGCCGGCAGCGGCTCGACTACGCCAGGCGGCTGCTGGAGCGCAGCGACGAACCGGGCGACCGTGTCGCCGCCCGCTCCGGCTTCGGCACCGGGACCGCGATGCGTCAGCACTTCCGTGAGGTCCTCGGCGTGTCACCGCGCGCCTATCGCAACACCTTCCGCGGGACGGCGTAGTACCGCAAGCGTGCGGGCCGGCCGGAAGCATGCGGCCTGGAACGTCCGGGCCCGCCTGTGCCGGCCGGGCCCGGACGCCGACGATCAGACCAGGTCGAAGCGGTCGAGGTTCATGACCTTGACCCAGGCGGCGACGAAGTCGTGCACGAACTTCTCCTTGGCGTCGTCGCTCGCGTAGACCTCGGCGAGCGCCCGCAGTTCGGAGTGGGAGCCGAAGACCAGGTCGGCACGGGAGCCGGCCCACCTGACCTCGCCGGTGGCGGCGTCGCGGCCCTCGAAGATGGTCTGGTCCTCGGTCGTCGACTTCCAGGTGATGCCCAGGTCCAGCAGGTTCACGAAGAAGTCGTTGGTCAGCGAGCCGGGGGTCCTGGTGAACGCACCGAGCTGGGACTGCTGGTAGTTGGCCCCCAGGACGCGCAGACCACCGACCAGGACCGTCATCTCGGGGGCGCTCAGGGTGAGCAGGTTCGCCCGGTCGAGCAGCAGGAACTCGGCCGGCAGGCGGTTGCCCTTGCCGAGGTAGTTGCGGAACCCGTCGGCGGTCGGCTCGAGCGCCTCGAACGACTCGGCGTCGGTGTGTTCCTCCGTCGCGTCCACGCGGCCCGCGGCGAACGGGACCTCCACCTGGAAGCCGGCTTCCTTGGCGGCCTTCTCGACGGCGGCGGAGCCACCGAGGACGATCAGGTCGGCCAGAGACACCTTCTTCGCGCCGGCGCCGGAGTTGAACTCCTGCTGGACGCCCTCCAGGACGCGCAGGACCTGGGCCAGCTCGTCGGGCTCGTTGACCTCCCAGCCGCGCTGCGGCTCCAGGCGGACGCGGGCGCCGTTGGCGCCGCCGCGCTTGTCGCTGCCGCGGAAGGTGGACGCGGAGGCCCACGCGGTGGACACCAGCTGCGAGACGGACAGACCCGACTCGAGGAGCCTGGTCTTGAGCGTCGTGATGTCCTCGGCGTCGATGCGCTCGCCCTCGGCCTCGGGCAGCGGGTCCTGCCAGAGCAGGGTCTCCTCGGGGACCTCCGGGCCGAGGTACAGGGACTTCGGGCCCATGTCCCGGTGGGTCAGCTTGTACCAGGCGCGGGCGAAGGCGTCCGCGAAGTCCTCCGGGTTCTCGTAGAACCGGCGGGAGATCGGCTCGTAGATCGGGTCGTAGCGCAGCGACAGGTCCGTGGTGAGCATCTTCGGGCGGTGCTTCTTCGACGGGTCGTGCGCGTCGGGGACGATCTCGGGCGCGTCCTTCGCCACCCACTGGTGGGCGCCGGCCGGGCTCTGCTCGAGCTCGTACTCGAACTCGAAGAGGTTCTTGAAGAACCCGTTGCTCCACCGGGTCGGGGTCGTGGTCCAGGTGACCTCCAGGCCGGAGGTGATGGCGTCCCCGCCCTTGCCGGTGCCGTAGGTGCTCCTCCAGCCCAGGCCCATCTCCTCCATGGAGGCGGCCTCGGGGTCGTCGCCGACGTGGTCGGCCGGGCCGGCGCCGTGGGTCTTGCCGAAGGTGTGTCCGCCGGCGATCAGGGCGACGGTCTCCTCGTCGTTCATCGCCATGCGGCGGAACGTCTCGCGGATGTCGCGGGCGGCGGCGATCGGGTCCGGGTTGCCGCCCGGGCCCTCCGGGTTGACGTAGATCAGGCCCATCTGGACCGCGCCGAGCGGGTTCTCCAGCTCGCGGTCGCCGGTGTAGCGCCGGTCGTCGAGCCAGGTGGTCTCGGGGCCCCAGTAGACGTCCTCCTCGGCCTCCCAGACGTCGGCGCGGCCGCCGGCGAAGCCGAAGGTCTCGAAGCCCATCTCCTCCAGGGCGACGTTGCCGGTGAGGACCAGGAGGTCGGCCCAGGAGAGGCTCTGGCCGTACTTCTTCTTGACCGGCCACAGCAGGCGGCGGGCCTTGTCGAGGTTGCCGTTGTCCGGCCAGCTGTTGAGGGGGGCGAAGCGCTGCTGGCCGGCGCCGGCGCCGCCGCGGCCGTCGCTGATGCGGTAGGTGCCCGCGCTGTGCCAGGCCATGCGGATCATCAGCGGGCCGTAGTGCCCGAAGTCGGCGGGCCACCAGTCCTGCGAGGTGGTCAGCACCTCGGCGATGTCCCGTTTCACTGCCGGCAGGTCGAGGGACCTGAACGCCTCGGCGTAGTCGAACTCCTCACCCAGCGGATCGGCCACGGCGGGGTTCTTGGCGAGGATCTTCAGATTGAGCCGCTCCGGCCACCACTGACGGTTTCCGCCACCCTGCGTGGGGTGCGGGGCGCGTCCGTGGGCGACCGGGCAGCCGCCCGTCTCCTCGGTTTTCGCGTCGGTCACGATGGCGTCGTGGTTCTCGGACATGGGAATCCTTCCGAACGGGGCGGATCAAGGTGCTGGGGAACTGCCGGTGGTGGAGCAGTCGGGGCACAGGCCCCGGTAGATGACCTCGGCCTCGTCTATCGAGAAGCCGTGGTCGTCGGACGCGGTCAGGCAGGGCGCCTCGCCCACGGCGCAGTCGACGTCGGCGAGGGCACCGCAGGACCGGCACAGGACGTGGTGGTGGTTGTCGCCCACCCGCCCTTCGAACCGCGCCGGGCCGCCGGGCGGCTGGATGCGGCGCACGAGCCCCGCGGCGGTGAGCGCGTGCAGCGCCTCGTACACGGCCTGGAGGGATATGTGGCCCACGCGCCGGCGCACCCCGGTGGCGATCGCCTCGGCGTCGAGGTGATCGCCCCGTCGGACGGTCTCGAGCAACGCGACGCGGGCGGCGGTCACTCGCAGGCCGGCCCCGCGCAGTTCCGAGGCGACGGCCGGATCCCGGGATGCGGTCATGGCGGCGAACCTACTCCCGTAAACGTGAACCCCTCAAGGAAACGAACCGATCCATTTCGGTGACCGTCGGGTGCCGGGGCCGCCGCCGTGCCCGGCCTGCCACGGTGACGGCGAATGATCGTGGTAGACAACGTGGGTGGTGGGCACTGGCAAGGAATGCCACATTCCGGCGCAGCTCTACAACAGGAGTGAGTGATCAGCCCGTGCTGTTGAAGACGTTCCGTTGGGCCTTCGCCGTCACCGCCCTGGGGCTGGCCGCGGGAGTCCTGTACGAGGGGTGGACCGCCTTCGGTCTCGTAGCCATTCTCGCCGTGCTGGAGGTCTCCCTGTCCTTCGACAACGCGGTGATCAACGCCGGGATCCTGAAGAAGATGAGTGCCTTCTGGCAGAAGATCTTCCTCACCGTCGGCATCCTGATCGCCGTCTTCGGCATGCGGCTCGTGTTCCCGGTCGTGATCGTGGCGATCAGCGCCCGGCTGAGCCCGTGGGCGGCGGTCGACCTGGCGCTCACCGACAAGCAGCGCTACCAGGAGCTGGTGACGGACGCGCATCCGTCGATCGCCGCCTTCGGTGGCATGTTCCTCCTGATGATCTTCCTCGACTTCGTCTTCGAGGACCGGGACGTCAAGTGGCTGGGATGGGTGGAGCGGCCGCTGGCCAAGCTCGGCAGGATCGACATGCTGTCGGCCTGCATCGCCCTGATCGTGCTGCTGGTCTCCGCGATCACCGTCGGCGCCCACGCCCACCAGCACGGCGGCACCCATGTCGACAAGGCGGAGACGGTCCTGCTGTCCGGTGTCGCCGGCCTGATCACCTACCTGGTCGTCGGCGGTCTCTCCGGCTTCTTCGAGGAGAAACTCGAACGGGAGGAGGAGCGCGAGCACGCGGCCGTGGAAGAGGCCGAACGCGCGGGCAAGTCCCGCTCGGCCGTCGCTCTCACCGGCAGGGCCGCGTTCTTCATGTTCCTCTACCTGGAGGTCCTGGACGCCTCGTTCTCCTTCGACGGCGTCATCGGCGCCTTCGCCATCACCAACGACATCGTGCTGATGGCCCTCGGCCTCGGCATCGGCGCCATGTACGTGCGGTCCCTGACCGTCTACCTGGTCCGCCAGGGCACCCTCGACGACTACGTCTACCTGGAGCACGGCGCGCACTACGCCATCGGCGCCCTGGCCGCCATCCTCCTGGTGACCATCCAGTACGAGATCAACGAGATCGTCACCGGCCTCATCGGCGTGGTCCTGATCGGTTCCTCCTTCTGGTCCTCGGTGCGCCGCAACCGTGCGCTCGCGGCGGCCTCCTGACGGCACGTCCGGCCGAATCGCCGGATTGTCGGACCGCGGGAGTCGGAGGGCCGAACGGGTGCGCTACATTTTGCAGCGCCTTGACCACGATCACTCACGATCTCTCACGCTACGGAGCCGGCAACCCCATGAGCGACATCGTCAACGGACTCGGCCGTGCCACCGCCTACGGCGGCCTGGGCCTGGTCCTCCTGGTCCTCGGCATCGTCCTGGTCGACGTGCTGACGCCCGGAAAGCTCGGCCGGCAGATCTGGGAACAGCGCAACCGCAACGCGGCCATGGTGCTCAGCTCCGCGCTGCTCGGTATCGGCGGCATCGTCTTCACCTCCATCTGGACGACGTACGAGGACTTCGGCAAGGGGCTGGTGTCGACCGCGGCGTTCGGGCTGCTGGGCCTCGTGATGATGGCCGTGGCCTTCCTGGTGGTCGACCTGATCACCCCGGGCCGGCTGGGCGCGACGCTGGTCGAGCCGGAGCCCCACCCGGCGGTGTGGGTGACGGCGTCCTGCAACCTGGCCGTCTCCGCCGTCATCGCGGCTTCCATCGCCTGACCCGCTTCCCCGTCACAGCAGACGCCTGATGTCGCCGCGCACCCGGTAGAAACCGCCCGACGCGACGTGCAGCGCGTCGACCACGTAACGCGCGCCCGGTTCCCGTATCGCCCTCGGGAACTGGACGTTCCACGACCGGTCGTACCCTTCCGACACCACGTGGATCCGGGTGCGGCCGTTCTCGTTGACGCACTCCACGACCACCGAACCCGCGGGCGCCGCGGCGACGGTCGCCACCGAACCGGCCGTGGTGGCGGGCGCGTACGTCGGCAGGGCGGCGGCGAGCTTGACGTCACGGGCGACGGGCACCGAGCCCTGCTGGGCGGCCGTGACCGCCGCCTCGCTCGCGTCCACGCACACCAGTGAGCCGTCCGTGGTGACCAGGAAGAGCCGCTCGTCGCGGTACTGCATCGACAGGGCGGAGCCGCCGCCCGTACCCAGCTTCCACAGCCGCGTGCCGTCCCGGTCGAAGCAGTACACCGAGGAGGCGGAGTCCCCGGCGAAGACGAACCGGCCGCCGGGCGAGGTGGCGCACGAGTACACCGCGCTGTCGCAGTGGTACGTCGCCTCGATGGCGCCGGTGGCCTTCGACAGCCGCTGGACCGTGTGGCGCGCCGTCCCCGCGTACACCGCGTCGTCCTCCTGCCAGCCGAAGAGCACGGCGCCCTGCGTGGGCGTGTGCCACAACTCGGCTCCGCCGTCCGGGGAATGGGCGGTCACGCCGCGCGTGTGTCCGTGGTAGACGGCCCGGTCGTCGGCGCGCACCATCCAGGCGTGCTCCCCGCGCCCGCCGCGCGCCCACTGGTGCTCGTCCTCGTGGTCGATCACGGTGAGCCGCCCGGCGCGGTCCGCGACGTTCAGCACGCCCTCGTGGATGTCGAGCCAGAAGATGTCCACGTCGGCCGCGATGTCGTAGGCCGCGAAGGGGAGCTTGGACGACAGGTCGTACACCCGGCCGTCGTCGCAGCCGGCGTAGATCCAGAAGTCGTCGGCCACCAGGCACTTGACGCCGTCCGGCAGCTGGTAGCGGGCGAGGACCTCGCCGCCGTGCGCGAGGGTGTACACGTCCCCCGCCTGGTTCCCCACCCAGCAGCGCTCTTCGTCGATGTGGATGCCGAACGCGGAGGAGCCCGTGCGGAACCGCCACAGCACGGGGGCGACCGCGCGGGCCGTGGACGGCGCCGAGGTCACCTGCCGGCGGGTGACCGCGCGGGGCGCGCGCTGTCCCTGCACGGCCGGGGCGTACCCCTTGCGCACCTTCTCGCCTATCTTCTTCGCGGCCGCCGCCTGAGCCTTCTGGGCGGTGGGGAAGGTCGACGTCTGGGTCTGCCCGTCGGCGCCGATCCGGCCGTAACGCACGGACACGACCTGTCCCTGAACGGTGACTTCGTAGAACTTGTGCGCGCCCCCACCGTCCTGCGACAGCTCCAGATACGTCTTCGACATGGCAGACCTCTCCCCGGGTCGGGCCCCTGCGGCGTTTCCGCGGGTTCCACTGACTGAACCGTAGAAGGACCCACTGACAATCGGGCGTGCCGACCGGTCGTGACGGCCGGTCGGCACCTGCGGCGACTCAGGAGACGGTCGCGGGCGGCGGGGTCCAGCGACGGGTGCGGGAAGCGGCGCCGGAGACGCCGTACTCCTTCTTCAGCTGTTCGGGGATGGCGTAGTGCATGACGCGTCCCCGGGTCAGGGAGGACAGTTCGAGCGCTGTGGTGAGGTGTCCGAGCCGGTCGAGCGCCCAGGCGCCCAGCGGCGAGCGGTCCTCGATCGACTCCAGGATGCCGAGGAGGTGCGGGGCGGTCTTCACGACGGTGTCCCAGCTGGTGCGGGGCACGTCCAGCCAGTCGGCGCACGTGTCGCCGACGAGGTAGCGGATCAGGGCGGACACGACCGGGTCGAAGACGGTGCCCGGGACGACTTCCTCGTACAGGTCGATCAGCTGCCTCGTCAGATGGGCGCCCTCGTCGGACGGGCCCATGTGCCGCAGCATGTACAGGTCGAGGAACTGCCGCCCCGTGTCGAGCGTGCGGGGCACGGCCGCCTGGTCGACGCCGAGCATGGCGCCGACCACGCGCCAGGCGTAGAAGTAGGCGTCCGCCCCTTCGGCGGACATGTGGATGCCGAGACGGTGCAGGCTGTCGAGGACGAGCAGGGAGAAGAACATCTGCCCGCCGATCAAGTCCTCCTGGCAGATCGGCACGCCGAGGGTGTCGGTGTCCCAGCGGTTCTCCCGCTTCAGGTGGTGGCGGACGGCCGCGTGCAGCAGGCGCACCTTCTGGGCGGCCGGGATGAAGCGTCCGCCGGCCTCGAACGCGTCCGGCCGCATGAGGTAGACGGTGAACTGGCCGGTTTCCGCCATCCGTTTGGAGGGATAACTCAGCCCGTGGGTGGCCGACAGCAGCTTGGCCACGTGCGGGACGACGTAGCAGGCGGGCATGGACGCGAACGACAGCGCGGTGGAGATGTGCACGTTGTTGTCGATGAAGAACAGGCGGGCCTTCTCCATCTCGGCCCAGTCCACCCAGTCCGGAGGGGCGCCGGTGACCCGCAGGTACTCCCGGGCCACCCCGGGAAGGCCGTCCGGGAGTTCCTGCCCGGTGGTGGAGACGTAGCGCATCAGGGAGTTGAACGTGCCGACCTCTCCGCGCTCGAAAAGGGTGGCGACGACGGCGTCGGCCAGCTCGTCTCCGCCGTCGCGCAGGGCGTCCATCGACGTCTCGGTGTAGGTCATCGCGGTCTCCTCGTCAGTGGATGCGGTCGGTGGCCTGCTGTGCGAGTTCGCGCAGCACCCGGCGCGCCTGTGGGGGCGTGTCGGCGGTGTCCAGGGCGCGGGAGGCCCGTTCCACGCGGGCGAGGATCATCCCCTCGACCCGTTGCGGCGCCTTCAGCTCGAGCATGAGGTCGCGCACCTCGCGCAGATGGGTCACGTCCAGGTCGCCGCGGCCCAGCACGCCGCGCAGCCGCTCCCGCTGGGACTCGTCGGCGGCCTGCCAGGTCTCGGCCAGCAGTGCGGTGGGCCGGTGGGCGCGCAGGTCGTCCAGGGCCGCCTTACCGGTGCGTTCCGGGTCGCCGAACAGGCCGAGCAGGTCGTCGCGGAGCTGGAACGCCTCGCCGAGCGGCAGGCCGTAGGCGGAGTAGGTGTCCCGCAGGGCGGGAGTGGCGCCGGCCAGCAGGCCGCCGATGAGCAGGGGGTGCTCGACGGTGTACTTGGCGGTCTTGTACCGGACCACCTTCAGCGAGGTTCCGGTGTCCGGTGGTCCGCCGGTGTGCAGGATCTCCAGGCACTCGCCGGCGATGAGTTCGCGGGCGAGCGCGGCCCACAGGCCCCGGGCGCGGGCGAGGTAGGCGGCGGGGAGGCCGCTGGTGGTGAACATCTGCCCTGCGAGGGCCATCAGGTGATCACCCACCAGCATGGCCAGGGAGCGGGCCGCCGCGCGGACTCGGCGGCGGCCCTCCCGGGCCGGCTCCGGCGCCGGGTCCAGGTCCGGGTCCTGGTCCGACCACGGGTCCGACCACGGGTCCCGGCCCGATTCCGGGCGCGTCTCCCGGATCGCTTCCGAAGCCGCCGTCAGTACGGCTTCCAAGGCTACGTGAACGGTGGGCAGGCCGTGGCGCAGGGCGCTGTCGTCGATGAGGTCGTCGTGGACGATCGCCGCGGCGTGCACCAGCTCCATGGCGGCCGCCGCCCGTACCAGGGCGTCGCTGTCGGGCTGTCCGGCCGCCCGCCATCCCCAGTAGCAGAAGGCCGCCCGCAGCCGCTTCCCGTGACCGGCCGCACGCCGCAGTTGCCCGGCCACGGGCGCGAGGGCGTCGTCGACGGCCACGAGGTGGCCGGCCTCCTCGTCCAGGAAGTCCCGCAGGACAGCGTCGACGCGGGTTCTGAAGGCGGCCGGGTCCCACCGGTCAGACATCGCCGTGGCCGGCTGCCCGCCGTGCCCGCGCGTGCTGGGCGAGTACCTCCAGGTGGGCGGGTGGCACGTTCGTACACCGGTCCAGGGCCAGCCTGCCCCGGGCCTGGAGATCCTGTTCCGCTTCCCGCACCAGACCGGCGGTGTCCGAGCGACGCAGGAGACCGCGCAGTCCGCCCACCGCGGAGCCGATCGTGCTCACCGCCAGGTCGGCGAGTCCGGCGACCAGCAGTACGGCCTGGCCGTCCAGGCCGCTGCCCCGTTGCGTCGAGTTCGGCATGCTTCTCCCCCAGGGATCGGGTCGTCACCGATGCGCCTGGTCAGCGGCGCATCCAGTCAGAGCATGACCGGGCATCCGGGGCGGAAGATCCCGAATACCCCATTGAGCGACGTGGGGAACAGGTGTCAGGCGGTCCGGTCAGTCGCCCGAGTCGTCCCGCCCGCCCGAACGACCGCCGGAGCTCTTCGAACCGCGCACCAGGTCGCTCGCCGCCAGGGTCACGGCGGACACCGCGCGTACCCAGGGCGGACCGCCCCGCGCCGCCCACACGACGCAGACACACGCTCCGACGACGAGCACGAGCACACCGGACAGGACCAGCACGGCCATGTTCCCCCACTCTCCCTTTCCTGCTTCCGTTCCCGAGACCCGGCTCCATCCTGTCAGTCGATCGACGGCAGGTCCGAGCCGGGCGGGCGGGTGCCCCGGCCGACGCGACACGACCCCTCGCCGGTCGGCGTCCGTGCCGGGCCGGTTCCCGATACGCGGATACCGGCCGGTCCGCGCCGGCCGGCGTGTGAGCTGGTCAACCGGCCCGCTCGACGCTCCACCGCGGCAGACGCTCGAAGAAGACGACCGCCTCCTCGCGCCACCGCGGACGCCACCCCTCGGCCACCGTGCGGGCCTCGTCGGCGTACCCCCGCATCTCCGCGCGCATCCGGTCGGCCACACCGCGGCGCTCGCCGATCTCGCGGAGCGCGGCGACGGTCTCCGGCGTGCAGGACGCGCTCCCCAGTGCCTCTTCCACGACGGCACGCTCGGCGCCGCTCACGGCGGACAGCAGGCGGGCGACGGTGTAGCTGTGCCTGCCCTCGCGGATGTCGGTGCCCGTCGGCTTGCCCATCGTGGCCGCGTCGCCGAACAGGTCCAGGTAGTCGTCGCGCATCTGCCCGCAGATGCCGACCAGTCGCGCGTAGCGGCGCAACTCCTTCTCGTAGGGGGTCGGTTGTTCGCCCGCGGCCAGGAGACCGAGGTACAGGGGGGCGAGGACCGAGTAGCGGGCCGACTTGTGGTCGGCGACGTCGTGCAGGACTTCGTCGTCCGGCGCCTCGGCGGCGAAGTCGCGCTCCAGGTCGGCGATCTGGCCCACGAACGTGTCGGTCGCGGCCCGTGTCTGCACCTCGACCATGGCCTGACGCACCTCGACCGGCAGCTCGGCTTCCAGGAGCACGCGAAGCGAGAGGGCGAGCGCGAGGTCGCCCGCGAGCACGGTGAGCCCCAGGGCCGCCCGCGGATGCCGGGGGAATCTCTCCCGGTAGGCGTAGTAGGTGGTGGGCCCGCCCCGGCGGGTGGCACTGTCGTCGATGAGGTCGTCGTGCACCAGGCCGTGGGTCTGCAGCAGTTCGATGCTCAGCGCGGCGGCGTCCAGCCCTTCGACCGGCGCGTCACTCACCAGGCGCGCGGCCTCGTGGAGCAGCACGACCCGCATCCGCTTGCCGCCGCGCAGGGACAGGTCACGCAGCAGCGCCAGGCAGTCCGGGGTGAAGCGGCTGAACTCCGGCGCGTCCAACGTCGCCTCCAGCGTGTCGAAGTACTCCGCGAAGAGCCTGTTGAACCGTCGCTCGTACCGGGCGACACGGTCCAGCGGCTGCTCGGTCATGACGAAGTCCTCCTGAGGGCGGGCGGGTGACACGCCAGCAGTGTGCCAGGGGGCGCCCGGCCGCCGTGGGGCGCGGTCGCGGCCGCCGTAAACCGGGATCAATCGGCGTTCGAGTTGAAGGAACCGTGGACACACATCCATCCTTCCTTCATGTCTCTCACGTCTGCCGCCGCCGATCCGTCCGACCTGCGCGACTACGCCTTCGAATGGGCGTTGGTCGACGTGGAGACCTCCGGTCTCGTACCGCGCCGTGACCGGGTGCTGTCCGTGGCCGTGGTGACGCTGGGCCCGGACGGCGAGCAGACCGGGGAGTTCTCGACCCTGCTGGATCCCGGCTGCGACCCGGGGCCCGTTCATGTGCACGGTCTGACGGCCGAGCGGCTGCGGGGTGCGCCGGCCTTCGAGGAGGTGGCCGAACGGATCGGCGCGCTGCTGGAGGGGCGGGTACTGGTCGCCCACAACGCCCAGTTCGACTACGACTTCCTCGCCCACGAGTTCGCGCGGGCCGGGCTGCGGCTGCCCGTCGCCAGGCGGTTGTGCACGCTGGCCCTGAACCGCCGCGTGGACCCGCCGACCGACGACCTGAGACTCGGCACGCTCGCCGCGCACTACGGCGTCCCCCAGGTGAAGGCGCACGACGCGCTGGACGACACGCGGGTGCTGGCCGGCGTGCTGCGCGCCACGCTGCGGGAGGCGGCGCAACTGGACCTGTCGTTGCCGCTGGTGGCCTGCCCGCCCCGGCAGGACGCGCAGTTCGCGCCGAAGCCGCCCAAGACGCCGTGCGCCTTCCGCAACCCGGGACGGCTCACCACGGGCGGCCCGCTGGTGCAGGGCATGAAGATCGCCGTCACCGGGGAGACCGTGACCGCACGGACGGATCTGCTGCTGCGGGGCTCCGCCGCGGGGCTGAACATGATGACCTCCGTCAGCCGGCACACCAGTGCTCTGGTCGCCAACGACCTGTCGGCCGGATCCGCCAAGGCCCGGCGGGCGCTCACCGAAGGGGTGCCGGTCATCGACGAGGCGGCCTTCCTGCGGCTGCTCGGCGATGTCCGGCCCGGTGTCCCGCACGAGGGAGCGCCGCCGGAGACCGAGGCCGTCCCCTCGTCCGGCTCTCCCGCGCTGCCGGCCGTCCCGGCGCCGCGCACGCCCGAAGCGGCCGAGGCGGTCGAGGCGGTCGAGGCGGTCACCCCGGAGACCCCCGAGCCCGCCGCCCTCCCCGCCCCGGCCGTGCGGACGGAACCGGCCCCGCCGGCCGCCGGCCCGAAGCCCGGCAGGCGCCCCGGCAAACCGCGCGGCCCGCTGACCGGACGGCGGGTCCTGGTGCTCGGCGGCACCCACCCCGACGCGGTGGCCGCCCGTACGCGCGTCGTCGAACTCGGCGGGGCCGCGGCCATCAACCTGTCCGCCGGCGTGACCGACGTGGTCGTCCTCGACGGCGGCCACACCGACCGCAGACTGCCCCGCATCGCCGCGCTGCTGCTGCCCACGCACGACGCCGCGTGGCTGGTCGCACCGGTCGTGACGGCGGCGCCGCGGGCGGACGACCGGCGTACGGCCGCGCATGTGCTGCCGCGCGGCGGCGTCGTCGATCTGCCGCTCCAGAGCGGGCGGGGAGAGGCGCACCGCTGGACGGTCACCGCGTCGTGGGCGCAGCAGACGGCGTGCGAGATCGACGTGGTCGCGTTCGTGCTGGACGAGGACGAGCAGGTCTCCTTCGACGAGGACTTCGTCTTCTACGGCGCCCCGGAGAACCCGGGCGGGACGGTGCGGCTGCTGAGCGACGGTCCGACCGAGCAGACCGTCAGCGTGGACCTCGCCACCCTGCCGCCCTCGGCCCGCAAGGTCGTCATCGCCGCCGCCATCGACGGCTCCCCCGCGTTCGGCGACGTCGGCGCCCTGCACATCGTCTCCGGTCCGGGCAGCAGCGCGGCGGCCCTCGCGCAGGCCACGCTGGACGCGGCCACCACCGAGCGCACCATGCTGCTCGCGGAGATCTACCGGCGCGGGCAGAGCTGGCGGCTGCGGGCCGTCGGCCAGGGCTACGACCACGGTCTCGGCGCCCTCGCACGGGGCTACGGCGTCGACGTCGCCGACTGACCACCGCCCCTTCTCAGCCGCCCTGCCTCGGCCGGGGCATCACCCGCAACCGCAGGCCCTTGAAGCCGAGGCAGCGGATGCCCGGCCCGGTGAAGGCCTTCGTGTCGGTGTCGCCCGGGTCGCGGTACGGCTCCGGGTGGCCGCGGGACGCGTCCGGACTGCCGGGTGTCACCGCCGCGTTCGGCACGCGGGCGTGGGCGGGACGACGCCGGAGGCCGTGGAGGCCTCCGGCGTCACGGCCTCCGGCACGTCAGCGCTTGATCTCCTTGATCTTCAGCATGCGCGTGATGACCTTGTCCAGCTCCGCGTCGTCGAAGACCTTCTTCCAGTCGTCGCGCACGATGGACTCGCGGCCGTAGTCCATGGCGATCAGGCAGGCGTCCGAGAACGGGTTGGAGCCCTTCAGGGTGTTGGCCAGGGCGACCTGGGTGTGGCCCAGCAGCATCGCGCGGGCGGCCTTCTCCGGGACGCCGACGGTGTGGACCGTCTCGTGCAGGGCCTCGGTCAGCAGGGCGCCGACCATGCAGGCGATGGTCTCGACGAGGGTGGGCTCCAGCACGGCGAGCTGCTTGACGGTGACCCAGTGGACGTCGACCACGGGGGCGTACATCACGCGGATGACCGCGTCGGCGAGCTCCTGCTTGGCTTCGTCCCCGCCCTCGTAGGCGGCGACGACCTCCTGCGGGGCGGCGATGCCGCCGAAGGTGTCCTGCCACTCCTCCTTGGTGGTGCGCTCGAGGAAGACGGAGGGGTGGCAGGGGTGGGCGCAGGCGTAGTGGATGTCCTCGCGGGTGAGGAGCAGGCCGGCGTACGCGGCGGCCGGGTCGAGGGTGAGGACGACCGTGCCGGGCTTCATCAGCGGCACGAGCTCCTCGGAGACCTTGCCGAGGACGACGTCGGGCACGGCGAGGATGACGACGTCGGCCTCGGCGGCGGCGTCCTTCGACTCGGTCAGTTCGCGGCCCAGGCCGCGGATCAGCTCCTGGCCCTTGGGGGACGCCTCGCTGAAGAGGACCCGGAAGTCGCTCTTCACCAGGTTGTTGGAGACGCGCTGGCCCATCTTGCCGGCGGCCCCGATGACGGCGACGGTCTTCGCGTCGGCCCGGTGCTGGATCTCGGTGGCCATTACTCGCTCCTCAGGAGGGTGTTGATGCTGTGCTGCGTCCACTGGTGTTCGAGCCGGGCGGTGGCGTCGTAGCCCTCGTCCTGCCACGGGAGCCAGTGCTCCACGATCTGGTTGATGCCGCGGTCTCCCGGCCGGGCCGCGCGGACGGCGGCGATCATGCCCTCGTGGTCGAGGAGGCCCTCGCCGAGCGGGCAGCCCGCGTAGGTGAAGCCGACCCAGCCGTCGCGGCGGGTGAACGCGAAGTCCTTGACGTGGATGTTGACCACGTGCGGCGCGGTGGTGGCGACGACGTCCACGGGCCGCTCGAGGCGGGCGACGCTGTTGCCGGGGTCGAGGACGATGCCGAGGTGCGGGCTGTCGACGGCGCGTACGACGGCCACGAGGTCGTCGGTGGCGACCTGCTCGTAGGTCTCCAGGCCGAGGGTGACGCCCGCGGCGGCGTAGCGGGGCACCGCTTCCTCCAGCAGGGCGACCGCCTCGGTGGTGCCGGGCCGGTGGTCGGCCGTGTTGAGCATGGAGCGGACCAGGGTGACGCCCAGTTCGCCCGCCATGTCGAGGTACTTCAGCAGGTGTTCGGGGCGGATGCCGCGGGTGCCGAGTTCCAGGGTGAGGCCGAGGTCGTCGGCGGTGGCGCGGACGTCGGCGAGCCGCGCGGCGTCGTAGGACTCGACGGGGGCGTAGTCGCAGATCTGGAAGACCTCGCCGCCGAGCTCCGCCGTGTCGCGGAGCATCGCGGTCAGGCTCATCGGCCGGTGAGCGCGATCGGAGATACGCCAGAAGTAGGCGTAGGTGCTGATGCCGTACGCCATCACGCCACCGCCGCCGGGGCCGGTGAGCGGATCTCGTCGAGGATGGCCTCGACGTTGGCCGGGTCGTGGGCGAAGCGGCCGAGGAAGAGGCCCTCGGCGGTGCCGGCCAGGCGGGTCAGCAGGCCGGGGCCCGCGCTGCCGCCGTAGATGACGGTGGAGCCGGCGTGTCGCGGGCGGGTGGCGAGCCAGCCGCGCAGGGCGGTGCACACGGTCGCGATGTGGTCGGCGGAGGCGGGCTCGGGGGCGCCGATGGCCCACTGGGGTTCGTAGGCGAGGACGACCGCGCCGTCCAGGCCGTGCAGCAGGCGTTCCGCCTCGGCGACCGTGCGGGCCGCGGCGTCGGCCGGGTCGGCCTCGTCGCGTTCGCCGACGCACAGGACGGGGGTGAGGCCGTTGCGCAGGGCGGCGGCGGTCTTGGCGGCGACGACGGTGTCGCCCTCGCCGTACAGGCGGCGGCGCTCGGCGTGGCCGACCTCGGCGTAGCGGCAGCCGATCTCCTTCAGGAGGGGGCCACCGACCTCGCCGGTGTAGGGGCCGCTGTCCTCGGCGGCGATGTCCTGGGCGCCGATGGCGACGCCGTACGGGGCGAGGATGCCGGTGGCGGGGACGAGCGTGGGGAAGGCCGGGAGGACGAAGAGGCGGGCGGCGCCGGACGTGACGGCGGGGTGCCGTTCGGCCAGGGTGGCGATCCGGCGGGACCAGTTGAGCGTCTGGTGGTGGCCGAAGTACATCTTCAGGCTCACCCCCAGCAGGACGGGTGACGGTGCGGAGGCGGACATCAGGCGGCTGCCCCGTCGCCCGCGGCGGTCTCGTAGTCACACATCAGCTGGACCTTGGCCGCCGACGCCGAGCTCTCGTCGAAGCGGTAGGTGAGCCACTCGGCGGCCAGGCGGCGGGCGAGTTCCAGGCCTACGACGCGCTGGCCGAAGGTGAGGACCTGCGCGTTGTTGGAGAGGATCGCCCGCTCGACGGAGAACGAGTCGTGGGCGGTGACGGCCCGGATGCCCTTGACCTTGTTGGCGGCGATGGCGACGCCGAGTCCGGTGCCGCACACCAGCAGGGCCCGGTCGGCCTCCCCGCGGGCGACCATCTCGGCGGCGGCGATGGCGACCGTCGGGTAGGCGGTGTGGCCGTCGGCGTCGACGCCGACGTCGGTGACCTCGGCGACCAGGGCGCTGCCGCGCAGGTCCTGCTTGAGGACTTCCTTGTACTGGTGGCCGGCGTCGTCGGACCCGACGACGATGCGGAGCTTGTCGGTCATGTCGGCTTTCCTCAGAGGTGGTCGTGGGGGTGGTCTTCGCGGGGATGTTCTTCGTGGGGGTGGTCTTCGCGGGGGTGGTCTTCGCGGGGGTGGTCTTCGCGGGGGTGGTCTTCGCGGGGGTGCTCGAGGAGTGCGCCGTGGACGGCGCGGGTGATCAGGGCGAGGGAGTGCGCGCCCGCGTCGGGGGTGCCGAGGGACTTCTCGGCGTGCGGGCGGGCCCGGCCCTTGCGGGGCAGCAGGCCGGCGGTCGCGGCGGCCGCCTCCGTGGCGACGGTGGCGGCGCGGTCCCAGGCATCCGTGAGGCCCAGGCCGTGGGCCACGCCGTCGGCGAGTGTGTCGGCGAACGGGACGAGGACGTCGACCATCGTCTTGTCGCCGACCTCGGCCCCGCCCAGCCGGCGTACGGCGGCGGAGGCCTCCGTGACCCCGGCGGCGACCCTGGCGGCGTCCGGGGTGTCCTGGTCGCCGAGGGCGGTGGCGAGGGAGCGCAGGACGGTGCCCCACAGGGCGCCGGAGGTGCCGCCCGCCTTGTCGGCCCAGGCGTCGGCGGCCTGTGTCAGGACGGTGCCTGCCCCCGCGCCGCGAGCGTGGACGTCGGCGGCGGCCCGGCGGGCGGCGGTGGAGCCGCGCCGCATGCCGATGCCGTGGTCGCCGTCGCCGGCGACGGCGTCGATGCGGCCGAGTTCGTCGGCGTGCGTGTCGACGGTGGCGGCCACCGCGTCCAGCGCGGCCAGGACGGTGCCGGCGGCCTGCCGGGAGGTCCCGGAGGCGGGGGGTACGGCGGTGTCCGGGGTGTCCTCCGCCAGAGGGTCCCGGCCGCCCTGTTCGGGCGCGTCGAGAGTGCCCTTGCGGAAGGCCGGGGTGTCGGCCGGCGCCCGCCACAGCTCCTCCAGGCGGTCGTCCAGCCAGGTCAGGGTGAGGGAGACGCCGGCCATGTCGAAGCTGGTGACCAGTTCACCGACCTCGGGGTCGACGATCTCCACGCCGGCCTCGCCGAGGAGGGACGCGACCTTGCGGTAGACGACGAACAGTTCCTCGTACTTGACCGAGCCGAGTCCGTTGAGGATGACGGCGGCGCGCTGTCCGGCGGGGCCCTCGACGTCCTCGGGGAGCTCCTTCAGCAGGGTGTCGACCAGGAGCCGTGCCGCCTCGTCGGCGGTGGGCAGGGGCTCCTCACCGATGCCGGGTTCACCGTGGATGCCGAGGCCGACGGCCATGCGGGCCTCGGGGACGGTGAACAGGGGCTGGTCGGCGCCGGGCAGGGTGCAGCCGGAGAAGGCGATGCCGAAGGAGCGGGTGCGGGCGCCTGCCCGTTCGGCGACGCGCAGCACCTCGTCCAGGGGCAGTCCCTGCTCGGCCGCGGCGGCCGCCGCCTTGAAGACGGGGAGGTCACCGGCGATGCCGCGCCGCTTGGCGGACTCGTCGGGGGCGGCACTGGAGATGTCGTCGGCGACGGCGAACGTCCGGGCGTCGATGCCGTCGGCGGCGAGCCGCTCGGCGGCCTGCCCGAAGTGCAGGACGTCACCGGCGTAGTTGCCGTACATCAGCAGCACCCCGGCGCCGCCGTGGGCGGCCCTGGCCACGGAGCGTATCTGCTGGGCGGAGGGCGAGGCGAAGACGTTGCCGACCGCGGCCCCGTGCGCCAGGCCCCGGCCGACGAGGCCCGAGAAGGCGGGGTAGTGGCCCGAGCCGCCGCCGATCACCACGGCCACCTGACCGGGCGGCGTGGCCGTGGCCCGGACGACTCCGCCGGTGACGGAGCGGACCCAGCGGCGGTGGGCGGCGGTGAAGCCCTCCAGCGCCTCGTCGGCGAAGGCGGCGGGGTCGTTGAACAGGCGGGTCATCGGAGGGCCTCCACGGCCTGGTGCTCGGGGGCGGCGGCCGGTTCGTCGGTGCGGTTGCGGGCGGCGAGCCAGATCATCAGGGCGGCGGACAGCAGCATGAAGAAGCCGACGAGGTAGAGCGGTACGTGGTAGCCGCCCGTCCAGTCCTTGAGCCAGCCGGTGATGTAGCTGGAGGCGAATCCGGCGACGTTCCCGGCCGTGTTGATCAGGGCGATGCCCGCCGCGGCGGCGGCTCCGGTCAGGAACCGGGAGGGCACGGACCAGAACACGGGCAGCGCGGCGAAGATGGCGCAGGCGGTCACGGTGATCACGGCGACCGTGGCGGTCGGCGAGCCCATGTAGAGGGCGAGGGGGATGGAGACGCCGCCGACGACGGCCGGGCCGGCCACGTGCCAGGTGCGGGTGCCGTGGCGGGTGGCGTGCCGGCTCCAGAAGTAGAGGACGACGGCCGCGGGCAGGTACGGGATGGCCGTGATCCAGGCCTTGTCCATCACGCTGAACGTGGTGTCGTACTGCTCCTGGAAGCCGTTGATGATCGTCGGCAGGAAGAAGGCGAGGGCGTACAGGCCGTAGACGAAGCCGAAGTAGACCGCGGCGAGGGTCCAGACCCGGCCGCTGGTGAAGGCCTTCTTCAGGTCTCCCTTCGCGTGCTTGCTCTCGTGCCCGGTCTTCTGGGCGTTCTCCGCGGCGAGCTCGCCGGTCAGCCAGTCGCGCTCGGCCGGGGTGAGCCACTTGGCGTCGGCGGGCTTGTCGATCAGGTAGAACCAGGCGACGACGCCGAGGATGATCGCGGGCAGCGACACGAACAGGAACATCACGCGCCAGCCCTCGAGACCGAACAGGCCGTGGCGGCCGATCAGCCAGCCGGCCAGCGGGGCGCCGAACACGGTGGTCAGCGGCTGGGCGAGGTAGAACAGGCCGAGGATCTTGGTGCGGTGGCGAGAGGGCACCCACTGGCTGAGGAACAGGATCGCGCCGGGGAAGAAGCCGGCCTCCGCGACGCCGAGCAGGAAGCGCAGGGTGTAGAGCTGGCCGCTGCTGCTGACCCACGTGAACAGCAGGGAGACGACGCCCCAGGTCACCATGATCCGGGCCAGCCAGCGGCGGGCCCCGAAGCGGTGCAGGGCCATGTTGCTGGGGACCTCGAGCACGATGTAGCCGAGGAAGAAGATCCCGGACGCGAAGCCGAACTGGGCGGCGGTCAGGGCGAGGTCCTGCCCCATGCCGTTCGGTTCGGCGAACGAGACGGCCGTCCGGTCCAGATAGTTCACGAAGAACATCAGCGCCACGAACGGCACGAGGCGGACTGAGACCTTCTTGATGGCAGTTCTCTCGACTGCCGCGGATGGCGCTTGGGCACCCATGGGCGACTCCTCGGCTCGCCCGGACAGCTCCGTCCGGGGTGGGTCGTGCCGGACGGTCCGCCACGGGGCGGCCGGCCGGTTCGCCTTCACGCTATGCCTCGGGGCCAAATTGGTCACCAATTTACCAGTGTGGTGACGATCATAGATTTCCCGGCGGCCCAACTCTTGACAAACCGCACCCAAGGGATGGGTGAACTGCCTGGTCAGTCGGGTGGATACGGCATCTGGTTGACTGGTGACCGTGACCAGTCAGCCTGATCAGCAGAGCTCCGCCGCCGCGCCCGATCTCGCGCAGCTCCTGCGCCCCGTGGTACGCGAGTCCTCCGTGAGTGAGGTCGCCAAGCGGCTTCTCGACCACCTCTCGGCCGGTGACATCCGGCCCGGCACGCGGCTGCCCGCCGAGCGGCAGCTGGCCGAGGCCCTCGGCGTCGCACGCTCCAGCGTGCGCGGCGCACTGTCCGCCCTGGACGTCCTCGGGATCATCGAGATCCGCCCGGGCTCCGGCTCCTACGTGCGCGAGGGCACCTCCGAGTTCCTGCCCCGGGCGATCAACTGGGGGCTGATGCTGGGTCAGCGGCGCACCCGGGACCTCGTCGAGGTGCGCACGTACATGGAAGGTGTCTCGGCCCGGCTGGCGGCACAGCGCGCCACCGACAAGGACGTGGCACTGCTGGAGGAGCATCTCCAGCACATGCGCGACGCGGGCGGCGACGTCAGGGCGTTCATCGACGCCGACATCGCCTTCCACCTGGAGACGGCCCGCATCGCGGGCAACACCGTCCTCAGCGACATCCTGCACAGCATCCGGGCGCTGCTCCAGGTGTGGATGGAGCGCGTGAGCGACATCGAGGGCACCGTCAGCGGCACGCTGTGCGAGCACGACGCGGTGCTCCAGGCGATCCGCGCGCGCGACCCGGAGGCCGCGGACCGCGCGATGGCCGAGCACATGCGGATGGCCAGCGCACGGCTGCGCGCCTCCGTGGACGGCGACGCCTGACCCGTCCGCGCCCCACCAGCCCCACCAGACCCTCCAGCCCCTCCAGCCCCTCCAGTGGCCCGCCGCCCACCATGCGGCGTTCAGCTCACCGTCAGCACACGGTCAACGCCCGTGAGCACCGTGAGCCTCGCACGGTGGACTTCCCGCTCCTGGAGGGCAGATGAGCACGACGGAACAGCACGAGAACCCGGGCAGACGCACGGTACTGAGAGCGGCCGTGGCCGGCTCGGTGGCCGCGGCGGCGACCGGAACCGTGGCAGCGGTACCCGCGCAGGCCGCGGAGGCGTCCGGCGGACGGCACTTCGACACCGACAGCCCGCGCTTCACGCTGGCCGTCCTGCCGGACACGCAGTACCTGTTCGACGCGGACAGCACCGACCCCGCTCCCCTGCGGGAGACCTTCCGCTACCTGGTGGCCGACCGGTCCGAGGCCAACATCGCCTTCATGACCCACCTCGGAGACGTCACCGAGCACGGCACCGAGGACGAGATCCGCCGCGCCGCCCAGACCTTCCGCACGCTGCACGGCAAGGTGCCCTACAGCGTGCTGGCGGGCAACCACGACATCGCGTCGTCGACGGACGACCAGCGCGGCGACTCCGCCTACCTGCGGGAGTTCGGGCCCCGGCGCTACGCCTCGATGCCGACCTTCAAGGGTGCCTCGCCCGACGGCTACAACAGCTACCACGTCGTGCGTGCCGCGGGCCGCGACTGGCTGGTCCTCGCCCTGGACTGGAGGATCAGCGACAAGGGCATGGAATGGGCGCAGGGGGTGCTCGACGCGCACCCGGCGCTGCCCGCCGTGCTCACCACGCACGACCTCGCCTTCGCGGACGACGAGGGATCGGCCCGGCTCTCCGGCAACGGGCAGCGGCTGTGGGACGGCCTGATCCGCGGCAACGACCAGATCTTCCTGGCGCTCGGCGGGCACTACTGGCCGCCCGGCCGTACGGTCCTGCGCAACGACGCCGACAACGATGTCCACATCCACATCACCAACTACCAGGACCGCTACTACGGCGGTGCCGGCATGATCCGGACCTACGGGTTCGACGTCGTGCGCGGGGTGATCGACGTGGAGACGTTCGCGCCGTGGTTCCTGGCCCGCGACCCCGGGCGGCGGACGCCGCTGGAGGCCGAGACGGTCGAACTGACCGGCCCCGCCGACCGGTTCAGCCTGAGCATCGACTTCGACGAGCGCTTCCGGGGTTTCTCCCCCGTCGTGGGACCGAAGCCCCGCCCCGCCGCCGCGGTGATGCCGCGCGGCACGGTCGCCTACTGGAGGTTCGACGCCTCCGGCATGACGACCGCCCCGGACGACGGCCCGGTCGCGGACGGCTCCGTCGTGCGCGACCTCTCCGGCCACGGCAACGACCTCGTCGTCGGCCGTCTGCACTCCAGCGGGCCCGAGGCGCTCACCTGGTCGCCGGACCACCATCCCGGGCAGCCCGCGCACGCCAGCCTCCGCTTCGACGGCGGCAAGGGACCGGACCGCGGCGCCGTCCTCCGTACCGGCCCGCGAGCACCCCTGAACAGCGAGAAGTTCCTGCGCGGGTACACCATCGAGACCTTCGTCCGGCTGCCCGAGCCGTTCGAGGGCGATCACAGCTGGATGGGCATCCTCAGCTGGGAGGGGCGCAACGGGGACGCGGGCAAGACCACCGGCTGGTCTCCGCTGGAGCCCACGTGCAGCCTCAACCTGTCCCCGGAGCGGTTCCTGCAGTTCGTCGTGTACCCCCACCGCCAGGACGCGGATCCCACGTCGTGGAGCCACGCCGTGCCGGTGGGGCGCTGGATGCACGTCGCCGTGGTCAACGACGGCCGCCGAACCGTCGTGTACGTGGACGGCTCGAAGATCGCCCGCAATCCCACCGCCCCCTCCACCGGAATCGCCACCCTCGGCAAACCCTTCGTTCTCGGGGGCACCCAGTTCGACGGGCGTTTCGGACAGGGCTTCTACGGCTGGATCGGCGACACCCGCATCGTCGACCGGCCGCTGCGGACACGGGACTTCCTCACTCCGTTCGACTGACGTCCGCCCGGGGGCCGGTCGGGCGACGTGGCCGTCGGGGCGCACCGCGATCGTGCGTGCGGCACTCCACTTCGGGCCGGCGCCCACCGGACGGACGGTGTGGCGCCGGGTGCCGTGCGGCAACGGGCGGTCGGCCGGCACGGCGTCGGCGCCCTCGTGGCCGTCGGGTTCGGGCAGCAGGTGCCTGGCGTCCCGCAGCGGCGAGAAGAGACCGGTGCCGTCCTCGAAGGCCGGGTCCGGGAGCCGGCTGCCGGTCAACGGGTGCGCGGAGCGACGCCCGGTCCGAGGGCGGCGTCAACCGCGTCCTCGGCGGTGTCCCGGGCGCCGGCCGAGACGGTGCCCGCTCGGTCTGCCGGGGGCGGCATGTTCGTCCATGGCCTGGTGCGGCACCGCCGGTGCCGGCCGAGGAGCCTCATGTCCACCGCGCAGCGGATCCCCGGCATCCTCTCCCCGGTGCCGCAGCGGCGGTTGCGCGACCTCGCCCGAGGCCGGTGACGTCCACCGCCGGGGGTGAAAGGGTGGGGCCATGACCACCTGCGTGAGGGGACCGAGCGACGTGGAAGACCGTTCCGAGCAGCCTGCCGAGACAGGCATCCTGCGCTACTCCGCCTTCACCCACGTTCCCGAGGGCGGGAATCCGGCCGGGGTGGTCCTCGACGCCTCCCGGCTCGACAGCACGGCGATGCGGACGATCGCCGCCGAAGTGGGCTACTCCGAGACGGCCTTCGTCACCGGCGGCGACGAGGCGACGCGACGGTTCCGGGTCCGCTACTTCAGTCCCCTCGCCGAGGTGGCGTTCTGCGGGCACGCGACGGTCGCGCTGGCCGTCGCTCTCGCCCAGCGGCTGGGGCCCGGCGGAATCGTCCTCGACACACCCGCCGGCGAGATCCCCGTGTCCACCGCGGCCGATGACGCCGGAGCGGTGCGGGCCACCCTCACCAGCGTGCCGACGCGTTCCCGTCCGGCTCTCGCGGCGGAACTCGACGCCACGCTCGGGGCGCTCGGCTGGACCGCAGCCGACCTGGATCCCGCCCTGCCCGCCCACGTGGCGTTCGGCGGCAACGACCACCTCGTGCTCGCCGCCGCGTCCCGGGCCCGACTGGCCGGCCTCGACTACGACTTCGAGGAGCTCGCCGAGGTCATGCGGCGCCACGGCTGGACGACGGTGGACCTGGTCTGGCGCGAGTCCGCGGAGCGCTACCACGCCCGCAACCCGTTCCCCGTCGGCGGCGTCGTGGAGGATCCGGCGACGGGAGCGGCGGCGGCCGCGTTCGGCGGGTACCTCCGTGAACTGGGCCTGGTCACCCGCCCCGGCACGATCGCGATCCGCCAGGGAGAGGACATGGGCCGCCCCAGCGACCTGCTGATCGACGTGAGCCCACAGGATCCCCGCATCCGGGTCACGGGACAGGCGGTGCCCATCCCTTAGGTGCGTCGACCGGCTCGACGGGGGGGGGTATGTAGGGTGGCTTCCGCATACGTCCGTCCCCAGGCAGTCCCAGCGGTAGGAGCCGTCCCCGATGTCCCAGCGCGGCAGGCACGCCCGAGCGGTGTCGCTGCTGCGCTGCGCACTGGCGTTGGTCACCGTGGCCGTCGCCGTGCTGTGCGTGTCGGGGGCGAGCCGCTCGCCGGCCACCGGCGACGGGACGGCCGTGACCGGCTACTCGTCGTCGGTCGTCGTGCCCTCCGCCGACGTCCCCTCCGCGGCCGGACCGGCAGCGGACGAACCGGCGTCCACCGCGCCTCGTCCGTGCGAGAAGAAGGGCCTGTCCGAGCCCTCTTCGACGCGCGGGGACCTCCGCGTTCCCGAGCCGTCGCCCGCCGGGTCCGTGGACACGGGCACGCAGCGCGGGACGCCGCTGTCGTCGACGCCCCCGCATCCGGCCGCGTGGACCTCGCCGCCGCCGAGCTGTGCCAGTAGTACCTCGACCACCGTTCTGAGGATCTAGACCGGACCTTCGTGCCGCGTCCGTCGCATCCTTTCGAACGGAGTCCATTCCCCATGCCTTCCTCCTCCCGGTCGCCGCGCCGGGCGGGAGCGGCCCTCGCGTCCTGGCGGCCCGCCCAGTGGGCCGCCGCCGGAGCCGGTGCCGCTCTGACCGCCGCCGTCGTGGGTGTCCCCACCGCGGTCGTGCCCTCCCCCTTCTTCGGCCGGACCGTCCCCGTCCAGTGGTGGAACTATCCGGTCCTCGCCGTCACCGCCGCGCTGGCGGGCGTGGTCCTGGCCACCTTCGTCCGCCTTCCGGGGACGGCGGACTCGCCGCGGACCGACGGTCCCGGCAGCAGGCTGGGTCCACTCGGCGGCCTCCTGTCCTTCCTGGCCGTGGGCTGTCCCGTCTGCAACAAGGTGGTCCTGCTGCTGCTCGGCAGTTCCGGCGCGCTGACCTACTGGGCTCCGCTCCAGCCGGTCGTCGCCGTCGCCTCGCTGGTGCTGCTGGCCGAGGCGGCACTGCGCAGGCTGTCGACGGCCGAGGCCTGTCCGCTGCCCGTCCGCACCTGAGCGCCGTCCGCCGCGCTTCCCACGGAGCCCCCTCCCGCGCTCCGTCCCACCCTCTTCCTCCTGCTGTGGAGTCGACCCATGAACGCTGCATCACGCCTGCCCGAGAAGTCACGCGCGGGCGCCGCCCCCGGCGGCGGCGCCGTATCGCGCCGCCGGCTGCGGCCGGTCCTCGCCGGCATCGTCCTGGTGGTCGCCGTCGTCGTCGCCGTCGTCGCCCTGGCCGGCGGCGGGGACTCCGCCGGCCGTCCCGCCGGCACGCCGGCCTCCGCCGCTCCGTCCGCGGCGGCTCCCGCCGATCCCTCCTTGCTCGCGCTCGCCCGACGCGAGTCCGGTGACCCCTACGCCCTGGGGAAGCCGGACGCGCCGGTCGTACTGATCGAGTACTCGGACTTCCAGTGCCCCTTCTGCGGCCGGTTCGCCCGCGAGACCAAGCCGGAACTGCTGCGCGACTACGTCGAGAGGGGCGTACTGCGGATCGAGTGGCGCCACTTCCCGCTCTTCGGCGCGGAGTCGGAGCAGGCGGCCCGCGCCTCCTGGGCGGCGGGACGACAGGGCCGGTTCTGGCAGTTCCACGACACCGCCTACGCCCATCCGCGCGAGCGCAACAAGGGCGACTTCGCCGAGAAGGCACTGCTCACCATGGCCGAGGAGGCGGGCATCGAGGACCTCGACCGCTTCCGCGCGGACATGAACTCCGCCGCGGCCGACGCGGCCGTGACCCGGGACGTCGAGGAGGGCTACGCGCTCGGCGTCAGCAGCACCCCCGCCTTCCTCGTCAACGGCCGGCCGATCCTGGGCGCCCAGCCCACGGACGTGTTCGCCGAGGCGGTCGAAGCCGCCGAAGCCGCCGAAGGAACGCGCGCACGGGGTGGCACCGATGAGTGACCCGGGCTTCGCGGTCGCCTTCCTCGGCGGGCTGCTGGCGCTGCTCAGCCCTTGCTCGGCTCTTCTGCTGCCCGCCTTCTTCGCCTACTCGTTCACCAGCCGCACCCGGCTGCTGGGTCGCACCGCGCTGTTCTACGCCGGGCTGTGCCTGACCATGGTGCCGTTGGGCGTGGCGGGATCGCTGGCCGGGCGCCTGTTCTACGGTCACCGCGACCTGCTGGTCACGGCGGGCGGCTGGCTCGTCATCACCCTCGGGGCGGCGCAGTTGCTGGGCCTGGGATTCGGTTCGCGCCGTATGCAGCAGGCCGCGGGCGGGCGCCGGTCGGGTTCGGCACTGTCCGTGACGGCACTGGGTGTGGTGTACGGGCTGGCCGGCTTCTGCGCCGGCCCCATCCTCGGCAGCGTCCTCACGGTCGCCGCGATTGGCGGTGACCCCTGGCGGGGCGGGGCGCTGCTCGCGGTGTACGCGTTGGGCATGGCCGTGCCGATGTTCCTGCTCGCGGCGCTGTGGGACCGGTTCGACCTGGGCCGACGGCAGTGGCTGCGCGGCCGGCCGGTACGGCTGGGCCAGCTGCGGACGCACTCCACGTCACTGCTGGGCGGGGCGATGTTCATCGCCCTGGGCGTGGTGTTCCTGCTCTTCGACGGCACGTCGGCGCTGCCGTCGCTGATGGGCGTGGACACGGAGTTCGCCTGGGAGCAGCGCGCGTCCCGCCTCGGGGACGCCGTCTCCGACCGCACGCTGCTGGGCGTGCTCGCCCTCGCCCTGGCCGCGGGGGCCCTGGCCGTCCTGGTGCGCGGGGTCCGCGATGCGCGCCGCGAGGGACGCGAACGCTGACGTCCTCGGCGCGACGCAGAGGGGCGCCTGCGGGCGTCCCTCTGCCCGGCCCGTCGGTCAGGCCGTTCCCGGCAGCCGTGTGCGCCGTGTGCCGTAGGGAGCCACCCGCCGGGCCCGGGTCCGGCGCGGCTCCGGTGAACTCGTTCACCTGGTGGGTGACACGGCTTCGCGCCTCGGGGGCCCGTTCCCCAACACCGTCCGGCCGATTGTGAGATGCGGTCGGGCGGGACAGCGGATCGGATGGGTGCCATGCGCAGACCCATAGCCGTGGCGTCCAGCCACTCACGCCGCCTGCTCACGTCAGGCATCCTCCTCGCCGCCCACTCACTCCTCCTCACCGTGTCCGCGGTCCCCGCGTCGGCCGACGACGCGGGGACACCCGTCCGCGGCTCCGCCTACATGGGCGGAGGCGTTCTCGCCCACGAGGGAGTCCAGGGGCGCCCCGCCGGCACCCGGGCCACCCAGACGGAAGGCGTCGACGTCTCCAGCCATCAGGGCAGCGTCGCGTGGGCGACCCTCTGGAACAGCGGGGTGAAGTGGGCCTACGTGAAGGCCACCGAGGGGACGTCCTACCGGAACCCCTACCACGCGCAGCAGTACGGCGGTTCGTACGACGTCGGAATGATCCGCGGCGCGTACCACTTCGCGATCCCGGACGGTTCCGGCGGCGCGGCCCAGGCCGACTACTTCGTCGACCACGGCGGCGGCTGGTCGAAGGACGGCAGGACGCTCCCGGGCGTGCTCGACATCGAGTACAACCCGTACGGGGAGACCTGCTACGGCAGAACCCCGAGTGGGATGGTCGGCTGGATCCGCGACTTCCTGGACCGGTACAAGGCGCGCACCGGCCGCCACGCCGTGATCTACACGTCCACCAGCTGGTGGAAGCAGTGCACCGGGGACTACAGCGGTTTCGGCTCCACGAACCCGTTGTGGATCGCCCGGTACGCCTCGACCGTGGGCCCCCTCCCGGCCGGCTGGGACCAGCACACGATGTGGCAGTACACCTCGTCCGGGCCGGTCGTCGGGGACCACGACAAGTTCAACGGGGCACTGGACCGCGTCAAGGAACTGGCCAACGGCTGACGCCGGCCGCGGGCCGGCAGGCGCCGGCTCCGTCAACGACCGGTGAGAGGACCGAGGATGTCGGCGACCTGCTCACGCACCACGTCCCGGGCAACGGGAGGCAGGGCGCCGACGTCCGTCCGCTCCAGCGTGTCGAGCGCCCCGTCGACGCCCGCGTCGCACGGCGCGGTCTCGCTGAGCACCTCGTAACCGTCGCGCACGGCGACCCGCAGTCGGCGCCGGCCCTCACCGTCGGCGTGCACGGCGGTGGCGACGACCAGTGGCGGCGGTCCGCCGGCCTCGGCGGGCTGCTTGCGGTAGCCGCTGGCCACCGGGGTGCGCCAGCTCAGTGCGAGCAGCAGGTGACGCTTCGCCATGACCTCGGCGAGATCGGTCTCGTAGGCCCGGTCCGGCCCCAGCACCGTGGCGCGGGCGTCCAGGACCAGGGCGGCGGGCAGCAGGCAGCGCAGGCTGCTGCCGACGAGGTTGCCGCCGACCGTGGCCGTCCGGCGTACGGCTCCGGTGCCCACCGTGCCGGCCGCCCTTCGCAGTACCTCCGGTACGCGGTCGTCGACGCGGTGCAGCATCACGGCCGCACCCAGCTCTTCGGGTCCGACCGCGGTCGCCTCGGGCAGGTCGCGCAGCGACATGGCCAGCTCCGGGAAGCCGTCCCGCTGCCAGGTGGCCCACACGAGGGTGGCACCGCCGATGGGCACCGCTCCCTCGGCCATGCACTCCTGCGCTTCGGACACGGACGTGGGCAGACGCAACAGCATGGCGATCGACCTGCTTTCCCCGGAGGGCGGCGGTCGGACGACGCCGCGCCTCCCGCCGCGTGATCACGGCCACTGCGCATTGTCCGTACCGCCGCGGGGGCGCGTACAGGGCTCACACCGCCCGCTGCATGCGCCCTTCGCGCGCCGGAGCACCACGTGAACGCCGGGCCACGCCCGGCGGACACTATCCGCGCTTCAGGGGGCGCTTGTAGTACCGCCAGGGGAAGGACCCGGAGCCGACCTGCGTCCACCCCTGTCCCTCCAGCCGGCGGTGCCGGGCGCCGATCGCGAAGGGGACCCTTCGGTGTTCCCAGGGATGGTCGGACTTCTCGACGACATGGAAGAACGGGCCGAAGTCGACCACGTGCCAGCCGTCCGCGCCCGCCTCGGCGAGCGCCTGCATCTCGTCGAACGCGGTCAGTGGTGTCAGTACCCGCCGTTCCGCCGCACCGGACGCGTCCGGACCGGGCCGCCCCTTGCCGGCGAACCGCTGCTGCGCGGCCTGCCGGCTCACCCCGAGCACGGTGCCCACGGTGTCCCAGCTCTGCCCCGCGGCTCGCGCGCCCTGGACCGCCTCGCGGAGCAGCCTGCTCGTCTCCTCGGCACCGACGCGGCTGGCGGCCACCAGCCGGAGATAGCCGACCGGGTCGTGCTCCAGCGACTCGACGAGCCCGTCCGGGGCATCGAGTACGGCGGCTGCGACGCCCTCCCGGATCCGCAGGATCTCCTCCTCGGTGAGCAGTTCGGTCCCGCTCACCGGCGCTCACCGTCCGGCTCGTCGGTGCGCAGCGGCTCCAGGACGGCGAGTGTCTCCAGGTCCCGCTCCAGCCGCGTGGCGTCGGCGGAGGCGGCGGTGCTGTTCGCCAGGGACGCCGCGAGGAGTACTCCCATGACGAGGACGATCAGAAGGTCCGCGGCCACCAGGACGAGGAAGGCCGGCGTCTCCAGGTCGTCTGCGAGGGACATCGCCAGGGCGATCAGGGCGGTCACCACGGCGAGCAGGCCGGTGGCGAGCGGCAGCGCCGCTACGGAAGGGCGTGGGGAAGTGTGCATGGCGTCAAGGAAACATTGACACCCTGCACGCTGTCAAGGAAACCTTGACAGCGCCCCGGACGGGGCAGGGAACCGCCGATCGCGCCCGGTTCCGGGGTGCGCCCGGCCGACCCGCTGCCCGCGCGTGAGGTGCTCACAGGGTGCGGTTGAAGGGGTGCCCGTGGATCAGCGGAACAGAAATTGGGAGGCCGGCCGAGGGATCGGAGTCGTCGTAGCCGATCGAGGCTCCGCGCGCGGTTCGTCGCGGCGCCGGGGGGGGGGGGGGGGGGGGGGGGGGCGGGGGGGGGGGGGGGGGGGGGGGGGAGGGGGGGGGGGGGGGGGGGGGTGGGGGGTGGGTTGTCCCCCCCCCCCCCCCCCCCCCCCCCCCCCCCGCCGCCGCGGGCCCGGTCGCCTTCGTCGCGCTCACCGCGCCGCAGCTCGCCCGCCG
>NZ_JBVJVN010000010.1:67058-104705 GCF_055603605.1 Streptomyces sp. NPDC037271
GGAGGGGTAGGGGTCTTCGGACCCGACAGAGTCTCCGCGCGTGTCTCTCGGCGGCACCGGTCGCCCTGGTTCTCTAGGGCGCCCCGGCCCTGCCGCCGTACGGGAAGGCCGTCACGCGGCGGGGGCCACCGGCACGGGGCGCTCGGCGTCGTTCAGCCATTCGATCAGGGAGGTGCGGGCTCGGGCGACGCGTGAACGCACCGTCCCGGTCGGGCACTCGCTGACGTCGGCCGCCTCCGCGTAGGGCAGTCCGAGCACCTGGGTGAGGACGAAGGCCCGGCGGCGGTCGGCGGGGAGCATGGCCAGCAGTTCGGCGAGGGCGATGCCGTCGTCGAAGCCGGGCAGATCCCGCGGCTGGGTGCGCTCGGCGGCCGACTCCCAGTCGTCCGTGGCCGCCAGGCGTGGCCGGGAGGCGTCGTGGCGGATGCTGTCGACCACCGCGCGGCGGGCGATGGAGAGCAGCCAGGTGCGGGCCGAGGAACGTCCTTCGAAACGGTGCAGGCTGCCGAGGGCCCGCAGGAAGGTGTCCTGGGTCAGGTCGTCGGCGCTCTGCGGATCGGCGCCGAGGAAGGTCACGTAGCGGCGTACGTCCCGGTGCAGGGCCCGTACGAAGTGGTCGACGGCGTCGGGGTCGCCGGTGCGCGCGGCGAGCGCCCAGGCCGTGATCGACGCCTCCTTCGGGTCCGTACCCGGTTGTCTGCGTGAGGGGGGCGGGGCAGGAGTGATCACCTGTGTCTGTCCTTCTCGGGATCAGGGATCCGGTCTCCGTGCCGGGGCGGCCCGTGCGGGACGGGCCGACGGCACGGCGGGACCGGCGACGGGGTGGCGGCCGGGCGCGGGAGCGCACGACCGGTGCCCGAGGCGCGACGGCGGCGCTCGACGGCTCGCGGGTTCGTCGACGGCCTCGGGGAGCCTGCTGTCCTCAGACGACAGCGCCCCCGGCCGGCGGGCCCCGAGAAGTGATCGCATGGGCGAGGAGGAGGCGGCGCGGTGCCCGGTCCGAGGCGGCCCGGCGGGCCCGGACGCGCGGCCGGTACGACGGCTCCGGCGGCCTGAGCAGCAGGCGCAGCGGCGCGACGAGCCGGGCGGCGAGGGACCGTACCAGGCGGAACGCGGCACGTTCGCCGTGGGCGAGCCAGAGCCCGCACAGCGATGCGGCCACCAGGTGGGCGGCGAGCATGCCGGTCGAGGACATGCCGCCGAGGGCATGTCCCGCGGGATCGACGGCGTCCATCGCGTTGATAGCGGGCATGGAGTGCGCGGCGTGGGCGCCGTGGTCCACGGTGCCCACGGACTTCGGCACGGCCTCCTGCTGCGCGCCCGGGGCGGACGGCATCCGGCACAGCAGGATGTCCAGCCACCGGTGCACGAGGGGCTCGTCGCCCGGGGAACCCGGCCGTCGCGTCGCCTGGGCGAACGAGAACGACGCGTGCAGTACGGTCTGGGCGGCCACCGCGACACAGACGACGGCGAGCGGTCCGCGTTCCCGGCCGGCGAGCCACCAGGCGGTGCCGCCCGTCACCAACGTGCCTGCGGCAACCGCCCACCAGGGCACCGCGGTGCCGGACATCAGGAGGTGCCCGAGGGCGGCGAGCAGCACACACACGGCCGCGAACACCGCGGCCCGTACGGTGCGAGAACACCACCCTGCAGTCATGGCGGCCTCATCCTTGCATCCGGGCTTCCGTGATCACCTGTGGGTACGGACTTCGGTGCGGCCTCCCACTCAACCCGACGGACGTGATCCGCGCCATACTTCGCACGCGAACGGTCGGAACGGATGCCCGCCCGGTTCCCGGCCGTCCCCGCCGGACCGGAGCGGCGGAAGCGGACGCGGGAGCACCGGCGCACGGGCGCCGCCCGCCGTGCCTCCGCGCCCGGCGGGGGCCGCGCGTCCATGGCCGCCGCACCGGGTATCTCCCCGGCAGTCCCCCACGGCCGCCGGTGCGGACACCGGCGCGGTGACCGACCCGTCCCATGACTGACCCGCCCCCATGGAAGGTGCCCCGGTATGACCGATCCTCATGGCCTGGAGCCCATCGCGGCGTTCTGCGGGAACTGCGACTGCGGCTGCCCCCGGCTGTTCGTCGACCCCGACGCCCCCGCGGAGCAACGGATCGTCCTGACCGACGACTTCGGCCAGCGCGTGCAGATGAGCGCCGACCAGTTCTCGTCGCTGGTCGACGACGCCAAGCAGGGCAGACTGGACGGCATCGCCCTGCCCTGAGCAGAGAACGCCGCACAGAGACCACCGCGCAGGGACCGCCGAGCCGCCGTCCACCCGCTCCCTCGATCGCCGTACGTCCAGGCGGGTGAACGGCCTCGCGGTGCGACGGTCGAAGGCCACCGCCCGGGGAAGGGGGTAGGCATGCGCGCACTCGTCATCAACTGCACCCTCAAGCCCTCCCCGCAGCCGTCGAACACCGAGGCCCTCGCCGCCACGGTCATCGCGGCACTGATAGGCCACGGGGCGGAGGTGGACGTCGTGCGGGCCGTCGATCTGAACCTGAAGCCCGGGGTCGAGACCGACATGGGCGACGGCGACGACTGGCCGGGCGTGCACGCGAGGCTGCTGGCGTCGCAGATCCTGATCATCGCGTCGCCGACCTGGCTCGGCCGCCCGTCCTCGGTCGCCCAGCGGGTCCTGGAACGCATGGACGCCATGCTCGCCGAAACCGACGACGAGGGGCGCCCCGTCGCCTACAACCGCGTCGCCGGAGTCCTGGTCACCGGCAACGAGGACGGCGCCCACCACGTCATCAGTGAGATCAGCGGCGCACTCGCGGACATCGGCTACACCGTTCCGGGCCAGGCCTGGACCTACTGGCACCTCGGCCCGGGGCCCGGTCCCGACTTCCTCGACGACGACCGCGGCCACGACTGGTCGACCTCCACGGGCCGGGCCATGGCGTCCAACCTCGTCCACGCGGCGCGTGCGCTCAGCGCGATGCCACTGCCGGCCCCGCCGTCCTGACCTCGTCGGCGCGCAGCGTACGTACCTGCGGGAGGGGCAGCGCCGCCGCGGTGGCCGGCACGGTCAGCGCCGGGCCGGCGACGAGCGGGGCGTGTCGGGGGTGCCCGGGGCATCCGTCACGGACAGGCACCCTGGAAGCGGTCCGGAACCCGGCGCCGGAGTGACATCCCGACGGTTGGCCCACCCACTCGGGGAGACCCGTCCTCCTCAGGCACAGCGCCCGTGCATGTCTGCCCCCGCCGAAGCGGGGCAGTCGTGCACGTGCAACGACGTACGAGACACATGAGGAGCTGGTGTCCGCCATGACGCACGACCTGACCCCGAAGTACACGGTCCCCGGCATCGAGCGCGAGGCCGCCGGACGGCTGATCGGCGTGCTGCGACTGCGCCTGCACGCCCTCAACGACCTGCATCTGACCCTCAAGCACGTGCACTGGAACGTCGTGGGACCGCACTTCATCGCCGTGCACGAGATGATCGACCCCCAGGTCGACCAGGTGCGCGACATGGCCGACGACGTCGCGGAGCGCATCGCCGCGCTCGGCGGGGTGGCGCAGGGCACGCCCGGTGCCCTGGTGGCCGAGCGGCCCTGGGACGACTACTCCATCGGACGGGCCGACGCCATCGCCCATCTCGGCGCGCTCGACGTCGTGTACACGGGTGTGATCGAGGGCGTGCGCGCGGCCGTGAAGGAGGCCGGCGAGATCGACCCCGCCACGGAGGACCTCCTGATCGGCCAGCTCAGGGACCTCGAGCAGTTCCAGTGGTTCGTGCGCGCCCATCTGGAGAGCTCCGGAGGCACGCTGGCGACGGGCAGCGCGACCTCCGAGACCGAGGCGGCGGAACGCGGCGCGGAGCTTTCCTAGCGGCGCGGAGCTCTCCTGGACGAGCCTGCCCGGTGGTGGAGCAGGACGGCCGGCCGCCGACCCTGTGCCGGTGACGGAGCGGTCGGCGGTCGGCCCCCTGTGTCCGTCCGGCGTGCGCACTCGGCGTGCGGGGCGTCCCCGGCGTCCGATGAGCACTCCGGCGAGGACCGGGTCGGCGACCAGGACCACGACGCCGACGCCGCACAGGCAGAACAGCCCTTCGACGCCCGGCCCGCTCACACCCAGGACGAATACCACCGGTAACAGCAGGAGGAACACTCACGTGCTCTCTCCCCCCGGGAGGGCCCGTCGGACGGTTCAGCGCCGGCCGAGCCGGCGTTCGCCGCGGCTGCCCTGCTCGTAGGGCAGGTGGTAATGGGCGAAGACGGCTTGCTCGTCCTCCGCCGCGAGTTCACCGTCCGGGTCGATCCCGGGCGCGTCCTTGACCAGGCTCTTGTCGTAGGTCACCTTCAGGTAGCCAGGTCCGACGGTGGCCTTGTCCACCGGGACGAACACCAGACGCCGGCGGGTCGGCAGCCCGACCAGGACCGCGGCGAACGCGGGCCGGTCGGTGGCGGTGTCGACGTAGACGGACTCCAGAGTCCCGATCTTGCGGCCGTCGCTGTCGACGACGTCATGGTCACGCCAGTCACGAATGTTGTCGGCTTCAAACATGTCCGGTCTTCCCTTCCCGAGGACGCGCTCACTGTCTAGTTCCCCACTTCGCACCTCCCTCGCATGTTTTGTCCCCGCAACGCCGTACCGCACCCGATCGCGATAGGCTGCCTGGCCGGACGAGGCGCCGCGGGTGCGGACGGACACCCGACGGATTCCGAAGGAGATCGAGTGTGGATGCCACAGGCCCCACGGACGGCCCGCCCCGGGTGCGGAGCGGAGCCGTGCTGGAGGTGGGCCCGCTGCCGGGCCGTCCCGGTATCCGCGCCAGTGGAGAGATCAGCGTGACCACCCGCCTGTCCTGGGAGAAGGCCCTCACCGAGCTGTCCAGACGGCACGCGGACGTGTCCTACGTGGAGCTGTCCGGCGTGCGGTTCGTCGACGTGGCCGGGGTCACGGCACTCGCCGTCACCGCCATGAACCTGCCCGGTGGACGGGTCGTGGTGGAACAGCCCCCGCCGCAACTCCCCCGCGTCCTGGAGATGTTCTGGCCGTCGCTGCACCGGATCGAGGTGGCGCCGCGATGAGCACGGTGCACACCGACGCGAACTTCGCGCATCCCGCGCTGTTCTACCGCTCCGAGGGCGAGTACACCGACCGGACGGTGACGTTCGTCCGGGAGGGGCTCGCCGCGGGCGAACCGGTGGCGGTGGCCGTACCCGCCCCCAACCTGGAGCTGATCAGGGCGGGCCTGGGGACGGAGGCGCGGGACGTCTCCTTCCTGGACATGACGGAGGCCGGGCGGAACCCGGGGCGGATCATCCCCGGCGTGCTCAGGGCGTTCGCCGACGCGCACGCGCACGAACGGGTGCGCATCATCGGCGAGCCGGTCTGGGCCGGTCGCAGTACCGCGGAGTACCCGGCGTGCGCCCAGCACGAGGCGTTGATCAACGTGGCCTTCGCGGGCCGTTCCGCGACGATCCTGTGCCCGTACGACGAGACCCGGCTGGACGCGGACGTCCTGGCCGACGCCTTCGTCACCCATCCGACGGTCATCGCCGGGGGCCGTCAGCGGGCCAGCGAGGCCTACGACTGGCGTGCGGTCCTCGCCCGCTACAACGAGCCGCTGGGGCCGGCGCCGCACGCCGACGTCTTCGCCTTCGGTGCCGGGGAGTTGCCGGACGCGCGCCGCTTCGTCGTGGACCGGGCGACGTCGCTCGGGCTGGCCGACCGGAGGCTGCAGGACGCGGAACTGGCGGTGGCCGAGCTGACCACCAACAGCGTGGTCCACGGCGGGGGTCACGGGACGCTGGCGGTCTGGGCCGAGGCGGGGCAGGTGGTGTGCGAGGTCCGCGACAGAGGCCGGCTCACGGATCCGCTGGCCGGCCGGCGGCCCCCCGAGCACGGTCAGATCGGCGGCCGTGGCCTGCTCCTCGTCCACTACGTCGCGGATCTGGTGCGCGTGCACACGACGGACGACGGCACCACCGTCCGCTTCTACCTCGGCCTCTGAAAAGGCGTCGGAACGCCCCCGGCCCACCACGCCGACCGCAGAAGCATGCATGGGGCCCTTGACCCGGGGTAGGCGGTCTGTCGTCGGACGACAGACCGACAGTGACGGGGGCCGATCGACTGGGAGGGCACATCATGGCGACGACGACCGCACAGACCACCGAGCTCACCACCACGGGCATGCCGGAGGTAGCGGATCCGTCCAAGGTGGCGCCCAAGGACGCGCGGGAGTTGTCGAAGCTGTTCTTCGAGCAGCTGACGATGCTCGAAGAGGGCACGCCGGAGCACCAGTACGCACGCAACACGCTGATCGAGATGAACATGTCCCTGGTCCGCTTCGCGGCCGGCCGGTTCCGCAGCCGCGGACCGGAGGAGATGGAGGACATCGTCCAGGTCGGCATGATCGGCCTCATCAAGGCCATCGACCGGTTCGAACTGACCCGCGAGGTCGAGTTCACCTCCTTCGCCGTGCCGTACATCGTCGGCGAGATCAAGCGGTTCTTCCGTGACACCTCGTGGGCCGTGCACGTCCCCCGGCGGCTCCAGGAGGCCCGTGTCCAGCTGGCCCGCGCCACCGAGGAGCTGCGCAGCCGACTGGGCCGCAACCCCACCACCGCGGAACTGTCCGAACTGATGAGCCTCCCGGAGGACGAGGTCGTCGAGGCCCGGCTGGCGGCCAACGGCTACAACTCCGCCTCGCTGGACGCGGCCATCAACGGCAGCGAGGACGGCGAGTCGGCGCTGGCCGACTTCATCGGCGCGGACGACTCCGCGCTGGCGCTCGTGGACGACTTCCACGCCCTGGCCCCGATGATCGCCGAGCTGGACGAACGCGACCGGCAGATCATCCACTGGCGGTTCGTCGAGGAGCTCACCCAGAAGGACATCGGTGAACGCCTCGGCGTCTCGCAGATGCATGTGTCCCGGCTGATCTCGCGCCTGCTGGCCCGCCTGCGGGAGGGCATGCTCGCCACCCACTGAGCGGAGGGTTCACGCGGCCGTCGGCTTCTTCCCGCGGCCGGTTCCGGCACCGACGAGGGCGTCGATGAGCTGTTCGCGGCTCATCCTCGACCGTCCGGCGATGTCCTGGTCGGTGGCCCGCTGATAGAGCTCCGTCTTGCTCAGCTCCCGCAGCTCGCCCCGCTTCGGGGGCGCCTCGCGGGAGGGCGCGGTGGCCTCCTTCCTCGGCTCGGTGCCCTTCTTCCGCGGCCCGGCGCCTTGCTTCCGCGGCCCGGTGCCCTTCTTCCGCCGTGCCGAGGGCTGTTTGCCGCCGGTGCTCTCCGCCTTCGCGGGCGACTGCCCGCCGGCGGCCCCCCTCGCCTGCTCCAGGCTGCCCCGCAGGACCTCCATCAGGTCGACGACGTTGGTGGCCCGGGGCGCTTCCTCGGCGACGGCGACCTCCTTTCCCTCGGCCTTGGCCCGGACCAGGTCGCGGACCTTCTCCTGGTAGGTGTCGTGGTAGCGGGCGGGGTCCCAGGGACCGCTGAGGGCGTCGACGAGTCGCATCGCCATGTCCAGTTCCCTGCCCCGGTCCGCCCGGCCCGAGGGCAGCTCGGGAAGCTCCTCGACCGGGTCGCGGACCTCGTCGGCCCAGTGCAGCGTCTGGAGCACCAGGACCTCGTCCTCGGCGCGGAGCGCGGTCAGGTACTGCCGGTTGCGCATGACGAAGGTGGCGACACCGACCTTGCCGGCTTCGGCGAGGGCGGTGCGGAGCAGCTCGTAGACCTTGAGGTACTCCTTGCCGCGCGGGGCGACGTAGTACGTCCGGTCGAAGTAGACCGGCGCGATGCGGTCCAGGTCGACGAAGTCGGTGATCTCGAGGGTGCGGGACCGGCCCGGCGCGATCTCTTCCAGTTCCTCCGGCTCGACGACGACGTACTCGCCCTCGCCCACCTCGTAGCCCTTCACGATGTCGCCGGAGTCGACCTCCTCGCCGGTGCGCTCGTTGACCCGCCGGTTGCGGATCCGGTCCGAGGTGCCGCGCTGCAACTGGTGGAAGTGGACCGTGTGGTCCTGCGTCGCCGAGAACAGGCCCACGGGCACCGAGACCAGCCCGAACGTGACGACACCTGTCCAGATCGCCCGCGCCATGACCGTCCGCTCCGTCCGCTCCGTCCGTCCCGCCGGTACCGCCGGTGCCGCCCACCCCGTCCACGCTGACATCCCGCCCCCGGACGCGCGCGCCGGACGGCGCACACGGGTGGGCGGCACGGCGACAGCGCGCGCATCGGCCGCCGCCGGTATTCCCTGTGAGGTGCGGGACGGCGACCGCACCCCGCGCATCGGCCGTCTCTCCCCGAACGACGTCGAACAAAGGGGCACTGTCCATGGACTGTCACGTGAAGACGATCACGCGCGAGGAACATCTCCGCTTCGTCTCGGCCCGGCCCTCCGTGAGTCACCTGCAGACCCCCGCGTGGGGCGACGTGAAGCCGGACTGGCGGGCACAGAGCCTGGGCTGGTTCGACGAGCGCGGCGACCTGGTGGGAACCGGACTGGTGCTGCTGCGGCCATTGCCGAGGCTGAAGCCGAAACGGTATCTGGCCTATCTGCCCGAGGGCCCGGTCATCGACTGGGGCGCGGCGGATCTGGAGCGGTGGCTGGAGCCGATGCTCGCGTACCTGAAGCGGCGGGGCGCCTTCTCGGTGAGGATGGGGCCGCCGGTGGTGGCCCGGCGCTGGAGTGCCGAAGCGGTCAAGGCGGCGATCGCCGACCCGGGCGCGCGACGGCTGGGGGACGTGGAGGCCACCGTGTGCGAGCCCGGGGCCGACGCCGTCGCCGAGCGGCTGCGCCGGACGGGCTGGCGGCGGACCGAGCCGGGGGGCGAGGACGGCTTCGCCGCGGGCCAGCCGCGCTACGTGTGCCAGGTACCGCTCGCCGGACGGTCGCCGGCTCAGCTGCAGAACGGGTTCAACCAGCAGTGGCGCCGCAACATCAAGAAGGCCGAGAAGGCCGGCGTCAAGGTCGTCCGGGGCGACCACGAGGACCTGCCGGCGTTCTACGAGCTCTACGTCGAGACCGCCGAACGGGACCGGTTCGTCCCGCGCCCCCTCGCCTACTTCCGGCGCATGTGGACCGCGCTGACGGCCGAGGACCCCGACCGCATGCGCCTCTACCTCGCCCATCACGACGGTGAGGTGCTCGCCGCGGCCACGATGCTGACCGTCGGGGAACACGTCTGGTACTCCTACGGCGCGTCCACCGGCCGCCGGCGCGAGGTGCAGCCGAACAACGCGCTCCAGTGGCGGATGATGTGCGACGCCCACGAGCTCGGCGCGGCCGTCTACGACTTCCGCGGTATCACCGACACCCTGGACGAGGACAACCACCTGCTCGGACTGCTCCGGTTCAAGGTGGGCGCCGGCGGCGAGGCCGTCGAGTACCTCGGTGAGTGGGACTACCCGCTCAACAAGGTGCTGCACAAGGCCCTGGGCCTGTACATGGCGCGGCGCTGAACCGTCCGGCGCTGAACCGTCCGGCGCCGGACCGCCCCGGTCAGTCGGCGGGCTTCTCCCAGACCGATACGTGGCCGCGGCTCTCGTGGGTGAACGGCTTCCGGGTCCATCCCTCCCACCGGTCGCGCAGCCGCAGGCCGGCGAGCCGGGCCATCAGGTCGAGTTCGGAGGGCCACACGTACCGGAAGGGGTAGTACTCGTACTCGGCGCGTCCGTCCACGAGGGTGACGTAGTTCGAACTCATCGCCTGGGTGGCGGTGTCGTAGGTGTCGAACGCCCACCCGCCGGGACCGGTACGGAACGGCACGGCGGTCTGTCCCGGGGGCAGCAGGCGCAGTTCCGGGACGCCGACCTCGATGACGAAGCAGCCGCCGGGTTCCAGGTGGGCGGCGGCGTTGCGGAAGCAGTCGACCTGGGCGTCCTGCGTCGTCAGGTTGTTGATGGTGTTGAAGACGAGGTAGGCCACCGTGAACGTGCCCGGCACCCGGGTCGTCGCGAAGTCGCCGATGGTCACCCCGACGGCGTCGCCGCCCGGTTTGGCACTCAGCCGGGAGGTCATGGCCCGGGACATGTCGATGCCGTGCACCGGGACCCCTCGCTCCGACAGCGGCAGCGCGATCCGGCCGGTGCCGATGCCGAACTCGAGGGCGCGTCCCCCGCCGGCCAGATCGGCCAGCAGGTCGACCGCGGGGACCACCGCGTCGGACGTGAACATGTCCGCCGCCGACTCGTCGTACCGAGCGGCGACGCTTTCTCCGAAGTAGCCGTCCTCATCAGGCATGCGGGGACCGTACCTCTCGTCAGGTCGCCGGCGCCTGTGATTTTCCGCCGCGTACGGGGCCTCGTAGAGCAGGATGTGGTCCGAAGACGACGGACGACGACGGACAAGGGGTGGGCGATGTCGCGGCTGCTGGTGGTGCAGAACGGTCCGCGCGGGGGACCCGGCCGGTTCGGTGACTGGCTGGTCTCCGAGGGCCTGTCACTGGACGTGGTGCACGCGTACGCCGGTGCGCCGCTCCCCCGTCGTCCGGAGCACGAGGGCGTCATGGTGCTGGGCGGCGGCTACCCCCCCGATGACGACCACCGCGCGCCCTGGCTCGCACCCACCCGCACACTGGTCGCCGAGGCGGTGGAGCGGGACGCTCCCGTGTTCGGTGTCTGCCTCGGCGGGCAGCTCCTCGCGCAGGTCGCGGGCGGCACGGTGCGGGGCGACCACGGCGAGCCGGAGTTCGGCAGTACGCCGCTCACCCTGCGGCCGGAGGCCGGGCGTGACCCGCTCTTCCGCGGGCTGCCGGAGCGGGTGACGGCGGTCGAGCACCACGTGGACGCGGTCACCGCCCTGCCGCCGGGCGCCGCCTGGCTGATGGAGAGCGAGAGCTGCCCGTACCAGGCGTTCCGGGTCGGCGACCGGGCCTGGGGCGTGCAGTTCCACCCCGAGGCGGGCGCGGAGCGGGTCCGGTCGTGGAATCCGGAGCGGTTGCGGGCCAAGGGGCTGGACCCGGCGGAACTCTCCCGCCGGGCGGAACGCGACGAGCCCGCGGCGGAAGCCGTCTGGCGCGAGGTCGCCCGGCGCTTCGCCGCGGTCGTCGGGGCGTGAGGGTCAGCCGGAGAAGGCGCCGCCGCCGGTGAAGACCAGGCCGGCGAAGCGTTCGCCGATGCGGCGGTGGGTGGCCGCGTCCGGGTGGAGGCCGTCGGGCAGGGGCAGTTCGGCGGCGTCGGTCTCGCCGTAGAGGTCACGGCCGTCGAGGTGGTGCAGGTTCGGGTCGTCGGCGGCCCGCTGGGCCACGATCCGGGCCAGCTCGTCCCGGATGACGTTCAGGGTCAGTTTCCCGCTCGCGCGTTCCGCCGGGTCGCCCGTGGCCACGAAGCGCAGCCGTCCCTCGCCGAGGCCGGCGAAGTCGGGGGCGAGGGGGCCGGGGGTGTCCTCGTGGATGGGGCACAGGACGGGCGAGACGACCAGCAGCGGGGCGGTGGGATGGCCTTCGCGGACGGTGTCGAGGAAGCCGTGCACGGCGGGGCCGAAGGCACGCAGACGCATGACGTCGTGATTGACCACGTTGATACCGATCTTGACGCTGATCAGGTCGGCGGGGATGTCGCGCATGGCCCGCGCGGTGAACGGGTCGAGCAGGGCGCTCCCGGCCAGGCCCAGGTTGACGAGTTCGACGCCGCCGAGGGAGGCGGCGAGTGCCGGCCACGTGGTGGTGGGGCTCGCGGCGTCCGAGCCGTGGCTGATCGAGCTGCCGTGGTGCAGCCAGACCCTGCGGCCCGGGTCCGGGGCGGGCTCGACAGGGGCGTCGGTACGCAGGGCGACGAGCTCGGTGGTCTCGTTGTGCGGCAGCCATATCTCGATGTCCTTGCTGCCCTCGGGCAGCCCGGCGAAGCGCAGGGTGCCTACGGGGCCGCGCTCCACACCCGCCGTGCCGGTGGTCATGTCGATGGTCAGGACGTCGCCGCCCGCGACACTGCCCTGACCCGCCGGGCGCCCGTCGACGAGCAGGTCGTACAGGCCGTCCGGGCGGGGCGGGGCACCGGCGTAGACCCGCTTGGTGGGCACGGTGTCCAGCTCGAGGGCGGTGGCCCGGGTACGCAGGGCCAGGCGCACCCCGGAGGGCTGGGACTCGGCCATGGCCAGCTGTCCGTCGGTGTTCTGGGCGCGGGCCCGGGCGGGCAGCCGGTGCGGCAGCAGGCCGCGCTCGGTGCGCTCCAGGTCGAGGGCGCCGCGCAGGAGGTCCTGGGTGATCGGCGTGGTGATCCAGTCCTCGTCGGTGTGCATGCCGCCTCCGGCTGATGGGGTGATGGTGTCGGTGTCACGGCGCGGGGCCGGCCGGTCGGGGTTGCCGGTGCGGGGTCCACCGGCCGGCGCTGTCGGTGTGCGGTTCACGCCGCTGGCCAGTTGCGCAGCAGGGCGTCGAGGGCGTCCACGATCCGGGCCCACGTTTCCTCGGTGTCGGGTGCGCTGTGGCTGAAGCCGCCGCCCATCTCCAGGCTGACGTAGCCGTGGAAGACGCTGCCCAGCAGGCGTACCGCGTGGGTCTGGTCGGGTTCCGCCAGGTCGTAACCACGCAGGATGGCCCGGGTCATCTGTGCGTGGCGCACGCCCGCACTGGCCGCCGCCGTCTCCGGGTCGAGCCGCAGCTGGGCCGCGGCGTAGCGGCCGGGGTGTTCCCGGGCGTAGTCGCGGTAGACGTTCGCGAAGGCGGCGAGGGCGTCCTTCCCGGCCCGTCCGGCCAGTGCCGTGCTGCCCCGGTCGGCGAGTTCGGCGAGGGCGAGCAGGGCGATCCCCGTCTTGAGGTCATGGGAGTTCCTCACGTGCGAGTACAGACTCGCGACCTTGACGTCGAAGCGCCTGGCCAGCGCGGAGACCGTCACCTGCTCGAAGCCGACCTCGTCGGCCAGTTCCGCGCCCGCCCGTACCAGACGTTCCGTGGTCAGCCCCGCACGCACCATAATCGTCTCCTCGTTTGCCTGAACCGATTAAACATTTACCTAAGCCTTTTAGGCAACTTCGCACCGAAGGTGGGCAGGGCCGCGGGCTGCAGGGCAACCGGGTGGGCGCCTGTACAGCGGCGACCCTCGCCCGCTCGCCGTACGGCCGCGGCAAGCGGGAGGCCGCACGAGGTCCGCCACGGTCCGGGCTTCACCGACAAGGTGATCGCGTGAGGGACGTTCCGCGACGCGTGGTTAGGATCCCGAAATGATCGAAGGCAAGTTGACACGGTTGCGCGCACTGCGGTCCGAGGACGCGGCACACCATCTCCGGTGGCGCAACGATCCTCAGGTGGTGCGCTGGGCCGCTGCCGGTGACCCGTGTTTCGGCCCCGTGACGGCGGAGGCGATCTCAGCCGCCTTCGACACCATGCTGCGGCTCAGCCCCAGGGAGTCGGCCGTGTTCACCGTCGAGGACGCCGCCGACGGCGGGGTGATAGGCATGGCCGACTACCGCGACCTGGACCCGTACGCCGGGGCGGCCACCCTCGGCATCACCATCGGCGACAAGGCGTTCTGGGGGCGCGGCCACGGGTCGGAGGCCGTACGACTGCTCATGGACCACCTGTTCGGCGCGTACGGTCTCCACCGGCTGGAACTGGACACCTGGAGCGGCAATGAGCGCGCCATGCGCTCTTTCGCCAAGCTGGGCTTCCGTGAGGAGGGCCGGCTCCGCTCGGCCGTACTGATGGAGGGGCGGCGCTACGACCGGGTGCTGTTCGGCATCCTGCGCGAGGAGTGGTCGGCGCTCGGGCCGCACGCCCGACGGCCCACGTTCGGCTGACGGCCACCGGCTCGGTACCCGCCCGGGTGGGCACCGTTCCAGGTCGCGGAGCGGTCGGCGTGACCGTAGAACGGGAGGCATGGGCGCAAGCAGCAGGGGGACCCCGACCACATGTCCCCGCCTCACCTGGTCACGTTCGGGCACGGCACCGTGGGCCGCACGGCGCTGGCCGAACTGCTGCGCGGTGCCGGTGTCGCCGCCGTGGTCGATGTCAGGACGGCGCCCGGCAGCCGCCGCGATCCCGACCTGCTCCGGGAGCGGCTCGCCGGGTGGCTGCCCGAGGAGGGCCTCGCCTACCGGTGGGACCGGCGTCTGGGCGGTTTCCGCAAGCCGGCACCGGACTCGCCCGACGTCGTCTGGCGCAACACCTCGTTCAGGGGGTACGCCGGTCACACCCGCTCGCCGGAGTTCGTCACCGCCATGGACGAGTTGCTGGACCAGGTGGCGCGGGAACGCACCGCGGTGATGTGCGGCGAAGCGGTGTGGTGGCGGTGCCACCGCCGCCTCATCGCCGACTTCGCCGTCCTGGCCCGCGGCACCCCCGTGGACCACCTCATGCACGACGGCCGCCTGACGGCCCACTCCCCCACCCCGGGTGCGCGGCTGCGCACGGACGGCCTTCTCGTCTACGACGACGAGGCGGCGGCGGCCGAGCCGGCCGCCTCCGGGCCCGCTCGGTCGTAGCGGTCGTAGCGGTCGTGGAAGCCGTAGAGGCCGAGGCTGAGACGGAGGAGCATGCAGCGCAAGGGCGGGAACCGCCGGGAGGCCGGTGACCGGCACGTGGAGCCGGTCGATTCGGTCCTCGAACAGCTCTACGCGACGCCGCCGTCCGACTTCGTCTCCCGTCGGGAGGAACACGTAGCGGCCGCCAGAGCCGCCGGTCGCAAAGAGGACGCGCGTCGGATCCACGCCGCACACCGGCCCACGCTCGCGGCCTGGGCGGCGAATCTGCTCAGACGCTCCCGGCCGGAGGAGAGCGAGCGGTTCCTGGAGTTGGGCCATGCCCTGCGCGAGGCACACCGCACGCTCGACGCAGCCGGTCTCAAGGAGCTCTCCGCGCAGCGTCGGCGCATCGTCGCCGCCCTGTCCCGGCAGGCCGCCCGGCTCGCCCGCGAGGCCGGACACCAACTGTCGGAATCGGCGCAGCGGGAGGTCGAGTCGACGCTGCGCGCGGTCCTCGCGGACCCGGCCGCGGCCGACCAGTGGGCCGGCGGACGCCTGGAGGTCTCCCTCACGCCGCCGTCGGAGTTCCCCGCGGGCGGCGCCCGGGCGGAGGCCGCGCCGCGCGAACGGCCGGCCCGGCCGGATTCCCCGCGCGCCGCCGGCGGCACTCGGGCGAAGGACGAACTCGCCGAACGGCGTCGCAAACGGCAGGAGGAACTCGCGCGGGCCGAACAGGCGGCGGAGACCGCCGCGCGGCAACTGCGTGACAGACGCGCGGATCGGGCCGACGCCGACGCGTCACTGCGTCGGGCCGACGAGGAACACGACCGGGCCCGGGAGGTGGTGTCCGCCGCCGAGGGGCGACTGCGGCAGGCACAGGGGGATCTCGCCCGGGCCGAACGGGAGCGGCGGGAGGCCGAGGAGCGGGGGCGTGCGGCCGTGGACGCGCTGGCGCGGGCCGAGCGGGAGGCACACGAGACCGCACGCCAGGTGGACCGTTTGGCCGGCCGGGGCAGGCGGTCCGGCTCCTCCTGCTGAGTACCCGTACTCATGAGGCGCCTGCTCCCGTCGGCAAGGCTTGCCGTACCGGACACGCAGAAGGAGTCAACGTGCGTACTACCAGCCGACTTCACCGGCCGGCGCTGGGCCTCGCCCTGGCCTGCGTGACCGCTGCCGCGGTCCTGACCGGCTGCTCCGCGGAGCAGGCGGCCTGCGGCGGCGGCGAGTACCCGGTCATGGCCATCGGCAGCACCGGCAGTGCGTGCGTGCCGGACGGCGAGGAGCCGCCCGAGGGATACATCCGCTACCCGGAGGGCAAGGTCCCGGAGCACGTCGGCGACAAGTGGGACACCTACTGGCAGACACACACCGTCGACGGGGAGGGAAGGGTCGTCGAGGTGTCCGACGGCGAGTGAGTCCGGGTACCGACGCTCCGAACGGACGCACGAGGAACCCGCGGGACATACCACGTTGACGGCTTTACGTGGTATACCGGCCCGGCAGCAAACAGGGGAACAACAGGCGCCGTCCGTCCGTACTATCTGTGTGTCAGCACAGCCGGTGGCAGTCTCGCATTCCCCGCTGCCGGGCGCCGACCGGACATGGTCCCCATGTCCCGCGCCTGATGTCCCGCCGTTCCTCACGAGCCTTCACGGCCGCGAATCGAGGAGAGTCAACACCATGTCCGAGACCACACAGCAGGCCGCCACCCAACTGGCATCGCAGTACAGCGTCCAGGTGACCGATGACCTGGAGCGCAACGTCAAGGAGCAGGAACGCATCAGCGAGGAGATCACGTCCCTGCAGCAGCAGCTGGCCTCGCTGCAGCACGACCACGCCCTGCTGGTGAACATGCAGCAGGCGCTCGGCATCACCCCGCCGTCGGCCCGGCCCGCGACCGCGCCGCAGCCCGACGCCGCGACCGTGCCCGCTCCCCGTGACAGTGCCGCCACGGAACCGGCCGCCGGGAAGCGGACGCGGAGCGGGAAGACCGGCACCGCGCCCAAGCGCGCCGCCACCGCCGCGAAGCCGGGGGCCAAGCCTGCCGCGAAGGCCGGCGCCGCCCCTGCCGCCAAGCCGTCCACCAAGGCCACCAAGGCCACCAAGGCCACCAGGAAGCCGGCGGCGAAGAAGGCATCGGCGCAGGCCACGTCCGCGTCCACCGCCTCGTCCGCTGCCTCGTCCGACTCCGCGTCCGCGTCCTCGTCCTCGTCCGCGAAGCAGGCCGCCGACCGGCCCACGTTGGTCGAGCTGGTGCGGAACCACCTCGTCGAGCAGAGCGAGCCGCGCTCGGCCGCCGAGGTCACCACGGCGCTCGGTCAGGCCCACTCCGGACGCACCATCAAGACCACGGTCGTCCGCACCACTCTCGAGGGACTCGTCGCCAAGAACCAGGCCCAGCGCACCAAGCAGGGCACCTCGGTCTACTACACCGCCACCGACGCACCGGAGCCGAAGCAGAAGCAGGAATCCGGGACCCGGACGCCGTCCGCGCAGAGCGACAGCTGACGGCCGCCGCACCCGGCACCACCGGTCGGTGACATCCGCTTCCCTCGCCGTGGCGCGGCGCGCGGTCGGGGGGAAACCGGGTGAGGATCGGTGGATGGGTGTTGTACTGCCGGTGCTCTTCGCACTCCTCGCCGCGTTCAGCAACGCGCTGGCCACCGTGCTCCAGCGGCGCGCCGCGCTGACTGTGCCGCAGTCCCAGGGGTTTCGGCCGGGGCTCGTCATCGACCTGTTGCGGCGGCCGGTGTGGATCGGCGGCATGCTGGCCGTCGTCGTCGCCGGTGTGGGACAGGCGGTGGCTCTGGCGACGGGGCCGCTGTCACTCGTACAGCCGTTGTTCGTGCTGGAGCTTCCGCTGGCCCTGCTGCTGGCCTCGCTGATGACCGGCCGCCCTCTGCCCCACGCCCTGTGGCTCGCCGTGGGCGGGGTGGTCGTCGGACTCGGTGTCGCGCTGGCGTCGGCCGCTCCGGACGCCGGCGAGGCCGACGTGCCCCTCGATCGCTGGCTGCCCGCGCTGGCGGCCTGCGCCGGGGCGGCCGTGCTGCTGGCAGCGGCCGGTCTGAAGCGCCCCGTCGGCAAGGCCCGCGCCGGTTGTCTCGGTGCGTCCACGGCGGTGTGGTACGCCCTGACGGCCGCACTGATGAAGGACTCCATGCGTGTCCTGGACACCGACGGGGTGGTCGGTTTCCTGACCACCTGGCAGACGTACGGCTTCGCCGCGGCCGGTGTGTGTGCCGTGCTCCTGCTGGAACACGCCATGCAGGGCGGTCCTCTCGTCGCCTCCCAACCGGCCCTCACCCTGGGGGACGCGACGGTGAGTCTCCTGCTCGGTGTGGTCCTCTACCGCGAGGACGTGCGCGCGGGGTGGTGGATCGTGCCGCAGCTGCTCGGCGTCGCGCTGATCGTCGTGGGCGTCCTCACCCTCGCCCGGCGCGGCATCGACCTGCGCACCGGGCAGTGAGCGCCGCTTCGGCTTCTGAGCGTCCCGCGGGCACGCCACCACAGGTCACCGGCAGAACCCGTACGCCTGCTCCAGCCACCGGTGCAGTGCCGCGTGCACGCTGCCGGGGAGCTCGCTGAGCTGTGCGATGGCGGCCCGGTCCCCGGCGGAGGGCGCGATGCCCGCTGCGGTCAGCAGGGCGAGCAGGTCCAGGCGGCGCAGGTCGACGGGGTCGATGCGGCAGGGGACGCGCTGGGCGGGGTCGGGCGGCTGGAGCAGGAAGTCGCCCTGTGTGTCGTGGGAGAGCGAGCGCGCCGGGTCGGCGGCAGTCGGGGCAGTCATCGTGTGCATACCGCGGTCCTCCACTTGATGGGTCGCCGTTCTTCGACGGGATGAGACACCGGGGCGGCGACGGCGGTTGCGGACCGGCCCGACGACCACACGGTCGACGCAATCGGCGCCTTATCGCATGAACCGACCCGGCACGGGCACCGGGCCGGCAGGCGTCCCCATGGCCGACGCCCGTGCCCTGCTCCGTACGAGTGGTGCATCCCGGGACACGGCCTTACGGTCGGTACGGGTAAGGGAGAGCGGAGACACGTGACCCCGAGACGGCCGGGAGCAGACATGGGCAGAAACCCGATGAGGGCAGCGGTCACACTGTGTGCCGCCGCCACGCTCGCGATACCCCTGGGCGCGGCCTCCGCCGCACCGTCGGCGGACGACCCGACACAGGCACAGGCACAGGCACAGGCACAGCAGACGCAGGCTCCCGTGCTGGTCGACTGTTCCCGGCAGCCGGAGGTACGTCCCGAGGCGTTCCTGCTCGCCTGCGGTGACGGCAACAGCCGTCTCGTCTCGCTGCACTGGGTCCGCTGGGACGCGAACGCCGCGGTGGGCCGGGGCACCAACGCCATCAACGACTGCGACCCCTACTGCGCCGCGGGCACGTTCCACTCGTATCCCGTGACCGTTCGGCTCGACCAGCCGCGGACCTGGGAGAAGGACCCGGGAGAACGGCACTACACCCGGATCACCCTGACCTACACCGACGGCAGGCCGGACGGGTTCCCCCGCGTGGTGACCTATCCCCTGTGGGGCTGACCTGCGGGGCTGGCCTCCCGGTCTGACCTGCCGGGACCACTGGTTCCCGGTGGCCGGTCAGTCCGGGAGTGCCAGCCGGCAGGTGTCGCCCGGCTGGAGTCGCACCGCGCGGTCCGGCAGCCGGACGTCGATGGGCCAAGGGCCGGACGACGGCACGGCGATCTCCAGCCGGCCGTGCTCCAGCCGGAGCCGCACGCCCCAGTGGCCCTGGTAACGGATCGAGAACCCGTACGACGACAGTTCCGGCAGCGGCACCGGGTTCAGCCACAGGGCGCCCGCGCGGGTCTCCAGTCCGGTCAGTCCGCGCTGGACGAGGTCCAGGGTGCCGGCCATGGCCCCGAGGTGGATGCCCTCGCCGGTGGTGCCGCCCTGGAGATCGGCGACGTCGCCCTTGAGCGCCTCCTGGCAGAACGTCCAGGCCTCGGCGCGGCGGGCCCGGGCCAGGATCCAGCCGTGCACGAGTCCGCTGAGGGTGGAGCCGTGGCTGGTGCGGGCCAGGTAGTAGTCGACGGTGCGCCGCCAGGTGCTCTCGTCCAGGCTGTACCCCAGCCGTTGGAAGAGCGAGCGGAGTTCGGCCGGGGAGAAGAGGTAGCCCAGCATCAGTACGTCGGCCTGCTTGGACGCCTGGTAGTTGTTGACGCTGTCGTCCTCGGCCTCCAGGACACGGTCCAGCCGCCGGATGTCGCCGTACCGTTCGCGGTAGCCGTCCCAGTCGAGCTCGGCGAGGTCGCCGTATCCCTCGAACTGGCTGACGACGCCGTCGTGGAAGGGGACGTGGAGGGTGCGTGAGACGCTCTCCCACTGTTCGAGTTCACCGTCGTCCAGAACGGTGCGCTCGACGAGTTCACGGCGGCGGGGTCCGGGCAGGTCGGCCAGCACCTCCAGGGTGCGGGTCAGGACCCAGGCGGCGGTGACGTTGGTGTACGCGTTGTCGTCGAGGCCCGGCTGCCCGGCGCCCGGGTAGGCCTCGTGGTACTCGTCGGGGCCGACGACGCCGCGGATGCGGTGCCGTCCCAGGTGCTCGTCCCAGGTCGCGGAGTCCGCCCAGAAACGTGCGATCTGCAGGAGCATCTCGGCACCCTTGGTGTGGAGGAACTCGGCGTCGCCGCTGGCCTCGCAGTACTGCCAGACGTTGTACGCGATCGCCGATCCCACATGGTGCTGGAGGTGCGAGTGGTCCGGGAGCCAGCGGCCCGAGTGCGGGTTGAGGTGCAGTTGCTGGGTCTCCTCACGTCCGTCGCTGCCGCTCTGCCAGGGGTACAGCGCGCCTCGCCTGCCGATCGCGCGGGCGGCGGCGCGGGCCCGTTCCAGGCGGCGGTGCCGGTAGTGGAGCAGGGACCGGGACACCTCGGGGAAGTGCAGGTTGAGGTAGGGCAGGACGAACAGCTCGTCCCAGAAGACGTGTCCGCGGTAGGCCTCCCCGTGCAGTCCGCGCGCCGGTACACCCACGTCGAGGTCGGCGGTGTGCGGGGAGAGGGTCTGCAGCACGTGGAAGAGGTGCAGGCGCAGGATGTTGCCCGCCTCGCCGGGTACGTCGAGTTCGGCGCGGCGCCACAACTGGCCCCAGGCCTTCCGGTGCGCCACCAGCAGTTCGTCGAAGCCGGGGGCGTCCGCCACCCGGTCGACGGCGGCCTGCAGGGGGTCGCTGATCGCCGGGTCGCGGGAGGTGTGCAGGGCCACGAGCTTGTCGACGGTGACGGTGCGGCCCGGCTCCGCGCGCAGCGTCGTGCGCTGGGTGACCCGCAGGTGCTCGCGTGCCCGGGTGACGGGCGCGTCGGCCGTCGTGCGGGCCGCCATGCCGACCCGGATGTCCGAGGTGCGGGTGCGGCAGCGCAGCCACACCGTGCCGTCGTCCGCCCCGCCGGTGTGCACGTGGGTCAGGTGGCGCCCTTCCAGGTCCCGGTAGCGCGGCACCCCGGAGTTGGTGACGCCGCCGTCGAGGGCGGCCTCCACGTCGAGGTCCGCCGTTCCGGCGTCGACCGTGAACTCCGTGCGGAGCGCGGCGAGGTGGGGGTCGGCCATGTGCACCATGCGCAGCTGTCGCACGGTCAGCACGCGTTCCCCGCCCAGCCCGAACTGGGTGCGGCGCTCCAGCACGCCCGAGTCCAGGTGCACGGTCTGCCGGTGGTCGAGCACCTCCGCGGTGTCCGGCGTGAGCCAGTCCCCTCCGTCGGCCCGGAAGCGCAGCGGCAGCCAGTTGGGGAGGTTGACCATGTCTTCGTTCTCTACGTGCCCCACCTCTCGGCCGGCGACGGTGGAGGTCAGCCGGTTGTAGCAGCCGGCCACGTAGGTGCCCGGGTAGTGCACGTCGTCCGCGGCGCACTCGGGCAGCGCGCCGCGGGTGGCGAAGTAGCCGTTGCCGAGCGTGCACAGCGACTCGCGCAGCCGCTCGTCCGCGGGGTCGTAGTGGTCGTAGTCCCAGGTCGAGGGGGTCACCGTCACTTCGAGCCCTCCCAGGACCAGTCGGCGACCTCGGGCAGGTCCACTCCGTGCTCGCGGATCCAGTCGTGGTGGCGCACCCGGGCGTCCTCCATCCGCTGCCGTACGGCCGCCGCGCGCACGGCGAGGCCCGGTACGCGGTCGATGACGTCCATGACGAGGCGGTAGCGGTCCATGTCGTTGCCGACCACCATGTCGAAGGGGGTGGTGGTGGTTCCGATCTCCTTGTAGCCGCGCACGTGCAGATGCGCGTGGCCGGTGCGCCGGTAGGCGAGCCGGTGGATCAGCCAGGGGTACCCGTGGTACGCGAAGATGACCGGCCTGTCCGCGGTGAACAGGCCGTCGTACTCGAAGTCGCTCATGCCGTGCGGGTGTTCCCCGCTGGGCAGCAGCCGGGCGATGTCGACGACGTTGACGACACGAACGGCGAGTCCGGGCAGGTGGCGGCGGACGAGCTGGGCGGCGGCCAGTACCTCCTGGGTCGGGACGTCGCCCGCGCAGGCCAGCACCACGTCGGGTTCGCGGGTGCCGTCCTCGGTGCCGGCCCAGTCCCAGATGCCGGCGCCGCGCGCGCAGTGCGTCCTCGCCTGCTCCATGGACAGCCAGTCGAAGCAGGGCTGCTTGCCGGCGACGATCACGTTGACGTAGTCGCGGCTGCGCAGGGCGTGGTCGGCGACGGACAGCAGGGTGTTGGCGTCCGGCGGCAGGTAGACGCGTACGGCCTCGGGACTCTTGTTGAGGATGTGGTCGACGAAGCCGGGGTCCTGGTGGGAGAAGCCGTTGTGGTCCTGGCGCCACACGTGGGAGGTGAGCAGGTAGTTGAGGGAGGCGATGGGTGCGCGCCAGGGCAGGCGGCGGGTCACCCGCAGCCATTTGACGTGCTGGTTGACCATGGAGTCGACGATGTGGACGAAGGCCTCGTAGCAGGAGAACAGTCCGTGCCGGCCGGTGAGGAGGTAGCCCTCCAGCCAGCCCTGGCAGGTGTGTTCGGAGAGGATCTCCATCACGCGGCCGTGCCGGTCGAGGTTCTCGTCGACGGGCAGGGTCCGTTCCTGCCAGGCCTTGCCGCTGGCGGCGTAGACGGCCTGGAGGCGGTTGGAGGCGGTCTCGTCGGGGCCGACGAGGCGGAAGTCGCGCCGGTCGGACGTGGCGTCCATGACGTCCCGGAGCAGGTCGCCGAGGACCCGGGTGGGTTCGTGCGTGCTCGCGCCGGGTGCGTCGACGGGGACGGCGTACTTCTCCAGCGGCGGCAGGGGCAGCTCGCGCAGCAGCAGTCCGCCGTTGGCGAAGGGGCCGGCCCCCAGTCGGCGCGCGCCTTCGGGGACGGCGGCGAGGACGTCGGGGCGTGGTGCTCCGGTGGCGTCGAACAGTTCCTCGGGCCGGTAGGAGCGCAGCCACTGCTCCAGCCGCCTCAGGTGTTCCGGGTCGGTCCGTACGGCGGACAGGGGGACCTGGTGGGCGCGCCAGGTGTTCTCCACGGGCAGGCCGTCGACCTCGGCCGGGCCGGTCCAGCCCTTGGGGGTGCGCAGCACGATCACCGGCCATCGGGGACGGCTGGTGGCGCCGTCCTCGCGGGCGGCGCGCTGGATCGCGGCGATGCGGTCCAGGGCGGTGTCCATGGCGTGGGCCATCGCGCGGTGGACGACGGCCGGGTCGTCGCCGGTGACGTGGACCGGGTCGTGGCCGTAGCCGCGCAGGAGTTCGTCGAGTTCTGCCTCGGGAAGGCGGGCGAGCAGCGTCGGGTTGGCGATCTTGTAGCCGTTGAGGTGCAGGATCGGCAGGACGGCGCCGTCGTTCACCGGGTCGAGGAACTTGTTGGAGTGCCAGGACGTCGCCAGCGGCCCGGTCTCCGCCTCGCCGTCACCGATCACACAGGCGACCACCAGGCCGGGGTGGTCGAAGGCGGCGCCGTAGGCGTGCGCGAGCGAGTAGCCGAGCTCCCCGCCCTCGTGGATGGATCCCGGCGTCTCGGGTGCGACATGGCTCGGCACGCCGCCGGGGAACGAGAACTGCTTGAACAGCCGGGCCATCCCGGCCGCGTCCCGGGTGATGTCCGGGTAGGTCTCGGTGTACGAACCCTCCAGCCACGAGTTGGCCAGTACGGCGGGCCCGCCGTGGCCGGGGCCCCAGACGCACAGCGCGTCGAGGTCGCGGGCCTTGATCACCCGGTTGAGGTGGGTGTGGACCAGGTTGAGGCCGGGTGAGGTGCCCCAGTGGCCGAGCAGGCGCGGCTTGACGTGCTCGGGGCGCAGTGGCTCGGTCAGCAGGGGGTTGGCCATCAGGTAGATCTGGCCGACGGACAGGTAGTTCGCGGCGCGCCAGTGGGCGTCCAGGCCGGCGAGCTCCTCGTCCGTGAGCCCGCGGGATGCCTGCTGGGGGTCGACGGACATCGGGGGTCCTTTCCGTGTCGGGACGGCGGTCGGGCCGCGTGGGCACGGGGGTGCCCGTCCACATCCCAACCCTGCGCAGACCGGTCGGGTACCCGACAGGGCCGTTCGGGTCACGTCGGTTTCCGCCGGTGCCGCGCGTACCCGGCGGCGCCGGCCGTCGATCGGCTCCGGCGTCCGGGCGCTGCTCGCAGCCCGCGGCGTCTGCGCCCGTGCCTGACACCAGGAGCACGGTCGGCCCCGGCGCCGACCCCGGCGCCGACCGTGCTGACGCACCGTGTACCCCAACTCGACAGTGATACGCAGGAGTTGCCCGGTCCGTACGGCGGAGGGCATCGCGCCCCGCGTTTCACCGCCGCCTCGAGGAGCACGCACTGGCGATACCCCGGGGTGTCTCTGTCGCGGTCCTTCCCCAAGACACCCAGGGGGTGAGCCGGAAGGAGAGCGCCCCGTGCTCCTCGTTCTTCGCTCCTTCTTGTTCGGCGGCGTCCTGGAAACCGAGGGACCGGGCAACCGCAGCTGCCCGGCAGGCGGTGTCCGGTCGGCCGGCGTCGATCCGCCGCCGGACGTCGACCGTGTTCGGGAATCGACGCCCGCCCCTAATTTTGCATGACATGCATCTTTGCATACCATGCAACTTATGTCGGAGAAGAGCGCCACAGGCGGCGGCCTGCGGGAGCGGAAGAAGCGGGCCACGCGTGCCGCCCTCACCGAGGCCGCGATACGTCTGGCCGCCGAGCACGGGGCGGAGAAGGTCACCGTCGAGGCGATCAGCGCCGCGGCCGGGGTATCGGTGCGCACCTTCTTCAACTACTTCGACACCCGCGACGACGTCTTCGTCCTGACCGGCGCCGAGACCAGCGCGCACGTGCGCCGGGCGCTACTCGCCGCACCGGCCGCCCTCACCCCGCTCGAAGCCCTGCGCGACGCCCTGGCGGCGGAGCTGGCCGAGGCCGAGCAGCAGCGCGAGCTGTGGCGTCTGCACGGTGAGGTGCTGCGCGCCGCGCCGCACCTGTTCGTGCGCAGTCTCGGCGCGCACCTGGCGGACGAGACGGAACTGGCCGAGGCCATCGCCGAACGGATCCGCTTCGGCGCCGGCCTCCCTGCAGGCGCCCCCGCACCACCGGCCGCGTCCGACGAGGAGCGGCGCCAGGCCCTGGACCTCTACCCCCGGCTGCTGGCCGCGGTGGCGGTCACCGCCGTCCGGGCCAGCATCGATCACTGGTGCGCCCGCCCGAAGGAGCGCGCCTTCCGCGACGTGTTCCAGGAGGTGTTCACCCTCCTCGCCGCCGGGCTGCCGGCGCCGCCCGCGTAGTCCACCGCACCGGCCGTCCGGCTTCCGAGCCGACCCGGTGCCCCCACCTTCCGACCCGCGCGCCCGAGGACCCGACGTTCCCGCCCGGACCGCGCGGATCACCGATCACCACCGTCGAAAGAGAAGTCGTGACCGCAGCTCAGGCGCCCGCCGACGCGCCTCCCACCTCCATGAACCAACGGCAGATACTCCAGGCCATGTCCGGCCTGATGGCCGGCATGTTCGTCGCCATCCTGGCGGGCACCGTCGTGTCCAACGCGCTGCCGACGATCATCGCCGACCTGGGCGCCAGCCAGTCCTCCTACACCTGGGTCGTCACCGCCGAACTGCTGGCCATGACCGCGACGGTGCCCCTGTGGGGCAAGCTGTCCGACCTCTTCAACAAGAAGCTGCTGCTCCAGCTCTCGCTCCTCATGTTCGTGGTCGGCTCGCTGCTGGCGGGCTTCTCGCACGACACGACGCTGCTGATCTTCAGCCGGGTCGTGCAGGGCATCGGCGCGGGCGGCCTGACCGCGCTCGCCCAGGTCGTCATGGCCGCCGTCATCCCGCCCCGGGAACTGGGCAAGTACTCCGGCATCTTCGGTGCCGTCTTCGCCGTGGGCACCGTGGCCGGACCGCTGATCGGCGGCGTGCTGGTCGACACGTCGTGGCTGGGCTGGCGCTGGTGCTTCTTCATCGGCGTGCCCTTCGCCCTGCTGGCCATCCTCCTGTTGCAGCGCACGCTGAAGCTGCCCACCGTCAAGCGCCAGGCGAAGATCGACTGGCTCGGCGCCTTCCTGATCGTCGCCGGTGTCTGCGCGCTGCTCATCTGGGTCTCGCTGGCCGGCAACCGGTTCGACTGGGCGTCCTGGCAGACCGCCGCGCTCGTCATCGGCGGTGTGCTGCTGCTGGGCCTGGCGGTCCTCGTCGAGGCCCGCACCGCCGAGCCGGTCATCCCGCTCGACATCTTCAGGAACCGCACGGTCACCCTGACCACGGTCGCCAGCCTCCTGGTCGGTGTCGCCATGTTCGGCGGAACCGTCTTCCTCTCGCAGTACTTCCAGGTGTCCCTGGGCAAGTCGCCGACCGTCGCGGGCCTGATGAGCCTGCCGATGATCCTGGGCCTGCTGGTCTCGTCCACCGTCGCCGGACAGCTGATCAGCCGGACCGGAAAGTGGAAGGGCTACCTGGTGGCGGGCGCGGTCATCATGACCGTCGGCCTCGCCCTGCTCTCCCTGATCGACGCCGACACCCACTTCGGGCTGCTCAGCATCTACATGGCCGTCCTCGGCGTCGGCGTCGGCATGCTGATGCAGAACCTGGTGCTCGCCGCACAGAACGACGTCCCCGCTGCCGAGCTGGGCGCCGCGACCTCGGTGCTGTCCTTCTTCCGCAGCATGGGCGGCACGATCGGCACCAGCGTCCTCGGCGCGATCCTCGCCAACCGGGTCGCGAGCGAGATGACCAAGGGCCTGGAGAAGGCCGGTGCCGCCGGTGCCGCCGAGGGCGGCTCGGGCGGCGGTCACGGGGCCGTCCCGGACATGAGCACGCTGCCCGCACCGATGCGGGAGATCGTGGAGCACGCCTACGGTGTCGCCACCGCCGACCTGTTCCTCGTCGCCACCCCGTTCGCGCTGCTGGCTCTGGTCGCCGTGGTCTTCATCAAGGAGAAGCCGCTGAAGACCACCAGCGGCATGGAGCGTCTGGCCGAGGAAGCCGGCGAGGTCGCCGGCGGCACGGTCTCCGTACCGGCGCAGCGCTCCGGTGACACCCCGTCGAAGGCGGACAGCGGACCGGCGTCCCCGGTCGGCTGAGCCGTCGGCCCACGGCACGTCACGGCCTGACAGGGGCCGCCCACCACGCACGGTGGGCGGCCCCTTCCGCTTGCCGGGCACCTCGGCCGCGCGCCACCGCGCTCGAACCGCTCGCGCGGCGCGGCACGGTGGGCCGGCCGCCGGTCAGATGCCGAACGGTGCCGCGTAGCGGACGGTGCCGGCGGGCAGCGGGTGGGCGGCGTCCAGGGTGAGGGCCATGAGTGCCTCGTCCGGAACGTCGATGGTCAGGCTGATCCCGTGGACGGAGGCCCGGCCGAAGCCGAACCGCGGGTAGTACCGCGGGTGTCCGAGGACGACGACATGGCGCTCGCCCAGGCGCTCGGCCGCGGCGAGCGCCGCCCGGACGGCCGCGGAGCCGGCGCCGCCGTGCTGGAGCTCGGGCCGGACGGCGACGGGTGCCAGGCAGAGCGCCGGGCTGTCCCCGATGTGGCAGCGGGTCAGCAGGGCGTGGCCCACGGGGCGGTCGTCTCCGTCCACGGCGACGAGGGACAGGCCGTCGATCCAGGCCTCGGGGTCGGCGCGCAGAGCGTCGACGAGGGCGGCCTCTTCCGGCGTGGGAAAGGCGGTGCGGACGATGTCACGGATGGCGGGGACGTCGGCGCCGGTCTCGGCGCGGGTGTTCCAGGTGCGGGACATGACGGGATGAGGATCCGTTTCTGGGTTGCGTTCGTCTGGGTCAGGTCGTGGCCCGGGACGCGAGGGAGACCCGGGCGCCGCGAGAGGCGGCTTGGAGCACGGTCATCGACCTCACCTCCCTGTCGTCCTGGTCGTCCGATCGAACGCGAACGGCCTCAGTGTACCCGTGGAGGGGCCGGCGGGGGCCCGTGGGGACCGGCGGGATCACTCACTGGGGGAAGGGCTGGAGTCGTAGGCGGGGATCTGCGACTGGATGTTGAACGTGACGGATCCTGCCTTCTCGAAGGTCAGGGTGATCTTCAGGAAGTCACCGCCGCGGACGGCCTCGCGCACGTCCCGCAGCAGCAGGTGGTTGTTGCTCGGCTCCAGTTGCCGCAGCTTGTCCGGCGGCAGTTCCACCCCGTCCGGCAGGGCCTTGCCGTCCGCGTTCACGATGCTCACCGACTCCGCGTCGGGGCTGCCGGCGCCCACCAGGCGGTCGGCGCTGTCCCCCTCGTTCATGAGCCAGACGTAGGCCGGGACGTCGTCACCCGGTCGCCACGGTTCCCCCTTGGGCTCCGCCACGTGGGCGTAGCGGATCAGGACGTCGCCGACGCTCGCGTTCTGGCCGGGGGCATGCCAGTCCTGCAGTTCGAAACTGTCGTCCCCGCCGCATCCGCTCAGTGCCAGGGCCGCCGCGGCCAGCACGGTCGCGGCGGCGGAACGTGCGGTTCTCCCACGGCTGAGCAGCATGGCGCCTCCACTGCGTCGGTCCTGTGTCCGCGCCCGGGTTGCCGCGGGACCGGACTGCAAACAGCCGGTGATACGGCAGGCCGGGCGCTGCGACCGGGAAGCACCCGGCCATCGGGTCCGCAGGGACGGGCGGTCCGCACGGCGGCCGCCGTGGCAGGGTGGGGCTCCGGCACGTCGGGGGGGACCACCGTGCCGGCCTCACGGGGGCCGAGAGGAAGGTCCGCGGCGCCGAGCAGGCGCCGGAGCGGGAGAAGCGGCAGGTCCGCGAGCGCGCGGAGCGCTGGAGTCCGCGGGCCGGGCGGACGCACCCCGGCCGACGGAACGCCGGGTGCGCCGTGCTCCGGACGGGGTGGCGCTTCTTGCGGCCGGCGGGTGCCGGGCGGCAGGCTTCGGGTGTGCCTACTCTGCTGATCGTGCATCACACGCCGTCGCCCAACTGCCGGGCGATGCTGGAAGCCGTCCTGTCCGGGGCGACCGCACCCGAGATCGAAGGGGTACGGGTGGTCAGGCGGGCGGCGCTGGCGGCGACGGCGGTCGACGTGCTGGAGGCCGACGGATACCTGCTGGGCACTCCGGCCAACCTGGGCTACATGTCCGGCGCCCTGAAGCACTTCTTCGACCAGGTCTACTACCCCTGTCTGGACGAGACGCGGGGCCGGCCCTTCGGCTACTACGTGCACGGCGGCAGCGACACCACCGGCGCGGTGCGCGGCATCGAGTCGGTCACGACCGGCCTCGGCTGGCAGCGCGCGGCGCCGGCGGTGAGCGTGGCCGGTGAGCCCGGCAAGGCCGAATTGGAAGCCTGCTGGGAACTGGGGGCCGCACTCGCCGCCGGGCTGACGGACTGACCGCTCGGACGGCAGGACCGAAGGACCGAGCCGTCCGGTGCGGCGGCGAGTCCGGCGGAGCGAGGGGCCGGGCCGGGCATGCCGCCCGGGAAGAGCGCCGGCTCGGTGGGGGACGCCGCCGATTCGGCCGCCGGTGACTGGGCATGGCGCACGCCCCACGCCCTGTGGTGTCAGGGCGGGAGAGGCGTCCCGGCCAGTATCCGGACCACGGCGGGTGCGGATCAGCGCGGTCCCTTCCGTCGCCCCCGCGGCGCAGCCGTGAGACCGGCCGCTCGGCGGTGTCCGGGGTCCGCCGGGGCCGCGGGGCGGTCGGCGGCTCGGGCCTGTGCGCCGTCTCAGCCGCGTCGCTTGCGCCGCTCGAGCGATGCGGTGGTGCCCGGGCTGCCGAGCCGAGCACCGTCACCCGCCCGGGGAGCGTCCGTCAGTGTGCCGAGGAACCGGACGTGCGGGCGGCCGCCCGGCCCGGTGGGGGCGATCTCGGCGTGCACCCGGTAGACCTCGGCGACCAGGTCCGCGGTCAGGACCTCGGCGGGATCGCCACAGGCCACGACCCGCCCCTCGGACAGCACCACGAGGTGGTCGCAGTACATCGCCGCGAGGTTGAGGTCGTGGAGGGCGACCACACTGGTGACGGGCAGGGCGGCGACCAGGGTCAGTACGTCGAGCTGGTGCTGTATGTCGAGGTGGTTGGTCGGTTCGTCCAGCAGGAGTTCCCGCGGCTGCTGGGCGAGGGCGCGGGCGATCTGGACGCGCTGGCGTTCGCCGCCGGAGAGGGTGTGCCAGAGCCGGTCCGCCTGCCCGGTCAGTCCGGTGCGTTCCAGGGCGTCCGTGACCGCCTCCTCGTCGGACGCCGACGTCGGCGTCCAGGCGCGGCGGTGCGGGATCCGGCCGAGCCGGACGACGTCCCGGACGGTCAGTTCGACCTGCGTGTCCGCCTGCTGCTCGACCACGGCCACCCGCCGGGCGACGTCCCTGCGGCCCGCCCGGTCCAGCGGGCGGCCGTCGAGGGTGACGACGCCGGAGGCGGGGGTGAGCACGCCGGCCAGCAGCCGCAGCAGGGTGGACTTGCCCGAGCCGTTGGGGCCGAGCAGTCCGGTCATGGCGCCGGGCCGGGGGGCCAGGTCGACGCCGTCCAGGATGAGCCGCCCGCCGGCGGCGCGGGAGACCCGCTCGGCGTTCAGCGTCACCGTGTCCTCCTGGTGCGGTACAGGACGAGGACGAAGGCGGGCACGCCGATGAGCGAGGTCATCACGCCCACCGGGACCTCCTGGGGTTCGAGAACGGTACGGGCCAGGGTGTCGACCCACACCAGGAACACCGCCCCGGCGAGCGCGCAGACCGGCAGCAGCCGGGCGTGTCCGGGGCCGGTCAACGCCCGTACGGCGTGCGGCAGCACCAGGCCGACGAAGCCGATGGCCCCGGCCGAGGCGACCAGGGCCGCGGTGAGCAGGGCGGTGGCGCACAGCAGGACCAGCCGGGTGCGGGCCACGTGGACGCCGAGCGTGGCCGCCGCGTCCTGACCGAACGCGAAGGCGTCCAGTGTCCCGGCGTACCCGAGGCACACGGCCAGGACCACGACCAGGACCGCCGTACCCGTCCACACGTCCGTCCAGCCCGCCCCGCCGAGCGAGCCGAGCAGCCAGAACAGCACGCCGCGGGTGGTCTCGGCGTCGGCCGCGGTCATCACGACGAACGACGTGAGCGCGGAGAACAGCTGCATCGCCGCCACGCCGGCGAGCACCACCCGGTCCGGGGTGCCGCCGAGGCTGTGACTGAGCAGCATCACCAGCGCGAAGGAGCAGACCGCCCCGATGAACGCCCCGCCCGACACGGACAGCGCGCCGCCGCCCACGCCGAGGACGACGACCAGGACGGCACCGGTCGAGGCACCGGAGGAGACGCCCAGGACGAAGGGGTCGGCGAGCGGGTTGCGCAGCAGGGACTGGAGTACGGCGCCGCACACGGCGAGGCCTGCACCGCACACCGCCGCGAGGAGGGTTCGGGGCAGCCGCAGGTTCCAGACGATGCCGTCGCGGATCGGGGTGACGTCCACGCCGGGGGTACCGCCGCCGAGATGGGAGACGACCACGGACCAGACCTCGCCGACGCCGATGTCCGCGGGACCGATGGTGACGGCGACGGCCACGGAGGCGCACAGGGCGACGAAGCCGGCCGCCGCCCACACCGGGTAGCGGCGGCCGGCCGCGCGTAGGCCGGGGGTCCCCCGGCTCGTGGACGTCATCCGGCTTCCCGGCGTCATCCGGCTTCCCGGCGTCATCCGGCTTCCCGGCGTCATCCGGCTTCCGGACGTCACTTGGTGAGGCCGTACGCGCGCAGCGCCGCCGCCACCTTCTCCACGCCCTCGACGGTGCGGATGGTGGGGTTCATGGCCTGCCCGCTCAGCAGCACGTACCGCTTCTTCCTGACGGCGGTCATGTTCTTGGTGACGGGGTCGGACTCCAGGAACTCGATCTTCTTCGCGGCGGTCTCGGCCGTCTGGGACTTGCGGGTGAGGTCTCCGACGACGAGGACGTCGGGGTCTCGGTCGGCGACGGTTTCCCAGCCGACCTGGGGCCATTCCTCGTGGGTGTCGTCCATGGCGTTCTCCGCGCCGAGCGCGCGGGTCATGATGCCGGGGGCGCCGCAGCAGCCCGCCATGTAGGGCGAAGTGGAGTTGGCGAACCAGTACATGAGGGTGACACCGGAGGCGTCGACGCCCGAGGTGGCCTTCTCGACCCGCGCCTTCAGGTCCGCGACCAGTTCTTCGCCGCGCTGCTCGACGCCGAACACCCGGGCCAGGTCGTGGACTTCGCCGTAGACGGTGTCCATGGTCAGGGGCTCGCTGCGGACGCCGTCGCCGTCGCCGCCGTTGTCCTTGCCGACGCAGTCGGACGGGGACAGGTAGGCGGGCACCCCGAGTTCGGTGAACTGCTCGCGCGTGGCCACGCCGCCGGAGCCGAGCGTGGAGGCGAAGGAGGCCGCGACGAAGTCGGGGTCGGCGTCCAGGACCTTCTCGAAGGAGGGCATGTTGTCGGCGAGCCGGGGCACACCGGCGTTCGCCTTCTCCAGGCCCTTCATGACCGGGTCGGTCCAGGTGGCAGTCCCCGCCATCCGGTCGGCCAGGCCCAGCGAGAGCAGGATCTCCGTGGTGCCCTGGTTGAGGGAGACGGCCCGTTCGGGTGGCGCGGTGATCTCCACCTTGTGCCCGCAGTCACTGACGGTGCGTGGATAACCGGCTGCCTCGGCCGGCGCCGCGGAGTCGGTGGCGGTCGTTCCGGAACCGCAGCCGGACGCCAGCAGGGCACCGGACAGCAGCAGCGGGAAGCGGGAGCGGAAGGGACGGAAAGAACGGAAGGAGCGGCGGAAGCCGGCGGGGCGCGCTGCGGACATGGAAGATCCTCTGGCGTCGAGGGCTCATACGCGAAGCCCGTTCGTACGGTGTGGCCCGCGCCGTACGCGGCGCGGGTGCCAGCAGGTCTTCGGACTCGGGATCGCCCGGGCGGGACGCCTTCCCGGACGGCTTGTGCCGCCCAGTGGCCGTTGTCCCGCCCGTCCCCCTCACCGCTGCGCGTCAGCTCCGGATTCGCACCGGATTCCCTGACCCACCAGGTGGGTTCGACTGGCTCCCGCAAGCTACCACAGGGCCACCGCGGTGCCAGGGGGGCGGCCGTCCGCCGATGGAATCCCGGACCACCTCAGTGCCCCGGGATCGCGTGGGTGTTTTCGGAGGGGAGACGCGAGACGCTCAGAGGGGCGTCGCGGCGCGGAGGATGAGGAACATCGTGACGGCGGCGTTCGCGGACGACATCGCCGACACGGCGGTTCCGGCGGCCGCGGCCCATGCCGCCAGGCCCACCGAGGTGAACACCGGGGGCCAGGTGCGGACAGCGGGCGCGGGGCCCAGCAGGGCCGCCACCCGGCGCGGTACCGGGCCGGGCGCCGCGAGGCCGGCGAGGGTGGCGACCGGGGTGCCCCGGGAGACCAGGGCCGCCTTGCCGATCGCGGTCGCCACCGCGCGGCGGTCGCCGACCGTCCGCGCGGCCTCCTCGTCCGCCCACCGCTCCGCCGTGTAGGAGACGGCGGTCCGCAGGGGCCGCAGGAACGGGTTGGCCAGGGCGGCGAGCCGGACGGCGAGCAGGAAGCGATGGTGCCGGGCGGTCAGGTGGGCCCGCTCGTGCGCGAACAGCGCGCGGCGCTCTGCCGGTTCGAGGCAGTCGAGCAGGGCCGTGCTCACCACCACGCGGTCCCGGCGGCCGCCGGGCAGCGCGTACGCGTAGGGCACCTCGTCCGGGAGTACGGCCACTCCGGTCCCCGGCAGTCCGGCCAGCGCGCGGTGGGCGCGGCGACGCACCCTGCCGTGCCGCCACAGGGCCCGCGCCGAGGCCACGACCACCGCGCACAACGCGGGGATCGCCGCCTTGCCGACGACCTCGTCGTACGGCACCGCCGCCCGCACCTCGGGGTCGGACCAGCCGTCCGGCAGGGGGTTGCCCGGCAGTTGCGCGGTGCCGACCACCATCACCAGGGCCAGGCACACCGTGCTGCACAGGGCCATCACGGCGGCCACCGCGGTGAGCAGCCTGGTCGCACTCCGCGGGTGCAGATGCTGTTCGGCCAGCCGGGCGATCGGCCAGGCCGTCAAGGGCAGGACCAGCGGCAGGAAGACGAATACACCCATGCGGCGTCAGCCGTCCCCCACATCGCGCGCGTGTCCCAGGAGTTCGCGCAGCAGCCGCTCGTCGTCCGGGTCGAGACCGGTGACGAAGCTGGCCAGCACCGCTTCCCGGTCGCTCTCGGCGTCCAGGACCTTGCGCATCTTCCGCGCGGCGAGGCCCGCCTGGTCGGAGGCGGGTGTCCAGGCGAAGGAACGGCCCGCGCGCTCGCGGCTGACCGCGCCCTTCTCCAGCAATCGGGTCAGGATCGTGATCACGGTGGTGTAGGCGAGGTCGCCGCCCAGGCGCTCCTGCACCCAGCCGGCCGTCGCGGGCCCGTCCGCCTCGCACAGCGCCGACAGCACCAGCGCCTCCAGCTCGCCCTGCCCCCGCCGCCGCGGACGCCGGTGATCCATCACGTCCCGCCTCCTTCCGCCGCTGTCCGCCTTCCGAGGTCACATCGTATAGAAGGGCATACTTCTACAGCACTGTAGTGCGTCGGGTAGCGTGATCGGCGGAAGTCATCCAGCAGACCTGACGAAGGAGAACGCAGTGGGAGTTTCCCTGGCCAAGGGCGGCAACGTCTCGCTCAGCAAGGAGGCGCCCGGCCTGACCGCCGTCGTCGTCGGCCTCGGCTGGGACGTGCGCACCACGACCGGTACCGACTACGACCTCGACGCCTCCGCACTGCTCCTCGACACCTCCGGCAAGGTGCTCTCGGACGGGCACTTCGTCTTCTACAACAACCTGACCAGCCCGGACGGCTCGGTGGAGCACACCGGCGACAACCTCACCGGCGAGGGCGAGGGCGACGACGAGGCGGTCAAGGTGAACCTCGCCGCCGTCCCCGCCGAGGTCGACAGGATCGTCTTCCCGGTCTCCATCCACGACGCGGAGAACCGCGGGCAGAGCTTCGGCCAGGTCCGCAACGCCTTCATCCGCGTCGTCAACCAGGCGGGCAACCAGGAACTCGCCCGCTACGACCTCTCCGAGGACGCGTCGACCGAGACCGCGATGGTCTTCGGCGAGCTGTACCGGCACGGCGCCGAGTGGAAGTTCCGGGCGGTCGGGCAGGGGTACGCCTCGGGCCTGGCGGGCATCGCCGCGGACTTCGGCGTCAACGTCTGACCCGAACCGGGACGCTCAACCGGGACGCTCAGTGGTCCGTGGCGCAGCAGCCGTCCGCACCACCGGTGGCGGGCGCGGTGTCGAGGCGGCAGAAACAGGAGGCCTCGACCGGTACGTCCGCCAGGGCGGTGGCGAGCTTCAGCTGCTGTGCCACGATCCGCGCCTCCCCCTCCTTGCCCAGGCGCGCCAGGCACTCGTGGAGTCCGTGCAGGGCCCAGACGTTCCCCGGGTGCTGCAGGGGGCGGGGAAGGGTGTCGTCGAGACCCAGGTCGGCCCGGTAGACCGCCTCGGCCTCGGTGACCCGGCCCTGTTCCAGGAGCAGGGCTCCGTAGGCGTGCCGGGTGGGCTGCATCCAGCCCCACGGTTCGTCGTAGGGGAGGTTGTCGTCCAGTTCGACCGACCGCTCCAGGGCGGCGAAGGCGGCGGCGTGATCGCCCTTGCGGTACTCCAGTTCGCCGTCGAGCATGGCGGAGGCGATGGCGAGGATGTCGGCGCAGGTGTTGTTGAACAGGGTGCGGGTCCGCGGCACCCGGGCGGCCGCCTCGCGGAACAGGACGCGTTCGGCCTCCGCCTCGGCGACCTTGCCGGTGGCCGAGAGGGCGACCCCGCGGGCGTAGTGGAGCATCGCGGTCGTCACGCAGTACAGGCGCGGGTCGGCGGGCAGCGGCAGCCGGAGGACGTCCGCCCAGCGGCCGAACCGGATCAGCACGTGCACCCGCATGGCCAGGAAGCCCTCGAGCCAGTCGGCCATCGGCGGGCTCTCGACGCGCAGCAGTTCCTCGGGGACGGACGCCTCCAGTCGCGCGGCGGCGTCCAGGGCGACCTCGTACTGACCGAGGAACATCGCGCCGTAGATCCTGAAGTGGTGGTTGTGCGAGCGGTAGAGGGTGTAGAAGTTCATCGCCCCGGCCCGCGCGCGGTACTTCTCGTCGGCGGCGATCGCGGCGCTGTTGTCCGACACCACGCGCCGGTAGTCGCCGCACAGCACTTCGAGGTGGGACGGCATGTGCGCGAGGTGTCCGGCATCGGGGACCAGGCCGCGCAGCCGGTCGGCGACGGCGAGGGCCGCCTCGGGAGTGGCGGACATCTCCATCAGGTGGATGTAGAGGTGCAGGACGCCGGGGTGCTCGCGTCCGCCCTCGGCGGCCAGGGCCCGGTCGAGGACGGCCTTCGCCTCCAGGGTGCGGGCGCCCTCCGCGGGCAGTCCGGTGCGCAGGTCCCAGAGCTGCCAGGGTGTCAGGTTCATCAGCGCGTCGGCGTGGAGCGCGGCGACGTCCAGGTCGTCGGGGGCCAGTGCGTACACGGCCCGCATGCTCTCGGCGTACGGCGCGTTCCACACCGAGCAGTCCTCGACGGCGCGCGCCTGCGGGTAGCGGGCGCGCAGGGCGCCGACCAGGGCGCGTTCGACCGGGGTGGCGGAGCGGGCCGCCTTCTCCTGGGCGAGTTCGACGGCGGCGTGGGTGCGGTCGACGGTCCGCGTCAGTTCCTCGGCACCGAAGGCCTCCCAGGGCTTGTTGTAGTTCGGACCGAGGGCGTAGGCGATGCCCCAGTGGGCCATGGCGCAGTCCGGGTCGGCCGCCGCGGCGGTCTCGAAGCAGGCGACGGCCTCCTCGTGGTGGAAGGCGTACGTCCACACCAGCCCGCGGTCGAACCACCGCTGCGCCTCGGGGGACGAGGTCGTCACGGTCCGGCCGTGGGTGCCGAGGTCGTAGTAGTCCATGGGGTCCATGAGGGGACGTATACCGCACCCCGGGGCGGCCGCGAAGCACGTCGCGCGGGCGGTCGCACCGACCCGTGTCCCCGCCGGACGCGGCGCGCCCGGCGGGGGTGGGGGGACGGGGTGGCGTGGATCAGCCGAAGTCGACGTCGCTGCACAGGAAGTACGTCTGGTCCATGTGCGACGCCTGCCAGATGGTGTAGACGACGTGCCGGCCGCTCAGGCCCGAGGTGCTCACCGGGATCTCGTAGTTCTGACTGGGGGCGTACCTGCCCGTGGTCTCGATCAGTTCGAGGTCGTCCCAGCCCATGGGCTGCGTGGCGGGGTCGAATCCCTGCCGGGTGACGTAGACCTTGAAGTAGTCGGCGCCGTGGCTGGCCTGGTCGTACAGCTTGACGGTGAAGTTGTCGGTGACGTCCGTGGTCTGCCATGCGCCCACGGTGTCGAGGGAGTTGTAGCGCCCGCCCTCGGTCCGGCCGCCGCTGCACAGCTGGCCGTCGGGGACGACGGCTTCGAAGTTGCCCGCGGAGCCGTTGCGGTACAGGCCGTTCCAGTTCCACATGGCGTTGGGGTTGTCCTGCCAGGCCTGCCAGCACATGGGGTCTTCCTGGGCCATGGCGGGGTTCTGGAAGTCGTCGCCCCAACGCTGCCAGCAGCCGTAGTTGCGGGAGGCGGGGTCGACGACCGAGCCGTGGGCGACGGCGGTGCCGCTCCAGGGGATCAGGGCGAGCAGAGCCGCGGTCAGGGTGCCGAGGGCGACGGTCGACGCACGCCGGGCTCTTTTGATGCGGTCATGACAAGCCATGATGTCCTTCTTTCGCGTGGGGGGACGGCTGGGGACGAGGAGTGGAAGCGCGATTGGGAGCGCTCCCAGCGCCTTTCGGGGACCAGGCTGCGCCCGGGCAGACGGAATGGCAATAGTTGAAACGCGCCAGATACCTGACCGGGATGGCGTGTTCGCTGCGGTCCGGCCCGGGGGGGGGGGGGGGGGGGGGGGGGGGGGGGGGGGGGGAGGGGGGTGGGGGGGGGGGGGGGGGGGGGGGGGGGGGGGGGGGGGGGGGGGGGGGGCGTG
>NZ_JBVJVN010000010.1:104711-258140 GCF_055603605.1 Streptomyces sp. NPDC037271
TTTGGGGGAACAGGTTTAACCGGGGAAAGGGGAAGGGGAAGTGTTAAAAACCACCGGCAGCCTCGGTGGGGGGGGGGTTTTGGGGGGGGTTGGGGGGGGGGGGGGGGGGCGTCCCCCCCCCCCCCCCCCGCCGTCACGACGACGTCATGCCGGGGTCACGGCGAACGCCGCCCGGAGCGGATCAGCAGCACGCAGCCGCCGGCGAAGAGGACGCCTCCGGCTGCCGCCGGCCAGAGACCGAGACCGGAGCCCGTCTCGGCGAGTCCGCCCCGCACCGCCTGCGGCTCGGCCGCCGGCCCGGCGTCGGCACCGTCACCGCCGTTCGTGCCCTGTGCCGCCCCGGGCGCGGCCGCGGCGGGACTCGCGTCCTTGGCCCGGCTGCTCGGCACCGCACAGGGCGAGGCGCTGCTGCGGCTGAGCGTCGAGCACGACGACACCCTGGAGGACCGGCGCGGCCCCCACTGGAGCGAACGCCTCGACCGCACCGTGCTGATGGTCCGGCGCGGTGTCGAGCGGCGGGAGCCGGCCGCCGGCACCGATCCCGGGCTGCTGATCGAGGCCGTCAGCGGCCCGCTGTTCGTCCGGGCGCTGCTCAGCCGGGCGCCGCTGGACGACGCGCTCGTGCGGGGGTTGGTGGATCTGGCCCTGGACGGCGCCCGGCCCCGCGGTGGGTGCGCGTCCGGCCCGTCCGGCCTCACGCCCTGCCAGGGCCGCCTGCCGCGCTTCCCGGCCCTCGCGGTGATGCGGCGGCCGGGAGCAGGCGGGTGCTCGTGGGTCGCCCGGAGGGCCCCTTGTCGGCGCCCGTTCCCGGTGGCACGATGCTCGCGGCTCCGGCCCGCCACCACCGAAGGGACCGACGTGACCGACGAGCAGCGACGGCCGCAGGCCGCGGCCGCGTTCGACGCGCTGGGCGCCGAGTACGAGAAGGCGTTCGCCGGATCGCACCCGCACCGGCGCTCGCTGGAATGGCTGCTCGGGCGACTCGCGCCGGGCAGCCGGGTGCTGGACGTGGGCAGCGGTACGGGCCGGCCCACCGCCGAGACCCTGGCGGGCGCCGGGCACGACGTGCTGGGCGTCGACATCTCCCCCGTCATGGTGGATCTGGCGACGCGGCAGGTGCCGGCGGCGACGTTCCGGTGCGCCGACATCCGTGACGTACCGCTCGCCGACGCCTCGTTCGACGCGGTCTGCGTGTACTTCTCACTGCTCCAGCTGGACCGGCGGGAGCAGGCGGACCTGGTCCGGCGCCTGGTGCGGGTGCTGAAGCCGGAGGGCTACCTGGTCCTCGCCACCGTGCCGCTGGACGTCGAGGGCGTCGACGCCACCTTCATGGGACAGCCGGTGCGCGTGACCAGCTTCAGCGCGCAGGACCTCACCACCGTGGCCGAGGAGGCCGGCCTGGAGGTACTGGCGCAGGAGGCGTCGCTGTTCACCCCGGCCCACCCGGACGCGCGGCCGGAGCCGCACCTCTTCCTGCACTGCCGCCGCCGGGCCGCCATCGCGCCGGGCGTCTGACCCACCGACGGGCGGGCTTCACAGCCCCCGGATGGGGTAACTGCGCACGCGCGGACCGGACCCCGCGGCCAGAGTGGGCAGCATGACAGAACCTGGCGGGCGACGGCGCGGCACGACGTCCACGACCACGCGCGAGCGTGCCGTGCGGGGCGCCCGGGACGCCGCCCAGCGCGCCGCGGACGCCCTGTCCGAGCTGATCCGGCATCGCCTGGAGGGGGTCTCCGCGGTGTGCCGCAGCGAGGACGACGGCTGGATCGTCAACGTGGACGTGCTGGAGGTGGCACGCATCCCCGACACCACCAGCCTGCTCGCCACCTACGAGGTCGAGCTGGACCCGGCGGGCGACCTGCTCCAGTACCGCAGGGTCGCCCGCTACCGGCGCGGTGCCCAGGACCAGTGACCGGGCCCCGCGACCCGCATCCGGAAGGACCCCCGCATGATCACCTACGACGACGAGGTCGTCTGCGCGCCCCGCGCCGGAACCCTCTACGACGTCCTGGAACTCATCCTCGACCGCGGCATGGTGATCGACGTCTTCGTGCGCGTCTCCCTGGTCGGCATCGAGATCCTCAAGGTGGACGCCCGCATCGTGGTCGCGAGCGTCGACACGTATCTGCGGTTCGCCGAGGCCTGCAACCGTCTGGACCTGGAGTACGACGCACGCTCCAAGACCGTTCCGGAACTGTTCGGCGGGCCGGTCGCCAAGGCCATGGGCAGGGCGGGTGCCAAGCGGACGGCTCGCTCCCTGACCGACAAGGTGCGGGACATCCTCACCCCCGAGGAGGAGGCGGAAGACGTGGCAGCCCTGCCCCGCGAGCGCGAGCACATCCGCGAGCGCGCGGAACGCGCCCGGGACCCGCAGCGGCCGCGCGGCAGACCGGCCGCACGCACCCGTGACGAGGACGACCGCCCGCGCAGCCGGCCCCGCCGGCGTGTGGAGACGGAGGACGAATGACCGCGCCGGCCACCACCACGACCACCACCGCACCGCTGAAGGCCCTGTACGTCTACGGCATCACCCCCGCCGGTGTCCGCGCCCCCCGCTCCCTGGGGGTCGACGGTGCCCCGGTACGGCTGCTGACCGGGTCCGGCCTGTGCGCGGCGGTGTCGGCCGCGCCCGCGCGGCTGCGGCCCCGGCGCCGCGACCTGCTGGCCCACCAGGCCGTACTGGACGAACTGGCCGCGCAGGGGCCGCTGCTGCCCATGCGGTTCGCGATCCTCAGTCCCCGACCGGACGTCCTGCTCTCCCAGCTGCGGGCCGATTCCGCCCACTTGTCACGGCAGCTCGACGACGTCCGGGGGTGCGTCGAGCTCAACGTCAAGGGAACGGTCGTGCCCGGCCACTTCGCCGAACTGGTACGCCGGGACGAGGGCCTGCGGAACCTGGCCCTGCGGACGCGACGCCGACCGGACTACAAGGCCAACGTCCGCCTCGGTGAGGCGCTCGCCCGCGGTGTCCGCCGCGAGGCACGGCGCGCGGCCCGGGACGTCCTCGACCACCTGACCCCGCTCGCGGTGCGCACGGTGCGGGGTCCGACCGACGACGAGCAGGTGCTGAGCGCTTCCTTTCTGCTGCGCTCCGCCGACGAGCCGCGGTTCCGGCAGGCGGTGGAGGCGCGGGCACGCGAGTGCGGGGACCGGCTGGCCCTCAGCGTGACCGGGCCCCTGCCCTGCTACAGCTTCGTCGACCCGTCTCCCGCACCGGCCGGGCGGTGACGCGGTGGGCATCCTGAGCGGTCTTCTGCTGCTGCCCCTCGCCCCGGTGCGCGGCACGGCGTGGATCGCCGACCACCTGCTCCGGGAGGCGCGGCGCCAGACCCGTGACCCGCGCGTCGTCCAGGCGCGTCTGGCCGCGCTCAACCGGGCCCTGGACGAGGGGGCCATCGACGAGGCCGCTTTCGAGCGGGAGGAGGAGCGTCTGCTCACCCTCCTCGAACGCCCGTCCCGGTCCGCCGGCCGCACGACCACCATGAATCCGGCGCAGAGAAGGCACGTATGAACGACAGCAAGGCGGCCATGGCGGCGGCCGTGGCGGGCGGATACCTCCTGGGCCGCACCAAGAAGGCCGGACTGGCGTTCGTGGTCGGCTCCTACCTCGTGGGCCGGCGCATCGGCCTGACCCCCGGCCGGGTGCTGTCCCAGGGCCTGGCCGGCCTCCAGCGGACCCCGCAGCTCCAGGAACTGACGGACCAGGTGCGCGACGAGCTGCTGACCGCCGGACGTGCGGCCGTCACCGCCGCGGCGAACCGCACGCTCACCGGCCTCGCGGACACGCTCCGCGACCGTACCGACGCGCTCACGGGCGCGGGCCGGTGGGCCGACGGGGCGACGGACGGGGACGGCGCGTACGAGCGCGACCACGACGACGACCACGACCGCGGCCACGGCGGCGTTCCGGACGAGGACGCCTACTTCGGCGACGAGGAACGGGAGGAGGACCGCGAACCCGCTCCCGCACCGCCCCGGCGTACCGTGCGGCGGACCACGGGTTCCGGCGGCAGGCGCGGAGGTGTACGCCGATGACCCCCACTCGGCAGGAGAACGGAACCCCCTCCCCCCTCGGCGATCTCAAGGACGCGCTCGGCGGATACCTCGCCGCCACGGGGCACAGCCTCGTGGGCAAGGCGGGGGAACGGATCGGCGGGCTGACGGAACGACTGACCGAGTCCGCCGGCGACCGCGGTTCCGGGGGCCGCCGCGGCGCGCGGGGCGGGGCGGGCGGCGGCAGTGTCAAGGCGACGCACATCATGGAGACCGTCGACATCGGGGTTCCCCTGCGCACCGTCTACGACCAGTGGACGCGGCTCCAGGACTTCAGCGGCTTCACCAAGGGCGTCCGCAGCGTCAGCGCCGACGACGAGGCGACGACGGACTGGAACGTCAAGGTCGGTCCGTCGAACCGCAGTTGGAGGGCGACCGTGCGGGAGCAGGTCCCCGAGGAACGGATCGTCTGGACCTCCGAGGGCGCCAAGGGCAGTACGAGCGGCGCGGTCACCTTCCACGAACTGGCGCCCCGGCTGACCCGGGTGGTCGTGGTGGTCGAGTACTACCCGGCGGGCTTCTTCGAGAAGACGGGCAACCTCTGGCGCGCCCAGGGGCGCCGGCTGCGGCTGGACCTGAAGCACTTCGCGCGGCACGTGACCTTGAGGGGCGACGAGGAAGTGGAGGGCTGGCGCGGGGAGATCCGCGACGGCGAGGTCGTCAAGAGCCACGAGGAGGCGCTGGAGGAGGAGGAAGCCGACGCCGCCGAGGACGACGGATACGAGTACGAGTACGGGGAGTACGGGGACGGCGAGGAGGAGGACGGCGAGGAGGAGGACGGTGAGGGCGAGGACGGTGAGGACGACGACGAGGGCCAGGAGGACGAGTACGAGTATGAGGACGAGGACGAGGACGATGAACGTGTCCGCCCGGATCGCTGATCCGGTGGGGAGCACGCGATGACGGACGTCGGACTCCGGTACGCGGGCCCGGACACGCAGCCTTGCGCGCCTGCCACCGGCAACCTCGCCGACCTGCTCGAACGGGTCCTCGACAAGGGCATCGTCATCGCCGGCGACATCAAGATCGACCTGCTCGACATCGAACTGCTCACCATCCGGTTGCGGCTGTTCATCGCCTCGGTGGACACCGCGAGGAAGGCGGGCATCGACTGGTGGGAGACGGACCCGGCGCTGTCGTCCCGGGCCGCACGGGACGCGCTCGCCGAGGAGAACGCGCAGCTGCGGGCCCGGCTCGACGCCCTGGAGGGGGCCGGCGAGGAGACGGCGGGAGCCGCCCGGTGAGCGCGGCCACGACCGGGCCGGCGTATGCCGGCATCGTCTGCGCGTTCGCCGTCACCCGCACCCCGCCGGACGCCGCCACGCTGGCCGCGGTGACCGGTCACGAGGAGGGCGGCCCGCTGCGCGTGCTGCGCGCGGGGGGACTGTGTCTGGTCGTGCAGGACGTCCCCGCGGCGTTGTTCGACGCGGAGGCCTTGGTGGAACGCCTCAACCGGCCCGACGACCTGGAACGCTGCGCCCGGGCCCATCACCGGGGCGTCGAGGCCGCGGCCGGGCAGGGGCCCGTCGTGCCGCTGCCGATGGCGACCCTGTACCGCGGCGACCGGAGCGCGGAGCAGGCCGTCGTCTCCCGGGAGGCGGTGCTGGTCGCGCAGCTCGACCGTCTCCGGGGACGTACGGAATGGGCGGTGAAGGTGCACGCCCGCGAGCACGCGAAGGACGCCGCCGCCGGTGCCGGTGCGCCCGCCGCATCCGCTTCCGGGGCCGCTTCCGGGGGGCGTGCCTACCTCAGCCGGGCCAGTGCACGGCGGCGCGACCGGCAGGACGCGCACGGGAGGGCGGCGGCCGAGGCGGAGGCCGTCGACGCGGAGCTGCGGGGGTACGCCGTCGCCGCGACACGGCACCGCCCGCAGAGCGAGCGGTTGACGGGCCGGCGCGCCCCGCAACTGCTCAATGCCGCCTACCTGGTGGAGGACGCGGAGTGCGCCGCCTTCACCCGCGCCCTGGCCGGGCTCACCGCCGGCGGCCGGCGTCCGGCCGTGGAGGTCAGCGCCTCGGGCCCGTGGATCCCGTACTCCTTCGCCCGCTGGGACGAGGATCCGGCCGCCACGGGGGCGGACCGCACCGGACCGGGCCACGCGGAAGAACACCGCACGGAGCAGGAGGTCCGCACGTGACCGTCCCGGACATCCGCACGCCGGGCCCGGCACCCGTGCCCTGGGGCGATCACGAGCCGTACGCGCCGGTCGGGGTGCCCCTGGTCGACCTCCTGGACCGGGTGCTGGCGACCGGCGTCGTCGTCAGCGGGGACCTGGTCCTGGCCATCGCCGACGTGCCGCTGGTGCGGATCTCGCTGCACGCCCTGCTGTCGTCCGTGAACGAGCGGGTGTCCGCCCCCTGGCCGGACAGCGGGCCGCTGTGACGGCGCCCCGGGCGCACGCCCTCGACCTGGACCCCGAGCGGGTCACGAACGATCTGGCCGCCCTGGTCCTGACCGTCGTGGAGCTGCTGCGGCAGCTCATGGAACGCCAGGCCGTGCGCCGCTTCGACGAGGGCACGCTGAGCACGGAGCAGGAGGAACGGCTCGGCACGGCGCTCATGCTGCTCGACGAACGCATGGACGACCTGTGCGCGCAGCACGGCCTGAGCCGCGGTGACCTGAACCTGGACCTGGGACCGCTGGGCCCGCTCCTCGCGGACCCGGAACCGTAGGGGCCCTCGCGCCAGAGCCGTGGGGGCCCTCGCGGACCCGGAAGCGCAGGGGCCGCACACCGGGCCGGAAGGCGGCGCACACTCGGGACGGGCGATCGCTATGATGACGGCGAAACGCTCAAACGAACATTCTCGGGTGGGGAGGCCTGATGCGGGAGCCGGTCGATCTCAGGCGTCAGCGGATTCTGGCGGCGGTCCAGGCGCGCGGTACCGCGCGGGTGCGCGATCTCGCCGACGAGTTGCAGGTCTCCGTGGTGACGGTGCGCCGTGACGTGGAGGAGCTGACGCGGGAGGGGCGGTTGCGGCGGGGCCACGGTGTCGTCCGGTCCACCCTGCCCGCCGAGGAGGCGCCCGCCGACGCGGCCGGGGCGGCCGGGGACCGGGTGGCCGTGGTGGTTCCCGTGCGGCACTCGTACCTCAACGAGGCCATGCACGGTGCCCGCACGGTCCTGGAGGAGGCCGGGCTGCGCATAGCCCTGCACCTCGCGCCGCAGGCGTCCGGCGCCGAACGCCCCCTGGTGGAACGGGCGCTGGCGGACGGGGCGCACGGTCTGCTGATCGCGCCCCGCTGGCGCGGCCGGGCCGACGAGGAGGCCGACCACGAGTGGCTCGCCGCGCTCGGGGTGCCGACGGTGCTGATGGAGCGCCGCCCGTGGCGCGGCAGCGCGCTGCACGCCCTGGACTCGGTCTGCTCGGACCACTGGTACGGCGCGCACCTGGCCGTGGAACACCTGGTGGGGCTCGGTCACCGGCGCATCGTGTTCGCCACGCGCCACGACAGCCCCACCGCGCGCTCATTGCGTGCCGCCTTCGCCGAGATCGCCGAGGCACACCCGATGGTGGAGCGGTGGGCATGGACGCTCGTCGCGCCGGAGGCCGGGGCCGACGGACCGTACGCGGCGGACGAGACGGCCGAGTTGCCCGCGCTGATGCGCAAGGTGGGTGCGACGGCCATGGTGCTGCACGGCGACGTGGACGCGCTGATGGTCGTCCAGCGGCTGGCGGAGGAAGCGGTACGCGTGCCGGAGGACTGCTCGATTGTGGCGTACGACGATGTCGTGGCCGGGCTGGGCTCGCCGCCGCTGACGGCCGTGTCGCCACCGAAGACCGAGGTCGGCCGCATGGCCGCGGAACTGCTGCTCCAGCGGCTGTCCGAGACGCCCGGCAGTCGGCCGGGCCGGCGCGTCGAGCTGCTGCCGCGGCTGATGGTGCGGGGATCGACACATCGCGTGAACGAGGACGAATGACGGTTTGATCGTTTGAGTGTTTCATTTTCTTCTGATCGATCTCTTGACCGTTTGTTTCAGGGCGTCCAGGATTCCCGTGTCCCGAACAGTCGGGTCCGCACCCACGCGGACCCGCAGGAGCCGCGGGAGGCGCCATGCCCGGACGACCCAGCCGTCGGTCCGTGCTCGCCGCGATGACCGCCGTACCCCTGACAGGAGCCGTGAGCGCCTGCAGCGGGGGGAACGGCGCATCGTCGGCCCGCACGGGCTCCACCACGCACATCACCTTCTGGTCCGCGCTGCGCGGCAGCCAGGAGGTGGTCGACGCGTTCAACCGCACCCACCGGAACATCCGGGTGGAGTTCCAGCAGATCCCCTCCGGCGGGCAGGGCGGCTACGCCAAGCTCAGCAACGCCGCCCGGGCCGGCAACGCGCCCGACGTCGCCACCATCGAGTATCCGCAGGTGCCCGGGTACGCCATCGACGGCGTCGCCCTCGACATCACCGACCTGGTCGGCGACGGCCTGCGCCGCAAGCTGCTGCCGCAGGCCCTCGGACTGACCACCTTCGAGGGCCGGGTGTTCAGCGTGCCGCTGGACGTCGAGCCCATGGTCATGCACTACCGCGCCGACCTGTTCGACCACTACGGACTGCGGGTCGCGGGCACCTGGGACGAGTTCGCCGAGCAGGCCGCGACCGTGCACCGCAAGGCGCCCGACCGGCGGCTGGCACTGTTCCCCACCGACGGGATGACGCAGTTCGCCGCGTACGCCTGGCAGGCGGGCGCCCGGTGGTTCGACACCTCGCGCGGCGCCTGGAACGTCTCCCTCGCCGACGCGCCGTCGCGGCGGGTCGCGGACTACTGGCAGCAGCTCATCGACCGGGACGACGTCTTCATGAACGCCGTCGAGAGCAGGCAGTCCGACGCGCAGATCGGCAACGGCCTGGTCCTCACCCGGCTCAGCGGCGCCTGGGACGCCGGCGCGCAGATGAACGCGCGGCCCGGGCAGAAGGGCCAGTGGCGGATCGCGCCGCTGCCGCAGTGGGACACCGGCAGCCCGTCCGCCGGCACCCACGGCGGGTCGACCTTCGCGGTGACCAAGGACAGCCGGCATCCCGAGGCCGCCATGGAGTTCATCGAGTGGCAGGTCTCCCACCCGGACGCCCTGCGCGCCCGCCTCTCCAGCGGCACCAGCAGCCAGTACCCGGCCGCCCCCGGCCTGGTCTCCGTGGGCCGCGACGCCTTCGACCGCTCGTACTACGGCGGGCAGGACGTCTACACCTTGTTCGAACAGGAGGCCGAGAAGATCGGCGAGCAGTGGCTGTGGGGCCCGCGGATGAGCGCGACCCAGAAGGTCATGCAGGACTCCTTCGCCCGCGTCAGCGGCGGCCAGGGCAGCCTCGTCGAGTCCCTGCGGGCCGCCCAGGAGGGCACCATGCCCGACCTCAGGGCCCTCGGCCTGTCCACCACCCAGCACAGCACCTGAGCCGACGAAAGGCAGGTGACACCCCCATGACCACGACCACCCACACCCGGGTGCCGGCCGGCTCCTCGCCCGCCGCCGACCCAGCGCCCTCCGCGTCGGGACTGCGTGCCCGCAGGGCGGCCAAGCGCCGCCAACTGACCGCCGCCGGCGTCCTGATGACGCCGTTCTTCGCCCTGCTGGTCACCGTCTTCCTGATCCCCGTCGGCACGGCCGTCTACCTGAGCTTCTTCAGCGACGACCAGCCCGGCCTCGGTTTCGGTCCCGAGCGCACCGTCTTCGTCGGGCTGCGCTCCTACGCGGCCGTGCTCACCGACCCGACCTTCCTCGGCGGGCTCGGCACGGTCGCGCTGTACTGCCTGATCTACATCCCCCTGATGGTGGCCGGCGCGCTCGCCCTCGCCCTGCTGCTGGACTCCGGCGCGGTCCGGCTGCGGGCCTTCGCCCAGCTCGGGCTGTTCCTGCCGCACGCGGTGCCCGGCATCATCGCGGCCCTGATCTGGCTGTACCTGTACACGCCCGGCATCAGCCCGGTCATCGAACTCTTCGCCCAGGGCGACATCACGATCGACTTCCTCGGCATCCACACGGTCGTCCCGTCCATCGTGAACATCGCGCTGTGGAGCAACCTCGGCTACAACATGGTGGTCTTCTACGCCGCCCTGCAGGCCGTGCCCCGCGAGGTGATCGAGGCGTCCGTCGTCGACGGCGCGGGTCCGGTGCGCACCGCGCTCCAGGTGAAGACGCCGCTGGTGCGCGCCTCGATCGTCATGGTCGCCATCTTCACCCTGATCTGGGCGCTCCAGCTCTTCACCGAGCCGATGCTGCTCAGCCAGTCCTCCCCGATGATCAACTCCCGCTTCTCGCCGAGCATGTACATCTACGACGCGGCATTCACCCGCAACAACTACAGCCTCGCGGCGGCCGCCTCGGTCGTCCTGCTCGTCTGCACCATCGCCCTGTCCTACGCCGTCACCCGCTTCACCAGCCGCGTCGACGCCGAGGAGGCCCGATGAGCGCCACCGACAGCTCCCTGCTCCGCCCGAAGCTGCTGGGCCGGGCGACGGTCAACGTGGTCGTCGCGATCTCCGTCCTGTACACACTGCTGCCGGTGCTGTGGCTGGTGCTCGCCTCCACGAAGACCCGGGACGCGCTCTTCAGCAGCGACCTGCTGTCCCTGAGCGACTTCTCCTTCGTGCAGAACCTCCAGGACCTGTTCGCCATGGACGGCGGGCTGTACGGCCGCTGGTACGTCAACAGCCTGCTGTACGCCGTGCTGGGCGCGGCCGTCGGCGCGCTGGTGAGCGTCGCCTGCGGCTACGCCTTCGACAAGTACCGCTTCCGGCACAAGGAGAAGCTGTTCGGCCTGGTCCTGGCGGCGGTCATGGTGCCGCAGACGGTCCTCGCGCTGCCGCTGTACCTGATGGCGTCCGAAGCCGGCCTGGTCAACACCTTCTGGGCGGTGTTCATCCCGGTGCTGTTCAACCCGTTCGGTGTCTACCTCGGCCGGATCTTCGCGCGGGGCTATGTGCCCGACGAGGTGCTGGAGGCGGCGCGCGTGGACGGGGCGGGCGAGCTGACCACGTACGCCCGGGTGGCGCTCAGGATGCTCGGTCCCGGTCTGGTCACCGTCTTCCTCTTCCAGCTGACCGCGATCTGGAACAACTTCTTCCTGCCCATGGTGATGCTGTCCGACCAGGACCTGTATCCCGTCAGTCTCGGGCTGTACCAGTGGAACAGCGCGGCGTCCGTCTCGCCGGAGTACTACCCCGTGGTGATCATGGGTTCGCTGCTCGCCGTACTGCCGCTCATCCTCGCCTTCGTCCTGCTCCAGCGCTTCTGGCGGAGCGGGCTGACCGCCGGAGCCGTCAAGTGACATCGCACTCCCCCGGTCCCGGTTTCCGGCCCCGTGCCGCCGTGGCCATGTCCCGGGACGCCGCCTCGGCCGTCCTCGACCCGCAGTCCCTCGACGCCTTCCGCCGGGTCTGCGACCTCGCGCCGTTCCCGGTGCTGGACGACCTGTCCACGCCGCGGGCCAGGTCCGCGCTGGCCGACGTCGACCTGCTGATCACCGGCTGGGGCTGCCCGCCGCTGGACGCCCGGGTCCTGCGGGCGGCGCCGCGGCTGCGGGCCGTGGTGCACACGGCGGGCAGCGTCCGCGGGCATGTCACCGACGCGTGCTGGGAGCGGGGGGTCGAGGTCTCCTCGGCCGCCGCGGCCAACGCGCTGCCGGTGGCGGAGTACACGCTCGGCATGATCCTGCTCACCGGCAAGCGGGTCCTGGAGCGGGCCCGCGACTACCGGGTGTCCCGGAAGCGCGGCAACTGGCTGCGCACCCCGCTCGGCATCGGCAACTACCGCCGCACCGTGGGCATCCTGTCCGCCTCGCTGATCGGCCGCCGGGTCGTCGAACTGCTGCGCCCGCACGACGTCGACGTCCTGCTGCACGATCCGTACGTGAGCGACGCGGACGCCGCCGGACTCGGCGTCGAACTCGTGGACCTGCCCGAGCTGTTCGCGCGCTGCGACACCGTCAGCGTGCACACCCCGCTGCTGCCCGCCACCCGCCACCTGGTCGGCCGTTCGCTGATCGACGCGATGCCGGCCGACGCGGTGCTCATCAACACCTCCCGGGGGGCGGTCGTCGAGCAGGAGGCGCTCACCGACGCGGTCCTGGCGGGCCGGATCCGGGCGGTGCTGGACGTCACCGACCCCGAGGTCCTGCCGCCGGACCACCCGCTGTGGGACTGCGACAACGCGCTGATCACCCCGCACCTCGCTGGCTCCGAGGGCAACGAGTGGCGCCGCCTGGCCGACCTCGCCCTCGCCGAGACGACCCGCTGGGCGTCCGGTGCCGGCTTCCTCCATCCCGTACGACGCGAAAGGCTGGCGTTCCTGGCATGAGCATCCCGTTCGAACTGCCCACCGAGGACCGTGCGCTCAGCCCGTACACCGGTTACACCCGGGCGCACTGGGAGGCCGTCGCGGACGGGCTGCTGTGGGCGGCGTGGCGCTGGAGCACACCCGGCTGCGCCCTGCTCGACCTGCCGGGGCGCCCCTCGCGCTCGGGCGTGCGCTCCGACGGACTGGAGGGCTTCGCCCGGACCTTCCTCGCGGCGGCCTTCCGGGTCGCCGGCGCGGACGGCGACGACCCGCACGGCTGGCTGGACCGCTATGCGCGCGGCCTCGACTCGGGCACCCGCACGCCCGGCCGCGAGGACACCGAGTCCTGGCCGCTGATCCTCGACCACGACGTGCAGGGCCAGCCGATGGTCGAGTCCGCGTCGGTGGCGCTCGGGCTGCGGCTGACCGCGCCCTGGCTGTGGAAGAACCTCGACGCCGGGGTGCAGGACCGGGTCGAGGCATGGCTGCGCGGGGCGCTCCGGCACGTGCCCGCGCCGAACAACTGGTACCTGTTCCCGTACACGGTCGCCGGGTTCCTGGAGTCGGTCGGCCGCGGGGACGCCGAGACGGCCGCGGCCCGCGGGCGGGCGCTGGAGCTGATGGAGGGCTGGTACCGGGGCGAGGGCTGGTACGCCGACGGTGACGGACGCGCCTTCGACCACTACAACGGCTGGGCGCTGCACCTGTACCCGGTGCTCGACGGCCACCTGGCCGGCGACACCGGACAGGCCGCCGCCCGGTACGGGGAGCGGCTGCGCACACACCTCGACGGTTTCGCGCTGATGTCCGGCGCGGACGGGGCTCCGCTGCACTACGGCCGCTCGTTGTCGTACCGGTTCGCCGCCTCCGCGGCCGTGGGCCTGGGCGCGGTCACCGGGCACACGCCGCTGACACCGGGCGCCTCGCGGCGGCTGGCGAGCGGCAGTCTGCGCTACTTCGTCGAGCGCGGCGCGGTGACCGACGACGGGCTGCTGAGCCTCGGCTGGCACGGCCCGCACGGGGCCACCCTGCAGTCGTACTCCGGCCCGGCCTCCCCCTACTGGGCTTCCAAGGCGTTCGTGTCGCTCCTCGCCCCCGCCGGCCACCCGCTGTGGACCGCCACGGAGGAGGCCGCGCCGGTGGAGGAGGCCGACCGGGTGCTGGCCCTTTCCGCGCCCGGACTGCTGGTGCAGGCGACGCGCGGCGACGGGATCGTACGGCTGCACAACCACGGCAGCGACCATGTCCGGCCGCACGAGGGCGAGTCGGCCGTCGAGGACGACCCGCACTACGGGCGGCAGGCCTACTCGACCCGGACCGGCCCCACGGCGCCCGGGAACGTCGCCGACAACCACCTGTCGGTGGAGGTGACCGGCCGGCGCAGTGTGCGGCGTCGCGTCCATCCGCTCGGCGCGGGGCAGGGCGACGGCTGGGGCTGGGCGGCGTCCTGGCACCGGCCCGTCTTCGCCGGCGGGCCACCGATGGTGCCGGGGCTGCGGGTGGAGAGCGTGACGGTGGCGCGGGGGCCGTACGAACTGCGGGTGCACCGGGTGCTCGGGGCGCCGGCCGGCGCCCGCCTCACGCACACCGGTTGGGCGACCGGCCCGGAGGAGCCGCTGGTCTCGGCGCTGCACGGCCTGCACGGCTGGCGCCCCGAGCCGGAGACCGTCCGCGCCCCGCAGGGCACCGCCTACGCGCCGTGGGCCGAGCTGCCCCGGCTGTCCGGCGACGCGGGCGGCACCTCCCTGCACGTCTGCCTGGCCGCGCTCACCGGTGAACCGGGCCCCGGCCCGCTCGCGGAGGCCGTCACGGAGGTCGTGGCCGGTGACACCGGTGTCGAGGTGGTCTGGGCGGACGGCGGTGGGCGGACGCGGGTCTCGTTCGAACCGGTGGGGGTGACGCACACGGTGAGCGGGCGCGGGTCTCTTTGACGGGGTGGCCGGTCGCGGTCCGCCGGGGCGACCGGACCGTACCGAGGTGAAGGGCCCCTGGTAACGGGCCCACTCGTCAGGCATGTCCACCGCTCCACCGCCGAGCAGCGCACCGTCGTGGCGGTCCCCGCCGGGTGCCGTCGGATGTCCAACCGAACCGCTTCTCCGCTCGGTTGGGCAGGGAGCGGGGGATGTGCGCCTCGGTGGCGTGAAGGCCGGGTGTGGTGTGACCGAGGGCTGTTCAGCGGGGCACGGGGGGGGCGCGCGTGCTGGTGTCCGGGGCGCCGCGGTAAGCAGCACGCCGTCTTGGCCTCGGGTAGGCACAGACGTGCGGGGACGTGCCCGGTGCGGGGACGTGCTCGTCGCGAGGTGCTCTTCCTACCCGCCGGGCCCGGCTCAAGGCGTACTGTCCCGGCGCGAGCCGTGGCCTCCGGGTGCCGGCCCCCGCACGCCCCGGCCGGGTCCTCCCCCGTGCGCACGTCTCCGGTGGCGCGCCGCCCCCGGCCCGGTGACGCTGGTACGGCACCGGTGAGAAGGAGTTCCCCCATGCGCAAGTCGTCGTGGGCCGTGACCGCGGCCCTGGCCGTGCCGGTACCGTGCGCCGCTTCGGCCGAGGCCGCCGTACCCCACGCCGGGCCTCTTCCGGGCGACGTGACGGCGACCGGGTGCGTCCAGGGCGGCGGAGCGACCGCCGCGTCGGCGGGCAGGGAGGAGACGGGCTCTTTCACGGCTGGTTGCCGGGGCGGCGCCCACGACGGGGAGAGCGTCACCTGAGCCGGCCCCTCCGTTCCCTCGCGCCCATGCCTTGAGTCCCGATCGCTGGGTACGCGGTCACGGCCCACCACCACGACAGTCGGTACTCGAACACGACCGGCCGCGTGCAGCGGCCCGCCCAGAACGGAGAGAAGGCTGATGAGCGAGGCCAACCCCCTCAAGCGGGTAGCCCACAAGGTCACCGAGAGCCTGCAGGGCGACGGTGGCGGACCGGCGGACGGGATTCCCGGCAAGCCCGGCCCCGAGTCGCCCTCCGTCGCGGAACCCACCGAGCCCCGGGAGCCGTTGCCGCCGAAGCCGGACCAGAGCGGTCCGGACACCGTGTCGCCGACCGGTCAGCCCACGGGAGCCGACCAGGCCCGGGTGGCGCAGTCCGGGAGCTACCTGACGAACGCCCAGGGCACCCGGCTGTACGACACGGACCACTCGCTGAAGGCCGGGCCGCGCGGACCCGTACTGCTGCAGGACCATCACCTGCGCGAGAAGGTCATGCACTTCGACCACGAGCGCATCCCGGAGCGCGTGGTGCACGCCCGGGGCGCGGGCGCGCACGGGGTCTTCCAGAGCTACGGCACGGCGGCCTCGGTGACGAAGGCCGGGTTCCTCGCGGCGGACGTGGAGACGCCGGTGTTCACGCGGTTCTCCACGGTGGTCGGCTCGCGGGGGTCGTCGGACACGGTGCGGGACACCCGCGGCTTCGCGACGAAGTTCTACACCAGCGAGGGCGTCTTCGACCTGGTCGGCAACAACATCCCGGTCTTCTTCATCCAGGACGCCATCAAGTTCCCGGACGTCGTGCACGCCGCGAAGCCGCATCCCGACCGGGAGATCCCGCAGGCGCAGAGCGCGCACGACACCTTCTGGGACTTCGTCTCGCTGCACACCGAGGCGACCCACCACACCATCTTCTTCATGGGCGACCGCGGCATCCCGCGCTCCTACCGGATGATGGAGGGCTTCGGTGTCCACACCTTCCGGCTGGTGAACGCCGAAGGCGCCACGACGCTGGTGAAGTTCCACTGGAAGCCCAAGCTGGGCGTGCACTCCCTGGTGTGGGACGAGGCACAGATGATCAACGGCATCGACCCGGACTTCCACCGCCGGGACCTCGCCGACGCCATCGAGGCGGGCGCGTACCCCCAGTGGGAGCTGGGCATCCAGACCTTCCCGGACAACCCGGAGCAGACCTTCGAGGGCATCGACCTGCTGGACCCGACGAACCTCGTGCCCGAGGAACTCGCCCCGGTGCAGCCGGTCGGCCTGCTGACCCTGAACCGGAACCCGTCGAACTTCTTCGCCGAGACCGAGCAGATCGCCTTCCACGTCGGCCACCTCGTCCCGGGCATCGACGTCACCGACGACCCGCTGCTCGCCGGGCGGCTGTTCTCCTACCTGGACACCCAGATCACGCGTCTCGGCGGCCCCAACTTCCCGCAGTTGCCGATCAACCGCCCCCAGGCGCCGGTCAACGACATGCTGCGCGACGGCATGCACCAGACCGCCGTGCACCGGGGCGTGGCCCCCTACCGGCCCAACTCCCTGGACGGCGGCTGCCCGTTCACGGCCGGGGCGGACATGAGTGCCTTCGTCGAGGCGCCGGTCCGGGTCCCGGAGGCGGTCAAGGTGCGGGAGGCTCCGGAGTCGTTCGCGGACCACTTCAGCCAGCCGCGGCGGTTCTGGCTGAGCATGAGTCCGGTGGAGCGCGAGCACATCATCGGCGCCTACACCTTCGAGCTCGGCAAGTGCTACGAACAGGCCGTCAGGGAACGGACGCTCCAGGTGCTGGCCAACATCGACCCGGAGCTGTGCGCGGGCGTCGCCGAGGGCCTCGGCCTGCCCGCACCGCGACCGACCGTGCCGCTGGCCGACGTCGAGCCCAGCCCGGCGCTGTCCCAGCTCGGCCGGACCTGGCCCCTCGACGGCCGGGTCGTCGGCATCGTCACCGGCGGGGCGGATCTGGAGGGTGTGACGGCCGTACGGGAGGCGGTGCTGAACGCCGGGATGGTGCCGCTGGTCGTGGCGCCGACCGGCGGCACCATCGGCTCGGGCGACGCGGCGCTGACCGTCCAGCGCAGCTACGTCACCGCGCGGTCCGTCGAGTTCGACGCCGTCCTGGTGGCGGGGACGCCCGACATGGGCGGCGACGCCTACACTCCGCGGGACTACAAGGCCACTCCCCCGCCCGCGCGGCCGGGGACGATCGACCCGCGGGTGAGCCTCATGGTGTCGGAGGCGTACCGGCACGGCAAGGCGATCGGTGTCTGGGCGGGCGGCGAGGCCGCGCTCGAGGCGTCGGGCGTGCCCACCGACGCTCCCGGTGTGGTCGTCGCGGCGTCCGGCACCGCGGCCCTGGAGCAGGTGACGGAGCTGATGGGCGCCCACCGGGTGTGGGAACGCTTCACCACTCCCCGGGGCTGATCCGCGCGCCCCGTCGGGCCGGTCGCCGAAGCCGGCGGCCGGCCCGGCGACGCGTTCAGCACAGGACGCGCAGCGCCCCGGGCAGCACTCTCGCCGTGACGGGGACGACGGCCTCGACCTCGCCGTCGGCGCCGTAGGGTATGGCCCGGTCGGCCTCGATGCGTACTTCCCGGCCCCGCAGGACGCGCACCTGGGGCCGGTGGACGTGGGCGCCCGACCCCAGCTCGTTCATCAGCGCGAAGAACAGCCGCCGGGGCGCGTCGTGGATCATCACGACCTCCAGCAGGCCGTCGTCCACCCGGGCGGCGGGGGCGATGAGGCGGTTGGAGCCGTAGTAGCCGGAGTTGGCGGCCACGGCGGTGTAGCCGGTGAACGCGTGCTCCTCGCCGTCGACGGTGACGCGGTAGCGCGTCGCGCGCCAGGTGGTGATGGCGCGCAGCGCGCCGGCGTAGTAGGAGGCGGTGCCGCGCAGCAGGCGCGCGTTGTTGGCGTGGTGGTTGGCGAGCGCGTCGACCCCGGCATAGACGCTCCCGAGTACGACGGTGCGGTCGTGGACCGCCGAGGTGACCTCGATGGTGTCCACGGGGCGGGGCTCGCCCCGCAGCAGCAGTCCGGCGAGGACGGCGGGGTCGGTGGGCAGGGCCAGGGCGCGGGCGAAGTCGTTGCCGCGGCCGGCCGGGACGAGGCCGAGCAGGGCGCCGGTGCCGCTGAGGGCGCCGCCGATTCCGCCGGCCATGCCGTCGCCGCCGACGGCGAGCACGACCCGGCCCCGCGCTCCGGCCCGCCGGGCGATGTCCCGGGCGTGCGCGAGGCTGCGGCTGTACTCGGTCTCCAGTTCGGCCCCCGCCTCCCGCAGCAGCCGGGCCACCCCGAGCAGCGCGGCGGCCGAGGTGGCGCCGCCGGCGGTGGGGTTGACGACTGCGGTGAACTGTCGCATCGGTGTGCCTCCGGGGCTGACGGGTGATGCCGGACTGTTGTCTCACGGGGTCGGAGCGCGCTGGGCCGCGGGGTCAGTCCTCGGGCAGCAGGACGCCCGGGCTGAGCAGTCCGGCGGGGTCCAGGCTCCGCTTGACCGCGCGCAGGGCCTCGACGCCGAGGGGGCCCGCCTCCCGGACGTACCAGTCGCGGTGGTCGGTGCCGACGCCGTGGTGGTGGGTGATGGTGCCGCCCGCGGCGAGGATCGCCTCGTTGGCGGCGTGCTTGGCCCGGGTCCAGTGCGCGACGGCGTCGTGGCCCTGGGCCGAGACGACGGTGAAGTAGAGGGAGGCGCCGTTCTCGTAGACGTGCGAGATGTGGCACATGACCAGCGGCAGGGTGCCGGCCCCGGTCAGGGTGCCGGTGAGCGCGTCGCGGACGGCCGCGTACAGGGCGGGGATCCGGGACCAGTAGGTCGCGGTCTCCAGGGTTTCGGCGAGCGCCCCGGCGTCGAGCAGCGCGTCGCGCAGGTACGGCGCCGAGTAGCGGCCGCGGGCCCAGCGCTCCCCGGGTTCCTCGCCGGCGAACGTGCCGCCGCCCTCGCGCAGTACGGCGGCGGCGCCCTCGCGGCGGTACGCGGTGTCCCGCGCGGTGCCCTCGAAGCCGACGACCGCCAGGCATCCGGCGTCCTGCCGCTCCGGGGAGGCGCCGACGGCGTCGGGCTGGGCGAGGCCGATCAGGGTCTCGGTCTCGTCGGACAGCCGCAGCACCGTCGGACGCGGGCCGTCCTGGGCGAGCCGGCGCAGCGCCGCGGCGCCCTCGGCGAAGGAGGCGAAGCGCCAGCCCTCGTAGCGGCGGACCTCCGGCACGGGCCGCACGCGCACGGTGACCGACGTGATGACACCGAAGGCGCCCTCGGAGCCCAGCACGAGCTGGCGCAGGTCGGGGCCGGCCGCCGAACGGGGGGCGCGGCCCGTGTCGAGGGTGCCCCGGGGGGTGGCGAGGGTGAGGCCGAGGACCATCTCGTCGAAGCGTCCGTAGCCGGCGGAGGCCTGTCCGCTGGAGCGGGTCGCGGCGAAGCCGCCGATGGTGGCCCACTCGTAGGACTGGGGGAAGTGGCCGAGGGTGTGGCCGTGCCCGGCGAGGAGCGCCTCGGCCTCGGGGGCGCGCAGGCCGGGTTGCAGGGTGGCGGTGCGGGAGACCTCGTCGAGGTCGAGCAGGCGGTTCATGCGGCGCAGGTCGAGGGCGACGAAGGTGCCGTCGCGCCCGGGGGCGAGACCGCCGACGACGGAGGTGCCGCCGCCGAAGGGGACGAGGGCGAGACCGTGCTCGGCGCAGGCCTCCAGTACGGCGAGCACCTCGTCGTGGCCGTCCGGGAGGACGACGGCGGCCGGGGTGTCCGCGGTGTCGCCGGTCCGCATCCGCAGCAGGTCGGGGGTGGACTTGCCGCGGGTGTGGCGTATCCGGGTCTCCGCGTCCGTACGCACGCCGTCCGCGCGGTCGCCGACGGCGGCCTCCAGTGCGCGGCGGGCGGCCGCGTCCAGCGGCGATTCGGGTACGTCGATCTCCTCCAGCGGGACGGAGGCGGCGTGGCGCGGCTCGACGCCGAGCAGCTCGCGCAGCAGCCCGGTCACCGTGTCGGGCAGCGGCGTCGCACGGGCCGGGTCGCCCCAGCCGTTCCACAGCATGTCCATGGCCTGTCGTCCTCGCGGTCGGTCGGGGGATGCCGTCGGGTGGTGTCCGCACGGCCTCGGGGCGTTACACTGTTACACATGACGCCTAACCGTCACAATGACTCGGGCCGACCGAACACCTCCGACAAGGACGCGGTGCTGGACGCCGTGCGCGACTGCGTACTGGCGGTCGGGGTCCGCCGGACGACGATGACCGACGTCGCCCGCCGGGCCGGCGTCTCCCGGATGACGCTGTACCGGCGCTGGCCGGACGTGCGGTCCCTGGTCGGCGATCTGATGACCCGGGAGTGGATCGCGGTGGCCACCGGCGCCGTCCCCGAGCCCGGGCCGGGGGTGGCCACGCGCCCGCGCATCGTCGAGGGACTGGTCACCGGGGTGGAGGCGTTCCGCGCCCATCCGCTCTTCCGCAAGATCGTCGACGTCGATCCCGAGCTGCTCCTGCCCTACGTCCTCGACCGGCGCGGGGCCAGCCAGGAGGCCCTGCTGGGACTGCTGGCCGACTCGCTCGCCGAGGGCCACGCCGACGGGTCGGTGCGCCCGGCCCACACGGGGCGGCAGGCACGCTCCGTGCTGCTGATCGTCCAGTCCTTCGCACTGTCGCTGCGGACCATGACCGAGGAGGACGACGCCGAACTGTCCCCTGCGGCCTTCCTCGCGGAGCTGCGCACCGTCCTGGAGAGGACCCTCACGCCATGAGCCCGACCGGCAGCACCCCCGCCGCCGGGGCCTCCCTGTCCGCCGCACGGCGCTCGCGCGAGCTGACCGGGGCCGTCGGCGGCCCCGTCGTGGACGTCCTGGTCGTCGGTCTCGGCGCGACCGGCGCCGGCGCGGCCCTGGACGCCGCGGCCCGCGGTCTGAGCGTCGTCGCCGTGGACGCCCACGACCTGGCCTTCGGCACCTCCCGCTGGAGCTCCAAGCTCATCCACGGCGGCCTGCGCTACCTCGCCTCCGCCCAGCTCGACGTCGCCCACGAGAGCGCGGTGGAGCGCGGCGTGCTGATGGAGCGCACCGCTCCCCACCTGGTGCGCGCCCAGCCCTTCGTACTGCCGCTGACGCCCATGGTCTCCCGTGGCCGGGCCGGGCTGGCGTGGGCCGGGTTCCGGGCCGGTGACGCCCTGCGTCTGGCGGCGCGCACCGCCCGGGCCACGCTGCCCGCGCCGCGCCGGCTGTCCGCCGTGGAGACCCGCCACCTCGCGCCGGCGCTGCGCTCCGACCGGCTGCGCGGCGGGCTGCTGTCCTGGGACGGCCGGCTCACCGACGACGCCCGTCTGGTGACCGCGCTCGCCCGGACCGCCGCCGCGCGCGGTGCCCGGATACTGACCCGGGTGAGGGCCCTGGAGCTGACCTCGTCCGGCGCCCGGATACGCGACGAGCTCACCGGCGAGGAGGGCGTGATCCGCGCCCGCGCGGTGATCAACGCCTCTGGAGTGTGGGCCGGCGACCTGGTCGACGGCATCCGGGTCCGCCCCTCCCGCGGCACCCACCTGGTCCTGCGCTCCGACCTGCTCGGCCCGCTGCCCGCCGGCCTGCACGTGCCGGTCCCCGGGGAGACCAACCGCTTCGTCCTCGTCCTGCCCCAGGGCGACGGCCGCGTCTACGTCGGCCTGACCGACGAGCCCGTGGACGGGGACGTACCGGACGTGCCCGAGGTACCCGAGACGGACGTCGGCTTCCTGCTGGACGTGCTCGGTTCGGTACTGGAGGCGCCGGTCCACCGCGAGGACGTGGCGGGCGCGTTCGCGGGCCTGCGTCCCCTGCTGGACACCACGTCCGCGGACCGGCCCGGCAGCGGGCCCCGCACGGCGGACGTCTCACGCCGGCACGCCGTGCTCACCTCGTCCGAGGGCGTGATCACCGTGGTCGGCGGCAAGCTCACCACGTACCGGCGGATGGCCGAGGACGCCGTGGACGCCGCCGTCGCGGCCCGCCGCCTCGGCGCCGGACCGTCCCCCACCGCCGCGCTGCCGCTGGTCGGCGCCGCCGCACCGCACGCGCTGGCCGCGCTGCGGGCGCCGCGCCGCCTGGTGCGGCGTTACGGCACCGAGGCACCGGCCGTCCAGGCCCTCGCCGACCGCGACCCCCGGCTCGGCGAGCGCGTCCTGCCGGGCCACCCCGTCACCGGAGCAGAGCTGCTCTGGGCGCTGCGTCACGAGGGGGCCCTCGACGAGGGCGACCTGCTCGACCGCCGCACCCGCATCGGGCTGGTGCCCGAGGACCGGGCGGCGGCGCTGCGGGCCGTACGCGATCTCGTCGGCGAGGTCCCCGCCCGGCGGGGCTGAACGGACCGGTCCGTCCGGTCCAGCCCTGCCCGGTCAGGTGCCCTGTCCGGCGTCCTGGACGGCCTTGCGGACCTTCGCCTCCAACTTGTGCCGGGACTGACCCCCCTCCTTGACATACTCCGTCATCGCGGTCTGCGCGTCCCGGTCCAGGTCGCGCCAGGCCCGTACGGCGGTCTCGTACGTGTGCGACTGCCGTGCGGTCCACTGATGCTGCGTGGGAGGCCCGTACGAGTCCCGCAGCTCCTCGACCCGGTGCTGTGCCAGGTCCGCCGCGCGACGCTTGTGCACGAGCTCCTCGAATGTGTGAGCCACCACATATCGACCGTAGTCAGAGGAGCGCCGTCGCGCGCGTCGAGCCCTTCACGACCGGTCCGGGCCGCCCCGGTCCGCACAAGTGGCCCATGCGGGCCCCGAAGAGCCTTAGCATCAAGCCACCGGTGCGGGCCGGACATGTGCGAGAAGTGAGGCTGAGCGTGGCGGACATAGAGGGCGCGGCGGTACCGGAGCGGCTGCTGATCACCCGGACCACCACGGGCGAAGGCGTCGGCGTCGTCATCCTCGCCGGGGAGGTCGATCTCGACGGCAGCAGTCAGCTCCACGACGTCCTGCTGTCCTGCGTGCGGACGGCGCCGGGCACGGTCGTCGATCTCGGCGAGGTGGCCTTCCTGGACTCCAGCGGCATCAACGTGCTCATCTCCGCGCACCGGGCCGCCGAGTCCCGCGGCGCCTGGTTCCGGCTCGCCGCGCCCCAGCACGCCGTCGAGCGCGTGCTGCGGCTCGTGGGGGTCGACGCGCTCATCGACTGCTACCCGACCCTCGAGCAGGCCCTGGCCGCCTGAGGGAGGTCAGCGCAGCGGCAGGCGCGCGTACACCGTCTTCCCCGTCGCCCGGGGCTTGGTGATGACCTCGTCGCACAGGCGCGTCACGATCTCCAGGCCGTGCCGGCCGACCCGCAGGGGGTCGCGGGGCAGGAACGTGGGGAAGCCGTCCCCCGTGTCCGACACCGCGATCTCCACGCCGTCCTCCAGCAGGGTCAGTTCCAGGCGGCAGGGGCCGGGCGCGTGGCGGAGCGCGTTCGTCACCAACTCGCTGGCGACCAGGCGGGCGGCGTCCAGGAAGGTGTCGGCCAGGCCCACGCCCCGCTCGCGGAGCCGCGTGACGAAGCCGTGCACGACGTCCCGGGAGGCCGGGATCATCGCCGATCCGCCCCTGAACTCCGCCACCGTGGACACGACCGAGGTGTCCGCGGCATCGGATCTGTGCGCCGGAGTCATACAGAGCCTCACCGTCCGGTCCGGGGCCGAGTAGCCGAGTGGGGGTGCGCTGGTCCCCGGCCCTTCACGATACGCACCGGAGCAGTTTTCACGATCCCTTTGCCCCAACTTCCGCCGGACGCGCCGTTTTTCGGACAGGCCCGGGCCGAGTGCGCCGGAAAGGGCACCGTCCCGGTCGGCGACGGGCACGGCCGAGGTTTGCGAGACAGGCCTCGACCACGCGGGAGTAGCTGTCGGCCTGTGCCGTGGCGGAGCCCTCGATGTCGAGTTCGGTGATCTGCACGTCGACGCCGGGGCCGGCGGAGGAGGTCACGGACTCCCGGCCTCGGGGGCAACGCCCGTCGCGGTCACCCGTGCGGCCCGACCGCGTGCGCGTCCCCGGTGGAGTGGCGCATCCTTGCTGTGTCGCCCGCGTGACGGCGCACGGACGAGGTGGGGCCGAGAGGTGGGGCCGATGAGCGCAGGCGCCGAGGACACGGATCGCACGCCCGGGCGGCTGACGGTGCTCCTGATCGACGCCTGTGCCCGGGCCATCGGCGTGGCCGGCGGCCACGCGGGCGGCATCTACCTGCGCTCGCGCACCCCCGGCCTGCTGCGGCTGGCCGTGCTCGCCGGACTGCCCGGGCCGCTGTTCCGGCCCTGGTGGCGGCTGCACTCCGACAGTCCGTTCCCGGCCGCCGACGCCTACCGGCGGGGCGTGCGGGTGGTGCTGCCCAACGCGGCGGAGACGATGCGCCGCTACCCGCAGTTCGCGGCCGGCCTGCCGTTCCCGTTCGGGTCCCTGTACGTGCCCGTCGCCGGTACGACGCGGACGTACGGCGTCCTGACCGTCCTGCGCCCCGGCGCGTCGGACACCGCCGAGGTGGTGGAGGGCCTGGACCGGATGGAGCGGCCGGCCCGGCAGCTCGGTGCGGCCCTGGAGCGGCTGGACGAGGAGCCCGAGGCCCCGCCGGTCGTCTGGGACGGCGAGCCGTTGTGCCTGCGGCCGCCCCCGTCCGTACGCCACGCCCAGCGCGCCGGAAGTTTCGCCTGGGATCCGGCCACCGGTGACGTCACCGTCGACGAGCCGCTGCGCGCCCTGCTCGGCACGGCGGGGGCCGCCGCCGGATCCGCCACCACCACACTCGACACGCTCACCCGCGCCCTGGCCCCCGACGACGGGCACCGGGTCGCCGCGGCGCTGCGGCAGACCGCTGCCGGCCGGCCTCCGCCGCTCCCCCTGTACGTGCGCGCCTCGGACGGTGCGCTGCGTCTGGTGGAGCTGTGGAGACCACCTGCCGCGCCGCCCGTCGGCGGCCCGGTGCGCGGCGCCGTACGCGATCCGTCGTCCGGCACCGTGGCCGACGCCGCGGCCGACCTGCTGCCGGACGGGGTGTTCTGCGTGGACCGGCTGGGCACGATCGTCTACGCCAATCCGCGCGCCGCCCGGCTGCTGGGCCGGCCACGGGCCCGGCTGGTCGGCCACTCCCTGTGGGAGGCCGTGCCCTGGCTGGACCAGACGGCCTACGAGGACCATCTGCGCGGCGCCCTGCTCTCCCCCGAACCGGTCCACTTCCATGTCCGGCGCCCGCCCGACGACAGCCGCCGGACCACTCCGCAGCCCTACGAGGGAGACTGGCTCGCCGTCTCCGTGCATCCCGGGCCGGACTTACTGACGGGCACGCTCCGCCCGGCCAACCGGGTGGCCGACGCGTCCGCCGGCCTCACACCCGAGCACGGGGGACCGGAGGCGCCCGGCACGGACGGACCCGCGCCGGACGCCATCGCCGCCACGGCGCCCGGGTACCGCCCCATCGTGCTGGCCGTTGCCCTGACCGAGGCGGTCACCGCCCGCCAGGTGTCCGCCGTGGTCGTGCGGGAGGTGCTGCCGGCGTTCGGCGGCCGTCGGCTCGCCATCTACCTCCTCCAGGACCGCCATCTGCATCTGGCGTGGGAGACGGGCTTCCCACCGGGTTTCCTCACGCGCTTCGAGGGGGTGGCGCTGGACGCCCGGCTGCCCGGGGTCGAGACGCTGACCAGCGGCCGGCCGCTCTTCTTCGACTCGATGCAGGCGCTGGCCGCCGCGTACCCGGGCATTCCCCTGGACGCCACGGAGGGCGCCCGCGCCTTCCTGCCGCTGATCGCCTCCGGGCGCCCGGTCGGCTCCTGCATCCTCGGCTTCGACCGTTCCCGCGGGTTCGGCACCGAGGAGCGCGCGGTGCTCACGGCCCTCGCCGGGGTGATCGCCCACGCCATGGAGAAGGCCCGGCGCTTCGAGACCGAGACCGCCCTCGCCCGCGGACTCCAGCGGGCACTGCTGCCCCGGCGGCTGCCGGCGCACCCCCTGCTGGAGACCGCGGGGCGCTATGTGCCGGGGACCCAGGGCATGGACGTGGGCGGGGACTGGTACGACGTCGTCGCCTCGGGGGACGGCATGGCCCTGGTCATCGGTGATGTGCAGGGGCACGGCGTGCAGGCGGCGGCCACGATGGGACAACTGCGCAGCGCCGTGCGCGCCTTCGCCCTCGGTGACCGTTCGCCCGACGAGGTGCTGAGCGGCGTCAACCACCTGCTGACCGACCTGGACCCGGGGCTGTTCGCGAGCTGCTGCTACGTCCGCCTCGACCCGGCCACCGGACGGGCCTGCGCGGCCCGCGCGGGGCACCTGCCGCCGCTTCTGCGCCACCCGGACGGACGTACCGAGGCACTGGACCTGCCCGGCGGCGTGGTACTCGGCGTGGACCCGGGCGTCCGGTACCCGCTGACGGAGTTCCCGGTCGAGCCCGGTGCCGTCCTCGCCCTCTACACGGACGGGCTGGTGGAGCGGCCCGGCACCGACATCGAGGACGGGATCACCGCGCTGCGGCTGGCCCTGGCCAGGGCCGGGGCGCGCGCCGAACGGCCGCCCGGGAGCCCCTCGCTCGCGGGCCTCGCCGACCGGATCGTCGTCACCGCCCGCCGCACCACGGACCGCCCCGACGACATCGCCCTGCTGCTCGCCACCCGCCGCCCCCGGCGAGGGAGCCCTCCGTGAGGGGCCGCGGGCCCGGAGCGGGCGGGCCGCTCCGGCACCGGGGTGCCCCTCGCCTCCGCGGGCCCGGCAGTGTAGACATGGGCACATGGTCCGACTGATGGGTCGATCGGGAGAGCGGTCACCCCGTCGTCCCAGCGGCCCGCCGGCCCGGCACCCGCGAGACGCGGACCGGTCGCGGCGGGGGACGGACACGGGAGGGCGGCGGCGTGCCGCGGCAGTGCGCTCGGCGCTGTCCAGGCGCAGTGTCGCCGGCCAGGTCTTCGTCATGAACGTGGTCATCGTGCTGCTGCTCGTGGTGGCCGCCGCGATCGCGCTGGTGCTCCAGGTACGGCACGACAGCACGGTGGAGGCCCGCAACCGGTCCGTCGCCGTGGCCGCGACGTTCGCCGAGTCCCCGGGCATCCGGGAGGCGCTGCGCGGCCCCGACCCCACGGCGGTGCTCCAGTCCCGGGCCGAGGCGGTGCGCAGGGCCACGGGTGTGGACTTCGTCACCGTCACGAACACCGACGGCATCCGCTACACCCATCCCAAGCCCGACCGCATCGGCAAGGAGTTCGTGGGGAACATCGCCCCCGCGCTGGCCGGGGAGACGGTGACCGAGGAGATCGAGGGGACGCTCGGCCCGCTGGTCCAGGCCGTGGTGCCCGTCGAGGCGCCCGACGGCACGGTCGTGGGCGTGGTCTCGGCGGGCATCACGACGGAGAACGTGGGCGGCGCCGCCGAACGGCAGTTGCCGCTGGTGCTGATCGTGGCGGGCGTCGGGCTGGCCCTGGCGACGGCGGGCACCGCGTTCGTCAGCCGGCGGCTGCTGCGGCAGACGCACGGTCTGGGACCGCACGAGATGACCCGGATGTACGAACACCACGACGCGGTGCTGCACAGCGTCCGGGAGGGCGTGCTCATCATCGGCGGAGAGGGCGGGCTGCTGCTCGCCAACGACGAGGCACAGCGTCTGCTGGACCTGCCCGCGAATGCCGAGGGACGGCAGGTCACCGACCTCGGGCTCCCGGTCGACACGGCGGAGCTGCTCGTCTCCGGACGGGTCGCCACGGACGAGGTGCATCTGGTCAAGGACCGCTTGCTGGCGGTCAACCAGCGGCCCACCGACGTACGGGGCGGCCCGGCCGGCAGTGTCGTCACCCTCCGCGACTCCACGGAGCTGCGGGCCCTGTCCGGCCGGGCCGAGACCGCCCGGGAACGCCTGGACATCCTGTACGCCGCCGGCGTGGGCATCGGCACCAGCCTGGACGTCACCCGTACCGCCGAGGAGCTGGCGGAGCTGGCCGTGCCCCGGTTCGCGGACTACGTCAGCGTCGACCTGTTCGACACCGTGCTGGCCGGCGGCCAGCCGGGAGGCGTGACCCCGCTGCGCCGCTCCGCGCTCAGCGGTATCCGCAAGGAGGTCCCGCTCTACCCGGTGGGCCGGCAGATCCGTTTCGTGGCCTCCTCCCCGCAGGGCCGGTCCCTGCACACCGGCCGGCCCGTCCTGGAACCCCGCCTCGGCGAGGCCCCGGGCTGGCAGGCCCAGGACCGCGAACGCTCCGCGCGGGTGGTGGAGTACGGCGTCCACTCCCTGATCACCGTGCCGCTGCGGGCGGGCACCCTGGTGCTCGGCGTGGTCAGCTTCTGGCGTTCGGAGAAGCCCGAACCGTTCGACGAGGACGAGCTGGCCCTCGCCGAGGAACTGGTCGCGCGCGCCGCGGTCTCCATCGACAACGCGCGCCGCTACACCCGCGAGCACAGCATGGCGGTGACCCTCCAGCGCAGTCTGCTGCCCCGCAGGATGCCCGACCAGAACGCCCTGGACGTCGCCTACCGGTACCTGCCCGCGCAGGCGGGGGTCGGCGGGGACTGGTTCGACGTGCTGCCGCTGTCGGGGGCGCGGGTGGCGCTCGTGGTCGGCGACGTCGTCGGCCACGGGCTGCACGCCGCCGCCACCATGGGACGGCTGCGGACGGCGGTGCACAACTTCGCCGCCCTCGACCTGCCGCCCGACGAGCTGCTGGGCCTGCTGGACGAACTGGTCGGCCGCATCGACCAGGACGAGGCGGCCGAAGACGGCAGCGCCCCGGTCACCGGCGCGACCTGCCTCTACGCGATCTACGACCCGGTCTCCGGCTCCTGCGTGATGGCCCGGGCGGGCCACCCGCCGCCGGCGCTGATCCGGCCCGACGGCAGCGTGGAGTTCCCCGAGGTGCCCGTCGGCCCCCCGCTGGGCCTGGGCGGCCTCCCGTTCGAGACGACCGAGCTGCGCCTGGCGGAGGGCAGCCGGCTGGTGCTGTACACCGACGGGCTCGTCGAGGACCGGGAGCACGACATCGACGTCGGCCTCGAGCACCTGCGCCGGGCGCTGGAGACGGCCGGCGAGTCGCCCGAGGAGACCTGCCGGACCGTGCTCGACGCCCGGCTCCCGGACCGGCCGGGCGACGACATCGCCCTGCTCGTCGCCCGCACCCACGCGCTCGGTCCCGACCGGGTCGCCGAGTGGCAGGTGCCGAACGACCCGGCGGCGGTCGGCGAGGTGCGCTCCCGGGTCACCGGGCGGCTGGCTGAGTGGGGACTGGACGAGCTGGCGTTCACGACGGAACTGATCCTGAGCGAGCTGGTCACCAACGCGATCCGGTACGGCGGCGAGAGCGTCCATGTCCGGGTGCTGCGCGACCGCAGTTTGATCTGCGAGGTGTTCGACAGCAGCAGCACCTCACCCCACCTGCGCTACGCGGCCATGACGGACGAGGGCGGGCGCGGGCTGTTCCTCGTCGCCCAGCTCGCCGAGCGCTGGGGCACCCGTTACACACCGGCCGGCAAGGTCATCTGGGCGGAGCAGCCGGTGCCCTGACGGACACGGGCGTCGCCCACCCTCGGGGATTCCGCCCCCGGCACCCCTCCCCCGGCGCGCCCCGCAGGCACCTCTCGCCGTACCGGCCGCGTCGGCCGACCCCACGCCCGTCAGGGCGGGCCCACCACGGGCGCGGAACGGGCCGCGGAACCGGCCTTCGCCGGATTCCGCGGCCCGTTGCGTGCCGCACGTCGGTTCCGGTGTCAGTGCCGGAACGTGTCCTTGCCCTTCTCCTTGGCCTGCCGGGCGTCGCCCTTGGACTGCTCGGCGCGGCCCTCGGCCGTCATCCTCTCGTTGCCGACGGCCCGGCCGGCCGCTTCCTTGGCCTTCCCCTTGGCCTGCTCCATCTTGGCCTTGGACTTCTGATTGCCGGCCACAGCTGCTCACCTCACGGCGTTCGCTTCCGATGTCTCGCGTCACGGGTCGCCCGCCACGAGGCGGTCAAACCCGGGTGCGGCCGCCGGGGTGAGCGGAGGGCCGCGGGGTAGGAGGACGGGCAAGCGGATCCATCGTCGACTCGGAGGCACGTCATGGCCGGAATGCTGGACCGGATCAAGCGCTTCGCGCGCAGCCCGCAGGGCCGCCGGGCGGCGGAGCAGGTGCGCCGGGCCGCCTCGGACCCCCGCCGCCGCGCGCAGGCCCAGGAGATGCTGCGGAGGTTCGGCAAGCGCCGGTGAGCGCGCCGGGCCGGTTCGCCGTCGCGGCGGGACCGTCTCAGCACTGCCCGGCGTGGGTGTGGCTGTGGGACGTCTCCGGCGGGCAGCGCGCGGCGCGGTCGGCGCGGCGGTCCCGCCGCCAGTCGAGGACCGCGACGGCCAGCGCGCACAGCATGGCGGCGACCCCGGAGCCGACCGACAGGGCGACGGCCTCGTGGTAGTCGTCGTGGGTGGCGTTCAGGGTCAGGTAGAACAGCCCGGGCAGCGCGGCGGTGCCCACGGCGCCGCCGAGGCGCTGCCCCGTCTGCAGGGCGCCCCCGGCCGCGCCCGCCATCCGCACCGGGACGTCCCGCAGCGTCATCGTGATGTTCGGGGAGATCACACAGCCACTGCCGAGGCCGCCGACCAGCAGTGCCGGGGCCGCGAGCCAGGCGGCCCGGTCGGAGGGGGCCAGCCAGAGCACCAGCGCGGTCGCGCCGAGTCCCAGCATGACGGCGACGAGTCCCCAGACGGTCAGGGCCCGTCCCAGCCGGTCGACCAGGCGGCCCGCCACGGCCGCCGCGGTGGCGGAGCCCACGGCGAACGGGGTCACCGCCAGGCCGGACATGAGGGGTGAGAAGCCCAGCCCGTTCTGGAAGAAGAGGGCGAACACCAGCCACACACCGCTGAATCCGACGAAGTACAGGGCGGCGAGGCCCGCGCCGGTGGCGTAGCCCCGGGTCTCGGTGAGCAGCCCGGGGTCCAGCAGCGGTTGTCCGTCGCGGCGGGCGACGCGGCGCTCCCACCGTACGAAGGCGAACAGGACGAGCAGCCCCGCCGGGAACAGCCACCACACCCGGCCCACTCCGCCTCCCTCGGCGAGGACCAGCGGCAGCATCAGGGCGAGGATCCCGGTGCCGAGGAGCACCACTCCCACCGGGTCCAGGTGTCCCCGGCCACCGGGGGCGACCCGGGGGAGCAGGCGGAGGCCGAGCAGGAGCGCGAGAGCGCCGATCGGGACGTTGACGTAGAAGATCCACCGCCAGCCCTCGGGGCCGGCCAGCGCCAGGATCAGCCCGCCGACGACCGGGCCCACCGCGCTGGACACCCCCACGGTGGCGCCGAACAGCCCGAACGCGCGCCCGCGTTCCGCGCCGCGGAACATCTGCTGGATGAGTGCCGAGTTCTGCGGCGCGAGGCTGCCCGCGGCGACTCCCTGGGCCAGTCGGGCGACCACCAGCAGTTCGATGCCCGGTGCCGCCCCCGCCGCGGCGCTGAAGACCACGAAGGCCGCCAGCGCGGCGAGGAAGACGCGGCGCCTGCCGAACGTGTCACCGATCCGGCCGGCCGTCACCAGCGTCAGGGCGAAGGCGAGGGCGTATCCGGACACGACCCATTGCACGGAGGCCGCCGAAGCGTGCAGTCCCCGCTGCATGGAGGGCAGGGCGACGGCGACGATCGTCACGTCCAGCAGGGTCATGAACCCGGCGACCAGAGTCACCCAGAGGGCCCGCCACCGGTTCGGATCCGGGTGGTCGTCCGGACGGTGCACGGAGACTCCCCTCGTGAGGCGGACGCGGGGCGCGATCGTCGCGCCTCACGCCTGCGTCACCCGTACGGAGTGGTTCAAACCCGGACACAAAGCCGGCCGCAAAGGCGAACCATGGGAACCCATAAGCCGCCCTTATGGCGTCATAGACCGGACCCGCGTACCGACTTAGGCTTGCCTTAGCTTAGGCTTCCCCACGAGTCGATCTATCACCGCTCGAAGGGAACCTGAACATGCCCCGCCCTCTGCGGGTAGCCGTCGTCGGATCGGGCCCGGCCGGGATCTACGCCGCCGACGCCCTGCTCAAGTCCGAGGTGGCCACCGAACCCGGTGTGTCCATAGACATCTTCGAGCGCATGCCCGCCCCGTTCGGACTGATCCGTTACGGCGTCGCCCCCGACCACCCGCGGATCAAGGGCATCATCACGGCCCTGCACCAGGTGCTCGACAAGCCGCAGATCCGCCTCTTCGGCAATGTGGACTACGGAACCGACGTCAGCCTGGACGATCTGCGCACCTTCTACGACGGTGTGATCTTCGCCACGGGCGCCACGGCGGACCGTGCGCTGTCCGTTCCCGGTATCGACCTCGACGGCTCGTACGGCGCGGCCGACTTCGTGTCGTGGTACGACGGCCACCCGGACGTGCCGCGCACCTGGCCGCTGGAGGCGGAGAAGGTCGCCGTCCTCGGTGTCGGCAACGTCGCCCTCGACGTGGCCCGCATCCTGGCCAAGACGGCGGACGAGCTGCTGCCCACCGAGATCCCGCCGAACGTGTACGAAGGCCTCAAGGCCAACAAGGCGCTGGAGGTCCACGTCTTCGGCCGCCGCGGCCCGGCGCAGGCGAAGTTCAGCCCGATGGAGCTGCGGGAGCTGGACCACTCCCCCAACATCGAGGTGATCGTCGACCCCGAGGACATCGACTACGACGACGGCTCGATCGCGACCCGGCGCGGCAACAAGCAGGCCGACATGGTCGCCAAGACCCTGGAGAACTGGGCGATCCGCGACGTCGGCGACCGGCCGCACAAGCTGTTCCTGCACTTCTTCGAGTCGCCCTCCGAGATCCTGGGCGAGGACGGGAAGGTCGTCGGCCTGCGCACCGAGCGCACCGAGCTGGACGGCACCGGCAACGTCAAGGGCACCGGCGAGTTCAAGGACTGGGACGTCCAGGCGGTCTACCGGGCCGTCGGCTACCTGTCCGACCAGCTGCCCAAGCTGCCCTGGGACATCGACTCGGGCACGGTCCCGGACCAGGGCGGCCGGGTCGTCCAGGAGTCCGGCGAGCACCTGCAGTCGACGTACGTCACCGGCTGGATCCGGCGCGGTCCGGTCGGTCTGATCGGCCACACCAAGGGCGACGCCAACGAGACGGTGTCCAACCTGCTGGACGACTTCGCGAACGACAGGCTGCAGACGCCCGCGTCGCCCGCTCCGGAGGCCGTGGACGCCTTCCTCGCCGAGCGGAACGTCCGCTTCACCACCTGGGACGGCTGGTACAAGCTCGACGCCGCGGAGAAGGCGCTGGGTGAGCCGCAGGGGCGTGAGCGCGTGAAGCTCGTCGAGCGCGAGGACATGCTCCGCGAGAGCGGCGCCTGATCCGTGCCGCGGTGACCGGGCGCGGGCCCGGCGGGGAGGTGTCCCGCCGGGCCCGCGCCCGGTTCTGCGCTTCGGCGAGGATCAGGTTTTCAGGCGGTTCGCCGGGGGGTCAGACCTCCAGGCGGTTCACCGGGGATCAGACCTCCAGTTCGCTCTCGATCCGGCGCAGTTGGTGGCGGGCCATCGCCAGGTTGGCGCGGCTCGCGTCGAGCACCAGGTAGAGGAACAGGCCGTTGCCGCCACGGCCCTTGAGCAGGCGGATCATGTGGTATTGCGTGTTCAGGGTGATCAGGATGTCCTCGATCTCGTCCTTCAGACCGAGGTGCTCCATCGTGCGCAGCTTGGACCGCACGACGTCGGTGTTGCCGGCGGCGGCGACCTCCAGGTTGAAGTCCTTGCCGCCGCCCAGCGTGCCGAGGGCCATCCCGCTGGTGTAGTCGACCAGCGCGGCGGCGGTGGCTCCGTCGATGGAGCCGAGGCATTCCTTGAGCGAGGTCTCCAGGTTGGCCATGCGTGACTTCCTTTCCGGACGTGATCGGTGCGTGATTGGTGCGTGATTGGTGCGTGATCGGTGACGATCAGTGGTGATCTCGGTGGTGATGGGTTGTTCAGGTCGACCGGTGATGGCCACCGGTCTGCGGAGTCGGCTGGTGCGCGGGCCGTTGCGGGGTGCGCACCGGCAGGGTGCCGATGGGGCGGGCCGGGTCCGCGGGGAGTGTCGCGGCGTGTTCGTCGGCCGGGGCACGACCGCGGTCGTGGCCGATGTGCGCGACGACCAGCTCCCCTATCCGGGCGCCGCTGCGCCGGCCCTCCAGGTGCAGCCGGCCCACGTTGACCCGGCCCTCGGCGAGCAGGGTGAGCACGGCGGACGGCCCGGCCGCGTAGGTGGCGACGTAGCCGTCGGCCCCGCGCAGCAGCAGCTCTCGGAAGCCGCCCCGCGCGGTGGCGTCGGCCATGCGCTGCGCGACGCCGAGGGCGGCGGCGGTGAGCGCGGCGAGGCCCTCGGGTTCGGTGCCCGGGGCGTCGTGGGCCAGGACGAGCCCGTCGACGCTGGCCGCGAGCGATCCGGTCAACTGGGGTACGCGGTTGCGCAGTCGGTGCAGTTCGTCCAGGACGTCGCTCTCGACGGCCATGAGCAGTCTCCTTTCGGCACGCTGGCGACGCGCGCGGATCACAGGGCCTCCAAGGCGTCTCGAAGCCGTCGCAGCAGAGCCGTGTCCGGGTCGTCCCACACGACACCGTGCGGCTGCGGGGCCTGCGCGAGGGGCGCGGGAGCGGGCGGCGCGGCGGTGACGAGGCCGTCGGCGGCCAGGCGGCGCAGTTCGACGAGGGTGTGGTACGTGCGGCAGGCGAGCACCGAGGCGATCTGGGCGGCGGTGCGGACGCCGTCGACCTGTGTCAGGGTCCGGCTGCGCCGCACCGGCAGGTCGGCGGCGCCGGCGTCGGTCACCCGGGTGAGGGGGACGGTGTCGATGTCGGGGTCCGGCCATATGCGGTCCAGCAGGGCGCGTCGGCGTCCGGACTCGCGGACGACGACGTCCACCGGTACGGACCGCACCGTGCCGAGCCAGTGGACCGCGCCGGGCCGGAAGCGGTGCGCGCGCGTGTCGTGGGCGAGGACGAAGTACGCGGCGTCGAAGAGCGCGCCCAGGTGGCAGACCTCCAGTGCCCCCGCGGCGAGCCGGCCACTGTCCACGAGCCGGTGTCCGACCCGGGCCTGTGTTCCGCCTCGGTCGACGGCTTCCCACCAGCCGTCGGGCGCTACGGCGCCGCTGCGGGTGAGCAGTGCCCCGAGGTCCGGGGTGAAGGCGGACTCCACGTGCACGACACGGCCCGCCGACAGGTAGACGATGCCCCGCTCGCCCGACAGGGCACCCGTGGCGCCCTCGGCCGCGAGTACGCCGAGCGCCGCCGACGTCGTTCCGTGCGCGGTCCAGGTGGTGGTCACGCCGGTCATCCGAGCACCAGGCGATCGGCCATCTCGGCCAGCCGGATGCGGGCCAGGGCGAGGTTTCCGTCGTTGCGGTCCAGCCACAGGTGGAGGAAGACGGTGCTGTCGAACGGGGTGCTGACGAACCTGAGCAGGTGGTAGGCGTCGGCGGTCGTGGCGATCATGTCCTCGACCGGCGGTTCCTTCTCCGGCGCGACGACGGTGGCGGGATCACCGGTCGCCGTCAGGGAGCCGCTCTCCGCGACGTGCCGGGCCAGTTCCGCGGTCTCCGCCGCCGTGGCCTCCCAGTCACCGCCCGGCGCCTCGCCCACGGCGCCCAGGGCCAGACCGCTGATCCAGTCGACCAGCGACGCACCCTGCGCGCCGGGCAGTCGCATGGCTTCCAGCAGACTCTCGTCGATCCCGGGCACGCCGGATCCCCTCCCCTGCACGGCTGTGTACCGCGAACGTGACGCCGAGACTACGGAAAGTGCACGCATCCAGTGAGTCCTTTGGCATTTTCCAGAGGAACGTGCCCGCGCTGCGGCATACTGCGGTGTTTCGGCCGTGCGAGGAGTCCTGGGAGTCCGACGGGCGAGGAGCGGCGCGCGGACGGGCCGCCCCGATGCGGACGACGGGCGGGCGGGACCTGTCCGCGCGGACCGTGCCGGGCAGGGCCCGCCGCCCCGGGCCAGGAGTGAGCGGCCGCCGCCCCGGGGGGAGCGCCGCACACCCGGCACGCGTCGCGCACGGGTGCGTGGGCGTGCCGAGACGGGCAACCCGGGGTCCATGGCCCGACTGCATCTCCCCCATCGCGGGAAGCACACGAAGGACGACGCACCGGACGGGACGGCGCCGGACAGGGCGACGCCCGAGGACTACGGTCCGGCCCCCTCCACCGAGCGTGCGGCTCCCGGCTCCCCCACCGAGCTGCCGAAGCGCTCGTGGTCCGCGCTGCTGCGGCGCGTGCTCGCCGAGTTCAAGGACGACGAGCTGACCGACCGCGCCGCCGCGCTGACCTACTACGGGATCCTGTCGCTGTTCCCGGCGCTGCTGGTGCTGGTCTCGCTGCTCGGGATCGCCGGGCAGTCCGCCACCCAGGAGATCCTGGACAACATCCAGAGGCTCGCACCCGGATCCGCGCGGGACGTCATCTCCGACGCGGTGAAACAGTTGCAGGCCAAGGCCGGTCTGGGCTCCGTACTGGCACTGGTCGGTCTGGTCGGCGCCGTCTGGTCGGCGTCCGGCTACGTGGCGGCGTTCATCCGCGCGGCGAACGCGGTCTACGACGTACCCGAGGGACGCCCGGTCTGGAAGGTGCTGCCGCTGCGGGTGGCGCTGACCGTGGTGCTGCTCGTGCTCGCCGTGGTCAGCGCGCTCATCGTCGTGTTCACCGGCAGCCTGGCGCAGCAGGTGGGCACCGCGCTGGGCGTCGGTGACACCGCGATGACGGTGTGGTCGATCGCCAAGTGGCCGGTGCTGGTCGTCCTCGTCACGTTCATGATCGCGATCCTGTACTGGGCCACCCCGAACGCCCGGGTCAGGGGCTTCAAATGGATTTCGCCCGGCAGTGTGCTCGCCCTGCTGATCTGGCTGGCCGCGTCCGCCGGGTTCGCCTTCTACGTCGCCAACTTCGGCTCGTACAACAAGACGTACGGCACCCTGGCCGGTGTCATCATCTTCCTGGTGTGGCTGTGGGTGACGAACCTGGCCATTCTGCTCGGCCTGGAGTTCGACGCCGAGCTGGCCCGGCAGCGGGTGATCGACGGCGGGCATCCGCCCGAGGACGAGCCGTACGTGGAGCCGCGCGACACCCGGGCCTGGGACGAGGCGGACCGGCGGCGCGCGGTATCACCGGACGAGTGACCCCCCGGCGCCGCCGCCGGGTGACGCGTCCGGTCCGGGCCGTCGGCCCGCTACGGGAGGATCGAGTCGACGTATCCCCCGTCGACGCGGACGGCCGCGCCGGTCGTGGCGGACGCCTGGGGCGAGCTCAGGTAGACCACCAGGTTGGCGATCTCCTCCGGCTCGATCAGCCGCTGGAGCAGCGACTGCGGACGGTGCTCGCGCATGAAGGCGCGCTGCGCCTCGTCCCACGGGAGGTCGCGGTCGACCAGCTGGTACACGAAGTCCTCGACCCCCTCGGTGTGCGTGGGTCCGGCGATGACGCAGTTCACCGTGACGGCGCTGCCCGCCGCCTCCTTGGCGAAGCCGCGGCCGACCGCGAGCAGCGCCGTCTTGGACACCCCGTAGTGGATCATCTCGGCCGGGACGGCCACGGCCGAGTCACTCGCGATGTACAGCACCCGGCCCCAGCCCCGTTCCCTCATCCGGGGGAGATGGGCGCGCGTCAGCCTGACGCCCGCGAGGACGTTGATCTCGAAGTAGCGGCGCCACTCGTCGTCGCTGATCTCCAGCGCGGGCACCGCACCGAAGACGCCGAGGTTGTTCACCAGGATGTCGACGTCGGGCAGCGCCTCCAGGGCCCGCTCGGCGCCCTCCTCGGTGCCCAGGTCGGCCGCGACCGGCACGAACACGCCGTCCGGCACCTCGGCCCGCAGTTTCCCGACGCTCTCCTCCAGGCGGGCGGCGTCGCGTCCGTTGACGCCCACCGTGGCGCCGGCCCGGGCCAGCCCGGCGGCGATCGCCGCTCCGATGCCCTGCGAGGAGCCCGTCACCAACGCGGTTCGTCCGCCGAGGTCGAGGTTCATGGAGTCGCTCCTTCTCGTGCCGTACCGTCGGTTCGCCGTGCTTGTGCCCACCCTCGCCCAGGGCGCATCCGGGATCCCGCCGACCGCACCGCGACCGCACCGCGACCCGCCCGGTCGGCGGACCCCGGGTGCTCTCCGCTGACCTGCGGCGACGATACTTGCTTGTGTCCGTCTCCTGCTTCCCGAGGACCCATGCCGACCTCCGCCACCGTCCACCCCACGACTCCGCCCACGGTGTGGCCCGCTCGCGGCCGCCACGTCGGATCCGCGGCGGAGGACACCGTCCGGCACACCCTGCAGCGGCTGAAGGACAGCCGCTGCATCGACGACTTCCTGGAACTGCCCGAGGAGCGGCCGGACGACAAGGGCGCCGGCGTCCGGATCTTCGAGGCGCGCTGGAAGGCCGGGGGCGCCGTCACCGTACGGGCCCGGCTGCTCCTGGAGCCGGGCTCGGCCGGTGGTCAGGAGTGGACCCTCCTCGCGGAGGCCGAGGAGGCCTGGGACACGGCCTGGCCCTCCCCCGCCACGATGTTCTGGCCCGACGACCCGGACGTCACCTGGGACCGCGACACCGCCACCGGGCTGCGGCTGCGGGGCATCAACACCCTGCCGGACGACGACAAGGCCGTACGCCGGCTGCTCAAGGCGGCCGGGCGCAGCCCGTGGAACATCCACGTCGTCGTGCACGAGGCGATGACCCCCGACCACCGCGGCCGGGTACCGCTCGCCGATCGGCTGCCGCCCGGCCTGCGGCACCTCGTGATCGAGCACCGCGCCGCGCCGCAGCAGTTGCGGGTGGTCAACTGGGCACTGGAGGACTTCGGCGTCCAGGTGCCGCGCGGCGGCGCCGTGGTCCTGCCCGGCACCCCGGCCCCGTCCGGCTACGACGCCCAGGACTTCTCCGTCCGCACCGTCTTCCTGGACGGCTCCGAGCCCACCGGCCTGATCGCGGCGGTGACGTCCTTCGCGGCGCTGAGCCGGCCGCTGCCGGACGGCGCGGAGGACACCCTCACCGCGCTGCGGGAGGACTGGCGGCTGCTGACCCTGGCGGAGGAACTGGAGCGCGAGCGCAGGCTGGTGGCCATGTACGCCGAGGCGCTGGAGGCCATGACACAGTCCCGGGACCTGTACCGGGAGGCCGCGGAACGCGCGGCCGAGGCCCTGGCCGCGTACCGGGAGTCCGCCGGGTCCGCCCCGGCCGGGCCGCCGCCGTCCGCGGCGCCTGCGACGTCCCCGCTGCGGCAGCTGACCCGCACGCTGGAACGGTTCAAGGTCTCCGGCAGGGCACCCCGCACCGCGTCGGGCAAGGACACCTCCCGACCGGCGGCCGAGCCCGGCGACTGAGACCCGCCGGATCGCTGTCCGGGAGGCCGGCCGGCTGGGCACGGTCCGGGGCCGACCGACCGACCTGAGCATGGTCCAGGGCCGGCCAACTGACCTGAGAGCGGTCCGGATCCGACCGACTGCCTGAGCACGGCCCGGATCCGACCGACTGCCTGAGCACGGCCCGGATCCGACCGACCGGCCTGAGCACGGCCCGGATCCGACCGACTGCCTGAGCACGGCCCGGATCCGACCGACCGGCCTGGGCCCCGCGGTCCGTGAAGCAGCCGACCCGGTACCCGCGGCCCACCGTCCAGCCGACCCGATACCCACAGCCCGCCGACCAGCCGACCTGACCCCGCAGCCCACGAGCCGACCGGCCTGCATCCTCACGGCCGACGCACCAACCGCCTTGGGCGCCGGTCAGATCCAGCCGGGGCGCGGTTCCGCCGGGCCCGGCTGCCGGTACGGAGGCGCCGCGCGCACGTGCCGCGGCTTCCGGCAGCCGAGGGAGCCGTGCCTGGACTCGGCGGCCGTCCCTGGAACGGCCGTCCCTGCCGCGGCAAGCGCGCCGCCGCGCCGAGGGCGTACGCAGCCGCGACCCGACCACCGGCGGCCCGATGACGACGTCGGCGTCGAGGCGCCTGTCCGCCGTCCCGGCCGGAGGGGGCGCGCGCTGCCCGCACGTCGTGCGCGGCGCGTACGAGACCCCGTCGCCGTGGTCCGGCGGGTGACGAGCCGGCCCGGTGTACGTCCCCGGATCACGTGGTCCCGGTCCCGCCCACCGGCCGGTCCGGCGGTGGCCCGCAGCCGACTGAGGGCACCCTCACGTGTCAGCGGGCGCGACGTGGATACGCGGACGGAACAGCAGCACGGACCGTCCCGGAAGGTCACCGACGCCATGGTCAGCCAGCACGAGGGCGCCGCCCCCTCTTCACCACCGGAGTCGTCCCGTTCACAGACCACACTCCACGTCAACGGAAAACCGCACACCCTCACCGTCGACCACCGCCGGGTCCTGCTGGACCTCCTGAGAGAGGATCTCGGGCTCGCGGGCGCCAAGAAGGGCTGCGACCACGGGCAGTGCGGCGCCTGTACGGTCCTGGTGGACGGGCGGCGCGTCAACAGCTGCCTGCTGTTCGCCGTCGCCCTGGACGGCTGCGAGATCACCACCGTCGAGGGTCTCGCCGGGGACGGCGAGGAACTGCATCCGGTGCAGCGGGCGTTCCTGGAGCGCGACGCCTTCCAGTGCGGGTACTGCACCCCGGGCCAGATCTGCTCCGCGGTCGGCGTGCTCGCCGAGGCCGCGGCCGGGCACCCGTCCCACGTCACCGACCCCCGGACGCCCTCCGGCGAGTCCGTCGCGCTGGACCGGGAGGAGATCCGGGAGCGGCTGAGCGGCAACCTGTGCCGGTGCGGTGCGTATCCGCGCATCGCCGACGCGGTCGAGGACGTGATCCCGTGAAGCCCTTCGCCTACGTACGGGCCGGCAGCGTCGAGGAGGCCACCGACGCGTTCGCCGCCCACCCCGGCGCCCGCTACCTCGGCGGCGGCACCAACCTCGTCGACCTGATGAAGCTCGGCGTGGAGACGCCCGCCGCCCTCGTCGACGTCACCCGGTTGCCGCTGGACGCGGTGGAGGAGCTGCCCGACGGCGCGCTGCGCGTCGGCGCCACGGTCCGCAACAGCGACCTCGCGGCCCACCCCGCCGTCCGCGACCGCTACCCCGCTCTCTCCCAGGCTCTGCTGGCGGGCGCCTCGGGACAGTTGCGCAACTCCGCCACCACGGGCGGCAACCTGCTGCAACGCACCCGCTGCCCCTACTTCCAGGATCTCTCCAAGCCCTGCAACAAGCGGGAGCCCGGCACCGGCTGCGGGGCGCTGGAGGGCGTCCACCGCGACCACGCCGTGCTCGGTCACTCCGAGCAGTGCATCGCCACCCACCCCTCGGACATGGCGGTGGCGCTCGCCGCCCTGGACGCGCGCGTGGAGCTGCACGGCCCCGAGGGCACCCGGAGCGTGACCGCCGCCGACTTCCACCGGCTGCCCGGGCAGCATCCGGAGCGGGACACGGAGATCCACCCCGGCGAGCTGATCACCGGCGTGCTCCTGCCGTCCGCCACGGCCGGACTGCCGTCGGCGTACCGGAAGGCCCGCGACCGGGCGTCGTACGCGTTCGCCCTGGCGTCCGTCGCCGCCGTCCTGCACCTGAAGGACGGGGTGGTGGACCGCGCCGGGATCGCGTTCGGCGCGCTGGCGCACCGGCCCTGGCGGGCGCGGCGGGCCGAGGACGCGCTGGTGGGCGCGGCGCCCACGACGGCGGCGTTCGAGCACGCCGTCGACCTGGAACTGGCCGCCGCCGAGCCGCTGCGGGACAACGCCTACAAGGTGCCGCTGGCCCGCCGGCTGGCCCTGGACGTACTGGGCCGGCTCGCCCCGCCGGCCACGACCTGACCCCGGCGTCCACGAGGAGGACTCCATGACCGGCACCGAGACCGTCCTGGGCGCTCCAGTCGAGCGCCGGGAAGGACGGGAGAAGGTCACCGGCACCGCCCGGTACGCCGCCGAGTTCGACGCCCCCGGGCGCGCCCAGGCCTGGCCCGTCCCGGCGGCGGTCGCGCGGGGCCGGGTGACCGGCGTCGACACCGCTCCCGCGCTGGCCCTTCCGGGCGTACTGGCGGTGCTCACGCACGAGAACGCGCCCCGGCTCGGGGACCCGGACGACCCCACCCTGGCCCTGCTGCAGAGCCCGCACGTCCCGCACCGGGGCTGGTTCGTGGGCCTGGTGGTGGCCGAGACACTGGAGGCGGCGCGGGCCGGTGCCGCCGCCGTCCGTGTCACGTACGAGGCGGAGAGCCACGACGTGACGCTCACCGCCCCGCATCCGGAGGCGTACGTCCCGGAGTCCGCCAACGGGGGGTTCCCGGCCGTCAGCGGACACGGCGACCCCGACGGTGCCTTCGCCTCCTCGCCGACGCGCGTCGACGTCGAGTACCGGATACCACCCCTGCACAATCACCCGATGGAACCGCACACCAGCACGGCGTGGTGGGAAGGGGACCGGCTGACGGTGCACTCCTCCAGCCAGGGCACCAGCGCCGTACGCACGGAACTCGCCAGGCTGTTCGGGCTTCCCGAGGACCGGATCACGGTCCGGTCGGAACACGTGGGCGGCGGTTTCGGCTCGAAGGGCACACCCCGACCCGACGTGGTACTGGCCGTGATGGCGGCGCGGGAGACCGGCCGTCCGGTCACCGTCGCGCTGCCGCGCCGCTACCTGCCCGCCGTCATCGGCCACCGCGCGCCGACCCTGCACCGGCTGCGCCTGGGCGCCGACGCCGGCGGACGGCTCACCTCCGTCGTCCACGAGGTGACGACGCACACCTCCCGCGTGAAGGAGTTCGTGGAACAGGCGGCGGTCCCGGCGCGCGTCATGTACGCCACCCCCGCCCTGCGCACGCTCCACCGCGTCACGCCGCTGGACGTGCCCACACCGTCCTGGATGCGCGCCCCCGGCGAGTGCCCCGGCATGTACGCGCTCGAGTCCGCGGTGGACGAACTGGCCGTCGAACTCGGCATGGACCCGGTGGAACTGCGGATCCGCAACGAGCCGGACACCGAGCCCGACAGCGGCAAGCCCTTCAGCAGCAGGCATCTGGTGGAGTGTCTGCGCGAGGGTGCCCGCCGCTTCGGGTGGGAGGACCGCGATCCGCGCCCCGGGGCCGGCGGCGCCGGTCCCCCGCTGGTCGGCACCGGCGTGGCCGCGGCCACGTATCCGGTCATGGTCTCGCCCTGCGCCGCCTCGGCGCGGGCCCTGCCCGACGGCGGCTTCCTGGTGCGCGTCAACGCCACCGACATCGGTACGGGCGCCCGGACGGTCTGCTCCCAGATCGCGGCCGACGCCCTCGGCGTCCCGCTGGACCGGGTCCGTATCGACGTCGCCGACAGCGACATCGGTTTCGCGCCCATGGCCGGCGGCTCCTCCGGCACCGCCTCCTGGGGGTGGGCCGTCCACGAGGCGTGCGTCCGGCTGACCGGCCGGCTGGCCGAGCACTCGGGGCCGCTGCCCGACGGGGGGATCGCGGCCGACGTGGACACCTCCGGTGCCGCCGACGCCGAGAGCCCCTTCGCACGCCACGCGTTCGGCGCGCACTTCGCCGAGGTCACCGTGGACACGGTCACCGGTGAGGTACGGGTGACGCGGCTGCTGGGCGTCTTCGCGGCGGGGCGCATCCTCAACGCCCGTACGGCCCGCTCGCAGTTCATCGGGGGCATGACGATGGGCCTGGGCATGGCGCTGACCGAGGACAGCACGGTGGACCCGGCGTTCGGCGACTTCGCCGAGTCCGACCTGGCCTCGTACCACGTGCCCGCGCACGCCGACGTGGCGTCCGTGGAGGCGCACTGGGTCGACGAGGACGACACCCACCTCAACCCCATGGGCAGCAAGGGGATCGGCGAGATCGGCATCGTCGGCTCGGCGGCGGCCGTCGGCAACGCCGTCCACCACGCCACCGGCATCCGCTTCCGGGAACTGCCGCTCACTCCGGACCGGGTGCTCACCGGTCTGCTCGAACACGGGCATCCCGCGGGCATGCTGGGGACGTGAGCGCGGCACGTGGCCGGCGCCGGATGTCCGGTGCCGGCCACGTGGCGTGCGAAGGACGCCCGGCGGTCAGTCCACGGCGCCGCTCGCTCCGGCCGCCGGGTGGGCCGGCCAGCGCTTGGCGGGCGCCTGCGAGGCCACTCGTACGCGCAGGGCCATGAGCGCGATCAGCGACGTCAGCACGGCGACCGCGACGGCGATCCAGGTGGGCGCCAACGTGAGGTCCATGGCCCGGGACACGCGCGCCGACGGTGTCGCGCTGCCGTAGAGCTTGGCAACGGCCAGCGCCGCCGGTCCCACCACCGCCGCGGCGAGCAGCGGTACGGCGGGCCGCACGGTCAGCAGCAGGGCCAGCGTCAGGCAGAGCGCCGACAGGCAGAGGGCGGCCCCGTAGACGCGGACGGAGGCGCCGCTCTGGTGCAGCGGGAAGTAGGCCACGCCGCACCCGGCCAGGACCGCGACGGTGAGCCAGGCCGGCCAGGCCGCGCCCCGGGCGGACCGGCGCGCCGTACGGTCGTGGTCACGCGGGGGGTGATCCTCGTCCAGGACCTGTCCCCGGCCCGGTGTCCTGCGGGCCGGGCGCGGTGTCCTTCGACGTCCGCGGCCGCGGTTGGCCACGGCGAACGCGCCGGCCAGTCCCGCCGGTCGGGTGTCAGGCTCGGGTCCGTCGTCCTCGCCGATCCCGTCCAGGGCCGCCCGCAGCTGCCGGGCGCCGGGACTGTCCGGGCGTACCCGTCCGTCCTCGGCCAGCCGGCCGATCAGCTCGACCAGTTCCTCGACGGGCCGGCCGGTGGCGGCGGCCCGTACGGCCTCGTGCCCGCAGTGCGGTTCCAGGGGAGTGCGGTGCAGCAGTTCCATCAGCCGGGTCACCTCCTCCACCGAGCGGCACTCCGCCGCGGCCCGGATCGCCTCGTCCGCGCTGTTCGAGTGACGCGGCGGCCGGGTCAGCAGGCCGACCAGCCGGGTGACGTCCTCCACGGACCGGTTCACGCCGACCGCGCGGAGCGTGTCGATCGTGGCCTGCGCGTGCTGCGGGGACTGCTCCAGCATCGTGATCAGGTCGACGATCTCTTCCAGGGGCCGGTCGGCCACGGCGGCACGGACCAGGTCGCCGACGGGATCGCCGTACTCCCGCACGGCTTCGTCGGGGGCGGCGGGTTCCTGGCCGGAGGGGTCCTGGGCGAAGGGCTCCTGGGCGGAGGGCTCCTGAACCAAAGGTTCCTGCCCGAAAGGCTCCTGTGGGACGGGCGCGGGTTCCTGCGGTGCGGGGGGCTGTGCTGCGGGGGCCTGTGCTGCGGGGGCCGCCGTGGGGGCCTGGGGGACGGGTTCCTGAGGGGCGGGTTCTCGGTGGGCGGGTTGCTGAGGGGCGGGCGCACGGGCGGCCGAGGAGTGAACGGCCGGAGCCTCGGCGTCGGCCGACGCGCCCGGCGGGTGCACCGGGTGCGTGCCGGTGGCCGTGGTCGTCTCCCCGTTGGGCAGGTCCACGGCGGATATGGCGTACTCGGGCGAACGGGGTGATGAAGAGCCGGTAGTCATGATTTCTCCGTGTGGGTGGGGGTGCGGCCGCCCTGCGTCCCCGACATGCGACTCGCGCTCTGTGCTGACCATTACTAAGCACGTCCACCGCACCGTGCCACTGGAGTGGGCCACAGGGATGAGAGACCCGCCCTCCTGGTCTTGTCGCCGCGCCGAACGGGCATCCGAGAGAAGAGAACAGGCGCGTACCGCGCGTCCTAAGGAGGGGCGGGGTGGATACGACGACAGTGGTGATCACCGCGGCGGTGTTGCTCGCGGCGGTCGTCCTCGCGACGGCGGTCGGCGTTCTGGTGCGGCTGGTCCGCACCCGGCGGGACCTCCAACGAGCCGGTCTGCCCACGGGTCCCCGGTGGGTCTTCTGGGGCGCCGTCCTCTATCTGGTGCTGCCGGCGGACCTGGTGCCCGATCCGGTCTACCTGGACGACGTCGGTGTACTGCTCCTCGCTCTGCGCTCGGCGCGCGGCTCTCTCGGCCGGCGCCGGGGCGCCGCGGACGGGCGGAAGGGCACCGGCCCGCCCCATGACTACGCTGCGTAAGGAAACCATTCACCCGTTCGATTCGTATAAGTCTCTGGAAGCCGAAGGAAGTCGGCGGACCAGGCGACGGGGCACAAGGACCTTCGCCTGATCGGCGCAGCACCGACCAGGGAGAGACGATGCAACCGTTCGCGCTCAACTACGCACGGCCGGCAGTGGAGTTGGAAGCCACGGCTCCCTACGTCTACGACTCCGGGCTGCAGTTGAACGTGCTCCTGGACGGGCGGGTGGCCGCCTGTGACCACGCGCTACTGAGAGAACTGGGGACAACGACCTCCACCGCGGGATCGAAGACTCACTTCGACGACTGAACACGGGCCGTCGACAATGACTGTGTTGATCCTCACCTGTGAAGAAGACGTCACCGCGGACATGGTGGTCGTGCACCTGAACGCGTCGGGCGTGCCGGTGGTCCGCCTGGACCCCGCCGACCTGACCGACACCGTCGCGCTCTCCGGCGAGTTCGTGCACGGCGCCTTCCGGGGCCATCTGTCCTCGGGGGGCCGCCTGGTGAGCATCGGCGGGCTGCGGTCCGTCTGGGTACGCAGGCCGGGCGGCGCGGCCACGCGTGCCGCCGAGCCCTCCGCCTGGCTGACCGAGGAGTCCGGGCAGGCGCTCTACGGCATGCTCCGCGGCTGCGGCGCGCGCTGGATGAACCAGCCCGACGCGGCGCACCGGGCCCGGTACAAGCCCTGGCAGCTGCGTCTCGCGCAGCAGTGCGGGCTGCCCGTGCCGGCCACGCTGATCACGACGTTTCCGCGGGCGGCACGGGAGTTCGCGGAGCGTTACCCGGATCTGGTGGTCAAGCCCGTCTCGGGCGCGCACCCGCAGGACCCGCCCCGGGCGGTACCGACCAGCAGGGTCTCCCCGGAGGCCGACTTCTCCGCCGTCGCCCACGGCCCGACGCTGCTGCAGCGCCGGGTCGCCAAGCGCGCCGACATCCGTCTCACCGTCGTCGGCGACGAGTTGCTGGCCGCGCGCAAGACGACCCTCGCGGGTCCGGACGCCGACGACGTGGACGTCCGCTTCGCGTCGTCCCCCGAACCATGGCGGCCCGCCGAGGTGCCGTACCGCGTCGCAGAGGCCGTCCGCGCCTACGTCCGAGCGGCGGGACTGGCCTACGGCGCCCTCGACTTCGCCGAGGACGGCGACGGCACCTGGTGGTTCCTGGAGTGCAACCAGTCGGGGCAGTTCGGCTTCGTCGAGGTGGACACGGGTCAGCCGATCGCCCGCACCATCGCCGAGTGGCTGGCCCGGCCCGGCGCCGAGGACCCGGTGGTCGGGGGCGACCCGGGCACCACGGCCGTCGGGTGAGGCCGGGACCGCGCCCGGCCGTCGCCCTCAGTGCGGACGCGGGCCGGGCAGCAGGGCGGTGCGCTGCCAGCCGGCGCCCGGGGAGGGCTGCCGTTCGGCGCCGGGCAGGTGGCCGGGTGAGCGCAACGGGCGCATGACAACCTCCAGCTCCCTGCTCACGCGCTCGGCGTCCCGGCGCACCTGCTCGGGAACGTCACCGCGTTCGGCGACGAGTCGGTCGTAGATGGGGGAATCCTGGAACACCCGTCAACGTGCCTTTCGTGTCGTCCGCCCCCGTACGGAGGCGCGACTGAGCAGTCTAGGCGTCCGCCCACCCGGTCGTGTCCATTCGGTCCAGGAGGTGACGGCCGCTCACGCGCCGGTCGTGGAGCCGGGCCGGACGATCATGAGGACCGTGACCGTGGCCCACAGCAGGTTGAACAGGCCGGTGAACATGGCGAGCCGGGCCGTACGGGCGCGCTCGACGGGCTGCCGGTCGGTCAGCTGCTCCAGGAGCTCCTCCTGGCGGGGCAGCACGAGAGCGACCAGGATGCCGGCGGCGGCCGCGGTCAGGACGATGGACGTGATGAGCCACGCGTCCCCCAGGACACCCATCGCCGCCGCGGTGGCGAAGCCGAGCACCGGCACCGCGATGCCGAGGCCGGCGTAGACCCGGCAGATGCGGTGCAGCAGCCGGACGGTGCCCACGTCCCCCGCGCCGGTGCCGCCCCCGGCCCCCTCGGGCAGCGCCACCACCGCCCGTCGGGCGGCCGGCGGGAACATGCTGGCCGCGACGGTGACGGGCCCGACGGCGATGATGGCGGCCAGGACGTGGAGGGACAGCAGGATCTTGGTCATCGGTCGGGGCTCCGGAAGGCAAGTGACGGGCGATGCGGTGGGAGCCACGTTAGGAAGCGGCCGGATGATCGCACAGCGGCTGAAACGACAGATTCCAACGGATTCTCGCCAACGCCCTCACCAGGAGGTGCCCCGCGCAACGAGGCGGAACAGGGGCTGTGCCGGGGGTTCTGTGCCCGGCGGGAACCGGCCTATCGTGGCGGCCATGCACTCGGTGGTGATCCTGGTCCTCGACGACGTGGTGCCGTTCGACATGGCGGCGCCCATGCAGACGTTCGACTGGACGCGGCTGCCCGACGGGCGCAGCCCGTACCGGGTCCGCCTGTGCGCGGAGTCGCCCGAGGTGCGCACGGACGGGCTCGCCCTCCGTATCGACCGGGGTCTGGAGGCACTGGAGTCCGCCGACACGATCATCGTGCCGGGCCGCTCCGAGGAGCACGGCCCGCCCTCGGACCGTGTTCTCGCGGCGCTGCGGCGGGCGGCCGGTGCCGGCACGCGGATCGCCTCGGTGTGCGTGGGCGCCTTCGTCCTCGCGGAGGCCGGGCTGCTGGACGGGCTGCGGGCCACCACCCACTGGATCGCCGCGGCGGAACTGGCCCGCCGCTACCCGCGCGTCGAGGTGCAGCCGGACGTGCTCTACGTCGACAACGGGCAGATCCTCACCTCGGCGGGGGCCGCCGCCGGCCTGGACATGTGCCTGCACATGATCCGCCGGGACCTGGGGTCGGCCGTCGCCGCGCATGCCGCCCGGATGTGCGTCGTACCGCTGGAACGGGAGGGCGGGCAGGCCCAGTTCATCGTGCACGAGCGTCCGCCCGTGCCGCGGGGCTCGGACCTGGAACCGCTGCTGGAGTGGATCGAGGACAACCTGGCCGAGGAGGTCACCCTCGGGGCGATGGCGGCGCGCTCGGGCATGAGCGAGCGCACCCTCAGCCGCCGGTTCCGCGAACAGACGGGCACCACGCCGCTGCAGTGGCTGCTGCGGGCCCGGGTGCGGCGCGCGCAGTACCTGCTGGAGAACGGCGACCACCCGATCGAACGGATCGCGCGGCAGGCGGGGTTCGGCTCCCCCACCGCCTTCCGGGAGCGGTTCCGCCGGGTGGTCGGCACCACTCCGAACGCCTACCGCGCGGCGTTCCACGGGAAGCCGGCCACCCCGGCGGGCCGCGCGTAGGGCCCGCCTTGCGGATCGGCCCGGAGCCGTCGGTCCGATCCTCGAGGCGGGCCCGGGTACGCGGTGTCACACGGCCAGCGACAAGCCGCTCTCCCCGTCCGGTTCCGCCGCGCGGACGGCGCCCGGCGTCCGCCCTTTGGCGAGCAGCAGCGCGTCCGCCTTGGCCACCGCGTCGTGGATGCCGGTCGTCGCCATCATCACGCACAGCGTGTAGCTGACGTCCGCCAGCTCGCGCGCCGCCGCCGGCCTCTCCCCCTCCGCCTGAGCGATCCGCAGTGACGCGTACCGCGTCAGCAACTTCCTGACGACCTTCGGGTCCGGTTCGAGCACGAAGCGCCCCTCTCTCGAGTTTCGCTGCGTATGCCCGAACCCGCCCGCAGCATTCACACCGTGCGCACCCTTGCTCGCAATTGACGAAATTTCGTCGCTTCCTGTCCGGTCGGGAGGCCTCCCCTGCACGAGGAGGAGGCCGGCCCGACCGGCGGACCTCACCACCGGGCTGTCGACACGGCACCGGCCGGGGCCGGATGTCCGAGGCGCGGACCGCCGGACCGCGGGGCCGCCGGGACACCGGTCCGCCGGGACGCGGGTCCGCCGGGACGCGGGTCCGCCGGGACGCGGGTCCGCCGGGACGCCGAAGCGCCCGTCAGGCGACCTGGCCGCTGTGCAGTGCCGTGTACGCCCCTCCCCGGCCCAGGAGTTCCTCGTGGGTGCCGGTCTCCTCGATCCGGCCGTCACCCATCACCACGATCCGGTCCGCGCCCCGCACGGTGGACAGCCGGTGCGCCACGACGAACGTGGTGCGTCCGCGCAGCAGCCGGGCCAGCGCCTGCTGGACGAGCGCCTCCGAGCGGGTGTCCAGCGCCGAGGTGGCCTCGTCCAGGATGAGCACCTTGGGGTCCCGTATCAGGGCCCGGGCGATGGCCAGGCGCTGTCTCTGGCCCCCGGAGAGCCGTGCGCCGTGCTCTCCGACCAGGGTGTCGAGGCCCTGCGGCAGCCGGTCCACGAACTCCAGCGCGTTGGCGTCGCGCAGTGCGGCCCGTACCGTCTCCTCGTCCGCGTCGTCCATGCCGTAGGCGACGTTCTCCCGGATCGTGCCGTCGAACAGGATCGACTCCTGCGGCACCACCGAGACGAAGCGCCGGTACGTGCGCAGGTCGAGGGTGTTCATGTCGGTGCCGTCGAGCAGCAGCCGGCCCGAGGTCGGCCGCAGGAAGCCGATGACCAGGTTGAGCACGGTGGACTTGCCCGCCCCGGACGCGCCCACCAGCGCGATGGTCTCGCCGGGCCGGACCGCGAGCGTGAAGTCGCTGACCGCGGGCCGCCCGTCGTTCTCGTAGACGTGCCCGACGCCCTCGAAGGTGACGGCTCCGCGCAGCGAGGTGAGCTCTGCCTTGCCCTCGTTGTCCTCCAGCTCGGGAGCCTGCAGCACCTCGCCGACCGAACGGACGGACTCCAGCCCCTTGGTGATGACCGGGGCCAGCCCTGCCAACGTTGTCGTGGAGTTGGTGAGGGTGGTCAGGAAGGCGCTGAGCATGACGACGTCACCCGCCGTGACTCCCCACACGTCGTAGTACGAGATCAGCGCGGCGCCCGCGAGGACCAGCACGCCGACCACGTTGAGCACGACCCAGGACAGCGAGCCGAAGCGGCCGTTGACCAGGTCCAGGCGGTTGCCGGAGGTCAGCAGGCGGTCCAGGGTGCCGTCCATGCGGCGCAACGCCTTGCCCTCCAGGCCGTGGGCGCGGGTGACGGGGATGAGCCGGGTCATCTCCGTGACCCGGGAGGAGAGCGCCTCGACCTCGTGGCGGAAGTGTTCGTTGTGGGTGCGCAGCCGGGCGCGGAGCCGGGCCACGAGGAGGGAGGCGGCGGGGACGACGACGAGGAAGACGGGCAGGAACTCCGGTGTGCGCACGGCGATGATGACGAGGCCGCCGGTGAGCACGGTGAACGCGCCGAGCCCCGTCTCGGCGGTCTGCTGGACCATCTGCTCCACCGTCTCCACGTCCCGCACGACCTTGGCCTGCAGGACGCCGGCGCTGACGCGCGAGTGGTAGCCGATGGAGAGCTGCTGCATGCGGGTGCACAGCGCGGAGCGCAGAGCGGTGCCCATGCGGCGCACGCTGCCGTACAGGAGGCGGACGTACAGCAGGTGCAGCGGGTAGTTGACCACCAGGATGAACATGATGATCCCGGTGCTGGTCCACAGGTTGCCGATCGGACCGTGCTGGACGACGGTGTCGATGATGGACGCGGTGATGAGGGGCAGCAGCCAGACGGGGCTGTGCTTGACGGTGAAGACGGCGACCGCCCCGGCCAGGCGGCGGCGGTCGGCGCGGAACAGGTAGACGAGCGTGCGTATGGGGTGTTCGCCCCGGTAGCGGTGGTCGAGCGGTTTTTCGGGCGGCGACGCCATCGACGTGGTCCTCCTGGTGACCGAGTGGGGCAAGCGCTTTCTTCCCGCGCTTTCCTACCTCTTCGGCAAGGAGTACGCCACACCGTCCCGCAGGCCGGTACGTCGCGGTACGTCAATGTGTCGGTACGTGGCAGAACGTCGATGCGTCAAGCCGGTACGTCGCACGGCGTCGATGCGGCGCTACGTCGGCACGTCGCGGTACGCCGGAAGGAGACCCGCGCCTTCTCCCCCGTGGAGGGCGCGGGTCTCGGTCTCCGAGTGCGGATCTCGATCCGCCGCCGTGCCGGATTAGTCTCCGAGTGTGCGGGCCAGTTCGGTCGTGGCCCGCGTGATCTCGTTGTCGTCCTCGGCCAGCAGCCGATCCAGCTCACCGCGGCGGTCACGGACGGCCTGCCGTGCCGCGCGCTCCCATGCCACGGGGTTCTCCCGGTGGTTGAGCAGTTTGGGGTAGACGGTGGCGGTGGTCTCCCACTGCCGGGCGTCCGCGATGTTCTTGAGCAGCTGGATGATCTGTGCCCGGCAGCTCACCTGGGGCCGCTGCGCCAGTTCCCACAGGAAGGGAACGGTGGCGGCGGTCGCCTGTTCCACGACGAAGCCGTACTGGCAGATGCGTTTCCGCAGATCGCCGAGGGCTGCGCCGGCGGTTTCCGCGTCACCCAGGGCGACCTTGCGCAGCAGCCGGGGAATGGCCGCGGCCGAGCCGCTGGAGTCCTGGATCTCGCTCCAGGGCACGCCGTCCAGCCCCGCCAGGGGCGCGGCGGGCCGGGACGAGCCGGGCGGCTGTGTATGACGGTCGGTGCGCTGGGTGCTCGGCTCGGGTGTCGGAGCGCTGCGCATGGTGTGGGGCCCTTCCGCGGCAGTCGGGTCAGGTGAGGGGACGGGTCGGCGACTTGCCCCGGAGGATCCTGGGCGCCGGAGCCCCCGGGGTCGGGCCCCGTGTCTCCGCGAGGGCGTCGACGCGGTGCGGGCCGCGTCCGTGCTCCTGGGGCGCGGAACCGCCGGACGGGGTGAACACGGACGCGTTGCCGCCGTGATCGGAGACGGCCGGCGCCTGACGGCCGGAGTCCGGAGCGAGTCCGGGCCCGGCTTCGAGCGTGCCGGGCGTCGCCTCCGGGCCGGCGTTCGCCCCGGCGTCGGGAGCGAGCCGGGTGAACACGAGGTCGGCGTACCGGCCGAAGGACCGGCCGCCCCGAGTGCCCCGCGGGCGGACCCGGGCGGACACCTCGCCCCCGCACACGATACGAGGGACCACCGAAGCGAGTCCGTCGCCCGGCGCGCAGCGCTCCCCACGCGAGGCGGGGAACCGCCCCCCGTCCCGGTCGGCGGCCGATCGCGCCGCACACGGAAGCCTCGCGAACCGGCTCGCCACGCCTGCCTCCGACGCGGGTTCGCCGGGCGGCCGGAGTGTTGGATGCGCAGGTAACGGCACGGCATCTCCCTGATGCGACGTCAGAACGGGCCGCCAACCAGGGGGTTGACGCCACGGCTATTATCCACGCTGACAGCGCTCGCGTGCAATTGCACGAGAAATTGCGCGAAAGAAATCGGACGGGAGCGCGCGGGGACCGACAGAACCCGACCCGACTCCCCCGCACAACAAGGAGACCGCGGTGCCACCAGTGCGCAACGGAGTGCAGGCCAGCTCGCTGAACGCCTGTTGGACGAAGAGCCGGCACAGCAACGCCGAGGGCAACTGCGTAGAGGTCGCCCTCGTGGACGGAGGCATAGCGATGCGCAACTCCCGTGATCCCGACGGTCCTGCGCTCGTCTACACCTCCGCCGAGGTGGCCGCCTTCCTCGCCGGGGCGAAGGAGGGCGAGTTCGACCACCTGCTGTGAGGCGGGAGTGGTCACCGAGGAGCGTCGGCCGTCGCGGCCCGAGGCCAACCGCCCGTCTTTCAGCGGCATATGCAGCGGCCGCCGAGGCGATGAGATAGTGTGGTTTCTCAAGTCTGCCGCTCTGCTGGGAGCCAGGATGTCCGCCGAATCGCATCGCCTCTCCCGTCTCGAGCCCTATCTGGACCGGGCCGAGCCGGCTCCGACTCTGCTGAAGATGCTCATCGGTGTTCAGCTGGCGGGCTTCCGTGAGGATGCCGGGCTCTCCCAGGAGCAGGCGGCACGCGAGCTCGGGTTCAGCGCGGCGAAGCTCTCCCGCATCGAGTCGGGAAAGGGCCGCAGGCCCCCGACGGAGACCGACGTCCGCGCGCTGCTGGAGCGGTACGGCACCGACGCCTACGAGGCCTCGGTACTGGTCAAACTGCTGCGGCGCGCCGGTGAACCGGGCTGGTGGCAGCGGTACGACAAACGTCTGATGCCCGAGTGGTTCGACCGTCTGGTCGGCCTGCAGGAGGCCGCGGCGACCATCCGGACCTTCGAGATCCAGTACGTCCCCGGCCTGCTCCAGACGGCGGCCTACACCCGGGCCGTGGTCCAGCGGGGCCTGCCGAACGCGTCGGCGGGTGAGGTCCAGCGTCGGGTCGAACTGCGCATGCGCCGCGCCGAGTTGCTGCGCCGCGGCGATGCCCCGCAGGTTTGGGCGATCATCGACGAGTCCGTACTCCTGCGTGTGCTGAGCAGCCGCGAGGTCATGCGGGAACAGCTCACGCACCTCGTCGAGATGGCCGGACAACCCCATGTGACGCTGCAGATCGTGCCGCTGGACGTGACGAACGCGTCGGCACCCGCGATACCCGTCACCTATCTGCGCTTCGGGGGCATCGATCTGCCCGACGTGGTCTATCTGGAGCACATCAAGAGCGCCAACTTCCTCGAGGACCGCGACGAGACCGAGGAGTACCGGGTCGCGCTGGACCGCCTGGCCGACGAAGCGCTGACGCCGCGCGAGTCACTGGAGCTGCTGCGCGAGACGATGGAGCAGCGCTACCCCGCGAAGTAGCCAAGCGACGTCGGCGGAGCGGGGCCGCGCGCCTCGCGCATGCCCCGGTGCACGCGTCGGCGTGTACTCCACTAGCGGAGGCGGCCCAGACCGCCGAACTCGATCCACTCGTCGGTGAGCTGGCGTGGCACCACCTCACTGTCCGGACGCCAGGTGGAGACCTCCACCAGGCCGGGATCCATGATGTCCATGCCTTCGAAGAGGGCCTCGACGTCCTTCGGCTCGCGCACCCGGCCCCAGCTTCCCCGCGTCACCTGGTTCATGAAGTCCGTGACGTACTTCCGCACCTCGGCGTCCTCGCTGACCAGCTGGCACATCACCGCGTAGCTCCCGGGCACCAGCCGCTCGGTCACACGGCGGACGACCGCCTCCGGACCGTCGGTGTCGCTGTCCGGGATGCAGTGGAAGACCGAGTTGAACAGCACGGCCACCGGCTGCGAGAAGTCGATCAGGCGCCGGGTGTCCGGGTGGGAGAGGATCTCCTCCGTCGCACGCATGTCGGCGTGGATGACGGCGGTCCGGTCGTTCTGGTCGAGCAGCGCCCGACCGTGGACCAGCACCATCGGGTCGTTGTCTATGTAGACGACGCGGGAGTCGGGGGCGACGCGCTGCGCGACCTGGTGCACGTTGTCCTGTGTGGGCAGGCCGGAGCCGTGGTCCAGGAACTGGCGGATGCCGTACTCCTCCGCCAGAGTCCTCACCACCCGGTGCAGGAAGCGCCGGTTGTTCAGCGCGAGCCGGCGGGTACTGGGGACGACCTTGTCGAGTTCCCCGACCGCCGCCCGGTCGGCCGCGTAGTTGTCCTTGCCACCCAGGTAGTAGTCGTACATGCGCGCGGCCGTGGGCACGTTGGCGTCGATCTCCGTGGACAACTGCTTGTCGGCTTGCATCGTTCCCCCAGCTCCGTACCGCGCCAACTGCACCGGCATGACAGAGAGTACATCCTAGGGACCTGGTCTTCAGGGAAACCAGTAGTCGGACCGAGCGGCCGTCAAGAGGGCGGTGCAGCAGGCCACTTGACGGCCGCTCAGGTCGGTCAGCCGCGGGCGGCCAGGTACGCGTCGACGCCGGGGGCCTGGTGGGCCTCCTCCACTCCGACCAGGCCGCCTACGGCCTTGGCGTCGGGCTTCAGCACGTAGGTGGACCGGCTGGCAGGCTCGGTCACGTAGGTGAAGTTCTGCGGCGTGCCGAGGCCGGTGTCGGCGTTCTTCTGCGAACGGTGCGCCTTCACCACGGCTTCGCGGGTGAGACTGCCGCCCTCGCAGGCCTTCTCGAGGTCGGCTCCCATGAGCTGGGCGGCGTTGTACCCGGAGAGCACGCCGGAGTCGACCGGCTGACCCGGGTACTTCTTGCCGTAGGAGGCGACCATCTTCTTGACGCCCGGCAGGTCGGAGCTGACCGCCGGTGCGGCGCTGACCACGTGGACCATGGCTTCCAGCGCCGGTGCCGCGGGAGTCTTCATCAGCTGCGGGGAGTAGCCGGGAGCGCTGCTGACGATCGGCACCGTCAGGCCCCGGGCGGCGGCCACGCCGGCGAGGGAGGCGGTCTGGGCGGGGCCCGCGCTGATCAGGACCGCCTTCACGCCGGCCTTGCTCAGCGCCGACACCTGCGCGGTCAGATCGGTGTCCGTGGCCTTGATCTTCTGGCCGGCCACCTTGATCCCCGCCTGCTCGGCGGCCCACTCGGAGCCTTCCAGCGCGTTGGCGCCGTAGTCGCCCTCGAAGTACACGTGGCCGATCGTGTCGCCCTTGGCGATCTTCTTGGTGCGGGTGAGGAAGTCGACGGCGGCGATCATGTCGAGGTCGTAGGTGGTGCCGAGGACCTGGACGGCGTCCATGCCGAGCAGGGAGGCGGCCCAGGCCTGCGGGAAGGTCAGCATGCTGTCCCGCTGGATGTCGTCGAGCAGGGCGGCGACCACCGGCGAGCCGATGACCTGGGGCAGGGCGACGACGTCCGGGGAGATGTCGGCGTAGGCGGTGACCGCCTTCTGCACGTCGTACCCGTGGTCCTTGACGACGATCTCGACCTTGCGCCCGCAGATGCCGCCCGCGGCGTTGGTCTCGTCGGCCCACATCTGCTGGGCCTGCACGATGGACTTGCCGAGGGTGGCGTAGGGGCCGGTGAGGTCGGTCAGCGCGCCCAGCTTGATCGCCTTCTCGCTGACTCCGGGACCGGCCTTGACGCCGTCGGCGGCGTCGTCGGTGCTCCCGCCGTCCCCCTTGGTGCTGCAGGCGGTGCCCGCGAGCAGCACGGCGGCCAGTGCCGCGGCCAGGGCGGCGGTCCGGGTGGTGCGGGGCCTGGTGTGCGTGACGTTCACGGGGTGGGCTCCTTGGCTCGTGCGGTGGTGTCGGGGGTCCGGGGTGTGGCTGAGGCGTCGGACTGGTCGGTGACGGGTGGTTTGCGCCGCAGGCGGGCGCGGGTGCGGCGGGCCAGCCCGTGCAGGCCGTCGGGGGCGTAGAGCAGGATCACGACGATCGCCGCGCCGTAGAGGTAGCGGGAGGCCTCGGTCGGGCCGATGGAGCCGTCGCCGGATCCGGGGGCCGCCACCAGCGGCAACTGGTCGGCGTAGCGCGTCATCAGCAGGGGCAGCGCGGTGACGAACACGGCGCCGGCGGTGGCTCCGGCCACGGAGCCGAGGCCGCCGATGACGATCATGGCGAGGTAGTCGACGGAGAGGAGGAGGGAGAAGTAGTCGGGTACCACGCGGCGGAAGGAGAGCGCGAGCAGGACGCCGGCGAGGCCCGCGTACATCGAGGAGACGACGAACGCGGCCGAGCGGTACTTCGCCACGTGCACGCCCATCACGGACGCCGCGGTCTCGCTGTCGCGCAGCGCCACCAGGGCCCGCCCGGGGCGTCCGCGCAGCAGTCCGCGCGCGGTGAACCAGGTGAGCGCGAACAGGGCCAGGCCCAGGTACCAGAGCCGTTCCTCGGCGCCGAACGGTACACCCAGGACGGTGAGTTCCGGGTCGGACTCGGCGAAGGTGAACCCGCCCAGCTCCAGAGGCGGCACCGAGCTGCCGTTGAAACCGCCGGTGACGGAGTCCGCGGTGAGCAGGACGTGGTGACCGAGGAAGACCAGGGCGAGGGTGGCCACGCCCAGGTAGATGCCCTTCACCCGGCCGGCGACGGGGCTGAACAGTCCGCCCGCCGCCCCGGCGAGCAGCACGGCGAGGACGAGCGCGACGGCGGGCGGCAGCCCCGGTCCGTTCTCGCCCGCCAGCCATACGTAGCCGTAGGCGCCGACGGCGAGGAAGAAGGCGTGGCCGAGGGAGAGCTGCCCCGCGGTGCCGCTGAGCAGGCCGAGCCCGACGGCACCGATCGCCGCGGCCATGGAGAACAGGCCGATGCGCAGCCAGAACGCGTCCAGGTAGAAGGGCAGGGCGCACAGGAGGAGGGAGGGCAGCAGGAGCCCGCCGCGCTTCACGAGGACCGAGCGGAGGTCAGACACGGGCCGCTCCCTTCGCCGCGAACAGTCCGGTGGGGCGCACCAGGAGGACCAGCACCATCACGGCGTACGGGGCGACGTCGCCGAAGCCCTCGCCGAGGACGTGCAGGTCGGACTGGTAGCCGGCGACGAAGGCCTCGGTGAGGCCGATCAGCATGCTGCCGACCAGGGCGCCGACCGGGGAGGCCATGCCGCCGAGGATGGCGGCCGGGAAGGCCTTCAGGGCTATCTGCCCGGTGGTGCGCTCCAGTCCCGGGGCCGGGAAGGCGACCAGGAAGACCGCGGCGAGCGCGGCGAGTCCGCCTGCCAGGCACCAGGCGACGGTGCGTACGCGGGTCAGCCGTACGCCCATGAGGGCGGCGGCCTCGCCGTCCTCGGCCGCCGCGCGCAGCGACAGGCCCCAGGGCGTGAACCGGAAGAGGGCGAAGGCGCCGCCGATGGCCACGGCGGACACCAGGATCGCGGCGATGCGGCTGTCGGCGACGGTCACCGGGCCCAGGTCGGTCACCGAGTTGCCCCAGGGGTCGCCGAGCGGCAGCAGATCGCCGCCGATGCGCCGGGCCAGGTCGGTCACCAGGACGATGTCGATGCCGATGGTGACGATGGTCTGGACGTGGGCGGCCTGCGGGTCGGTTCCGACGCGCTGCAGCACCAGCCGGTCCAGCACCCCGGCCACGGCCGCCGTCACGAGGACCGCGACGGCCAGCGCCCCGGCGAAGCCGATGTCGTCGTGGAGGACGGCGACGAGGTAGCCGCCGAGGAGCAGGAGCGAGCCGTGGGCGAAGCTCAGGACGCCGGACGCCTTGAAGATGGTGACGAAGCCGAGCGCGATCAGGGCGTAGACCGAGCCGAGCGCGAGGCCGTTGAGGAGGTTGTCGAGGAAGCCGGTCATGCCGCGTCCTCCCCGGTGGTGCCGGTGCCGAGGTAGGCGCGCAGCACCTCGGGGTCGCGGCGGACCTCGTCGGGGGTGCCGTGGGCGATGGCCTTGCCGAAGTCGAGGACGGTGACCTCGTCGGCGAGCCGCATGACCAGGCCCATGTCGTGCTCGACCAGCACGACGGACAGGCCGAGTTCGGCTCGGATCTCCCGGACGACCTCGGTCATGCGGGTGCGTTCGGCGGCGTTCATGCCGGCCACCGGTTCGTCGAGCAGCAGTACACGGGGCTCCAGACAGAGGGCGCGGGCGAGTTCGACCCGCTTGCGGTCGCCGTAGGACAGCAGGGCGACGGGTGCGTCGAAGTGGGCTCCCAGGCCGGTGAGTTCGGCGATCTCACGGGTCTTGGCGAGGTGGTCGCGCTGCTCGCGCACGGCGCGCGGCAGACGCAGGGCGCTGGCCGCGAAGCCGGCGCGGGACAGGGCGTGGCGGCCGAGCATCAGGTTGTCGGCGACGGTGCCCTGGGTGGTGACGATGTTCTGGAAGGTGCGGGCCACCCCGAGGGCGGCGATCCTGTGCGGGGCGAGCCGGGTGAGTTCGGCGTCGCCGAGCCGTACCGTGCCGGCGGTGGGCCGGTACAGCCCCGACAGGACGTTGAAGCAGGTGGACTTGCCCGCGCCGTTGGGGCCGATGACGGCGTGCACGGTGCCCGGGGCGACGGTGAAGGAGACGTCGTCGAGGGCGACCAGGCCGGCGAAGCGCACGGTCACGTCGCGGACCTCGAGCGCGGGCGGCGCCGCGGTACGGGTGGTCACGCGGCCCCCTTGCCATCGGTGGTCTCGGTGGTCTCGGTGGTCTCGGTGGTCTCGCCCAGGTAGAGGCGGCGTACGGCGTCCGTGCGCGCGAGTTCACCGGCGGGCCCCGACAGCCGGATCTCGCCGACCTCCAGGACGTGGGCGTGTTCCGCGAGGGACAACGCCATGCCGGCGTTCTGTTCGACGAGCAGTACGGCGGTGCCCTGGGTGTTGATCTCTCGGACGACCTCGGCGATGCGGTCCACCATCAGCGGGGCGAGGCCGAGGGAGGGTTCGTCGAGGAGGAGCAGGCGGGGTGCGGCCATCAGGGCCCGGCCGATGGCCAGCATCTGCTGCTCGCCGCCGGACAGCAGGCCGGCGGCCTGGCGCGTGCGCTCGGCGAGCCGCGGGAAGAGGGTGAAGACCCGCTCCCGGGCCTCGCGGACCTGCGCCGGGGCGCGCCGGTTGAGACCCAGCCCGCCGGCCCGCAGGTTCTCGTCGACGGTGAGTCCGGCGAACACCCGCCTGCCCTCGGGTACCTGCACGACTCCGGCGCGTACGGCGGCGACCGGGTCCCGGCCGTCGAGGGCCGTGTCGCCGTAGCGGACGCGGCCGGCCGTGATCGCGCCGCGGTGCAGGCGCAGTGTGCCCGACACGGCCCGCAGCAGCGTCGTCTTGCCGGCGCCGTTGGCACCGAGCAGCGCGACGACGCCGCCGTGCGGGACGGTCAGGGACACGGAACGGAGAGCGGACAGTGCGCGCCCGTACGTCACGTCGAGGCTCTCGACGTGCAGCGCGGGTTCGCCGTCCGGTGGTGCTGCGGGCATCACGGCTCCTTCGGACCGTGCCGGGGCCGGCACGGTGACGGGAAAGGGGGAGCTCACGACAGCACGCGCGCCGGTGGCGGTACAGAGCTGCGGCCCGGGTCGCTGCGGCGTCCCAGTCCCGGACCGGAGACTCTGTGCGGACGCCCAGACCGGGCGCCCCGGTCCGCCGAGGACTGTGCGATCCGGGGCGGGCCCGCACCGGCCCGGGGTGCGGGCCGGTGCAAGGCGCACACAGTCCCCCGGCAGGCGGCAGGCGGCAGGCGGCAGACGGCACGCGGCAGACGGCAGACGGCAGACGGCAGACGGCAGACGCAGACGGCAGACGGCACGCGGCGGGCGCGCGGCACACGGCACACGGCACACGGCACACGGCACGCCATCCCACACGCGCGAGCGCGAGAGGGCCAGGGCATGCCACAGCACCGCCTCCCGCCCGCGCGCCAGGGAACCGGGCCGGGTCACCCCGGCAGCCCGCACCGGACGCCCGTTGCCCCACGCCGGCCCTCCCGGCACGCGGGCTGCGTCGGCCCGGGGTGCGTACGTTGCCGGGCCGGAGCCCGGCGGGAGGTGGGACCGCGCGTCCCTCAGTCGCGCAGGACGCGCCGGGCGGTCAGGGCCAGGCTCATCTCGACCACGTCGGCCGGGCGGGCCAGGGACCGGCCGGTCAGCTGCTCGCAGCGGCGGAGACGGTTGAGGACCGTGTTGCGGTGGCAGTAAAGGCGTTCACCGGCCCGCTGCGCCGAGCCGTCGCAGTCGAGCCAGGTGGTGAGGGTGTCCAGCAGGACCTCCCGGTCGGCGGGCTCCAGGCGCAGGAGGGGGCCGAGGACCCTCTCGGCGAGGGCCCGGCCGAGTTCGGGGCTGGAGACGACCAGGGCGGCGGGGAGGTGGTCGTCGAGCCGGACCGTGCCGCCGGCCTCGGGGCAGATGTCCAGCGCGGTGTCCGCCAGCCTGCGGGCGTCGCCGACGCAGGCGAGTCCGTCGACCGCGCTGCCGACGCCGATCCGGAGGCCGGGGACGGGGGCGCGTCGCCCGGCTTCCCGCTCGGACTCCGCCGGCTCCGGGAGCCCGTCGTCGCCGGCGTCGAGCAGGACGATGCCGTGGTCGACCTCCGCCCCTGGGTGCCAGTGGACGCGGGTGCCGGACGGTAGGGCGGCGGCGCGGGCGGCGTCGGACCGCGCGGGGTGCACGCCGGCGACGGCGACGACGAGGTACCGGCCCTGCTCCGGCAGGGCCAACACCTCGGCGGCCTCGGGCAGGTCGGCGATGCGGCTGGTGCCGTCGAGCAGGCCGGCCGCCAGCTGCCGGGCCCGGTTCTCGCGGCGCCGGCCGATCTGCCGCTCGGTCTGCCGGTAGGCGTCGGCGACGACGGTGCAGTGCTCGTCGACGAAGTTCCACACGTCGGCGGCCACGTGCACGAGGAGCCGTACGTCCTCGGGCGCGGCCTTGGAGGTCTCCTCGACCAGCCTCTGCCACACCAGGGCGCCTCCGAGGCGGAAGGCGTGCAGCAGGGCGTCCAGCGGGAGTCCCTGCTCGGCGCGGGTGGCGCCGATCCGCCAGGAGCAGCGGCGGGCCGCGTCCCGCGCGCCGCGCGGGTCGAGCAGCGAGGCCACGCTGTGCCGCAGCGAGCGGTGGGCCTCCTGCCAGGTGGCGGTGGGGTCCCTCGTGATGGCCGCGCGGTACGCCGGCTCCTGCTCCCGCAGCAGGGCCACCAGCCGGTCGGTCAGGTCGGGCAGGTCGTCGAGCAGGGCGCGGGCGGCCCGGTGCAGGACCCGCAGGGCGTCGGCGTCCATCAACGACGCGACGCTCGGTGTCCGCGGACGCGGAACGGGCGTCAGCCCGGTGCGGATCGCTGCTCGTGACCTTACGGCGTGCTGCATCGCGGTCCTCCCCGGGCCAGGGCTTGCGGGGGTGCCCCGCGACGGGCCGTTCGCCCGTGCCGGGCATGCCCCCTGACTCGTCCTGCCCCGAAGGATGACATACCGTCTGGTCGGTCCCTAGGGTTGTGCACCGGTCTTTTCGGCCGGTCCGGCGTGCTCGGCCTGCTCGACCATGCGGGCCAGCTCCAGGCGGGACCGTACACCGAGCGCGGCGAAGACCTTGCGGAGGTGGTAGTCGACGGTGCGGGTGCTCACCGCGAGGGTCAGCGCGACCTCCCGGTTGGTGGCGCCGTCGGCGACGTGCCGCGCGATGCGCAGCTGCTGCGGTGTGAGGCGGGTCAGCGCCCCGGCGTCCCCGCCGTGCGACGCGGCCCCGAGCGCCCGCAGCTCGCCGCGCGCCTGCGCCGCCCAGACGCCGGCGCCGCAGCGGTCGAACCCGGCCAGCGCGGCGCCGAGGCGGCCGCGGGCCTCGCGCGGCCTGCGCCGCCGGCGCAGCCACTTGCCGTACAGCAGCGCGGTGCGGGCCCGTTCGAAGTCGCCGCCCGCCTCGTCGTGCCGGGCGAGCGCGTGCCGGTAGAGGTCGTCGGCGCGGTCCGGCGGGGCGAGCAGGGCGTGGCAGCGGGCCAGCTGGGCGGCGGCCTGCCCATCGGCGCCGAACGCGGCCCAGTCGGCGAAGTCGGCGAGGACCGCACCGGTGTCCTCGTGGCGGCCCGCGAGGACCGAGGCCTCCACGAAGCACGGCACGGCGAGCCGCCACACCGCGAAGTGTCCGCGCCCGGGTCCGGGCAGGACCAGGAGTCCGAGCCGGTCGGCGGCGTCGAAGGGGCGTCCCCGCCCCAGGTCGGCCCGGGCCGCCGCCCACTCCGCCAAGGTGGCCGTCTGGGCCAGTCCGTGGCGCCTGGCGGTGGCCAGCGCGGCCGTCACATGCCGGGCGACGACGTCCGGCTCCTCCTCGATCGACGCCGCGAGGGCCAGCACCGCCCGGTGGTGGGCCGCCGTGTTGCGCTGCCCCGCGCGCAGCGCTGTGCGCAGTCCCTCCTCCGCGTGGGTGCGGGCCTGCGGGTGCCGGCCGGCGCGGAGTTCGGCGTAGGCGAGGTACTCCAGTGCCCGCGGCACCAGCGCGTCCGACCCGAGCTGCCGGGCGGCGGCCAGGGCCCGCGCCCCGGCCCGGCGGGCGGCGTCCACGTCCCCGAGCAGCAACGCGGCCGACGCCGACCGCAGCAGTTCCTCGGGGCGGTGGTCGGTCCTGGCCCGTTCCACGACCCGCCCGAGCGGTACGGCGGCCCGGTCGAGCCGCCCTTCGAGCAGCGCCCGCATACCGACACGGACCTCGCGCACCGTGTCCGGGGACGGTCCGGCGGACTCGCCCGGGCTTCCGCGCCGAGTCCCGGCAGCCGGGTCGGGCGCCCCCGCGGGCCGTGCGGCGGCGCTCTCCCCCCGTCGCGGCGGTCTTCCCGCACCACGCGGCACGGCAGCTCCGTCCGGGGGCCTTGCCTCCCGGGGACGCGGGGGCGGTGCCGCGTGGTGCGGGGGCTTTGCCTCGTAGGGCGGGGCCGGTGCCTCGTGGTGCGGGGTATCGGTGAACCGGGGATCCGGGTGCTCGTGCGAGTGGGGCGGTTCGGGCGCGAGGGTGGCGAGGCAGGCCGGCAGGTCGCCCGCCGCCCAGGCCGCGTCGGCGGCCGCCAGGACGGCGGTCGCGGCGTCGGCGGGGGCGTCCTCGGCCAGCATGGACGCGGCCAGCAGCAGGGACTGGTGGGCGTCACCGACGGGGCCGTCCCGGAGTTCCGTCAGGCCGCGCACCAGCTCGGCCCGCCCTCGTACTCCGGCCGGTGCGGCGCAGCCACGGGCCGCGGCCAGCAGCGGACGTGCCCGGTCGGGGCGTCCGGCGAGAAGGGCCTGCTCGGCCGCGGCCGTGTACCGCTCCGCCCGGCCCGGGCCGTCGGCCGTCAGCTCGGCGGCACGGGCGTACGCCGTCGCGCGCAGCCGGTGCGAGCCCGGCACCGTGCGGTCGGCGGCCACCGCCGCCAGCCGGTCCGCGAGCGCGGGCGCGGACGCCGGGCCGGTCAGGGACCAGGAACGGTGCAGCAGTCCCGGGAGCGGGTGTCCGCCGCTCTCCAGCACGTCGGCCAGCGCGCCGTGCGCGGCGCGGCGCCGGTCGGGGGCTGCGGTGGCGTGGACCGTACGGCGGACCAGCGGGCCGTGGAAACGGAGCCGGTCGCCGGCCAGGGCGAGCGGCGCGGGAAGCGGTTGCAGGGAGGGGGCGGGTGCGGACGCCGGCCGCAGGTGCCGTACGGCGTCGAGGACCGGGGTGGCGTCGACGTCCGGTCCGTCCGACGCCCGTACGGCCGCCGCCACCGTCAGCATCAGGTCCCGCGCCTGCGCGGACAGGCCGGTCAGCGCCCCACCCGCCACCTCCGCCAGCACCCCGGCGTCGGCCAGGGGCCTGGGCAGGGGCCGGTGCCCGCGCAGTTCGGCGGGTGACAGCCGGCGGACGAGGGCGAGGAGCAGTGCCGGGTTCCCCTCCGCCTCGACCAGCAGCTCCTCGCGGACACCCGGGTCGGCGGCGCCGTCGGTCACGTCGTCGAGCAGGGCGTCGGCCTCCGGGGGCGTGAGCGGGTGCAGGCGGACGACGGGCAGGTGGGCGTACTCCGGGTCGACGGCGCGGTGTCCGGCGACGGAGAGGAGCAGGCCGACGCGGCCGGCGGTGCGCAGGTGCTCGACCGCTCGGCCCAGGGTGTTCCGGGCCGGGGCGTCCCAGAGATGCGCGTCGTCGACGCACACGAGCAGAGGTGCCTCGCCGGCCGCCACCCGCAGGGTGTCGAGCAGTCCCGCGGCGAAGGCGCGTGCGCCTCGCTCCGGGCCGGGTCCGAGGCGGAGTACGGGACCGGCCAGGAAGGAGCGGGCGGCCCAGTCGAGGAGGGTGGTCCTGCCGAGCCCGGGCTCGCCGGCCACGACCAGGTGGCCACTGTGCGTGCGCAGCCCTTCCAGCAAGGTGCGCACCGCCTGCCGCTGCGCGCTGCGGCCGTGGATCCGCACGGCCGTACGTACGGTCGTCTCTCCGGTCATTCCCGGGAGGTTACGCGCGCGTAACCTGACGCGGAAGCCGTCGGTCCGCCGCGGCCCGCCTGAGCGTCGGCCCTGTCACCTGCGGCTGCGCACCGCGTGACCCGAATCACGCACTGTGCCGCGGCCCAGCGGTCCGGGCCCGGGGCCGTGCGGCGGCACAACGCGCCGGCGGCGGCCGCTACCTGCCGCGACCGCCGCCGATGGTGCCGGGTGATGCCGGTTGGTGCCGGTTGGTGCCGTCGAGAGTGTCAGGAGCTGTGCGGGCAGTTGCCCCGGTACTCCTCGATGGTCAGGCTCGGCCGGGGCAGCGGGCACAGGAACTGCTCGTAGCGGGTGTCGTTGTCGATGAACCGCTTGAGCCACGAAATGCTGTACTTCGCGATCGTCGTGTTCGACGTGTTCGGCGAGAAGTGGGACGCGCTGTTCAGCTCCAGGTAGGCGCGGTCCGTCCGGGACGGCAGGCTGGAGTAGAACGGCTCGGAGTGCGAGGAGACCGGGGCGATGGTGTCGCCGTCGGCCCCCACGATCAGTGTCGGGGTGCTGACCTCGGGCCAGGTCTTGTCCGTGTTCCAGGGTGTCAGGGGGATCGCGGCCTGGAGGGACGGACGTGACTTCGCGGCCTCCAGGGTGCCGCCGCCGCCCATCGAGTGGCCCATGACGCCGAGCCGGCTGCTGTCGATCCGCCCGCGGACGGAACTGCGCTCGGTGAGGTAGTCCAGGGCGGCCAGCATCTGGCGACCGCGGGAGGAGGGCTGGTCCAGCGTGGTGTTGGTGTCGATGGTGAACACGACGAAGCCCTGCGAGGCCAGCCGCGGACCGAGCCAGGCCATGGAGGACTGGTACGCGGTGAAGCCGGGCGCGATCACGACGGCGCCGAACGTGCCGTCGCTGGTGCTGGTCGGGTAGTAGATCGTGCCCCCGCCGAAGCCGGTGACCACGAGCGAGGAGACGCTGGTGTCCGCCACGGAGTACGGGCCGCGCAGTGCCTCGATGCTGGACTCGGTGGGCGCCGGGCCGCGCTCGTAAGGGTTGTCGGCGGCCTGGGCTCCGGGGCTGGTGAGGGTGCTGAGCGCGACGACGGCGGCCACGGCCGCCGTGACGCCCGCGAGCCGCCGCCGCGTTCCGCGGAACGCCGGGCGCGTGGCCCGGGAGGCGGCGTGGGTGTGGGGGTTCTGCTGCACGAGGAGTCGTCCTCTCTGTCGTGGCGAGGGAGCCGGCCGGTGATCGCACACGGGCCCGGAACACGTGGGGGCGCATCCCGGGACATCCGCCGGACGGACCTCGCCGATGAACTGGCGATGCCACTGTCGGCCGGCGGGGCAGTCGGTGGGATCGGCAATATCACCGGTCTCGTACGACGGACACGGACACGGACACGGACGCGGACGCGGACGGCCGGACGGCCGGACAGGCGAGCGAGCGGACGGACAGGCGAGCAGTCGAGCGAGCGGGCGAGCAGGCGAGCTGCTGGGCAATCGGCCGAACGACCGCCAGGCCCCGGACAGCTGCCGAGCCCGGACGGCTGCGCGGCCGGCTGCGCGGCCGGACGGGCGGACGGACGGACGGACGGGCGGACGGACGAACGACTGGCCGAGCGGGCGAGCGGGCGAGCGCCCATGCGCACGGTGGGAGCTCGTGGTGCACCGCGTCCCGCACCCTCCGCGGTCTTGCCCGGGCACCCGGTCGGTATGACACGCTCGGCACCGGCCGGGCTGTCGTACGCCGGCCGTCCGGGAGGAACGTCGGCGGGCCCGGCACCGGGTTCGGCACCGTGAAGGGGCAACGGCATGCGTATCGGACTGCTCGGCACCGGTCCCTGGGCGGACATGGCACACGCCCCCGCCCTGCGCCGGCACGAAGGGCTGGACTTCGCGGGGGTGTGGGGGCGCCGCCCGGACGCCGCCAAGGAGCTGGCGGACCGGCACGGCACACGCGCCTACGACGACGTCGACGCCCTGCTGGCGGACGTGGAGGCCGTGGCGGTCGCGCTGCCGCCGGCCGTACAGGCGGACCTGGCGGTACGCGCGGCGCGGGCCGGGTGCCATCTGCTGCTCGACAAACCGCTGGCGGCGACGGTGCCCCAGGGGCGGGCGGTGGTCGAGGCGGTGCGTGCGGCGGGCGTCGCCTCCGTCGTCTTCTTCACCACCCGGTTCCAGCCCGAGACCGAGGCGTGGATCACCGAACAGGCGGCGGTGGACGGCTGGTTCACGGCGCGGGCGCAGTGGCTCGGCGCGGTGTTCAGCGGTGACAGCCCGTTCGCCGACTCGCCGTGGCGACGGGAGAAGGGCGCCCTGTGGGACGTGGGTCCGCACGCCCTGTCCGTACTGCTTCCGGTCCTCGGTGACGCCCGGCGCGTCGCGGCGGCGGCACCGGGCCCCGGGGACACCGTCCATCTGGTCCTCGACCACACCGGCGGGGCGTCGAGCACGCTCACACTCAGCCTGACCGCGCCGGCGGCCGCGGCGGGTGCGACCGTGGAACTGCGCGGCCAGGCCGGTGTGACGCTCCTTCCGGAGGCGACCGAAGGACCGGTGCCCGCTCTGCTGCGGGCCGCGGACGCGCTCCTCGCCTCCGCCGGCGGCGGACACCCGCACGCCTGCGACGCAGCGTTCGGCCTGCGGGTCACCGAGCTCCTCTCCGAGGCCGAGTCCCTGCTGAACGACCGGTAGCGCCCCCGGTCAGCCGCCGGTCCGCTTCTCCTCCAACGGTTGCTCGCTCCACCGGAACCAGGACTTCTCACCCTGGATGTGCGGCGGGAACTCGGCGGCCGGGCCGTCGGGAGGGGCCGGCCGCACGCGCCACCGGATCTCGGCGTGGAACGCTCCCGCCGAGCCCGGTGCGCGTGTGCGGCCCTCGGCTACCGGGCCGCCGGGCCGCCGGCCGCTACGGGGCGGAAGTTGATCCGTTCCCGCACGACCGGGTAGCCGGCCTTGGCGAAGTTGGCGGCCATGGGGTGGTTCCCCCGGTCCGTCGCGGCGGAGATGAACTCCGCGCCCCGCTCGGCCAGGAAATGGGTGCACTCGGCCAGGAGGTCGTAGGCGTATCCGTGTCCGCGGTGTTCCGGCACGACGCCGATGAAGCCGACGCAGGGACCGGACGGGTTGTGCGCCGGGATGTGGATGCCCGCGAGCTCGCCCCGCGGGGTGTACGCCACCTGCCACCACTCCCGCGGCGACGGGCACCAGTGGAAGAAGTCCAGCTCCGCCTGTGCGGCCCGGTCCAGGCCGCCCTCCTCGATGTCCAGCAGGGCGTGGGCGTCCAGGGTGACGGAGTGGATGCGGCGCAGCGCGTCGAAGAACACCGCGTCGTCCGGTTCGGGGCGGAAGTCCAGCCGGCCGGTCCGCTCGGGGAGACCGCACTCCGGCGTCCACCGGTACAGGAAGCGTTCGACCAGGAGGTCGTACCCGGCGGCCCGTGCGGCGCTGAAGCGGGCCTCGGTGGCGGCGCGCAGGGCGGGTTCCTCGCGCCAGGTGCCGGGGGGGTTGAGTTCGAGTTCGACCTGCCAGGGGGCGGTGCGCAGGAGTTCGGCCCCGGCTTCCTCCTCGCCCTCGGCCACGTCGAACCAGTTGACGGTGACGGGTTCGGTGTCGTCGGGGCCGCCCCACCAGGCGCCGCGGGCGACGACGGTGCCGTCGCGCAGGGCGACCCGCTGCCAGTCGGGGCGGTGGCGGGTCAGCCGGTGGCCCTCACGGGCGTTCAACGGGTCGGGCAGGGTGTCGAAGAGATGGGCGTCGCTCGCGTCGAGCGCGCGGATGACCAGATCGGTCACGGATTCCTCCGGGATGCGTCGTGCGTGGAGCGCTCCCGGTCAGACGAGGTACGCCGGGACAACAGGGAGGGAGCGCGGGAGTGAGGTGAACTGCACGGCTCTGCCCTCCTTCCGTCGGTCTCAAGGCGTGGGCCACACGGTACGAGGTGCCGCGCGAGTGCGTCCACCGGTTTTCCGGCGCGGGTTACCGGCGTGGATCACCGATGTGGATCACCGATGTGGATTAAACGGCCCTTAAACGGCGGTTAAGTGTTCCCTGCGCAGCGTCCGGCGCCCCAAGTGCCGCCTGGGACAAAGGCATTGAGGACCGGTGGAGGCGGTTGGCCGGGCCACACGTGCTGCGTAGCATCGGCCCGCATCGTGAGAGCGCTCCCAGAAGAGCGTTGCTCGCACTGTCATGCCCCGAACACTCTGGAGACCCCCCACATGACTCCTCGTCACCAGCGCCCGCTCGGCCGGCGCAAGCTGCTCGTCGCCCTCGGTGGAGCGGTCGTGGCCGCGCCCGTCGCCGCCGCCGTCGCCCCGCACGCCCTCGCGGAAGTCGGCTCGGACTCCGGTCCGGCCGCCCCCGAGGCCAGGACCGCGGGCGCCCTGCCGCTGACGATCGTCAACAGCACCGGCGTCTTCGGCGACGCGGACGTCCACGTCTACATCGTCGGCAACCAGGGCGGCCGGCAGGTACGCGTCACCCCCGACGGCACCGTCGCACCCGTGGCCCTGTCGGACAACGGCGCCGACGGCTACACCGACTACGCGATCAGCCTCTCCGGCGGCAGCGGCGGGACCAGGCTGAGCCTGCCCCACCTCTCCGGCCGGATCTACGTGTCGCTCGGCGAGAAACTGAAGTTCAAGGTGGTGGCGGACGGCGCGGGCAACCCGGCGCTGCAGTACCCGGCGGGCTGGGTCGAGTCCGACCCCAACCACGGGGTGCTGCACGACTGCGCCGAGTTCACGTACAACTCGGCCGGGATGTTCTGCAACACCACCATGGTCGACATGTTCAGCGTGCCGCTCGCGATCCGGCTGACCGGCGCCAAGGACCAGACCACGGGCACCGTGCGCGCCGGCGGACGGGCGGCCGCCTTCGACGCGGTGCGGCGGGTCGAGGAGTTCGCGCCGCTGGTCGTGGACGACACCCGGATCATCGCCCCCGGGCACGGCCTGGACGCCGGCCTCTTCCCCGAGGACTATCTCGCCCCGTACATCGACGAGGTCTGGAGCACCTACACCGGCAAGGATCTCAGGATCACCACCCACGCCGGGACCTTCACCGGCCGGGTGCGCGGTGACCGGCTGACCTTCGACGGGCCCGCCCGGGTGTCCTTCGCCAGGCCGTCCACCCGGGACGTGCTGTTCTGCGACGGCGCCCTCGCCGCCCCCAACGACGGCACGACCGGGCCCGTCGCCGCGGTCCTCGGCGCCGGCTTCAACCGCTCCACTCTGCTCTCCTCGGCCGCCCAGCCGACGGCCGACGCCGCCGCGTTCTACGGGACCGCCCTGACCAACCACTACTCCAAGGCGGTGCACGCGGCCACCGAGGACGGCAGGGCGTACGGCTTCGCCTTCGACGACGTGGCGGACTTCGCCTCCTACATCCAGGACACGGCGCCCACCGGGTTCCGGCTGACGCTCACCGCGTTCTGAGCCGGCCCCGCCCCTGTTCGGCGTGCGGGAGACCCGGGGGCGTAGGAGCGTGGTGGTGTGCGTCAGGCGGCGGCCTGAATCACGTCGGGCTCCGGATGCGCGGGCGGCTTCCGCATTGAATGGTGTTATCGGGATATCCGGGACCGACAACAGCACGGCACCGAAGCAGCGATCCGGATCCGAGGAGCACTGATCATGTCGACGTCACAGCCCGAAGCCTCCCGGCCGTCCGAAGCCCGCGCGGGCGACGACCGCGCCACTCCGGACGAACTGCTCCACACCCGCAACGGCACCGACGTGTCCCCGGAGGACCTGGTCCTCGCCGCCGGCCGGGACGTCACCCCCAAGAACCTCGAATGGGCCAGGCGCAAGCTGGCCGAGGAGGGCGCCGCGGCCCTCGACAAGCTGCTGCCCTGACCGGGCGGCCCTGACCGGGCGGCCACCGGATGGCCGAAGGCCCGGACCGGTGCTCCGCGCACCGGTCCGGGCCTTGTGACGTGTGAGGCGCAATGTGATGTGACTTGTGAGGCGCATGACACACGAGGTGCCATGTGACGCTGAGCCTCCCCGTGTGACACATGAGGCCGGTGCGGCGCGGGGCCCTACAGGCCGTCCTCCCGGTCCGGCAGCGCCGTCTCGTCCTCCACGACGTGTACGGCGGCCTCCTCGGCTCCCGCCGCTCCGCCGTCGATGCCGACGTCCTCGGCGACGGTCTCCTTGGTCGTGTCGGTGCGTACGCCCTCGTCGGGGGCGACCAGGCGGCCGGCTCGGCCGGTGCCCGCCTCGGGGTCCACCGGTTCGCCCTCGCCGCCGGGCTCGTCGCCCACGCCGTCCCCGTCCGGGGCGGACACGTCGGGCGTCTCCTGGGACAGCCGTTCGTCGAGGGTCTCGCCGTCGTGCTGCTCGGCGGCCGTGGTGCCGTGCTTGGTCACGCCGAGGGGCTTCTCCGGCGGGGAGTAGCCCTCGTCGAGAGTGTCGTCGTAGGTCCGCTCGCCGACGGCGTCCTGGAGGTCGAGGGGCGCGGCGTCCTCCTGCTCCTCGTTGGTTCCGGTGGGCTGGTAGACGTCGTCGGCCATCGGGTCGGTGCCCATCGCTGCCTCCCTCTCGCGCGGCTCGGTGGTGCGGGTGCCCGGTTCGCGTTTCCCGATACGCGATCGCTAACCCGTTCCCGGTCCGGGATCTTCACCCCCGGGGTGCGACGCGGACGGTCAGGTCGGTGATGCGGTGCGCCGTCCAGTCGCGGGCGTAGCCGGGCGGGGTGCCGCCCGGGCCGGTGACGGTGGCGACCGGGATCCGCCGGGCCGTGTCCACGATCTCGGCGGCGGTGATGTTCTCGTTGTTGCCGCTCGTGGAGCCGGAGGAGCAGCCGGTGTAGTAGCCGATCGGGATGGACTCGTGCCCGGTGACCAGGCAGGGCGGGCGGACACCGAGCCGGTGCAGTTCGTCGGCGACGCGGGTCCAGTCCGCGCGGCTTTCGACGTTGCGGTCCACGGTGCCCACGAGGACGGCGAGCTGCACCGACAGATGCACGGCCAGCGCGAGCGCGACGAGGGACGCGGCCACCGGCCGCCAGCGGCCGCGCTCCGTCCTGGCCAGGTGCCACAGCGCGTCGGCGACCGGGACCGCGAGCAGGGCGTAGGCAGGCTGCAGGAAGCGGGGCGCCGCGTAGCCGATCAGGAACAGGTACGGGAGCGCGGCCGTCACGGCGCAGGCGAGGGGGACCAGCGTGCGGGCCGCACGCCGGGCCCGGACCGCGACGACTGCCCCGAGGCCGGCGACGGCCGGGAGGGCGATCCACCACAGGGTGACCACCGGGTGCGGCATCGAGCCGGTGCACGGGCGGCACAGCCCCCGCCCGCCCAGGCTGCGCATCTGGTCGTCGACGGCGATGTTCCAGCCGAGGCCGCCCTGGATCTCGGAGGCCCTGGACAGCCGCTCCCCGAGGCCGCCGTACCAGCCGTACGCCTCGATCACCCACTCCACTCCCCCGGCCGCCAGGCCGCCCACCAGGGCGAGCAGCAGCGGCCAGTGGCGGCGGACGAGGGTGATGACCAGCAGGGGTACGGTCACCCAGACCGCGTCGGTGGGCCGCATCCACGCCATCAGCGCGGCCCCGGCCACCACACCCCACAGCGCGGCCCGGCCGGACAGCCCCTGCCGGGACCGCAGGAAGCAGCCGACGCAGATCAGGGCGCCGATCGCGACCCAGTAGTTGGGCATGGCCTGCGGACCGTAGAAGAGGGTCACCCACAGGGTGGCGAAGAACGCGCCGGCCGTGGCCAGGACGCGGGCCGGGAACAGGCCCTTCCAGGCGCGCAGGGCGAGGTACAGGCCGAGGCCGGACAGTACGGCGAGGTAGACGCGCAGCAGTTCGGTGGAGGACGACCAGGACGCGACGGGCGCCACCAGCAGGGAGACGCCCCGGGAACGCGGTGCGCTGAAGAAGGCGGCGGGGTGGTGGGAGGTGACCTGGCTGACATACACCGTCTCGTCCCAGCCGAGCCCCATCCAGGGGTGGACGAAGATCAGCTGGGCCAGGGTGAAGACGGCGGCCACCGCCACGAGCGGGGCGTCACCGCCGAGGCGCCGCGGCCTGCCCGGCGTGGCCGCCGCCTCGTCCCGCCGTCCGCCTGCGAGCATGGCGTTCGCCCGGTCGGCCATCGCGCACCCCTTCACCCCCGCTCGTCGCGGGCCGTTCGGTCCTCACCTCCAGCCGCCGGTGGCGGGAGCCCGGAAGCCCGGAAAACCCGGAAAACAAGGTCAAACTAACCCGCGTGCCACGGATGCGCAGGGCGGAACTCGGCCAGTCGGGCCGTCGCGTGCCCCTCTCCCGCACTCCTCGCGTCCGGCCGGTCAGCGGGCGTTGGGGCGGCGGTGCGGGGGCTGTTCGGGGGTGGGGCGCCGTTCGGGTGCCGGGACGGGGCGGGTGACGGGGCCGTCCCCGTTCACGGTCAGCGGGTTCCCGTGGTGGTGGATCGTCAGGGGGGAGCCGCTCAGCAGCGTGTACGTCGCCGTGTCGGCGCCGATCTCCACGCGCAGGCACCGGCCGCGGAACTGGAGCCGGAAGGCGAGGCGGCTGAACTTCTCGGGCAGGCGCGGCGTGAACCGGAGGCTGTCGCCGTCCCGCCGGGTGCCGCCGAACCCGGCGACCAGCGCCATCCACGTACCGGCCAGTGAGGCGATGTGCAGCCCGTCGCGGGTGTTGTGCTCCAGGTCGGCCAGGTCCATCAGGGCGGCCTCGGCGGCGTAGTCGTAGGCCAGGCGCAGGTGTCCGGTCTGGGCGGCGACGACGGCCTGGCAGCACGCGGACAGGGAGGAGTCCCGCACGGTCAGCGGCTCGTAGTAGGCGAAGTTGCGGGCGATCTGGTCCTCGTCGCAGTGGGCGTCGAACCAGCTGCCGCAGGTGTACATCGCCAGGACGAGGTCGGACTGCTTGATCACCTGCTTGCGGTAGAGGTCGAAGTAGGGGAAGTGCAGCATCAGCGGGTACTGGTCGGCGGCGGTGTGGGCGAAGTCCCAGCGCTGGTGGCGGGTGAAGCCCGAGTGCTGTTCGTGGACGCCGAGCTCGTCGTTGTAGGGGATGTGCACGGACTCGGCGGCGTCCCGCCAGGCGGCGCTCTCCTCGTCGTCGACGCCGAACCGGGCCGCCTCGTCCGGGTGGCGTTCGCACACGTCGGCGGCGGCGAGCAGGTTCGACCGCGCCATGAGGTTGGTGTACGTGTTGTCGTAGGCGATGGCGCTGTACTCGTCCGGACCGGTGACGCCGTCGATGTGGAAGACGCCGTGGTGGTCGTGGTGGCCCAGGGAGCGCCACAACCGGGCCGTCTCCACCAGGAGTTCCAGGGCGGTGTCGCGTTCGAAGCCGGTGTCGCCGGTCGCCGCCGTGTAGCGCACCGCGGCGTGCGCGATGTCGGCGGCCACGTGGAAGGCGGCGGTGCCGGCCGGCCAGTACGCGGAGCCCTCCGAGCCGTCGATGGTCCGCCACGGGAACGCGGCGCCGCGCAGCCCGAGCTGGGCGGCGCGGTCCCGGGCGGCGGGCAGCGTGTCCCGGCGCCAGCGCAGCGCCTCGGCGACGGCCCTGGGCTCGGTGTAGGTCAGCACGGGCAGCACGAACATCTCGGTGTCCCAGAACGCGTGCCCGTCGTAACCGGAGCCGGTCAGTCCCTTGGCCGGGATCGCCCGTTGTTCGGCGCGCGCCCCGGCCTGCAGGACGTGGAACAGGGCGAAGCGCACGGCCTGTTGGATCTCCTCGTCGCCGTGCACCTCGACGTCCGCCCGCGCCCAGAAGTCGTCGAGGTAGGCGCGCTGTTCCGCCACCAGGCCGTCCCAGCCGCTGTGCGCGGCGGCGGCGAGCGCCGCCTCGACCTGGTCGCTCATCGCGGGCCGGGAGCGGGCGCCCGACCAGCCGTGGGCGACCGTCTTCTGCACCCGCAGCCGCTGTCCGGGCTCCAGCACGGAGGTGACGGTCAGGCGCGCCACGTCCGTGTTGCTCTCACTGCTGGTGGTGATCTCCCCGGAGGTGTCGACGACGTGGTCGGCTGCCACAGCGACCCTGAGACCACTGCGCCGCGTCCGGTGCACCAGGCGCAGCCGGGACCCGGTGGCCAGGTCCTCCTCGGGCTCCAGCGGGGACCGCAGCGCCTTGGCCGTCCGGGGGTCGCCGTCGGGGTCGGGCAGGCTCTCGTTGGTGACGAGCTCGGACTGGATGACCACCCGGGTCCGGCTGTCGAGGGGCTCCACCTCGTACTCCACGGCGGCGATGGCCCGTTGGGTGAGGGAGACCAGCCGGGTGGAGCGCACCCTGATGGTCGTACCGGCCGGGGAGGTCCACTCGCAGATCCGCTCCAGCACGCCGCGCCGCAGGTCCAGGGTGCGTTCGTGCTTGCCGAGCCGGCCGTAGCGCAGGTCGAAGGGTTCGTCGTCGACGAGCAGCCGCAGCAGTTTGCCGTTGGTGACGTTGATGACGGTCTGTCCGGACTCGGGGTAGCCGTAGCCCGCTTCGGCGTACGGCAGCGGGTGCAGTTCGTAGACGCCGTTGAGGTAGCTGCCGGGCAGGCCGTGCGGTTCGCCCTCGTCGAGGTTGCCGCGCCAGCCGATGTGCCCGTTGGACAGGGCGAAGACCGACTCGCTCTGGGCGAGCAGGTCGAGGTTGAGGGCGGTCTCGCGCACGGACCAGGGCTCGACGGCGTACGTCCGGTTGGTGATCACGCCTGGCCTCCCAGTTCGGCGAGGTCCGTGACGACGCGGTCGGCGCCGTGCGCGTAGAGGGCTTCGGTCTGGCCGACGCGGTCGACGCCGACGACGTAGCCGAAGTCTCCGGAGCGTCCCGCGTCCATGCCGGCGAGCGCGTCCTCGAAGACGGCGGCACGGGACGGTTCGACGCCGAGGTCGCGGGCGGCGGCCAGGAAGGTGTCGGGGCGTGGTTTGCCCGGCAGTCGCCGTTCGCGGGCCACCACGCCGTCGATGCGTACGTCGAACAGGCGCTCGGCGTCGATGGAACGCAGGACGTCCAGGGTGTTGGCGCTGGAGGAGACGATCGCGGTGGCGAGACCGGCGGCGCGGACCGCGTCGAGGTAGCGCAGCGTGCCCTCGTAGGGTTCCACGCCGTCGGTGCGGATCTTGTCGAGGAGCAGTGCGTTCTTGCGGTTGCCCACGCCGCCCACGGTCTGCGCGTCGGGCGGGTCGTCGGGCCCGCCCTCGGGCAGTTCGATGCCGCGGGAGGCGAGGAAGGAGCGCACGCCGTCGGCGCGGGGGCGGCCGTCGACGTACTCGTCGTAGTCGGAGTCGGTGAAGGGGCGGAAGTCCGCGCCGTCCCGCTCGCGCAGGAAGGCGTCGAACGTCTCCTTCCAGGCGGCGGCGTGCACCACCGCCGTTCTGGTGACGACCCCGTCGAGGTCGAAGAGGCAGGCCCGGATGGAGTCGGGAAGTCCCAGCTGCGTCGTCATACCCGACACAGTTCCCCGCAGGGGCGGGTCCGATCGGTTCCCCTCGGGGGCGGGTCCGATCAGGTGACACACTCTGCGGTGTGCCGCTGACTTTCGACGACCTCCTCGCCCGCGCCCGCTCCCTGCCGGCGGGCGGGCGGCGCGCGATCCTGGGCATCGCCGGCAGCCCCGGCGCCGGTAAGTCGACGCTCGCCGAGCACCTGGTGCGGGAGCTGAACGGGACCGGCGAGCCATGGGCCGCGCACGTCCCCATGGACGGCTTCCACCTCGCCGACGCCGAACTGGACCGGCTCGGCCGCCGGGACCGCAAGGGCGCGCCCGACACCTTCGACGCGGCCGGGTACGCGGCGCTGCTGCTCCGCCTGCGCGAGGAGGAGGACGGCGACATCGTGTACGCGCCCGGATTCGAGCGGGTGCTGGAGCAGCCGCTCGCCGGAGCGGTGCCGGTACCTCCGTCGGCGCGGCTGGTCGTGACGGAGGGCAACTACCTGCTGCTGGAGACCGGGGCGTGGACGAGGGTGCGCGCCCGTCTCGACGAGGTGTGGTTCTGCGAGCCGGCGGAGACGGAGCGGGTCCGCCGGCTGGTGGCGCGGCACGAACGGTTCGGCAAGTCCCATGAGGACGCGGTCGCCTGGGCGCTGGGCACCGACCAGCGCAACGCCGGCCTGGTAGCCGCGACCCGGGACCGCGCCGACCTCGTGGTGCCGGCGGGGGCGATGCCGGTCCCGGGGTCACCCGGTTGAGCCACCACCGGTGAGGCCCGGCGGGGGCTCCGCGTGCGGGCGCCGTCGGCGCCGACGTGCGGGAGCACGCTGCTCGCCACCCGGCAGCGGTCGTTCGGCGCGTCGCCCGACCTGGCGACGCGCGCGGCCGGTGGGGCCGCCCACTGGTGTCCGTGCCGTTCGGCGTGCCGGGCCAGGCCGTCGTTCTCCAGCGCCTGATGGCGTCCCTACGGTGTCACCTGACGGGGTTTTCAGGGTCGGTCGACCCGGTGCGGTGGCCCCGGTGCGGTCGGCCCGTGCGGCGCGGTCGAACCAGTGCAGCGCGGTCGACGGTGCGGTCATTCCTCGTCGTAGTCGTCGGGGCGGACGTGTGCCTCCTCCAAAGCCTCGCGCATGGTCCGGCCGGTGCCCCCGGGCGGGCGGGGCGCGTCCTCGTCGCGCTGTTCGAGTACGTCGTCGGTGGTGTCGGTCTTCGGCCGGTTCTCTTCCGGGACGGTCATGGCTGCGGCTCCTCGTCCGTGGTGCGGGTGCGTTTGCTTCCGTGACGGCGGGTTCCCGGTCAGCTCGTCGCTATCCCCGCGGGGTGCGATCCCGGACCCGTGTGGGGCGGACGCCGTGTTCACGTGGGGCGGACGCCGTATTCCAGTGGGGGTGGGCGCCGTATTCCAGTGGGGTGGGCGCCGGTTCACGTGGGGTGGGCGCCGGTTCACGTGGGGTGGGCACCGGTTCATGCGGGGTGGGCACCGCACTCACCTGGGACCGATGCCGGATTCGTACGGGTCCCGCTCCGGACCGCGCGTCCCCGGACGGCCTGTGACACCGCCCGGCCGGACACGAGGGGTGGGCTATGTTGACCTCCGTGGGAGACAAAGGAGGCGCACCCTTGCCATCGCCGCAGCAGGCACGCGCGCAGGCATCGGCGATCACCTCGGGACGGGTGACCCCGGGAACGGAGGCCTCCCCCACGTCCCTGCTCAGGACGCTGTTCGACCGGCCCCGCCTCTCCCCCGGACAGCGGCGCATCGCGCAGTACCTCATCGAACACCTCACCGAGGCGGCGTTCCTGTCGATCACCGACCTCGCGGACCGGGTGGGCGTGAGCCAGCCGTCGGTGACGCGGTTCGCCGCGGCGGTCGGCTTCAGCGGCTACCCGGCGCTGCGGGAGAGGCTCCAGTCGATCGCGCTGGGGACGCGCGGCGCAGCCCCCGCCGAGGAGAACCGGGGCAACGAACTCCAGGCCGCCGTCGACGCCGAGATCGAGAACCTGGAGAACCTGCGGCGCGACTTCGCCGACGCCGACCGGGTGATCGACGTCGGCCGCGAGCTGGCCTCGTCGGCGCCGCTGACCGTCCTCGGGCTGCGTATCTCCGTCTCCCTCGCCGAGTACTTCGCCTACGCCGCCCGCCGCGTCCACCCCGACGTGCGGCTGGTGACCCGGGGCGGCAGCGTCGCCTACGACGCCCTGCTCCAGTCCCGGGAGGCCGGCGGCACCTGGGTGCTGGCCTTCTCCATGCCCCGGCACGCCCACGAGACCCTGGGCGCGGTGCGGGTGGCACGCGGTGCCGGACTGAAAGTGGCACTGATCACCGACCTGGCGCTCGGTCCCGTCGTCGACGAGGCCGACGTCACCTTCGCGACCGGCACGGGGTCTCGGCTGGTCTTCGACTCCTACGCGGCGCCGGGCGTGATGTGCGCGGCGCTGCTCCAGGCCATGACCGACGCCGATCCCGAGCGGACGCAGGCCCGGCTGGAGGAGTACGAGCAGGTCGCCGACCAGCACCAGTTCTTCCTCCGGGACTGACCCGGCGCCGCTTTCCGGGGGCGGGCGGGGGCGAGCGGCCGCGCGGAGGGAATCATTCACGGCGAAGCAGGCATGAATGTTTTCATACGGCTTGCAAAGCAGATGGCATATATAAATACTGCTCACGGAGCGCGACCCGGCCGCCCCGGAGCGCGTCCGCACCTGTTGCGAACATCCCCGGCCGTCGCCTCCTGCCCGTCCGGCACACCGGGGGTGTTCCGTCGGGCATCGCCTGCTCGGGCGCCCGCGGCGGTCCCGGCCGGCCCTGGACCGCCCGTCCCTCGCCCCACCCCCACGACGCCGCACACCCGGAGGCGATGATCATGCCCCTGACGACCACGCGCATCAGCCCGGACTGGCCCTGCCAGGTCAAGACCCCCGGCAGCTACGACTGGGAGCGCTCGGCGGCCAAGTGGCTGCGCGAACTGGTGCCGGCTCGCTACGCCGGCTATCCGGCGCTGATCCGTCACCCCGTGCTGCTCGCCCGCCACGCGCAGCTCCAGGTCCAGCAGGAGATCCGGGTGGCGCGCACCGCTCTGCAGACCGCCCGGGCGGACCTGCCCCGGCTCGGCCTGCCCGAGTCGGTCATCGAGCACACCATCAAGCTGTACGCGGCGGAGGTCCTGCAGTTGCAGCACATCGCGCGCAGCGTGCGGGCGGTCACCGACGCGCTGGTCGAGCGGAGCCCCGCGGGGCGCTGAGTCCGCCCGCGCGGCCGGGGCCCAGGTCGGTGGCGACGGTTCACGCCGCCGACCGCCCGAGGCCGGGACTCTGTTCGTGGCCGGCGACACGGTCGGGCACGGTGTGGACGCCGTCGCGGACACGCCGAGCCGACGAAGCCGGCTTTCCGGAACCGCCGGCGGCCGCGGAACCGGAGGCGGAGGAACGCCGGGACGTGCGTGCTCGGCATCCGGGCGCCGGCCGATCCGGCCGGGTCGTCGTGTGCGCGGGTCACTCCACCGGATGCCCGGGCCGGATGGTGAGGGCGTCGGCGAGCCGCAGCAGCGGTCCGCCGGACGCCTCGCGCCCGCCCCACTCGACGGGTTCGAGGACGTGGCCGACGTGGTCGCCCCCGACGACCCGGTCCACGACGCGGCCGACGAACCACGCCTCGGCGTCCTCCAGGACGGCCGCCCCGCCGTGCCCCTCACGCCAGCGGACCTGCTGGAACTTGTCGGCCCGGTCGCCGGTCTGCCCGCCGAAGACCTCGGCCGTCCGGCGCCGGTCGCGGGCGAGCAGATGGACGGCCAGTACGTCGGCGGCCCGCGCCACCCGGAAGGTCCGGTTGACCTCGGAGAGCCACACGACGAACCGCACGGGTTCGATGGAGCACTGCGAGGAGAAGCCGACCAGGCAGCCCGCCCGTTCCCCGTCCGCCGCGGCCGTCACCACGCACATGTCCGGGTCGAGCCGCTCGAGAAACACGTTCATGCCGTCCAGGCTAGGCCTGCCCTCCGGCCGGGGTCATGCCGCGAGCAGACGCCGCAGGGCCGTCCGCAGGGCGGAGACGAAGGAGTTCCGGACCGCCTCGTCGAGGGCGTCCAGCGACAGGTAGGGGTTGAGGTCCTCCAGCTCGACCAGGAGCAGCTCACCGCCGGGCGCGCGGCAGGCGTCGACGCGCTGGATGCCGTGGTCGATGCCGTTCCACTCGATGAACCGCCGCGCGAACGCGAGGTCCTCCGGGGTGGCGTCGTACGGCTCCAGCCGCCAGCGCCGGTCGGGGTCCGGCGCGTACAGGGCGTACTGGAAGCCGTGGTCGACGAAGTAGAAGGAGACCTCGTAGGCGAAGTCGACGCGTGGCTGTACGAGGACGTCCCCGGCGTCGCCGAGCACCGTTTCCCGTAGGCGGTCCGCGGGCACGAACCGCAGGCCCGCCGAGTCCGCGCCGAGCCTGGGCTTGACGACGTACTCGTCCGCCGGGGGCAGCCGGTGCACGTCGTCCAGCCGGTCGACGGTGGGGATGACCGGGTGTCCGGCCTCGGCCAGGTCGAGGAGGTACTGCTTGCCGTTCATGTCCGCCCTGCCCGTGAGCTGGTTGTAGACACGGGTGCCGCGCTCGGCCGCGCGCTCGCGAAAGGCGTCGTAGGCAGCCTGATGGCCCAGCACGGGACCGCTGTTGCGTACGACGACGGCGTCGAAGGCGTCCATCAGCGCGGCGGCGTCCGCCGGATGGCACAGGGCCAGGTCGAAGTCCGCGCGCAGGCGGGAGGTCAGGAAGACGTCCTCGTCGCCGTAGCGCCGCCCGCGCGCCTCATAGGCCAGGTCGGTGACGTACAGGATGCGGGGGCGGGCGGGTGCCATGCGGGACTCCTCGGTGCTGACCGGAAGCGATCGTATGCGACCGGTACGGCGAGGCGGCAGGGCACTCAGTTCCCTCCCTGTCCTGCACTGAGTGCCACAGGCGCCGATGAGCTGCTACGTTCCCCTGCATGAGCTCCAGCAGTGCGGCGACCCGCCGCGGGGACGGGACGGACGCGGCGGGTGCCCGGCCGCCGATGCGGGAGGCGCTCGTCGCGGCCGCCTTCCGGTTGTTCCTGGAGCGGGGCTACGAGCAGACGACCGTGGACGACATCGTCGCGCTCGCCGGTGTCGGACGGCGGTCGTTCTTCCGCTACTTCCCCTCCAAGGAGGACGTGGTCTTCCCCGACCACGAGCGCTGCCTGGCCGACATGACGGCCTTCCTGGCCGCTTCCCCCGAGGACGCCGACCCCGTGCGACGGGTCTGCGACGCGGCCCGGCTGGTGCTGCGCATGTACGCCGAGAACCCGGCCTTCTCGGTGCAGCGTTACCACCTCACGAAGAAGGTCCCCGGGCTGCGCGCGTACGAGTTGTCGGTGGTGTGGCGCTACGAACGCGCCCTCGCCGCGTACCTGCGCGGACGCCTGGGCGGGCGGCCGGACGGGCTCCTGCGCGCCGACGTGATCGCGGCCGCCGTGGTCGCGGCGCACAACAACGCCCTGCGGTCCTGGCTGCGTTCACAGGGGCGGGACGACGCCGGCGCCGCGGTGGACCACGCGCTGGCGTACGCGCAGTCCACGTTCGGCGGCCCTCCCGTCCCGCCGTCGGCCGAGGGGCCCGAGGACGTGGTGGTCGTGGTCGCGCGGCGCGGTACGCCCCTGTGGCAGGTCGTACGGGAGGTCGAGACCGCCCTCGCCCGCGACTGACGGGCGGCACCGGCCGCCGGCGGTCACGGCAGCACCGGCACCGCACCGCGGACGCGGAATTGGGGTACCGAGTGCCTTTACGAGTGGCACTCAGTGCCATACGCTGGGCGGCGTGCACGGTGGCACGACGAGCCGCGCACACGCGTGCCCGGTGACCGCGCACGCGGATTCCGGCCCGAGTGCAGGGAGTTGACAGCGTGTACCACCACTCAGGAAACGTCGCTCAGCAGGCAGCCGGCTCCGCGACGGGCGTGCTCGACCCCAGGGCCCCCGCTGCCCCGGACACCGAGGCCGTCTTCTTCCAGCGCTGCACCTGGTGCGGCACGGCCATGTACCACCGGGTGCTGTGCCCGGTATGCCGCGGCAGCGACCTCCGGACGGAACGCAGCGACGGGACGGGCACGGTGCGCCACACCACGGTGGTGCACCGCAACACCCCCGCCGCACGCAACGTGTCCCTGATCGAGATGGCCGAGGGCTTCGTGCTGCGCGGCCGGGTCATGGGGCCGCTCATCGGCATCCACAGCGGCGACCGGGTGCGGCTGTCCACGGCCAAGGACCCGGTACGGGGCCAGCCCGTCTTCCAGCTGGTCGACGAACCGTACCGGGCCTGGACCTGAGCGCCGGCCGGTTGCTCCAGGCGTCAGCCGTCGGCTCGGCGGAGAGCCGCCGTTCAGGACGTGAGCGTGATCCGGATACCCAGGGTGCCGTCCAGACCCCGGCGCAGCCGGCTGCCGAACAGGGTGAGCCGGCCGACGACGCCGTACTTGCGGGCGATCAGCCGGCGGTAACGGCCGGTGGTGGCCGGGTCGCAGATCTCCGCGGTCGCCGGCACCTGGTCGCCGGTCGGGTTGCCGCGCAGGTCGCAGGGGCCGACCAGGACGTCGGCGCGGTTGCGGACGCGCTTGACCTTCCAGGAGTCGGCGGCCGTCCAGACGCCGAGCGAGTCCCCGTCCCGTACGACCCACACCGGTGTGGCGATCGGGGTGCCGTTCTTCCGGTACGTGGTGACCAGCAGGTACTTGCCGGAGCCCAGCCGGGCCAGTGACGCGTCGTCCATGGCCGGAAGTCTAGGCGCGCGCACTGTCGGGCGGGGCCGCACGCCCCCCTTCAGGCCACAGCCGCCGCCATCCTCCGCACCGCCTCCGTGATCACCTCGGGCGAGGTCGCCAGGTTGAACCGTACGTGTCCCGCTCCGCCGGTACCGAAGGGGACGCCGGAGCTGAGGGCCACCCGGCCGCGGTGGAGGAAGACGTCCGCCGGGTCGTCGCCGAGGTCCAGCGCACGGCAGTCGAGCCAGGCCAGGTAGGTCGCCTCGCCCGGACGGTGGACGACACCGGGGAGATGCTCGGCCAGCAGGCCGGTGAGCAGCCGCCGGTTCTCGTCGACCCCGGCCAGGACGGCGTCCAGCCACGCGGCGCCGTCGCGCAGGGCGGCGGTGTGGGCGAGTACGCCGACGTGGCTCGGTCCGTGGCCGACCTCCTCGGGCATCCGCGCCAGGTCGGCGGCGGCGCCGGAGCCGGCGAGGGCGAGCGCCGCCTTGAGCCCGGCCAGGTTCCAGCCCTTGGACGCCGACATCAGCGCGAGGCCGCGCTCGGCGCCGGGCACGCTCAGGTACGGCACGAACCGGGCCCCCGTGCCGACCACCGGCGCGTGGATCTCGTCGGCGACGACCCGGACGCCGTACCGCTCGGCGAGGGCGGCCACGGCGGACAGCTCGTCGGCGGTGTGCACGGTGCCGGTCGGGTTGTGCGGGCTGCACAGCAGGTAGGCGGCCCGCCCGCCGTCGGCGACGGCCCGCCGGAACGCGTCCTCCAGCGCACCGGGGTCGATCCGCAGGTCCGCGCCGAGCGGAGCCTCGACGACGCGCCGGTCCAGGTGGGTCACGAACTGGTAGAACGGCGGGTACACCGGCGGGTTCACGACCACCGGGTCACCGGGCCCGGTGACCAGTTTGAGCATCTCGACGACGCCCAGCATCACGTCGGGCACGATCGCGGTGCGTTCCACGGCGAGGTCGTCCCACCCCCACCGCTTGCCGGCGAAGGCGGCCAGGGCCTCGGCGTAGGCGCTGCCGACCGGGTAACCGGTGTCGCCGAGTTCCATGGCGTCGGTGACGGCGCGCACCACGGGTTCGGCGAGCGGCACGTCCATCTCGGCCACCCACAGCGGCAGTACGTCCGCGGGGTGGGTGCGCCACTTCATGCTCGTCCGGCGGCGCAGCTGGTCCAGGGTGAGTGCCTGCAAGGGGTTCGGGTCACTGGGCTGGTCCTGCCGAATGCTGGTCATGGCCAACAAGATAGGGGGCCGTGGTGCGACCGGGAAACGGGACGACGGGCACGGACGGCGCCGACGGGGTCGGCCCGAACGGACGCGATGACGCCCCGTCCGCCGCGTCCGCGACCGGTCCGCCGGCCCGGTGAACGCGGGCGGGTCCTTCCCCGTACGGGAGGGGGGCGCTCGACGTCCGGAGGCCCCCGCGGTGGCGACACCGCGTGTCCGGGTTCGGGAGCACGCACATGAGGCACGCACGACGGCACATCGTCCGGCGAACGGCACGGCTGGCGGCCGTATGCGGACTCCTGATCGGGGGGACGATGGTCACCCGGGCCGTGGCGGACGAGCCCCCCGCCGCGTCGGCCGCGCCGCACACAGCGGCGCGGACCGCGGCCGCAGCCGGCGCCGGACTCGTGTCACGGCTGGGCACCTCTCGTACGGCGGGCCACTGGGTCGGCTCCGACGGGCGGCCGGTCGTCGCGGTCACCGACGAGCGCACGGCCGAGGAGGTGCGGCGGGCCGGTGCCGAGGCGAAGGTCGTGCGGCACAGCATGTCCGAGCTGAAGTCCGGCGCCTCGGCGCTGCGTTCGGCGCCCCGGGTGCCCGGGACGGCGTGGGCGCTCGACTACCGGTCGAACGAGGTGGTGGTACGGGGTGACAGCACGGTCTCCCGATCCGACTGGTCCCGGCTGACGGGTGTCGCGGAGGGCATCGGCGAGTTCGTCCGCATGGAGCGCACCGACGGCACGTTCACGACTCGGCTGAACGGGGCGGAGCCGATCCTGTCCACGGCGGGGCGCTGTTCGGCGGGCTTCAACGTGACCGACGGAACGAGGGACTTCATCCTGACCGCCGGCCACTGCGGGCCGACGGGGTCCGTCTGGTCCGGCGGCGGGGACGGCCGGCAGGTCGGCAGGACGGTCGCCGGGAGTTTCCCCGGGGACGACTTCTCCCTGGTGGAGTACGCGGACGGGAAGGCCGGCGACGGCGCCGACGTGGTGGCGGTCGGTGGTGACCAGGGGGTGCGGATCACGGGTACGGGTGAACCGGCCGTAGGGCAGCGGGTGTTCCGCAGCGGCAGCACCAGCGGGCTGCGCGACGGGCGGGTGACGGCGCTCGACGCGACGGTGAACTATCCGGAGGGCACGGTCACCGGCCTCATCGAGACCGACGTGTGCGCCGAACCGGGGGACAGCGGGGGCCCGATGTTCTCCGAGGGCCTCGCCCTCGGCGTGACGTCGGGCGGCAGCGGCGACTGCGACAAGGGGGGCACGACGTTCTTCCAGCCGTTGCCGGAGGCCATGCGGTCGCTCGGCGTACGGCTGATCGTCTCCGCGGAGGAGGGGGCGGGGCCCGGAGCCGCGTCCTCGCCGCCGGCCGCCGACGGCGGCGGTGACACCGCGCCGGGGACCGCGGCACCGGGGGCGGTGGCGCCCGTGACGGGCGTCAACGGCTCGACGCCGCTCTCCCGGCTCACCGACCGCCGGAACGTCGGTCCCGGCATGCTCGTCGTCGCGGGCAGCCTGGTCGCGCTGGTGGCCACCCGGTGGATCCGCGCGGAGCAGGACCGCAAAGCCTACCGACGGCACTACTCGACGACGTGGGGGTGAGCTGTGGTGCGGGGGAGGCAGGGCGTGGGTGAGGGAGGCGGCGGCGCGTCCGGAGGCGCCGCGCACGGGGGTGGCCGGCTCGGCCCGCCGGACTGCGGCGGGACGTTCGCCGGCGCCGTCCGGGGCCGTCACCGGACGCAGCGGATGTGCGCCGCCCGGCCCTGTGCCCGCCGGGCGACATCGGGCGGCCCGCAGGACGTGGAGCACCGCCCGCGGTCACCACCGCGGAGGACGGCCGCGCGCCGGCCGCCCACGTGGTGGGCGGGGCCGGCGTCCGGTTCGGCCGGTGGGTTGTCCGGTGAGGCGGTCCCCCAGGACGGGTACGCCGCACAGGACGGAGAGCGCGACGCCTGTGACGGTGCTCACGGGCACCACGACGCTCATCGCGCCGCGGCGCGGGCCCCGGGTCGAGGGAGTGCATGGCGACGCCGCTGCCCACGCCGGGCAGGCCGCCCCACCCCAGGTCCGCGGGGCGGACGCCGGGTGCGGTCACGAGGAGGGCGGCCCGCAGGCGAGTGCGAGCCCGCCGACCTGGCCGAGGAAGGTGACGGCGACGACGTGGACGCGCCGGGACCGCAGGCCGCCGGCGAAGTCCACGGTGCCGTAGCAGACGGCCGAGGTCAGTGCGAGAAGGGCACCCGTCCGTTGGGGGTGCCCGGGGCCAAGGCTCCGGAGCGCCGAGGAGTCAGGCGGCGTTCAGGCAGCCTTCGCGGGCTCCGGGGCCGCGGTGGCCCACTCCATGACGAGCCGCTGGTACTCCGCGCGCTGCTCGACGCTCAGTATCCCGCCCGACCGGAGCCACAGGGCCCGGATCTCCTCGTTGACCTCGGCAGCCGATCGCTCGGAGGAGGGTTCAACAGTGGTGGACATGCTGTGAAGCATACGGCGCCCGGCGTGAAGACGATGTGAGTAATGGCGAGCCAACCGGACATAACGGACCGTGTTACTGATCACGTCAATCGTCTCATCTGTCAAGGCCTACCGGCGAGTTCGTTCACACCATCTGTGTTCTGGCGCACATGGCACGCCTCTTCACACCTGCGCCGCTCCCAGTACCAGAACCTGGATCGCCAACACCGCGGCGCCGCGCGCCCAGTCGTGGAAGTCGGACACCCTGGTCTCCAGACCGACCGGCGCGGCCCGCGGATGCCGGTTGTCGCGGATGGTGTTCTCCACCACCTTTCCGGCCACGTCCATCAGGCCCACCCCCTCCCCCGCGAGCAGGATCTTCTGCGGCATCACGAAGTTGGCGATCTGCGCCACCAGGGCGCCCAGGGCCCGTCCGGCCTCCTCGACGACCCGGGCGGACACGGGCTCGCCGGCGGCGGCGGACGCGAGGATCTCCTCGTAGCCCAGGTCCCGGCCGGTGGCGGCCTGGACCTGGTAGCGGATGTTGGGGATGGTCAGCAGCGAGACGGCGCTGCCGCGCCGGCCGTCGGGGGTGAGCGGACCGTACGGGTCGAGGATCCAGTGTCGGCCGAAGCCGCGGTCCTCGTCCCCCGGGTAGGGCACCCGCTTGCCGCCCAGCACGAGCCCGTACCCGAGCCCGGCGCCGATGGTGAGGACGACGAACCGGTCCAGGCCGCGCCCCGCCCCGAACCAGGTCTCGGCCTCCACGAAAGCGGCGGTGTCGTTCTCGACGACGACCGGCAGTCCGGTGCGCTCCTCGACGAGTCCGGCCAGCGGGACTCCCCGCCACCCGAGGAAGGGGGACTCGCCGACCACGGCCCGGCCCTCGACGAGTCCGCCGACGCCGATGCCGATACCGGCGACCCGGGGACGGCCGCGGGACAGCTCCCCGGTCATCTCGGCCAGCAGGTCGGCGACCTCACCGGGCTCGTGCGTGGTGAGCGCACGGTCGTGGCGGGCGACGATCTCGCTCCTGAGGGTGGTGACGACGCCGTACACCGTGTCACCGGTGATCTTGAAGCCCAGGAAGTACCGGGAGTCGGTGACCACGTCGAGCGGCTGCGACGGACGCCCCGGGCGCGCTCCCGCCGGCGCGCCCGCCTCGGGGACCTCGACCAGCAGCCGCGACTCGATGAGCGGCTTGGTCAGCCGGGTGAGGCTGCCCGGTGAGAGGCCCAGCCGCCGGGCGAGCTCGGTACGGGACAGCGGTCCGTGCACGAGCACCTCGATCGCCACGGAGCGTTCTCCGGGACTCAACGGCAGCCAGCTCTCGGCGCTTGTGGGCATGTGATCGAGCCCCACTTTCTTCCGGACCGGAAACAACGGAACCAGTCTAGGCAACTTTTCCTTTGAAAAGGATGTTCGTGTGACCTCTTGACGCATTGATTATTCCAGCCCAAAAGTAAATGGGACGAGCCGCCGCATGCGAGGGAGTCCACCGATGACCATCGCCTCCAGCAGCCCCGGCGGGAAGCGGGGTGACGGACGTCTCGCCGCGGTGTTCATCGCCCCGGCGCTCCTGGGCTTCGTGGTCTTCCTGCTCTGGCCGACGCTGCGCGGGATCTACCTGAGCTTCACCCGCTTCAACCTCCTGACCCCGGCCCGGTGGGTGGGCCTGGACAACTACGTGCGGATGGTCAACGACCCCATCTTCTGGGAGTCGATGCGGGTCACGGTCGTCTACGTGGTCATCAACATCGGAGTGCAGACGGTCTCGGCCCTGGCCATCGCCGTGCTCCTCCAGCGGCTGACCCAGTCGTCACTGCTGCGCGGGATCGTGCTCACGCCGTACCTGATGTCCAACGTCGTGGCCGGCATCGTCTGGCTGTGGATGCTGGACACCCAGCTCGGCATCGGCAACGAGATCGTCGCGGGGCTCGGTCTCGACCGCATCCCCTTCCTGGCCGACGAGACCTGGGCGGTCCCGACCATCGCGCTGATCAACGTGTGGCGCCACGTCGGCTACACCGCGCTGCTGCTGTTCGCGGGGCTCCAGGCCATCCCCGGCGACATGTACGAGGCCGCGAAGGTGGACGGCGCGAGCGAGTGGCGGATGTTCTGGCGGATCACGATGCCGCTGCTGCGGCCGGTCCTCGCGGTCGTCCTCATCATGACGGTGATCGGTTCGTTCCAGGTCTTCGACACGGTCGCCGTGACCACCGGGGGCGGACCGGCCAACGCCACCAACGTGCTCCAGTTCTACATCTACGGCGCCGCCTTCGGCCGCTTCCAGTTCGGGTACGCCTCGGCGATGTCGGTCGCCCTGCTGGTCGTGCTGAGCGCCATCACCTTCGTCCAGTACCGGCTCACCCGGGCCGGCCGGACCGACCTCGGCTGACGGAGAGGAGAACGGGATGACCGACACGACCTCCACGGCCGACACGGCACCCGCGGACGACGCGGCCTCCGTGACCGGCCCGCCGACGGCACGGCGCGGCAGGCGCGGGCGGCTCTCCCCCGGGCGGATCGCGGCCTGGGCGGTGATGGCCGCGATCGTGCTCGTCACCCTGCTGCCCTTCTACTGGATCCTGCGCACCGCGCTGTCCACCAACACCGGGCTGGCCGCCCACCCGGCGGACCCGCTGCCGGCCGACCCGACCACCAGTGGTTTCGAGCGGGCCCTGGGCCTGCAGTCCGCCGAGGAGGCGATCGCGCAGGGCGGCTCGGGCAGCGGACTGAGGTTCTGGCGGTACCTGCTCAATTCGGTGTTCGTCTCCACCCTGATCACGGTCTGCCAGATCCTCTTCTCCGCCATGGCCGCCTACGCCTTCGCCCGGCTGCGCTGGCGGGGCCGGGACACCGTGTTCGCCCTGTTCCTGGCCGGGCTGATGGTGCCGGCCATCTTCACCCTGCTGCCGAACTTCGTCCTCATCAAGGAACTCGGGCTGGTGGACTCCCTGCTGGGCATCGCTCTCCCGACGATGTTCATGACCCCGTTCGCGGTGTTCTTCCTGCGGCAGTTCTTCATGAACCTCCCCAGGGAGGTGGAGGAGGCCGCCCTGCTGGACGGCGCCGGGAAGGTGCGGGTCTTCTCCCGGGTGATGCTGCCGATGGCGGCGACGCCCGTGCTGACACTGGCCGTGCTCACGTACATCACGTCCTGGAACGACTACTTCTGGCCGCTGATGGTCTCCTACAGCGACAGCTCGCGCGTACTCACCGTGGCACTGGCCGTCTTCCGCGCGCAGACCCCGACGACCGGCACCGACTGGTCCGGACTGATGGCGGCCACGCTCATCGCGGCACTCCCGATGCTGCTGCTCTTCGGTGTCTTCGCGCGCCGCATCGTCAGCACCATCAGCTTCACCGGCATCAAGTGAGGGGACGGACATGCGATTTCGTACGGCCGCCGCTCTGACCGGGGCGCTGGCGCTGTCCCTGGTGAGCGGCTGCGCCCGGGGCGGCGGCGCCGGATCGGCCGCGGACACGGTGACGTACTGGCTCTGGGACACCAACCAGCTCCCCGCGTACCAGGCGTGCGCGAAGGACTTCGAGAAGCGGAACCCCGGCCTGGACGTGAAGATCTCCCAGATGGGCTGGGACGACTACTGGACCAAGCTCACCGCGAGCTTCATCGCGGGCACCCAGCCCGACGTGTTCACCGACCACATCCAGAAGTTCGGCCAGTTCGCCGACCTGAAGGTGCTGGAGCCGCTGGACGACCTGGGCATCGAGGACTCCGCCTACCAGCCCGGTCTGGCCGCCAGCTGGCTCGGCGAGGACGGCCACCGCTACGGCGCCCCGAAGGACTGGGACACCGTCGCCCTCTTCTACAACGAGCGGATGGCGCAGGACGCCGGGCTGAGTGCCGAGGAGCTGAACGGCCTCTCCTGGAACCCCGTGGACGGCGGCACCTTCGAGAAGGCGATCGCGCGCCTGACCGTGGACGAGAAGGGCCGGCGCGGTGACCAGCCCGGCTTCGACAAGGACAACGTCGAGGTCTACGGCCTGGCCACCAACGGCGGCGGCGACGGTGACGGCCAGACCACCTGGAGCCACCTCGCCGCGTCCGCCGGCTGGACCTACACGGACAAGGAGCGGTGGGGCACCGAGTACCGGTACGACGACGACACGTTCCAGTCGGTCATCGAGTGGTACTTCGGGCTGGCCGACAAGGGCTACATGGCCCCCTTCACCGACTACTCCGTGTCCAACCAGGCCAACGCCCAGGTGGCCGCGGGCAGGGCGGCCACCGCCTTCGACGGAGCGTGGATGCTCTCGACGTACGCCGGTTTCGAGGGCGTCGACTTCGCCACCGCCGTCACGCCCGCCGGTCCGACCGGCAAGCGGGCCACGATGATGAACGGTCTGGCGGACTCCGTCACCAAGGACGCCCGCAACAAGCCGGGCGCCCTGAAGTGGGTGAAGTACCTGGCCTCCGAGGAGTGCCAGCGGACCGTGGGCGGCTACGGCATCGTCTTCCCGGCCACGCCCGACGGCACCGAGGCGGCCGTCGCGGCCTACGCGAAGAAGGGCATCGACGTGACGGCCTTCACCCGGCCGGTCGACGACGAGGAGGAGTTCCGGACCTTCTCCTACCCCATCACCAACTACGCCGCGGACGTGCAGGCACTCATGCGCCCCGCCATGCAGGACGTCTACGGCGGCGGAAAACCCGTCAGCAGCCTCGACGAGACCAATGACCAGATCAATCTGATCCTCGACCAGTGAAAGGCACATCATCCATGACGTTCTCCCTCGGCATCGTAGGTGCCGGCCAGTTCTCCGGCCAGTTCGCCAGGCTGTTCATGGCCCACCCGGGTGTGAGCGACGTGTACGTCACCGACCTGCTGCCGGAACGGGCCGAACGGCTCACCGCCGCCGAAGGCCTCACCGGCACCTTCCCGACCTACGAGGCGATGCTGGAGTCCCCGGCGGTCGACGCCGTCGCGGTCTTCACGCAGCGCTGGACCCATGGCCCGCTGGTGCTCCAGGGGCTGGGCGCGGGCAAGCACGTGTACTCGGCGGTCCCCATGGCGATCAGCACGCAGGAGATCGCGGAGATCATCGACGCGGTCAAGGCGACCGGACTGACGTACATGATGGGCGAGACCAGCCAGTACCACCCGGCGACCGTGCACGCCCGCAACCGGATCGCCGAGGGCGCCTTCGGACGGCTCTTCTACGCCGAGGGCGACTACGTCCACGACATGGACCTGGGGTTCTACGAGGCCTACCAGTACAGCGGCGGCGAGGGGTGGAAGGCCACCGCCAGCTATCCGCCGCTGCTGTACCCGACGCACTCGGTGGGCGGGGTGCTGGGCGCCTGGCAGACGCACGCGGTCAGCGTCTCGGCGCTCGGGGTGGTGGACGAGCGCGGGGACGGGGTCTTCGACCGGTCGGTCAGCCAGTTCGACAACGACGTCTCCAACGCGACGGCACTGTTCGAGGTGGCCGGCGGCGGGTCGTTCCGTACGAACGAGTTCCGGCGGGTCGGCTATCCCTCGCACATCCGGGAGTCCCGTTTCCGGTTCTTCGGAACCGAGGCGAGCATGGAGCAGCTCGCCACGGTGGCGCTGTGGCAGGACAAGAACGGGGTGGAGGACATCAGCGAACTGCTGGAGCCCAAACCCACCACGTCCCCCGACGACCCGTCCCTCCAGCACGTCGCACCGGAGCTGCGGGCGGCCTTCACCTCGGGTTCGGCGCCGGTGCACGACCGGGCGCGGCTGCCACGGGCGTACGACCGGATGAGCAACGGGCACGAGGGCAGCCACCACTTCCTGGCGGACGACTTCGTGACCGCGGTCAACTCCCGGACGCTGCCGTCCGTGAACGCGTGGATCGCCGCCCGCTACACCCTGCCGGGCATCGTCGCGCACGAGTCCGCGCGGCAGGGCGGTACCAGGCTGGAGATCCCGGACTTCGGGGACGCTCCCCAGCTGTGACGCGAAGGCGTGAGCCGGGTGCCCGGATCCGTCAGGTGCCCGGCTTGCGTCCGTACATGTGGACGTCGTCGCCCTTCCTCAGCAGCGACCAGTACTTCTTGGCGTCGGACTTGGTCATGTTGACGCAGCCGTGCGAGCCCGGCGGGCTCCACATGCTGACGCCGGCCGCGTGGAAGGCCTGGCCGCCGTCGAAGAACTGGCTGTAGGGCATCGGCACGTCGTAGATCGTCGAGTGGTGGTCGATGTTGCGCCAGTAGACCTTCTTCGGGCCGGTGCGGGTCTCGTGGCCGTTGCGGCCGGTGCGGACCGGTACCGGGCCGTACACGAGCTTCCTGCCGTCCTGGATCCAGCTCAGCTGGAGCGTGAGGTCGACGCAGGCGATACGGCCCTTGTTGACCGGGCACTTGCCCGACTTGTTGGGATTCTTTCCGACGGCCTTCTGCTTCGTCATCAGGTCCATCACACCCCAGGTGACGGGGCCCGCGTAGCCGATGTTCGGCGTGATGCCGTGCTTGGTCTGGAAGGCGCGGATCGCCTTGCAGTCGGCGGTGGACTGTTTGCCGTCGGCCGGGCGGCCGAGGAACTTCTCCACCTTCTTCTGGTGCGGCCCCGTCTGCGTCGTACAGCTCGCCGCCTGGGCCGGTGCGGCGCCGAGCGCGAGCGTGAGCGGTGCCACCAGTGCGGTGACCCCGAGTGCGACGGCTCCCCGTCGGTGCATGTCCCCCATGGCTGGTCGGCCTTTCGCGTCGAAGCGGTGGATCGGACGGAGGGGGTAACCCGTGGTGCGCTCCCCCCTTGGGGGACCACCGCCCGGCCGTTTCGGTTGCCCGACCCGCCCGTACCGCGACGAAACGGTGACAAACGCCGCCGGGTGCCCCGGCCCGTCGAGCGGCCGTCAGTCCGTGCCGTCCCCTTCCCGGCACGCCTGCCGGAACCCGGTGTTGACCGCGGTGAGACCGCCGTCGACGACCAGCGTGGTGCCGGTGATCCAGGACGCGTCCCGCGAGGCGAGGAAGGCGACGGCCGCCGCGATGTCCTCGGGTTCGCCGACCCGCCCCAGCGGGTACAGCCGCCGGACCGCCGCCAACTCCGTGTCCCGGCCCTCCCAGGCCGTGGTGCGCACGGTGCCCGGCGTCACGAGGTTGACGCGGACACCGCGCGCGGCGGCGTGTCCGGCGAGGGTGCGGGTGAGGGAGGCGAGGCCCGCCTTGGCGGCGCTGTAGGCGTGGTTGCCGAAGTCCTGGACGCCGTTGACCGAGCCGACGCTCACGATCGCGCCGCGCCCCGAGGCCGCGAGGTGGGGCAGCGCGGCGCGGCAGCAGCGGTAGGCGCCGGTGAGGGTGACGTCGAGGTCGCGGGCCCAGACCTCGTCCGGCTCGTCCTCGAAGAGCGGGGCGTCGGGCGTGCAGGCGTAGGCGTTGTTGACCAGCACATCGAGGGTGCCGAAGGTGTCCGCGGCGTGGGCGACGGCCGCCTCGACGGACGCCCGGTCGGTCACGTCGCAGGCGAACGCCTCGGCGGTGAGCCCCTGTTCCGTCAGCTCACGCGCCGTCCGTCGCGCCGCGGCGAGGTCCACGTCGGTCAGCAGCACCCGCGCCCCCTCGCCCGCGAGCCGGCGTGCGGTGGCCGCGCCGATGCCCCGGGCCGCGCCCGTGACCAGTACGCCGTGGTCGGTGAAACGCCCTGTGTCCGTCATGGCCCGACGGTACTGCCGGAACGATCACTCGGGCAGGTAGCGTGCCTCCATGTCCGCGTTCCTGCAGCAACTCCCCGCGCTCATAGGTGTCGTCATCGGCGCGCTCGGCTCGTATCTCGCCGTGGTCCGCAGCGACCGGGCCCGGTTCCGCAGCGAGACCGCGGCCCGCTGGGAGGAGCGCAGGCTCGCGGTCTACGCCGACTACGCGCGGGCCCTCAAGACCTCCGTCACACTGACGTACCGGATCGCCGCGCACCTCGGCAACGACCCGCACCCGCACCCGCTGCCCCCGCGGGAGGCCGCGCCGGCCCAGGCCGAGGCCACCCTCGCCCGGGACCCCGCCGGGGAGGCGCTGCTCCTGCTGGGCAGCAGGGAGGTGGTGGAGAAGGCCCGGGCCTGGGTCCTGACGGTGATGGAGATGGAGCGCTTCCTGCGCGAGGGGACGCGTGACCCGGACGCCTGGCAGGCCCTGCTGGAGCGGCAGCGCGCCGGACGCGAGGGCTACTACACGGCGGTGCGGGAGGACCTGGCGCTGCCGCCGGGTCACACGGCCCGCTGGCCGCTGCCGCCCGGTCAGCGGTAACCGGTGACGTCGGCCGGCTTGTCCGCGTCCTGTACCTCGACGACGTAGCGCCAGGCATCCGGGCGGCTGCCGTCGAGGTCCGTGAAGCCGTACTCCTGCGCGAGGCCGCCGCTGGAGAGGGACCGGCCGTTGAACCGCGCCACGTCCGGGTCGGACGCGAGGGCGGCGACGGCGCGGCCGACGTAGCGGGGCGTCTCGGAGATGGCGAAGTGCGGGACGCGGTCCAGGGCGTCGCGCCAGTTCTCCTCGCGTACGCCGAAGTGGTCGAGCATGATCTCCGAGCGCAGCCAGCCCGGGGTCAGCGCGACGGCGGTGGCGCCACGCGGTCCGAGTTCGTGGCCGAGGGCGAAGGCCATGCGCAGGACGGACGTCTTGGCGAGGTCGTAGAAGAAGGAGACGCGGTAGTGGTCGCGGTTGTAGTCGTCGGTGCCGTCGGTGACCTCGACGACCAGTCCGCCGGGGTGGCGCAGCAGCAGCGGCAGGGCGTGGTGGCTGGTGACGGCGTGGGTCTCGACCGCGAGCCGCAGGAGCCTGAGGCCGTTGTCCAGGTCGTGCTCCCAGACGGGGCCGTCCCATGCGAAGAGGTTCTCGCCGCCCCAGATGTCGTTGACCAGGACGTCCAGGCGGCCCTGTTCGCGGGCGACGCGGTCGACGAGCGTGGCGACCTGCGCCGGGTCGAGGTGGTCGGCGGGTACGGCGATGCCGTGGCCACCGGCCTCGGTGACCAGGTCGGCGGTGTCCTCGATGGTCTCGGGACGGTCGTACTCCGAGCGCCGGGCGCGGGTGCTGCGGCCGGTGACGTAGACGGTGGCGCCGGCCGCGCCCAGTTCGACGGCGATGCCGCGTCCGGCGCCCCGGGTCGCCCCGGCGACCAGTGCGACCCTGCCCGTCAGCGGCTTCTCCCGTGATGCTTCCTGTGACGCTGCCATGTCCGGCTCCCGTTCCTCTTGCGCACGAGCGATGTCGTGATCGAGAGTGCCCTGGAAGCCGGACATCTTCTGTCACCTTTTACGTGTGTCAGTGACCGCGCTTGATCCACTCGTCCAGGTGCGGGGCCTCGGCGCCGATGGTGGTCGGGTCGCCGTGGCCGGTGTGGACCTTCGTCTCGGGCGGGAGGACGAGCAGCCGGTCGCGGATCGAGTCGATGATGGTCGGGAAGTGGGAGTAGGAGCGGCCGGTGGCGCCGGGCCCTCCCTGGAAGAGGGTGTCGCCACTGAAGAGGGCGCCGAGGCCCGGGTCGTACAGGCAGACCGCGCCGGGCGCGTGCCCGGGGGTGTGCAGGACGGTCAGGTCGGCACCGGCGGCCTCGATGATCTGGCCGTCGGTCAGCCAGGCGTCGGGGTCCCGGTCGGGGTGGGTCTGCCGCCACAGCGGCAGGTCGTCGCGGTGCAGCCAGACGACGGCGCCGGTGCGCTCGGCGAGGGCCGGCGCGGCGTTGACGTGGTCGTTGTGGGCGTGGGTGCACACGACGGCGGTGAGCCGGCGGTCCCCGACGGCCTCGACGATCGCGTCGACGTCGTGGGCGGCGTCGATGACGATCACCTCGTGGTCGTCGCCGACGAGCCAGACGTTGTTGTCGACGTCCCAGGTGCCGCCGTCGAGGCTGAACTGCCCGGAGGTGACGAGGCGTTCGATGCGGGCGGCCATCACAGCACCACCACCGAACGCAGCACGTCACCGGCGTGCATCCGCTCGAAGGCCTTCTCGACCTCGTCGAGCCGGATGGTCTCCGTGACGAACTTGCCCAGGTCCAGGCGGCCCTGGAGGTGGAGGTCGATGAGCATCGGGAAGTCGCGGGAGGGCAGGCAGTCGCCGTACCAGGACGACTTCAGGGAGCCGCCGCGGCCGAAGACGTCGAGGAGCGGCAGTTCCAGCTTCATCTCGGGTGTCGGTACGCCGACGAGGACGACGGTGCCGGCCAGGTCGCGGGCGTAGAAGGCCTGCCGGTAGGTCTCCGGGCGGCCGACGGCCTCGATGACGACGTCGGCGCCGAAGCCGCCGGTCAGTTCACGGATCGCCTCGACGGGGTCGTTCTCGCGGGAGTTGACGGTGTGGGTGGCGCCCATGCCCCGGGCGGTCTCCAGCTTGCGGTCGTCGATGTCGACGGCGATGACCTTCGCCGCCCCGGCGAGGTGGGAACCGGCGATCGCCGCGTCGCCGACGCCACCGCAGCCGATGACGGCGACCGTGTCGCCGCGGCCGACGTTCCCGGTGTTGATCGCGGCGCCGATGCCGGCCATCACCCCGCAGCCCAGCAGGCCGGCCACCTGCGCGGAGACGGCCGGGTCGACCTTGGTGCACTGTCCGGCGGCGACCAGCGTCTTCTCGGCGAAGGCGCCGATGCCGAGGGCCGGGGAGAGCTCCTGGCCGGTCGAGGCGAGGGTCATCTTCTGCTCGGCGTTGTGGGTGTCGAAGCAGTACCAGGGCCGGCCGCGCAGACAGGCCCGGCACTTGCCGCACACCGCACGCCAGTTGAGGATCACGAAGTCACCGGGGGCGACGTCGGTGACACCGGCGCCGACCGACTCGACCACGCCCGCGGCCTCGTGGCCGAGCAGGAAGGGGAAGTCGTCGCTGATGCCGCCCTGCTTGTAGTGCAGGTCGGTGTGGCACACCCCACAGGCCTGGATACTGACCACGGCCTCCCCCGGTCCGGGATCGGGCACGACGATCGTCTCGATCCGCACGGGCTCGTCCTTGCCCGGTGCGATCACGCCGCGTACTTCCTGCGCCATGGTCCTGACTCCTTGTTCGGCCGTTCAGCGTCCCCCCCGACCCTACGCGCAACCGATCGGCAAAGCGCAGGTGACAGGCGGTTCGGGGGTCCGCCGGTGCCCGCTCGCCCATCCGCGGGCTCCTCCGTACGGCCACGGCGTAGCCTGAGTCGTCCGCCCACCTGCCGAAGGAGTGCCGTGAGCACCGCAGAGACGGAGACCGGTCCCCCCGCTTGGCGACTGCTCCTGACATACGTACGGCCGCACCGCCGGGCCCTGCTCGTGGGCGCCCTGCTCTCGCTGGCCACGGGAGCCACCGGGCTGATGCTGCCGCTGGTGGCGCGGGAGCTGATCGACGACCTGTCGCACGACCGCACCATCACGGGCGCCCTGCTGGCCATGTCGGGCCTCGTGGTCGCCAACGCGGCGCTCGGCGGCCTCGGTTCCTACGTGTTGCGGCGCACCGCCGAGTCGGTGGTGCTCGGCGCGCGGCGCTCCCTGTCGTCGTATCTGCTGCGGCTGCGCATCACGGCCGTGGACCGCACCGAGCCCGGTGACCTGATGGCCCGGATCACCTCCGACACGACCCTGCTGCGCGAGGTCACCACCGACTCGCTCGTCGGTCTCGGCACCGGCGGGCTCACGCTGGCGGCGACCCTGGTGATGATGGGTGTGGTCGATCCGGTGCTCCTCGGGGTGACCCTGGCCGTGATCTTCGGGGCGGGTACGGTCCTGGGGCTGATCGTGCCGCGCATCAACCGGGCGAGCCGGCAGGCGCAGGACGCGGTGGGCGTGATGGGTGCCGCGCTGGAGCGGATCCTCGGCGCCTTGCGCACGGTGAAGGCGTCCGGCGCCGAGCCCCGGGAGGAACGGGTGCTGCACGAGGCCGCCGAGGAGTCGTGGCGGCAGAGTGTGCGCGCCGCCAAGTGGTCGGCCGCCGCGGGCAACACGGCCGGGCTGGCGATGCAGATCGCCTTCATCACGGTGCTCGCGGTGGGCGGGGCGCGGGTGGCCACCGAGGCGATCGACATCGGCACGCTGGTCGCGTTCCTGCTGTTCGTCTTCTATCTGATGGCGCCGATACAGCAGGTCGTCGGCGCGGTCACGCAGTATCAGACGGGCAAGGCGGCGCTCGCCCGTATCCAGGACGCCCTGCGCCTGCCCGCCGAGCCGCCCGCCCGGCCGGCCCCCCTGCCGTCCCCGGGCGCGGAACCGGCCGCGGTGGCCTTCCACGACGTCCGCTTCCGTTACGCCGACGACCTGCCGTACATCCACCACGGGGTGACCTTCGACGTGCCGGCCCGCGGCATGACGGCGTTCGTCGGCCCGTCCGGCGCGGGCAAGACCACCGTCTTCTCCCTCATCGAGCGGTTCTACGACCCCGTCTCCGGGGAGATCACGCTGGACGGCCGGAGCCTGGCGGACTGGGAACCGGCCTCGCTGCGGGCGGCGATCGGCTATGTGGAGCAGGACGCTCCTGTACTGTCCGGCTCGCTGCGGGACAACCTGCTGCTGGGCAACCCGGACGCGGACGACGGCTCCCTGGCCACGGTGGTGAAGACGACCCGCCTCGACGGTCTGGTCGCCCGGCTGCCGAACGGCCTGGACACGCTGGTCGGGCATCGCGGCACCAAGCTGTCGGGCGGTGAGCGTCAGCGGGTCGCCATCGCGCGGGCCCTGCTGCGGCGTCCCCGGCTGCTGCTGCTCGACGAGGCGACCTCGCAGCTGGACGCGGTCAACGAGGCGGCCCTGCGCGACACCGTGGCCGATGTGGCCCGCACGACCACGGTGCTGGTCGTCGCGCACCGGCTGTCCACGGTGACGATGGCCGAACGGATCGTGGTGATGGACGCGGGGCGCGTCCGGGCGGTCGGTACGCACCGTGAGCTGGTGACCGCCGATCCGCTGTACGCGGAGCTGGCGGCGACCCAGTTCCTCGCCACCGGCGGCTGAGCCACGCCGGACGCGCGTGGACACGTGTGAGGGCCGCCCGGAGCCGGATGGTCCTCGACGGCGGCTGCGGTCCGGCCGTCGGCCGAGTGCGGGGCCGGCGCCGGACGACGGAGGGGGACCGGGCCGGTGACATGCTGGAGCGGCGACGCTACGTCGTGTCGAGGCGTGCTCCGACCGGCGCCGGACGCGAACACGGGCCGGACCGCACAGCTCACGTGTGAGGTCCGGTGGGCCCGGTCACGATTGCCGTGGGCGCCCGGACGGAGGAAGCTCGAAGGTGAGGGCCACGGCCGTCCGTTCCCCTCGGGTCGCGGCCTTCGAGGAGGACGTCATGGGCACCACGGCAGGCTCCGGCTTCGACATCGAGGCACTGCGCCGGGGCATCGAAGGAGAGACGGCGGCACCGCTCGTGTCGCTGTACGCACAGGACGCGGAGGTGCGCCTCGTCGACCGGTACGACCAGCCCAGCCGCCCCAAGGTCCTGCACGGCCGGCAGGAGATCGCCGAGATGCTCGACGACGTGTACAGCCGTGACATGACGCACCGGCTGGAACGCTGCGTCGTCCAGGGCGACCACGCCGCGTTCACCGAGGAGTGCAGGTATCCGGACGGCGTGCGGGTCCTCGCCGAGTCGATGCTGTCGCTGCGGGACGGCAAGATCGTCGAGCAGACCACCATCCAGGCCTGGGACGAGTAGCCGGGGCGTGCTCTCCGAGGGCCGCGCGGCGAGTACGGTGCGCCGCGCCGGGGGGGTGCGCCGTGCCCCGGGCCCCGGCAACGCGCCGTACGCCGTACCGGGCGGGTCCGCCTACCGCCGCGGGAGCCGGTGCAGCTCGACGTCCCCGAGCCGGCCGTCGGCGACCGTCGCCGTCATGTAGGTGCAGTACGGCTGACGGCGCCGGTCGGTCGGCGACCCGGGGTTGAGCAGGCGCAGACCGGTGTCCGCGGTGGTGTCCCAGGGGATGTGGCTGTGCCCGAAGACCAGGACGTCGAGGTCGGGGAAACGGGCGGCGCAACGTGCCTCGCGGCCCTGGGCGGCGCCCGTCTCGTGGACGACTCCGAAGCGCAGGCCGCCCAGGTCGGCGTAGGCCACCTCCGGCAGCCGGGCGCGCAGACCGGTCCCGTCGTTGTTGCCGTACACCCCGACGAGTCTGCGGCTGCGGCCCTCCAGCAGGTCGAGGGTGGCCGTGTCCACCCAGTCCCCCGCGTGGAGGACGACGTCGGCGTGCGGGATTTCCGCCAGCAGCGGCGCGGGCAGTTCCTTCGCCCGCTTCGGCAGGTGGGTGTCGGACATCAGCAGCAGGCGCACGGATCCACCGTATGGGAAGGGGTCGGGGGGGCTGGTCGGCCCGGACGCGCACCGCGCCGGCGTCGAGGCCGGCGCGTTGGGCATGTCTCCGTTGTCAGGGCTTGTCGTCAGTCCTCGCCCCTGACGATGTTCGTCTCCTGCCCGGCTTGCGGTGCGCGTGCGGCGGTGCCGTCCTCGACGGCCGGTATCGACGTGCGCACGGCGCCCCTGGCCCGCAGGCGGCGTGCTTTCGACCAACCCGTCTCCAGTCGACGGGCGACGGGTTTTTCGCTGGTGTCGGTGGTCACGGGCATCATCTTCCTTCTGCGTCCGGTGCCGTCGGCCTCCGGGTCCCCGGGCGTGACTCCGTGAAACGCCGGTGCGCGTGGACGCTACGGGTTGGGCCGGGCCACACTGATGTCGCCGAGCGCCGACTCCGGGTCGCGCTCCATGGCCAGGTCGCCGAGGGAGACGATGCCGACGGGGCGGCCGTCGTCGACGACGGGGATCCGGCGTACGGCGTGGCTGCGCATCAGCTCGACGGCGTGGTTCAGCTCCTCGTCGGACCGTACGGTCACCACGTCGTCGCTGCACGCGTCGGCCACGGTGGTCTGTTCCGGGTCACCGCCCTCCGCGACCGACCGGATCACCAGGTCACGGTCGGTCACCAGTCCGCGCAGTTCGCCGCCGTCCGTGACCAGGACGGCGCCGAGGTCCTGATCGCGCATGATGCGGGCCACCGCGGTGACGGAGGCCTGCGGCTCCACGGTCACCGGGTCGCCGGTCATGATGTCGCGGACGTACTGGGTCATGGCGTGGTCCCTCGTTTCTTCGCTCGCTCGTGGTGGGGCCGACCGGGTACCCGGCGCGGCGCCGCCGGCACCTCGTCGGCGGCGCGGATTCGCGCGGCGCCGCACCGGGAAACCGGTGTCGGTCGGCGGATCCAGCCCCGCGGTGCGGCGACGGGAGGCGACGCGGACCCGGGACCACGCGTGCGGGCGCGGATCCGGAGGTGCGGGAGGTACGGCGGTCCGGTCCTCCCGCCGGAGGGCCGGACCGCTCACCGCCGACCGGTCCGTCGAGGGCCGGTCGGTGGTTCGTGTGCCTGTGCCCGAGGTGTGCGGCGGTCGGATCAGCCCGTCGGACCGGATCCGTCCGCGCCGCCGAAGCCCGTACCGTCGCCAGCGTCCCCGGCACCGCCGTCTCCGGCACCGCCGTATCCACCGTCGGACTCGTCACCACCGCCGACGGCCTCGCGGCCCCCGGTCTCCGCCCCGCCCGCCCGGTCACCGGCGCCGGCCGCCTCGCCGCCCAGGGTGGCGCCGACGGCCTCCAGGGCGGTGGTGACCGGCTGGAAGAAGGTCTCGCCGCCGACCGCGCAGTCGCCGCTGCCGCCGGAGGTCAGGCCTGTCGCGAGGCCGTCCTGGGTGAAGAGGGAACCGCCGCTGTCGCCGGGTTCGGCGCAGACGTCGGTCTGGATGAGGCCGGTGACCGTCCCCTCGGGGTAGTTGACGGTGGCGTCCAGGCCGAGGACCTGCCCGTCGGCCAGTCCGGTCGTACTGCCCATGCGGAAGACCCGCTGACCGACCGCCGCATCCGCTGCCCCGCTGATCCGGACGGTCTGGTCCCCGAGATCGACCTCGCTCGGCGCCTCGGTGGCGGGGTCGTCGTACGTGACGAGCGCGAAGTCTCCCTCGCCGGGGAAGACCGCCTGGTCCACTGTGGCGATCGGCTGTCCGCCCTGCGCGTCGGACCACCGGTCCTCCGCGACGCCGCAGTGTCCGGCCGTCAGGAAGGCGGGTGAGCCGTCGCCCGTGGTGACGTTGAAGCCGAGGGAGCAGCGCGCGCCGCCGCCGAAGACGGCGTCACCGCCCGACGCGAAGGTCTTGAAGGTGCCCTCGGACTTCTTGATGGCCGCCATGCCGGGGCCGAGGCTCTCGACGGTGGACTCCAGCCGCTCCCAGTCGGCGCCGGTGACGGTGGTGTCCGCGGTCACCAGGAGCTTGTTGGTGCGCGGGTCGATCGCCCACGAGGTGCCCGGGATGGTCGCCTCGGATTCCAGCGTCCGCGCGCCGGCCCTCAGCTCGCCCATGCTGTTGTCGACCTCGCGGACCTCCGCGCCCGCCTTCTTCGCCTCCACGACGACCTGGTTGTCGTCGCCGGGTACGACGTTGACGACGAGCCGCCGCTCACCGGCGTCGTAGTACGACCCGGCGAAGGCGTCGCCGAGCAGGCCGGCGAGCCGCTCGGCGAGATCCGACGCGTCCGCCGCCTTCAGGGTCCTCGGTGCCGCCGCGACGTCGTCCGAGGTGTCGCCGTCCTGCGAGGCGTTGGCGTTCGGCAGCAGGACGGCGGCCGCGCCGAGCGCCATCACACCGCCTGCCGCCATCGCGGCCCTGCGCTTCGGAATTCGCTTGTGACTCAACCTTCTCGACCTCCTGGGACGGGGTCCCTGCCACCGGTCCGGCGGCTGTTGGGGGGCGCCTGGACGGCTGTTGGTACGCAGAGGCCGGACGGGCCGTTCAATCGAGCCGGATCGACACCCTCCGCATTCGGCCGGGAACGTTCTGTTGCGACCGTGGGGCGGAATCCCTGCTTCAGTGAATCTGCACATCGAATGCCCAACCCGGTCACCCTCGTTGGAGGATCTGCACAAACCCGAAGTGCCCCGCACTCCTTTGGGGCGGGTGTGCCGGATTCGCCTCCGTACGGGCAAGGGGTCGCACGGGACGATGTCGCGCACCATGTGAAGAAGTCGCCGCGAAGGAGTGCGCAGACCTGCACCGTTGGGCACTTGGAAGACGGAAGTTCCCTGGTGGGAGGGGTGATTGATTGGAAGCGCGGACCGGCCGCGTGCTTTGATCCATCGCACCGCGGGGGCCGCGGAGGGCTCCGGAAACGGGCGCCCGGCGCCCGCGGTCGCGGCCGTCATCTGTCCCCAGAGGGGGCCGCTCCCCCCTTGTGAAATGGCTATACGAAGGGAAGTTCCATCATGAACTCCACCCCCCAGGTTGAGACCGTCGAGATCTCCGACGCCGACCTCGACAACGTCTCCGGCGGCCTGTCCGTGAACGCCCTCGGCACCGTCACCGGCCTGGTGGACGGCATCGCCCCGGTCTCGGGCCTGCTCAACACGGCCGTCGGCACCGTCGAGGGTGTCACCGGCCTGAACACCGCCCCGGTCGCGGGCCTGGTCGCCGGTCTCTGATCGCGCCCTTGCGCCGCCGAGTCCCGGAGCCGCCCAGGCTCCGGGACTCGGCGGCCGTTCTTGCGCGACTCCCCTTGCGTGACGCCTCCTGCGTGACGCCTCCTCCGCGCCTCCTCCTCTTCCGCGGCTTCCTTTCCGCAGCTCCTCGTCCATGACTTTTCTTCCGTGACCTCCTCCACGGTGTCTTCCGTGGCTTCGCCGGAAAACCCTGGGATACGTCCGACGTGCAGTTCCGCCAACAAGCCCTCGCAAAACTCCAGTCACCGGAGGAGCTCGACCTTCCGGTGCGCTTCGCCCGCCCGCAGGGCTGGCTGGTGCTGTCCGTGACGGTGGTCGCGATGGCCGCCGCGTCCGTGTGGGCGATCAGCGGCGCGGTGACCTCCACGGTCACCGCGCCCGCCATCCTCACGCACGGGCAGGGCAGTTACCTCCTGCAGAGCCCGGTCTCCGGCCAGGTCACCGCCGTGCTCGCACGCCAGGGCGAGCGGCTCGCCGCCGGTTCCCCCGTACTGAAGGTCCGCACCGCCGAGGGCGACACCACGGTCCGCACGGTCGACGCGGGCCGGGTCAGCGCGCTCGCCGCCACCGTCGGCCAGATCATCCGGACCGGCGCGAACGTCGCCTCCGTCGAGAAGGTCGCCCACACCGACGACCCGCTCTACGCCACCGTCTACGTCCCGGCCGAGAACGCCGCCGCCATTCCCGCGCACGCCTCCGTCGACCTGACCGTCCAGTCGGTGCCGACGCAGCAGTACGGCGTACTGCACGGGAAGGTGAAGTCGGTCGACCGCTCGGTGCAGTCGGCGCAGACGATCTCCGCGTTCCTCGGCGACAGCCAGCTCGGCGAGCAGTTCACCAAGGAGGGCAGGCCGGTGGCCGTGACGGTCCGGCTGGACACCTCGAAGTCCACGAAGAGCGGCTACGAGTGGTCGTCCGCGGACGGACCGCCGTTCGGCCTGACCTCCATGACCATGGCCACCGGCTCCATCCGGCTGGCCGACGAGCGTCCCGTCGATTGGCTGCTGCCGTGAGCACCGCACAGGAGACCCGGGGCAGACGCCGCGCCGCCCCGCCGAAGCGCAGGGTGCCGAAGAACCGGGCCAAGACCGTGCGCACACCCACCGTCCTCCAGATGGAGGCCGTGGAGTGCGGCGCCGCCTCGCTCGCGATGGTGCTCGGCCACTACGGACGGCACGTCCCACTGGAGGAGCTGCGGATCGCCTGCGGCGTCTCCCGTGACGGCTCGCGCGCCAGCAACCTCCTCAAGGCGGCGCGCAGTTACGGCTTCACCGCCAAGGGCATGCAGATGGACCTGGCCGCCCTCGCCGAGGTGACGGCGCCGGCCATCCTGTTCTGGGAGTTCAACCACTACGTCGTCTACGACGGCATGGGGCGCCGCTTCGGCCGCCGCGGGGTGTTCATCAACGACCCGGGCAAGGGCCGCCGCTTCGTGTCGCTGGAGGACTTCGACGGTTCCTTCACCGGGGTCGTGCTGACCATGGAGCCCGGCGAGGACTTCGCCCGGGGCGGCCGCAAGCCCGGCGTCCTCGGCGCGATGCCGGCCCGGCTGCGCGGCACCGCCGGCACGCTGCCCGCCGCCGTGCTGGCGAGCCTGCTGCTGGTGGCGGTGGGCGCGGCCGTGCCCGCGCTGAGCCGCACCTACATCGACATGTTCCTCATCGGGGGGCGGACCTCGCTGCTCGGCGTGCTGTTCGCGTCGATGGCGGCGTGCGTGCTGCTCACGGTGGTGCTGACCTGGCTCCAGCAGGCGAACCTGCTGCACGGCCGCATCATCTCCTCCACCCTCTCCAGTGCCCGCTTCCTGCGCCACCTGCTGCGGCTGCCGGTGACGTTCTTCTCCCAGCGCAGCCCGGCCGACCTGGTGCAACGGCTGCAGTCCAACGACGCCGTCGCCGAGACACTCGCCCGCGACCTCGCCGCGGCGGGCGTCGACGCCATCGTGGTCGTCCTGTACGCCGTACTGCTGTACACGTACGATCCCCAGCTCACCTTCGTGGGCATCGGCGTGGCACTGCTCAACATCCTCGCGATGCGGATCGTCATCCGGCTGCGCGCCACCCGCACGGCGAAGCTGCGGGCGGACACCGCGCGGCTGACCAACACCGCGTACACCGGCCTCCAGCTGATCGAGACGATGAAGGCGACCGGCGGTGAGGACGGCTACTTCCGCACCTGGGCGGGGCAGCACGCCACCACCCTGGAGGAGCAGCAGCGGCTCGGGGTGCCGAGCGCCTGGCTGGGCGTGGTCGCGCCGACGCTGGCGACGCTCAACAGCGGGCTGATCCTGTGGATCGGCGGCATGCGGGCGGTCGAGGGGCACATCTCGGTCGGTCTGCTGGTCGCCTTCCAGGCGCTGGTGGTCCGTTTCACGGCCCCGCTGACCCGGCTGAACGGTGTCGCGGGCCGCATCCAGGACTTCGCGGCCGACGTGGCCCGGCTCAAGGACGTGGAGAACTTCCGGGCGGATCCGCTCTACGACCGGCCGGGCGGCGCCGGCGACTCCACCCGCCGGCTGCGCGGCCACGTGGAGCTGCAGAACATCTCCTTCGGCTACAACCCCCTCGACAAGCCCCTGCTCACCGGTTTCGACCTGACCGTCGGGCCGGGGCAGCAGGTGGCCCTGGTCGGCGGCTCCGGCAGCGGCAAGTCCACCGTGTCGCGGCTGATCTCGGGGCTGTACGCCCCGTGGGACGGTGTGATCCGCATCGACGGGCAGCGGCTCGAGGACATCCCTCGCGGGGCGCTGGCGTCCTCCGTCTCCTTCGTGGACCAGGACGTGTTCCTCTTCGAGGGCTCGGTCCGCGACAACGTGGCGCTGTGGGACCCGTCGGTCCCGGACGACGCCGTGGTGGAGGCGCTCGAGGACGCCGCCCTGTACGACGTCGTGATGCGCCGGCCGGGCGGCATCCACAGCGCGGTCGAACAGGACGGCCGGAACTTCTCCGGCGGTCAGCGCCAGCGCCTGGAGATCGCCCGGGCCCTGGTGCGCAGGCCCAGCATCCTCGTCCTGGACGAGGTGACCAGCGCCCTGGACGCGGAGACCGAACTGGTGGTCATGGACAACCTGCGCCGGCGCGGCTGTGCCTGCGTGGTGATCGCGCACCGGCTCAGCACCGTCCGGGACAGCGACGAGATCGTCGTGCTCCAGCACGGCACGGTCGTGGAGCGCGGACGGCACGAGGAACTGGTCGCGCACGGCGGCGCGTACGCGGCGCTGGTCAGGGAGCGGTGAGATGAGATCCGTGCACGAAGGACAGGGCGACCTCGTCCTCGGGGCGCTCGGCTCGCTGGGCAGCCGCGTCGACTGCGCCGGGTTCGGCCGCCTGGACCTGGAGGGCCCGCAGGTGCTGTGGCTGGTGGCGTCCGGCGCGGTGGACCTGTTCGCGGTGGACGCCGAGGAGCAGGGCCACTGGCACCACCTGGGCCGCCTGGAGGCGGGCTCGGTGCTGCTCGGTCCGGTCGCCGGGCCGCAGCACACGCTGGTCGCGCGTCCGCTGCGGGACTGCGTGGTGCACCGCATCGGACTGCGCGAGCTGTACCAGCCGGCGAGCACGCAGACCTGGTCGTACGACGAGTACGGCAACCCCCAGTACGTACCGCCGACGACGAGCCCGCTGGAGTACGCCCTCGCCCTCGGCGTCGGCCGCGGTCTGACCGTCCTCTTCCAGGCGCCGATGGCGACCGAGCGGGCGGCCGCCCCCACCGACGACGACGTGTTCTGGATGCAGGTCCCGCCGGGCAGCGTGCAGTACGGGGCGCTGTACGGCGACGAGGCGGCCGCCGACCTGCTGATGGACCCGGGGCTCTGGCAGAGCCTGGTCGACCAGCAGTACCGGCTGCTGACCACGCTGGACCGCTGGATCGAGCAGCTGGAACGCACCCACGAGACCCGTACCGCGGCCGGTATCAAGGCCGGCGAGGCGGTACGCGCCCGGGCCGACCGGACGCTGCTGGCCTCCATCGGCAAGCGGTCGGGGCAGCGCACCACATCCGCCGACGCCGACGCCACGTACGCGGCGTGCAGGCTGGTCGCCGGAGCCGCCGGCATCCCGCTCGCCGAGCCCGCCCGGAACGGGACGGAGAGCGACCGGCTCGACCCGGTGGAGCGGGTCGCCGTCGCCTCACGCGTACGTACCCGGACCGTACGGCTGGACGGCCGCTGGTGGCGGGACGACGTCGGGCCGCTGATCGGTCACCGGGCCCTGTCGGGCGCGCCCGTGGCGCTGCTGTGGCGGCGCGGCGGCTATGTGGCCGTCCATCCGTCGACCGGCCGGGAGACGCCGGTCGAGAAGGCGAACGCCGCGGAGTTCGAGCCGCGTGCGGTGATGTTCTACCGGCCGCTGCCCGAGCGCCGGCTCAGTCCGCTGCGGCTGCTGCGGTTCTGTATGCGGGGCACGCGTGGTGATCTGACCGGTCTGCTGCTCGCCGGGCTGGTGACGGTGGGGATCGGCGCGCTCGTGCCGATCGCCACCGGCAAGGTGCTCGGCGAGTTCGTGCCGAAGGCGCAGACCGGGCTGATCGCGCAGGTATGTCTCGCGGTGATGCTGAGCAGTGTCGTCGCGGCCGCCTTCATGCTGCTGCAGAACCTCACCATCCTGCGGCTGGAGGGGCGGGTGGAGGCGACCCTCCAGCCCGCGGTGTGGGACCGGCTGCTGCGGCTGCCGACGAAGTTCTTCACCGAGCGCTCCACCGGTGAGCTGGCCGGCGCGGCCATGGGCATCAGCGCGATCCGCAGACTGCTGGCGGGCGTCGGTCCGACGGTGGCCCAGTCGGTGACCGTAGGGGCGATGAACCTGGGACTGCTGCTCTGGTACAGCGTGCCCATGGCGTTCGCGGCGATCGGCATGCTGGTGGTCGTCGCCGCCGTGTTCCTGGGGCTGGGGCTGTGGCAGGTGCGCTGGCAGCGGCGGCTGGTCAAGCTCACCAACAAGCTGAACAACCAGGCGTTCCAGACGCTTCGCGGGCTCCCCAAGCTGCGGGTCGCGGCGGCCGAGAACTACGCGTACGCGGCGTGGGCGGAGCAGTTCGCGCGCAGCCGGGAACTCCAGCAGCGTGCGGGCCGGATCAAGAACCTGAACGCGGTGCTCGGCGCGGTGTACCTGCCGCTGTGCACGCTGCTGATGTTCATGCTCCTGGCCGGTCCGGCGCGCGGTTCGATGTCGGCGGCCGAGTTCCTCACCTTCAACGCCTCGGTGACGATGCTGCTGACCTCGGTCACCCAGCTGACCGGCGCGTTCGTGTCGGCGGTGGCCGCGCTGCCGCTGTTCGAGGAGATCAGGCCGGTCCTGGACGCCACGCCCGAGGTCCGCACGGCGAGCACCCGGCCGGGGCCGCTGTCCGGGGCGGTCGAGGCGCGGCGGCTGTCCTTCCGCTACACCGACGACGGACCGCTGGTCCTGGACGACGTGTCGTTCGAGGCGCGGCCGGGCGAGTTCGTGGCGGTCGTCGGTGCCAGCGGCTGCGGCAAGTCGACGCTGCTGAGGCTGCTCATCGGCTTCGACCGGCCGCTGTCGGGCAGCGTCCTGTACGACGGCCAGGACCTGGCCGCCCTCGACCAGTCCGCGGTGCGCCGGCAGTGCGGGGTGGTGCTCCAGCACGCGCAGCCGTTCAGCGGCTCGATCCTGGACGTGATCTGCGGCACCGAGCCGTACACGCCGGAGGAGGTGATGGCGGCGGCCGAGATGGCCGGGCTCGCGGAGGACATCAAGCGGATGCCGATGGGCCTGCACACGATCGTCTCCGGCAGTGGGGCGGTCTCCGGGGGCCAACGGCAGCGGCTGATGATCGCGCAGGCGCTGATCCGCCGGCCGCGCATCCTCTTCTTCGACGAGGCGACCAGCGCCCTGGACAACGAGACGCAGCGCGCGGTGATCGAGTCCACCAAGGCCCTCGACGCCACCCGGATCGTCATCGCCCACCGCCTGTCCACGGTGCTCGACGCCGACCGCGTGATCGTGATGGAGGACGGCAGGGTCGCCCAGCAGGGCCCGCCCGCCGAGCTGCTCGCCGACACGGGCGGCCGGCTGCACGAACTGGTGCGACGGCAGCTGGCCTGACGGGCCGGAGTGCGGCCGGCACGCCCGGTTTCCGGCCGTACCGGCCCCGGGCCCGTTGGACCGGCGCCAAAATGGGTACCTGCGCCTTCATGCGTATCAGCGTGGTGGATGTGGGCTCGAAGACGGTCCGGCTCATGGTGGCGGACGCCGAGGGTGGGGTTCCGCTTCCGGTCCACACCGCGAAGTGGCGGCTGCGGCTGTCCGAGCAGGTCAAGCCCGGGGATCCGGTCCCCGAGGAGGCCGTGGAGCGGCTCGTGGAGGCGGTCACCGACGCGAACAGGACCGCGGCCCGCTGGGGAGCGGCCGACCCGCTGGCCTTCGCCACCGCCGTGGTGCGTGCCGCGCCCAACCGCCGGGAGGTGCTGCACACCGTCCGCGCCCGCACGGGCACCGCCCTGTGCACGCTGCCGGGCGAGGTGGAGGCGGAGCTGACGTTCCTCGGGGCCCGGCGCTGGATGGGCTGGCGGGCCGGGCCCCTCGCCCTGCTCGACATAGGCGGCGGCTCCCTGGAGATCGCCTTCGGCCGCGGCCGGCTGCCCGACTTCGTGGCGTCGCTGCCGCTGGGGGCGGCACGGCTGACCCACGAGTTCCTCGCGGGCGGTGAGGAGGCACCGCCACCGGAGCAGGTGCGGGCGCTGCGCCGCAAGGTCCGCCATCAGCTGCGGGACGTCGCGGCGCGGATCCGCTGGGAGGGGCCGCGCACGGCGGCGGCCACCTCGCGGACCTTCCAGCAGCTCGGGCGGCTGTGCGGGGCCTCGCCGGGACGGCACGGGCCGTTCACGGAGCGGCAGCTGCGCTGCTCGGACCTGGGAGAGGCGATCGGCCGGCTGGCCGCCCTGTCCGCCGCCGAGCGGGCCCGGCTGCCCGGCATCTCCGCGCCGCGGGCGGCGCAGAGTCTGGCCGGGGCGGTGGTCGGGCACACCGCGATGAAGCTGACCGGGCTGGAAACGGTCACGCTCTGCCCCTGGGCGATCCGCGAGGGCATCCTGCTGCGCCACATCGAGGACGGCCCGTCCTGGTGGGCGGAGGTCGTCCGCCGCAACGACGAGGCGGCCACTCCGGCCCCGGTGCCCCTGCGTGTCGCGACCGCGCCCGGCTGACCCGCCACGTGGCAGGGGCCGCTCCCGCACCCGGGAGCACACGACCGAACGGTACGAGGAGAGAAGGAGACACCCGTGTCCCAGGATGACGAGCGCACCCACGAGCAGCCCGAGACGGCCATCGAGGAGGTCCTGCGCGAGATCAAGGAGTCCAGGCCCCGCGACGCGGAGTCCGACGAGGCCCGGCGCCGGGGAGAGGCGGGGGACGCCACCTCGCCGAACACCGGGGCCCAGCGGGACGCCGAGGGCGAGTGACGCGGGACCGCGCGCGGGCGGGGGTGCCGCCGCGGTGTGCGGGTACTCGCGACGCCATGGAGTACGACCGCGAAGGACCACAGTTGCCGACGGCCCGGGGCCCGCTCTCCACGGCCGTCGGCGCGTACCTGCTCGGCGCGGGCCCGCTGCCCGGCCCGGAGGCCGTCGCCGCCGCACCGGCGTACGGCGACGACCTGCAGCTCGCCCTGTACCAGTGCTACGAGCTGCACTACCGGGGCTTCGCCGGCGTGTCCGCCGACCTCGAGTGGGACCCGGACCTGCTGCGCGTGCGGGCCGCGCTGGAACACCGCTTCCTGTCCGCGCTACGGGCCGGCACCCGGGTCCACGACAGCGTGGACGAGGCGGTCGGGGCGCTGCTCGTCGAGCCGGTCGACGGGAAGGGCGTCAGCCACTTCCTGCGGGACGAGGGCGAGTTGTGGCATCTGCGCGAGTACGCGGCCCAGCGCTCCCTGTACCACCTGAAGGAGGCCGACCCGCACGCCTGGGTGCTGCCGCGGCTGTCCGGGCGGGCGAAGGCGGCGATGGCGGCGGTGGAGTTCGACGAGTACGGCGGCGGCCGTCCCGACCGGGTGCACGCCCGCCTGTTCGCCGACCTGATGACGGACCTGGGCCTGGACACGACGTACGGGCGCCATCTCGACGCTGCCTCCGCCGAGTGCCTGGCCACGGTGAACATGATGTCCCTGTTCGGTCTGCACCGTGCCCTGCGCGGCGCCCTGGTGGGCCATTTCGCGGCGGTCGAGATCACCTCGTCGCCGGGTTCCCGGCGGCTCGCCGAGGCGATGCGCCGCACCGGCGCCGGGCCCGCCGCCGAGCACTTCTACGACGAGCACGTCGAGGCCGACGCGGTGCACGAGCAGATCGTGCGCCATGAGGTGATCGACGGGCTGCTGGAGCAGGAACCGCACCTCGCGGCGGACGTCGCCTTCGGTATCGGCGCCACCGGGTACGTCGAGGACCGCTTCGGCGCCCGGCTGCTCGCCGACTGGCGGGCCGGCCGGTCGTCCCTGCGCACCCGGCTGCCCGACCCGCCCCGCGAACCCTCCGGGGCCGCCCATATTTCGTGACGGCCGGGGTACGTGGGAGCCGTGAATTTCATGGTGCTTCCGGGCGTCTACGCCCCTCAGGAGGACACCGCCCTGCTGGCCGGGGCGCTGTCCGACGAGTCGCTCTCACCGGACGCGGCCGTGCTCGACGTGGGGACCGGCTCGGGCGCCCTCGCCCTGGCGGCGGCACGGCGGGGCGGCCGGGTGACCGCGGTGGACGTGTCGTGGCGTGCGGTGTGCGCGGCCCGGCTGAACGCCGCGCGGGCCGGGCTGCGGATCCGCGTCCGGCACGGCAACCTCTTCACGCCCGTGCGCGGTGAGTCGTTCGACCTCGTGCTGGCCAATCCGCCGTACGTGCCGGCACCGGGCGGTGGCCGGCGGCCGCGCGGTGCGGCGCGGGCCTGGGACGCGGGCCACGACGGCCGGCTGGTCCTGGACCGGATCTGCCGGGAGGTCCCCGGCCTGCTGCGTCCGGGCGGTGTGCTGCTGCTGGTGCAGTCCGCGCTCAGCGATCCCGAACGGACCGTCGGGCTTCTGCGCGAGGCCGGTCTGAAGGCCGCGGTGACCCGGCGGCAGCGGATCGCGTTCGGTCCCGTGGTGCGCGGACGGGAACGCTGGCTGCGCCAGCGCGGGCTGCTGTCCCTGGCCGAGAACGAGGAGGAACTGGTGGTCGTCCGTGCAGAACTCCCCGTCTGACCCCCCGCGTCCGTCCGGTCCCGCGGGCTCCCCGCGCCGGGTCAGGGTCCAGCGCCGGGGGCCGCTGCTGGTGGAGGGCCCCGTGGAGGTGGAGCTGGAGGACGGGACGACGGTGTCGTCCGACCGCTTCCGGGTCGCGTTGTGCACCTGTCGTCGCAGTCGGCGCTACCCCTGGTGCGACACCAGCCACCGGTCCAGGTCGTCCGGCACCGGTGACGGTGCCGGGCCGGCGGTGAAGGACTGACCGCGCCGCGCCGTGGTTCCGGTTCCGGGGAGGACGGCGGACGGCCCCACTCCGTCCGCCGCCCCCGGTGCGGGACCGCGGGTCCGTACGGCGGCGCTCGCACTCCCCAGTAGCGAGTCGCCGGTCACGCCGCACGGGTCAGGCGGTCCCGGTCCTTCAGAACGTGAAGACGCTCGCGCTGCCCGCGTTCTTCACGCACTCGTTGGCGAAGGTGCGCTCGTAGGAGAGGTACCGGCCCTGCCAGACGCCGTCGACCGTGACGACGACGGGCGCGTACTCCCGGGTGCACAGCACGCCGGAGTCGGCCGTCAGGGCGTCGAAGTCGCCACCCGCGTCCCGCAGTTCCGCGCAGGCGAGGTCGGGGGCGGGGTGGGTGCCGGAGGCCTTCGGGGCACAGGTCAGGGTGACCGCGCGTACGGGTGCGGCGGTGGCAGCGCTCTCTCCGTGTCCCACGGTCAGCACGAGGGCCGAGGGGGCGTGGAGCGACGCGGGGGCGGTGGCCGGGGAGGCGAGGGAGGCCCCGGCGAGGGGCCCGCAGACGGCGGTCGCCGTCAGGCCCAGAGTCGCTGCCCAGCGCGCGGTGTTCCGCATTGTGTGCATCCTTCCGCTCGATATGAGGGTGTCGCCGGCCCAGCTCGGTCGGTGCCGGAACGGCGAGCGCGAGTCTGCCGAGTCCGGCGCCGAAACTCATCTCGACCCCATGGATTTCGGTAACTTTGCGTATTGAATCAGTGGCGTGAAGTCACAGAATTCGAACGTTCCAAGTCCGGAACGGGGTGGTTCTTGATCGGTCATCGAGGCCCGAACTGGCCGAATGGCGTGATCCGCACGTTCGCCAATAGGCCTGAAACACCCCTGTAACAGATCCGTTCCCCCAGCGGCCGGCCTCGGCATGCTCACCGGTACGGGGCCGGCGACGCGAGGCGGGACCTGGGGACGGCGTGCAGCGCCGGTGGCGGCAGCACCGCGCGCCACCGGTGACACCCGCTTCGTCACCCGCGGGTCCGTACCGGTCGCCCCACGCGGCGCAAGCCGCACATCCAGTGGCCCCGCGCCTCCGCGGGGACCCACCTCGCACCGGACCCCGCCCGGCGCCTCTCAGCTGCCCGGCAGCTCCACCCGCCGGGCGTCCGGGGCGCCGGTGCCCGCGACCGACAGGGCACCCTCCGCCGTCGGTACCGGCTCGGTCCGCCAACGCTGGCCGTCGGAGCCGTCACGCACCTTCACCACGAGGTCGGCGTCCGTGGTGACGGTGGTGACGGCGAGGGCGAGCCGCTGCTGCCGGCGCGGCACCAGCTCTCCCTGTCCGGTCAGGTCGTAGCGCACGTCGTCGCCGCGCCCGGTGCCGTCGTCGGCGCAGGTACCGAGAACGACGACCCCGGCGTCCGCCTGCGAGTCCAGACACAGCCCCGGGTCGGCGACGCTGCGCAGCAGTCCGTCGTCCTCGTGGGTCCACTGCTGGGTCCACGCCCCGGAACACGCCGCCAGCCGGGCGCCCGTCCCCGCCTTCGGCTCTCCCCGGACGTCGAGGCAGAGGTCCGCGGCGACGTTGCGCAGCCGCGTGCGGTCCGCCGCCGCGGGGGGCCCGGCCGCACCGGGCGGTTTCGGACGGCTGGTCGCGGACGCCACGCCGTCGCCCCCGGCGGCGCTGGTGGAGGCGGCCGGATCGGCGCCACCGCCGTCGTACGACCACACGCTCACCACGAGCACGATCGCCGTCACCGCGGCCGAGGCCGCGCCGAACTGCCTGAGCACCGACCGGCCGGAGCGCGGCCGGCCCGGGGCCCGGCGTACGGGCACGGGAATCCGGGCCAGCAGCCCCGGGCGTCCGCCTCGGTGCCGGGCGGCGCCCTTGGCGAGGCCTCCCGGCGTCCCGCGCCCCGGACGGGAGTCGAGATAGCGCCGGGCCCCCCAGCCGAGTACCGCTTCGGCGATCAGGGGCCCCAGCCCGCCCTTGAAGTGGCCGAGTTGTTCGGCCGCGTACCGGCAGTGCCGGCAGTCCGTCAGATGCTCGCGGACATCCGGCAGCAGGGCGCCGCCGCGGCGAATCGGAACGTCGAGGAGGCGGCTGTGGAAGCGGCAGTCCTGGGTCGGCGCCAACTGGCCGTGGGCGTGCAGACAACCCTCGCGGAATTTCTCACGCGCTTGTTCGAGCGTGACCGACGCGGTGTCGGCATCCATGCCCAGCAGACCGGCCGGGACGCTTATGCCCTCACCCTCGACTTCTGTGTGCCACAGCAAACAACGGGCCGGTCCGGGAAGCGACGCGAATGCTCGCGCGGCCAGCACCCGGTTTTCCGGGGTCAGGGACTTCGCCGCCCGCACGGCGCGTCCGCCGGCGGGTTTGAGCAGCTGCGGGAGAACGCCGGATATCCCGTCGTCGGCGGACCACTGCCGAACCGTGTCCCGTACGGCCACCAGCAGCCGCGGACGCAGTGCGGTGGCGGGCTCGCCCTGGGCGAGCCGGTCCAGCACCCGGCGCCAGGCGGCGGCGGTGACCATGGCGGCGACCTGGCCCGACGTGGCGAGGCAGAGGGTCGCGTAATCGTGGGCGGGCTGCCAGTGGCGCGCCATCAGCAGCGCGGCGGCCTGGGCGGCCGCGCCCTGGGGGCCGTCCCTCAGCCGCGCGGCCAGGAACTCGTCGGACTCCCCGGGATCCCCGCCGGACGGCGGGTACGCGGGTCGAGGAGGGTGGGGGGTGGGCACTGAGACGTTTCCTTCCCACGCACATGCGACTCAGAAGTTCCGGTCGCCGAAAAGCACCCTGATTGGCATATACCTTTTGAGTGCGGTGCGGAGAGCGTGAATTCGCCACAGCGAAATCGGGCCTGGTTCGTCCAGGCGCGTGCGAGACCCGGCCTTACCCCCCGCACGGGTGCTTCACTCTCGCACAAACCACTCATGGTCAACAAGGAGAACCGGCAACACGAGCCCTGTGTGAAAGAAGGTCGGATCACCCGGCAACTCGTGCGGCTCGCAGCGGCTTTCGCCTTTCTCCCCGCACCCCGTGTGAGACACGTGCACACGCCGGTGCGGGCGCGCACGCTCCCGGCGGGCGCCCTGACGCGGTGGGCCGGCGGCGGCCCTCCGGGGTTTCAGATCTGCCAGGAACGCAGTCGGTCGGCGGCCCCGTAGACGTCGGCCCCGCCGGACATCAGGTCGCGCGCGAGGTCGACCAGGGCGCCGTAGGGCGGGTCGATGCCGACGCCGCTGGCGTACATGTAGGCCACGGCCGTCGCGCAGGCGAAGCGGGCGTTGGCCGAGGGCAGGGGCTTGAGGACGGCGAGGGTGTGCAGCAGGGCCGCGGCCCGCCAGGCGGGGTCGGAATTCACCCCCAGGCGGGGCGGGTCGACGCGGTGCCGGGCGACGGCGGCGACGAGCGCGGAGAAGTCGTTGATGGTGGGCTGCTCCGGCAGTACTTCCTCATGGCGCTGGAGCAGCCAGGGCACGTCGATGTGCAGGACCTCTGCCATGGGTCAGGCGGCCCGCCCCTCGCCTCCGAGGGGCGGTGGTTCGTCGTCGGGGAAGGCGGCCGCGAACTCGTCGGCGTGGGCCGAGAAGAACCGGCGGAAGGCCGCCGCCCCCTCCTGCAGCGCCCGGTGCCGGGCTATGTCGGCGGCGGCGGCCTCCCGCACGAGCGCCTTCATCGACGTACCGCGTTCCTTGGCGATCTGCCGCAGGTCCTCGAGCTCGCGGTCGCTGAACTCCACGTTCAGAGCTGGCATGCCTCCCACGGTACCGCGAGGGTACCGACTCGTAAATAGCCGCAGGTCAAAGCGGCATTGTGTGGGTACCGAGGGAGGCGGTCCCGGTGATCGTGCGGTCAGCCCTGGTCCGCCACGAAGGAGGCCATCCGGGCCAGTGCGGCGTTCCAGTTGATGGTGTGCTCGTTTGTCGACCAGGACTGGATGTCGTCGATGAAGCAGAACTGGGCGACGCAGCCCTGAAGTTTGCTCTGGGCGTAGGGATCCTGGATGTGCGAGTTCGGTCCGCCGGACAGGGTGCCGTCGGGCGGGGCCGGCAGTGACGGGTCGAGCTGCTTGGCGTACCAGCGGCTGTGCTGGTTGTGCGCGTTGACCTCGCCGTAGCCGGTGACGTACGACATGTTCAGCGCGTTGCGGCCCAGGATGTAGTCCATGCTCTGGAGCGCGCCGTCACGGTACTTCGAGGCGCCGGTGATGTCGTAGGCGGTGGCGAGGACGACGGCGTTGTTGAGGATCTGGTGGCTGGAGCCCCAGTCGTAGACGTTGTCCTCGGGGGCGTAGGGCATGCCGTACGGATGCGCCTTGAGCGTGGCCAGGTACCGGTCGGCGCCCTGGACGACGGAGCGGCGGACCTTGTCCCGGCCGGGGAGCCGGTTCGGGACGGTCGCCAGGTCGAGCCGGGCGGCCGCCGCGGTGCGGGCCCAGTCGAAGCCGAGCGGGCCGAAGATGTCGGCGGTGTGGACCGGGGAGTTCAGGACGTACTCCTTGAAGTCCCGCTCCCCCGTCGTCAGGTACAGCTCGGCCGCCGCCCAGTAGAACTCGTCCTGGACCTGGCTGTCGGGGTAGGCGCCGCCGCCGATGCCGTCGCTCTCGTCGGCGAGCACGTCCGGGTGGGCCAGGGCCGCCTTCCACGCCGTGCGGGCCGCGTCGAGCGCCTTCGCGGCGAACTCCCGGTCGTAGGGGCGGTAGAGGCGGGCCGCCTGCGCCGCCGTGGCCGCCAGGTTGAGGGTCGCGGCGGTGGTCGGCGGGTGCAGTTCGCGCTTCTGCGGGTCGTCGCTGGGCAGCAGCGGCAGCCCGGTCCACGCCTCGTCGTGGATCTTGTGGTGGGCCATGCCGGCCAGCGGCTGCCCGTCCGGCACCTGCATCTTCAGCAGGAAGTCCAGCTCCCAGCGGACCTCGTCGAGGAGGTCCGGCACCTTGTTGCCGCTCTCGGGGATGTCGAGGGTGCCGTCGCCGAGCTTGGACGGCTCGCCCGTGCGGGCGTGCAGCGAGCGCTCGTAGGTGCTGAGCAGCTCCCAGGTGGAGATGCCGCCGTTGACGACGTACTTGCCGTGGTCGCCGGCGTCGTACCAGCCGCCGGCGACGTCGAGGGTGTAGTCGCACACGCCCGGCTGGCAGGGCACCTCGGTGTCACCCTGGTTGGGTGCCACGCCCACGTGTCCGGCGGGGCGGCCGTAGCCCGGGCGCAGCTCGTCGCTGATCGGGGTGCCGCTGCGCTGCGTGTAGTAGTACTTCGCGGAGTCGGTGCGCAGCTTCTCGTAGGCGGCGGTGCCGATGTCGAAGGGGCGGCTGGTCTCCCCGTCGGCGACCAGGGTGTAACCCTCGCCGCGCTTCTTGTGGCGGCCGAAGTCGATCGAGTGGACGTTCTGCCCGGAGGAGGCGTCGACGCCGCGTGGCTTGCTCCAGCCGTGGGCGACGACCCGGCCGTGGTCGTTCTTCAGCTGCCAGGGCAGGCGGGAGGTCGCGTCGGTGACCAGCGTGGCGTTCTTCGGGCCGGACGGGAGGTAGCCGACCTGGTTCACCCGGACCCGCGGCCCGGTGTCGGGCACGTACGGCTCGGGGGCCACGCCGCCCAGCAGGGACACGTCGTCCACGCAGAACCGCCAGGCGTCGGGCGTGCCGCCGAGCTGGAAGCCGACCTGGCCCTGGGTGGTGTCGACGGGTGAGGTGAAGGTGTAGGAGTAGGTGTTGCCGGAGACGCTGAGCTGCGGGCTGACCTCGTGGTAGGTGTCGTACGGGGACACCGACAGGCCCACGATCGCCCGGACCACGTGGTCGGCGGGTGTGCCGGTCGCGGTGAAGGAGAACTTGTACGACTCCCCCGCGACGAGGGTGATGTCGTTCTGGCCGACGGCGGCGTCCCAGCGGTTGGCGGTGCCGCCGGGGGCGTCGGCGCACAGCCGGCCGTCGGACACGGCCGCGGTGACGTTGCTGCTCGTCCACCAGGAGTCGGTGCCGTTGTCGAAGGTGCCGTTCTTGACCTGCTCGGTCTCCTCGGCTCCGGCCGGGGCGGCGGGCAGCGCGGTGACGGCCGCCGCGAGGAGGGCCGTCAGGGAGACGAGGGCGGTTCTGCGTCGTGTCGGGCGTTGCGTCAGGCGTCTTGTCACGTCCGGGCTCCTCGGGGGAGGTACGGGTGGCGCGCTCGGATCACAGCGTATGGGAGCGCTCCCAAAAGCGGTCGCAGGACATGCTTGTGGGAGACATGACATTCCGTCAACGGTCCGGACGGGACTCGACGGGACTCGTTTCCCGTCCGGACCGTGTCGCCGGGACCTCAGGCGGCGGGCGCGTCCAGCCGGCTGATGCGGATCGCCCCCTCCACCTCGTCGGGGTGGCGGCTGGTCAGCGTGAGGCGGACACGGGAGCCGCGCAGCGCGTCGAAGGTGACGACGGTGGGCGCGTCGGACTCGGAGGCCCAGTCGGTCCGCGTCCCCTGAGCCGCTCGCCAGACGCGGCCGTCCCAGACGGCGACCTCGATCGCGGCGGGCAGACTGTGCGTGGCGTCCACGGTGAAGGAGACCTCGATCCGGTCGTAGGTGCGCCTGCGCCCGTGGTCGACCGAGACCCAGTCCTCGGCGCGGGCCCCGTCGAAGGCGGGCAACAGGGCGGTGGCCGCCTTGTGGAAGCCGTTGGACCATCCCGTCGCCGGGTCGCCGTCGAGCATGGCGGCCGGGAGTGTGTCGGGGCGGCCGGAGTAACTCGCGTCCGCGTGCGGGTGGTCCACGGGCGCGGGGTGCCCGGGCCGGAACTCCGGGGCGGGCGTGGTGGCGCGGGTCGCGGCCCGGCGGGCGCGGACGGTCGCCGTGTCCGTGCGCAGCCCGTCCGCGCGGGCCGTCACCCGCACCGTGCCCGGCCGGGTGCCGGACCGCACGATGGCGAGGGCCTTGCCGTGGAAGGCGGTGCGGGTACTGGCCTGGTAGCGCTCGGCGCTCTCCTGGCGGCCGTTGTCGAGTCCGGCGAGGGAGCCGCCCGCGACCTCGAAGGAGATCGGATGCTCGGCGCCGGGCACCACGACGCCGCGCCGGTCGACCACCTCGGCGGTCACGAAGACCAGGGAGCGGCCGTCGGCGGCGACGCTCTCGCGGTCCGGGGTGAGGCGCACGGCGTGCGGCGCCCCCGCGGTGCGCAGGACGTCGGTGGCGACCGCCCTGCCGTCCCGCCGGGCGACGGCCTTCAGCTCGCCCGGCTCGAAGGGCACCTTCCAGGTCAGGTGGAGCTTGCCCGCACTGCCGTTCGGACTGGTGTAACTGCCGGGGTAGGGGCCGTCGGTGAAGGTCTTGTCGTCGCCGGTGGCCTCGGTGGTCTCCAGGTACGTCCGGCCGTCGGCCGTCTTCTTGGTGTCGAACGTCCGGGTGCCGAGGGACTTCCCGTTCAGGAACAGCTCGACGGTGTCGACGTTGGCGTACGCCCAGACCTCGACGGTGTCGCCCTCGCGGTGGTTCCAGCCGGCCGGAAGCAGGTGGACCATCGGCTCGTCCGTCCACTGGCTCCGGAACAGGTGGTACATGTCCTTCGGGAAACCGGCGGTGTCGACCGCGCCGAAGAAGGACGCCTTGACCGGGAAGACGTCGTACGGCGTCGGTTCGCCGATGTAGTCGATGCCGGACCACAGGAACTGGCCGGCGAACCACTTCCGGTCCCGGTCCTTCTTGTGGCCGTACTCACCGCTCATGGTCCAGGAGGCGAGGTTGTTGTCGTAGGACGAGGTGGCCCGGCGTCCCGGGGTGTGGTTCTCGCCGGTGTTGAGGTGTTCCGGCTCCTGGTAGGTGCCCCGCGTGGAGGTCTCGGAGGACGACTCGGACTCGAAGAGGAAGAGGTGCGGGTAGGCCGCGTGCAGGTCGTCCACCGACTTGGCGGTGTTGTAGTTGAGGCCGAGACCGTCCAGTTTGGCCAGCATCAGGTCGGCGGCGGAGCCCTTGGCGGGCATGCGCCGGTACTTGTCGGAGCCGATGACGAGCGGTCGGGTGTCGTCGGCGGCGCGGATGGCGTCGATGATCCGGTCGGCCATGGCGAGTCCGGCGGTGGAGGTGGAGTCGGGGACCTCGTTGCCGATGGACCACATGACGACGGCGGGCGAGTTGCGGGCCGCGAGCACCATCTCGGTGGCGTCCTTCTCGCCCCACTCGTCGAAGAACCGGCCGTAGTCGTAGCGGTTCTTGCCGGTGCGCCAGCAGTCGAAGGCCTCCACCAGCATGATGATGCCCATCTCCTCGCAGACCTCGATCATCTCGGGCGCGGGCGGGTTGTGGGAGGTGCGGAAGGCGTTGACGCCCATCGACTTCATGATGGTCATCTGGCGGCGGATCGCGTCGATGCTGACGGCGGCGCCGAGTGCGCCGAGGTCGTGGTGCAGGTCGACGCCCTTGATCTTGGCGTACCTGCCGTTGAGGTGGAAGCCCTCCTCGGGGTCGACGTGGAAGGTGCGGATGCCGAACGGGGTGCGGTAGGTGTCGACGGTCCGCCCGCCGACGCGCAGTTCGGTGTGGAGGGTGTAGCGGTGCGGGTCGGCGAAGTCCCACATCCGGGGGCGGGTGACGGTGAGTTCGTGGATCTCGCTCGTCCCGTCGGTGACGCCCGCCGTGGAGGCGGCGCGGGCGACCGTGCGTCCGCCGGCGTCCTTGACCGTCGACCTGATCTCGACCTCGCGCGCGGTGCCCGAGGCGTTCACGACGGACGTCTCCACCCGGACGACGGCGCGCTCGTCGCTCACCCGCGGCGTGGTGACGTACGTGCCCCAGCGCCGTACGTGCACCGGTTCGGTGACGACCAGGCGGGCCTCGCGGTAGATGCCGCTGCCGGAGTACCAGCGGCTGCTCGGCAGCCGGTTGCGCACCTGGACCGCGAGGACGTTCTCGGTGCGGCCGTCGGTGTGCACCAGGTCGGTCAGGTCGAGGGCGAAGCCGGTGTAGCCGTAGGGGTGGCGCCCGGCCTCCCGGCCGTTGCAGTGGACGACGGCGTCCATGTAGACACCGTCGAACTCGACCGAGATCCGCTTGCCGGCGGCGGCGGGCGGCAGGGTGAAGGCGAGGCGGTACCAGCCGAGTCCGCCCGGCAGGAAGCCGGTACCGCTGGTCGTGCCGTGCTCGGTGGTGGGCGTCTGCTCGATGCTCCAGTCGTGCGGGACGGCGACCTCGCGCCACGCCGAGTCGTCGTGGGCGGGGTCGGCGGCGCCGGTCGAGTCCTCGGCCGCTCCGTCGGGGTCGACCAGCCGAAAGCGCCAGCCGTCGCGCAGGGCTACGGTACTGCGGCCCGCACCGCTCCCCGCCGCGTCCGCGGCCCACGCCGACGGGGCTCCCAGCACTGTCCCGGCCGCCGGCGTCGCGGCGGAGGCGATCAGAACCGATCTGCGTGTGACCGTCATGCCGGATCTCCCTCGTCAAGCTCGTCAAGGCTCAGATGTACTCACAACTGATCGCGATCAAACAGATTCTGACGCTGTGCCACATGCGACCGTCAAGGGTACGGAAAGCTCTTTCTGTCCCGGGCGGCCCAGCCTTCGGGGGACCCGAGTGCCCGCGGAACGGTCACGGGCCCAGTGGTTCGGGTCCGCACGGAGCGCGGACGCACTAGGCTGGGGCCAGGTGACGCGCTGTTCACCGTGGGTGTGCGCAATGGAGTGGCGACGATGAGTCCGGTCAACCCGTTCGACGATGCCGCCACGGCCCGCGCAGTGATCGACGACTCGGGCACCCTGCGGGAGTGGAACGAGGGCGCCCGCCTGCTGCTGGGCCACCGGGCCGCGGACGTCGTGGGACGCCCCGCCGCGGAGCTGCTGGCCGACGGCGACGGCGACCCCCTCCCCGGCCCCGGCGACGAGCGCTGGAACGGCACCCTGGCGCTGCGGCACCGCGACGGACACACCGTGTCCGTGTGGGTGCTCGCTCACCACAGGCCGTCGCAGGGCGGCGGCCCGGGCACGTGGCTCGCCGTCGCCCCGGCGCCCGGTCCCGACCGTCCGGACGACGCGCTGGTCAGAGCAGCCCTCACCCAGTCCCCCTGCGCCACGATGATCTTCGACGACCGGCTCCGGCTGCGCGGCATCAACGACGTCATGGCACAGCTCCTCGGTCTCCCCGCGGACCGCGTCCGCGGTCTGCGGCCCACCGACATCGGCAGCAAACGGCAGAACAGGGAACTCGAACAGCACATGCGGCAGGTACTCGCCACCGGCCGCCACCACGACATGCACACCCACCTCAAGGCCACCGGCGAGAGCCGCGCCCACGCGTGGCACGCCGCCATCGCGCCCCTCACCGACGCCGACGGACAGGTGCGCGGCGTCTGTGTGAGCGCCCACGACTTCACCGAGCAGCACCTCGCCAAGGAGCGGTTGCAACTGGTCAGCGAGGCCAGCGTGCGCATCGGCACCACGCTCGACGTCACCCGCACCGCCCAGGAACTGGCGGACGTGTGCGTCCCCACGCTCGCCGACTTCGTGAGCGTCGACCTGCTGGACCCCCAGGAGCACGGCGGCGAGCCCGCCGCCGTGTCGGCACCGCCGGTGGGCCTGCGCCGCGCGGCCCACCAGTCGGTCAACCCGGGCTGCCCGGAGGCGGTGGCCGAACCGGGCCGACTGGACGTCTACCCGGCCGGCTCACCCCAGGCCGAATGTCTCGTCGCGGGGCGCGCGATCGTGGCCGCGGTGCCCAGCGGCGACGACCTGGAACGGTGGCGGGAGTGGGATCCCGTACGCATCCGCCGGGTCGAGGAGTGCGGCATCCACTCCACGATGTCCGTACCGCTCCAGGCCCGCGGCACCACGCTCGGCGTCGCGGTCTTCACCCGGTTCCGGCGGCCCTACGCCTTCACGGACGACGACCGGCTGCTGGCCGAGGAGGTCACCGCCCGCGCCGCCGTCTGCATCGACAACGCCCGCCGCTACTCCCGGGAGCGCGAGACGACGCTGACCCTGCAGCGGAGCCTGCTCCCCCGCTGGCTGCCGCCGACCGCCGCGGTGGAGGCGGCCTCCCGCTACCTCCCGGCGGCCCGCTCGGGGGTCGGCGGCGACTGGTTCGACGTCATCCCGCTGTCCGGGATGCGGGTCGCCATGGTCGTCGGGGACGTCGTCGGCCACGGGATCCAGGCCTCGGCCACCATGGGCCGCCTGCGCACCGCCGTCCGCACCCTCGCCGACATCGACCTGACGCCCGACGAGCTGCTCACCCACCTCGACGACCTGGTCGTCCGGCTGTCCGAGGAGTCCGGCGACGACGGCGCCGGCGAGGTCGGCGCGACCTGCCTGTACGCGGTGTACGACCCGGTGTCGCGGCGTTGCACCCTGGCCCGTGCCGGGCATCCGGAGCCCGTGCTGGTGCCCCCGGACGGCCCGCCCCAGCAGGTCGAGCTCCCCTCCGGGCCGCCCTTGGGGGTGGGCGGGCTGCCGTTCGAGTCCGCCGAACTGGAACTGCGCGAGGGCAGCGTGCTGGCGTTCTACACCGACGGGCTGGTCGAGAGCCGCGACCGGGACGCCGACGCCGGCCGGGCGCTGCTGCGCGAGACCCTGGCGGCCGCCGCCGGCTCCCTGGACGCGACCGGCGACCGGGTGCTGCACGCCCTGCTCCCGCCCGGCGGCGCCGCCGACGACGCGGCCCTGCTGCTGGCCCGTACCCGGGGACTGCCCGCGGGCCAGGTCGCCACCTGGGACATCCCGGCCGATCCGTCGCTGGTCGCCCCCGTCCGCAAACAGGTCGTCGAGCAACTGTCCTCCTGGGCCCTGCTGGAGTCGTCCTTCACCGCCGAGCTGGTGGTGAGCGAACTGGTCACCAACGCCATCCGGTACGGCTCCTCGCCCATCCGGCTGCGGCTGATCCACGACACGGCCACGTTGATCTGCGAGGTCTCCGACACCAGCCACACCGCGCCGCATCTGCGCCGGGCCAAGACCTGGGACGAGGGCGGGCGGGGTCTGCTGCTGGTGGCCCAGCTCACCCAGCGCTGGGGCAGCCGGCACACGGCCGAGGGCAAGACGATCTGGGCTGAGCTGGGACTGCTCGACGAGGAGTGAGGCACAGCGGCACGCCCCCGCATCCGGACGTCGTTCGCCCCCCCGTATCCGGACATCGCGTGCCCCTCGTTTCCCGCACCGTGCGGCGGGACACTCGAAGGCACAGGGCGTACGGTGCCGCCGCACGGGGCGGGCCGTGCGCGAGAAGCTGACGGGAGTGTGGAGAAGCGATGGCGAACACGTCCCCACCCGTACGCCGCACGGCCCTGCTCGCGAGCGCGGTCGCGCTCCTCGGCCTGCTGAACGCCTGCGGCAGCGAGAGCAGTACGTCGAGCGCCCCACAACCCACCAAGGCTCCCCGCACGACCAGCCCGGACACCGGTGGCGGCATCCGCACCGCACCGGCGGTCACCACCGCGCCCAGCGACACCGCGGGATCGGCCTCCGCCTCCGCGCGGACCGACGGCCGCTGCCACACCTCCGAGCTGCGCGCCGCCGTCGGCCGCGTCGACCCGGGGGCCGGGCAGCGGAACTTCCCGATCGTGCTGACCAACGCGTCCGAGCGCACGTGCACCCTGTACGGCTATCCGGGCGCCGCCTTCGTGGACGCGTCCGGTGCGCAGCTGGGCCCGGACCCCGAACGCGCGCCCGCCTCCCCCGAGACGGTCACGCTGACACCGGGCAGCAGCGCGTGGGCCGGGCTGTCGTTCTCCAGCCCGCAGATCAGCGGCGCCCGCACCGCGACTCCGGCGGCGCTGCTCGTCACCCCGCCGGACGAACGGACCCCGATCGAGGTCGAGTGGACGGCCGGTGAGGTACCGGTGGGCGGCAACGAGTCGTCGGTGTCCGTCACCGCCCTGGACGCCGGGACGGGTCCCTAGGCGCACGCGGAAGCGGGCCCCGGGCCCGTCCCGTCCCGTCCCGTCCCGTCCGGGATCAGTGTCCGGCGATCGGATGCGGTGCGTAGGGCCGCTCCAGTTCCTCCGTCTCCTTCTCGCTGAGCGTCAGTTCGACCGCGGCCACGGCGTCCTCGATGTGCCGCGGCTTCGACGCACCGATGATCGGCGCGGTCACCGTGTCCTGGTGCAGCAGCCAGGCCAGGGCGACCTGGGCGCGCGGCACGCCCCGGTCGCCGGCGATGCGCGTGACGGCTTCGACCACGGCACGGTCACCCTCCTGGTAGAGCGTGCTGCCGAAGTCGTCGGTGGCGCTGCGCTCGGTGGCGGTGTCCCAGTCGCGGGTGAGCCGGCCGCGGGCGAGCGGGCTCCAGGGCAGCACCCCGACGCCCTGGTCCGCGCAGAGGGGCAGCATCTCGCGCTCCTCCTCGCGGTAGACCAGGTTGTAGTGGTTCTGCATGGAGACGAACTTCGTCCAGCCGTGCCGCTCGGCGGTGTACTGCATCTTGGAGAACTGCCAGGCATACATCGAGCTGGCTCCGATGTAGCGGACCTTGCCCGCCTTCACCAGGTCGTGCAGGGTTTCCATCGTCTCCTCGACCGGCGTGTGCGGGTCGAAACGGTGGATCTGGTAGAGGTCGACGTAGTCGGTGCCCAGGCGCCGCAGGCTGTGGTCGATCTCGGTCATGATCGCCTTGCGGGACAGCCCGCCCCCGTTGGGTCCCGGCCGCATCCGGCCGTGCACCTTGGTCGCGAGCACGATGTCGTCGCGGCGGGCGAAGTCGCGCAGGGCCTTGCCGACGATCTCCTCGCTGGTGCCGTCGGAGTAGACGTTGGCCGTGTCGAAGAAGGTGATGCCGGCCTCCAGCGCCTGCCGGATCAGCGGACGCGAGGCCTCCTCGTCGAGGGTCCACTCGTGCGTACCGCGATCGGGCACGCCGTAGGTCATGCAGCCCAGGCAGATCCGTGACACGTCCAGGCCCGTCGAACCGAGCTTCACGTACTGCATCGTTGCTGCTCCTGTCTTCGGGATCATCAGTACCAGTGGGGAGCGTACGTCTTCGTGCGGGCTCGAAGCCGGGGCGGGTCAGCGCCGTTCGAGCAGGTCCAGCGCCCGCTCCCAGCCGAACGCCGGGTGGCCGCCGTCCTCCCCCGCCTCCCCCGCGTACGGGTCGCCGAAGCGCACGCCCATCCCGCGCAGCCGTGCCAGACTCTCCTGGTACGCGGGGTGGGAGGCCAGCGCGTCGGCCACGCAGGGCAGGACGGCGACGGGGACGCCGAGGCCGCAGGCCTCGCACAGCGTGGCCAGGGCGAGCGTGTCGGCCATGCCGGCGGCCCATTTGTTGACCGTGTTGAAGGTGGCGGGCGCGACCACGACGGCGTCCGGCGCCGGGAAGGGGCGCGGTTCGCCGGGGCGGCGCCAGGCCGACCGGATGGGGCGGCCGGTCTGCGCCTCGACGGCGGCGGTGTCGAAGAAGCCGCCCATGGCGACCGGGGTCGCGAAGACGCCGACCTCCCAGTCGCGTTCCTGCGCGGCGGTGACCAACCTGCCGACGTCACCGGCCACGCCGGCGGCGCAGACGACGACGTAGAGGAAGGGTTTCTCGGGCTTCTCAGCGCTCTCGGGCTTGTCGCCGCTCTCGGGGTCCTCGGCGTTCCGGGCCTGTTCGCTCACCCCGGAACCCTACTGAACGGGCCGCGGACCGTGGATGCGGCGGTCCGACTCCTCGATGCGTACGTCGTTGATACTGGCCTCCCGCCGGGTCATCAGGCCGTGCTCGTCGAACTCCCAGAGCTCGTTGCCGTAGGAACGCCACCACTGGCCGTCAGCATCGCGGGACTCGTACTGGAAGCGGACGGCCATGCGGTTGCCGTCGAAGGCCCACAGGTCCTTGCGCAGCGCGTACTCGTGCTCGCGCGCCCACTTGGCGGTGAGGAACTCGACGATGGCGGCGCGGCCCGTGAGGAAGGTGTCGCGGTTGCGCCAGACCGAGTCCTCGGAGTAGGCGAGCGAGACCTTGTGCGGGTCCCGGGTGTTCCACGCGTCCTCGGCGGCCCGCACCTTCCGGGCGGCGGTTTCGCGGGTGAACGGCGGCAGGGGCGGTCGGGCGGGCGTCATGGCTGAACCTCCGTCGGCACGTGTGGAGAACGAGCGTTCTCCACACGGCTGCTACCGTAGGAGAACGCTCGTTCTCGCGTCAAGGAGCGCGTCGAGACACACATCAGGGAAGAGGTCCCCATGGACAGCGAGGTCGCCCGCGAGCGGGCCCTGGACGCGGCGGAGAGGCTCTTCTACGGGCGGGGTGTCCAGGCCGTCGGCATGGACGACGTCCGCGGCGGCTCCGGCGTCTCGCTCAAACGCCTCTACCAGCTGTTCCCGGCCAAGGAGCAGTTGGTGCTGGCCTATCTGGAACGGCGCGACGTGCGCTGGCGTGGGCGGTTGGCGCAGTACGTCGACCGGCACGAGGAGCCCGGCCCGCGGATCCTGGCCGTCTTCGACTGGCTCGGGCAGTGGTTCGCCGAGCCGGACTTCCGCGGCTGCGCCTGGATCAACGCGTACGGCGAACTGGGGGCCGCCTCTCCCCTGGTGGCGGACCGGGTACGGACGCACAAGGGGGCGTTCCGCGAGTACCTCGACGGCCTGGCGGCCGACGCGGGGCTGTCCGCCTCGGTGGGCGGACAGCTGTTCCTGCTGGCCGAGGGCGCCATGGTGACGGCGGGCGTCACCGGCGGTACGGCACCCGCGGGCCAGGCGCGTGAGGCCGCGCGGGTGCTGCTGGGCGCCGCCGGGGTGAACGTCTCGGCGGCGGAGGCTCCCGGGGCCGGCCCACTGTCCGCGACACGCTGAGGGCGCCGACGGGCCGGCGGCCGGGTGGCGCGCAGCGGGTCGTAGGCGGCGGGAGGGCGGCAGGGGCGGGTCCGGCCCTGCGGGTAGGCGACGGGTTCCGTCGCGTCCCCGGCGTGCGGACGGTGACGACCGTGCCGCGAAGCGCCCGGCGGTGCGATGAGATGCGGCGTAATGGCGCCGTCGGGTCGGGGCCGGCGGGCGGGATGGGGTAAGGATGGATCGTGCACCGGCCGGTGTCGCACCACGGTGCCGGTCAGCCGTACGACACGACGATGGGACGGATGCCATGCCTCTTGAGGGCGAGTACGAACCCAGCCCGACGCAGTGGGTGCGTGAACAGGTCGAGCTCTACGAGAGCTCGGGCGGCACGAAGGGCACGACGCTGATGGACACGGGTCTGCCCGTGATCGTGCTGACCACGCGAGGCGCACAGAGCGGAAAGCTCCGCAAGACGCCGCTGATGCGCGTCGAACACGAGGGCCGTTACGCCGTGGTCGCCTCACTGGGCGGGGCGCCCAAGCACCCGGTCTGGTACCACAACGTCAAGGCCGATCCCCACGTGGAACTCCAGGACGGTCCGGTGAAGCGGGACATGACGGCCCGTGAGGTCACCGGCGTGGAGAAGGCCGAGTGGTGGGAGCGCGCCGTCGCCGCGTATCCGTCGTACGCCGATTACCAGAAGAAGACGGACCGAGAAATTCCGGTCTTCGTGCTGGAAGCGGCCGACGGAAGCTGAACCCGGCGGGCGGAAGTTCTCCGGATCCGCGTGCATGGCCCGGCGCCGGCCGGGAACACGTCGTTCAGGCCCCGCCGCGTTCCCCCGTCGCGGCGGGGCTTTCCGCTGTCTCCCGCGCGGGCCGGTCGGTGACGTCGAGGAAGATCTGCCGCGCCTCGGGAACGGTGCGCGCGATCGACCTCTTGATGCGCACGGCGACCTCCTCCACCCGCTCACTGTCCAGTCCCGGCACCAGGTCGACGCGGGCGGCCACCAAGGTCGAGTCGAGGCCCGTCTTCATCGTGAACAGCCCCTCGACGCTGTCTATCTCCGGCTGGGCCCGCAGCAGCGAGCGGATGCGGTCACCGGTCTCCGGGTCGGCGGCCTCGCCGATCAGCTGGTCGCGGGCCTCGCGGCCCAGGCGGTACGCCACGAACACGAGCAGCGCGCCGATCGCGAGCGAGGCGCAGGCCTCCCACACCACCTGTCCGGTGACCATGTGCAGGACCATCCCGGCCATGGCGAGGGTCACGCCGAGCACCGCGGTGCCGTCCTCGGCGACGACCGTGCGCAGGGCCGGGTCGCGCAGCCCGGTGGCCGGCCCGCCCTGGCCCCGTACCTGGTGCAGGGCCCGCAACAGCGAGGCGCCCTCGGCGAGGAGGGCGACGGCGAGCACGACCAGTCCGGCCACGTAGCCGCCGAGCTCCTCCTGGGCGCCCGTGCGCAGGGCCTCGACACCCTGGAAGACGGAGAAGCAGCCGCCCATGACGAAGATGCCGACGGCAGCCAGGAGCGACCAGAAGAACCGCTCCTTGCCGTAGCCGAAGGGGTGCCTCCGGTCGGCGGGGCGACGGCTGCGGCGCAGCGCGGCGAGGAGGAAGACCTCGTTCATGCTGTCCGCCACCGAGTGCGCCGCCTCCGACAGCAGCGCGGGTGACCCCGCGACGAAACCGCCCACCGCCTTGGCGACGGCGATCACCAGGTTGGCCGCCAGGGCGACCAGCACGGTGACGCGCGTCCTGCGGTCGGCGTTTCGCCCGGTCTTCCGTCCGGCGGTCTGCCGTCCGGGGTCGCGGTCGGGTGTCCGGTTCTGCTTCTCTTCCGAGGCTGTCCCACTCACGAGGGGCCGAATGCCCCGGCCGCTGCGGCTCACACACCCCTTGTGGGTGGCCCACCCGTGCCGACGGCCGAAAACGGGGAACGTGTCCCCCAGGGCACACGAAAGACTGGGAGGCAGGCCCATGAGCGGTGACGGCGGAACGCCGGGCAACAGCGGCTACGGCAGGAAGGCGTTCAAGCGTTCCAGGAGCCACTTCGCGGACCGGATCACCGCGGACGGCCGGGACGGCTGGCCGGTGGCGCCCGGCCGGTACCGGCTGGTGGTGAGCCGGGCCTGCCCGTGGGCGAGCCGCGCTCTGGTCTCGCGGCGGCTGCTCGGCCTGGAGGACGCCCTGTCACTGGCGGTCGCCGATCCCCTCCAGGACGACCGCAGCTGGCGCTTCACGCTGGACCCGGACGGCCGCGACCCCGTCCTGGGCATCCGCTATCTCAGCGAGGCCTACGACCGGCGCGAGACCGGCTACCCGGGCGGGGTGAGCGTGCCGGCGATCGTGGACGTACCCAGCGGGAAGCTGGTCACCAACGACTACCAGCAGATCACCCTGGACCTCGCGACCGAGTGGACGTCCCTGCACCGGCCGGGCGCGCCCGACCTGTACCCCGACGCCCTGCGGGAAGAGATCGACGAGGTGATGGCGGACGTCTACGAGGACGTCAACAACGGTGTGTACCGGGCGGGCTTCGCGACCGGCCAGGAGGAGTACGAGGCGGCGTGCGCCGGGGTGTTCCGGCGCCTGGAGCAGCTGACGCCCCGGCTGGAGCGCCGGCGCTACCTGGTCGGCGACACGATCACCGAGGCGGACATCCGGCTGTTCACGACACTGGTCCGCTTCGACGCCGTCTACCACGGTCATTTCAAGTGCAACCGCTGGAAGCTCGCGGAGAATCCGGTGCTGTGGGGGTACGTCCGCGACCTGTTCCAGACGCCCGGCTTCGGCGACACCGTGGACTTCGACCACATCAAACGCCACTACTACCAGGTGCACACCGGCATCAACCCGACCGCCATCGTGCCCCTGGGGCCGGACCTGTCCGGCTGGCTCACGCCCCATCACCGGCAGGAGCTGGGCGGCCGGCCCTTCGGCGACGGGACACCGCCGGGGCCGGTCCGCGCCGACGAGACGGTTCCGGTGCGGGGCAGGCCCTGACCGCGGGACCGGGCCCCGCCGCGGATTCATTTACCGAACACGAGGAGATCCACGTGGCCAGGAAGAAGAAGCAGAAGCTCCCGCTCGCCTACAAGCCCGTCGGCTTCGCGCTGGGCTGGGTGGGCGGCGCGCTGGCCGGGATGGCGTTCCAGAAGACGTGGAAGGTGATCCGGCACGAGGACAACGCGCCCGACGCGCTGGACCCGGACCGCGGCTGGGGGGAGATTCTGCTCGCCGCCGCGATCCAGGGCGCCATCTTCGCCGCGGTGCGCAGCGCGGTGGACCGGACGGGCGCCAAGGTCATCGAACGCTCGACCGGTGTCTGGCCCGGCGGGATGGGCGGGCGGGACTGACCGCATCGTGCCCCGCCCCTCCCCCGTCGCCGACGGCACCCGGCAGACCGCCGCCAGGGCCTGTCCAGCCGTCCCCGTCGCCCGAGGGCGGGCCCTGCGGCGTCAGGTGAGCGCTCCCGGCGTGCCGACCCCTGGCCCTCGTACGGGAGGTACGTGGGCCGGGCGCCTGTACGGCGGGAGCGCGTGCCCGGCGTCGCAGGGCGGGACTCGTCCGTCAGGCCCTAACCCTGCTTGGGTGCCGTCGGCGTGGTGCCGCCGCGCAGGGTGAAGGAGTGGCCCGCCGGATCGGAGAAGCCGCGCTCCTCGTACGGGCCGGCCGGGTCCTTCGCCTCCACCGGGCGGCCGCCGAGCCCCACGATCGCGCGCTCGGCCTCGTCCAGGTCCTCCACCACGAAATCCAGGTGGACCTGGAGGGAGTTCTCGGGGCGGGGCCAGCTCGGCGGGGTGGCGTTGGCGTCCCGTCGGAACGCCATGCGGAAGCCGCCGGGCCCCTCGATCCCGATCCGGTTGGCGGTCACGTCGGTCTCCTCCGCGCCCAGCAGCCCCTTGTAGAACTCGGCGAGCTTCTCGGGCTCGGCGCAGTCGAGCACCACGACGCCCGCGTTGACCAGTGCCATGTCTCCTCCGAAGGATTCCGGACGCGGGACGGTCGTGCCCCGGGCCCTGTACCTTGCGGATATCCCGGCTCCGCCGAATCAGTCGGCCGGCAGCCAGCGGCCGTCGCGCATCAGCTCGCGCCCCTCCAGCTCGTTGGCCTCGCGCCACGCCTGGATCCGCTGCGGGTGGACACGGAAGTACAGGTAGGGCGTGGCGAGTCCGCGCGGGTCGAAGCCGGTCTTGGCCGCGAACAACTCGGCGTCCTGCTCGGACAGTTCGACGGGTTCCACGGTCTCGACGGTGCCCTCGACCATCACCACGTCACGGGTGGGTCCGATGCCGACGCGCGCCCTGCCGCTCGCCGCCAGGTTCCGGCCGGTGGGACTGGCGGCGGGGGTGGAGAACAGCAGGCAGGACCCGTTCCAGAGGAAGGACAGGGGGACGAGGTACGGCGCGCCGGACGCGCCGTCGGCCGTGGCCACCCAGGCGTCCACGTCGTGCTCCAGGCGGTGCAGGGTGTCGTGCTTGCGCTGTTCCGCGCTGCGGGCGGGTGAACGGGTCATCGGTGGACGGCCTCCTGATGCGTCGTCATGCTCTTCGGCCCCGATGGTGCCATGCGGCGTGGGCAGTAACGAAGATCACGACCGGGCCGCCGTGTAGATCATTTAGGGTCGGGGCAGCCTCGTACTGCTCCTCGGTCCAACTTTCGGACCGGGAGGCCCGGTTCGAGTGTGCGGGTGGCCCGGTGACCGCCCGCTCGCAGGGCGGGGGGACTCTGCGTGCCGTCTCCCGAAAGGAAGCACATGTCTCAGGACGTCCGGTTCGACCTCCCCTTCGACACTCCCGTCAGCCCTCATCTCGCCCACGCCCGCGACCGTCATCTGCGCTGGGTCCGTGACCGGGGGCTGGTGCGCAGTCGGGCCGGGTTCGAGGAGTACCAGTCGTGGGACCTCGCCCAGGCCGCCGCCCGCACCTACCCCCATGCGTCGGCGGACGACATGGTCGTCCTGATGAACTGGTTCTCCCTCGCCTTCCTCTTCGACGACCAGTTCGACGCCGGCCGGCCGGACCGCGCGGAACGCATAGCGGAGGTGGCGCGGGAACTCATCGCGACGCCGCTGCGGCCGGCGGGCACCGCGCCGCGGGTGGAGTGCCCCATCACCCTGGCCTGGGCGGAGGTCTGGGCCCACCTTTCGGATGGCATGTCCCTGACATGGAGGTCGCGGTTCGCCGCCTCCTGGGGTCGCTTCCTGGTGGCGCACTGCGAGGAGGTGGACCTGGCGGCCCGCGGCCGGGCGGGGACACTCGGACTCGACGAATACACCGTCTTCCGGCGCCGTACGGTGGGCATCCACCACAGTATCGACGCGGGCGAGCGCAGCCGCGGCTTCGAGGTGCCGGCCGCGGCGATGGCGCATCCGCTGATGGAGCGGATGCGGGACCTGGCCGCGGACACCATCGGGTTCATGAACGACATCCACTCCTTCGAGCGCGAGCGTCGCCGCGGGGACGGCCACAACCTCATCGCCGTCCTGCACCGGGAGCGCGGCTGCTCGTGGCAGGAGGCAGCCGACGAGGCGTACCGCATGACGACCGGCTGCCTCGACGAGTACGTCGCCCTCGAGGCGCGCGTACCGCTGATGTGCGACGAACTGGATCTGGACGCGGACGAGCGGGCCCGGGTGGCGATGGGCGTGGAGGCCATCCAGCACTGGATCAACGGCAACTACGAGTGGGCGCTGACCACCGGCCGGTACGCGGCGGCCAAGGAGGGCCCGGTGGCCACGGCCGAGCTGGCCGGGCGGGGATCGGTGGACGACCTGCTGACCGTGTGAGGCGCGTACGTGCCGCCCGGCCCGGGTGTCAGGCCGGGCGGCACGTACTCCGCACGACGCTAGACGGTGAACTCGACCGGCAGGCTGTCCAGCCGCGACTCCCAGGTGGAGGCGGTGGAGGTCAGTTCGGCCGGCGGCACGGCCAGGCGCAGCCCCGGCAGGCGGTGCAGCAGGACGTCGACGGCCGTCTCGATGATGGCCTGGCCGATGTTCTGCCCCGGGCACTCGTGGGGGCCCGCGCTGAAGGCGAGGTGCGAGGCGTTGCCCTGGACCGAGACGGCGGTGTCGGGGCGGATCTCGGGGTCGTGGTTGCCGGCCGCGAGGCCCAGCACGAGCAGGTCGCCCTCCTTGACCGGGCAGCCGCCGAGTTCCAGGTCGGCGGTGGCGAACCGGCCCGGCAGCACGGCGAGCGGCGGGGAGTTCCACATCACCTCCTCCACGAGCGTGGACAGGTTCAGCTGGCCGCTCACCAGGCCGGAGAGCCAGGAGGTGTCGGTGAGGAGGAGCTGGAGCGCCCGGGCCAGCAGGTTGCTGGTCGTGGTGTGGGCGGTGATCAGGACCAGGCGCAGGTGGTTGACGATCTCGTCCTCGTCGAGACCGGAGTGGTGCTCGATGAGGCCGGAGGCGAAGTCGGATCCGGGCTCCTGGCGCTTGCGCGCGGCGAGTTCGCCGAGGATGCCCATGATGCGCTCGTTGTGCGTGAGCGCGTCCGCACCGCCCTTGATCACCTGCTTGCTGGACTCGGCGAGGTTGCGTCCCTCCCGCTCGGCGAGTCCGAAGACGCGGGTGAGGACCAGCATGGGCAGGTACTCCGCGAAGTCGGCCACCAGGTCGGCACGGCCCGCGTCGGCGAAGGCGTCGATCTGCTTGTTGGCGAAGTGCGTGGCGTGCCGGCGGATGCCCCGGCCGGCCACGGCGTACAGGTTGTCGGTGACCGCCCCGCGCAGCCTGCGGTGCGGTTCGCCGTCCTGGGAGACGCAGTCGGGGCGCCAGCCCAGCATCTGTATCAGCGGGGACGTCTCCTCGACGCGGCCGTCCCGGAAGTCCCGCCAGATCCGGGAGTCGCGGCTGAACTGCAGGGGGTTGTCCAGGACCCGCCGGTTCTCCCGGTAGCCGAGGACCAGCCAGGCGGGGACGTCGCCCTCCAGCAGCACCGGTGCGACGCTGCCGTGCTCCTCGCGCAGCCGCGCGTAGATGTCGTGCGGGTCGGTCGCCGCCTCGGGGCCGTAGAGCCGGGTGACGTCCTCGCCGTGGGCGACGGGGCAGCCACCGGTGGCGCCGGACGGGGTCTGGTCGTCGTTCATCGGGGCTCCAGGGCGGCGGCCGAGCGGTCCTTCAGATGCCGTATGAGGGTGACGAGCACGTCGCGGCTGGCGGTGCGGTCGCGGGCGTCGAAGGCGACGACCGGCGTGTGCGGGGGGATGTCGAGGGCGTCCCGGATCTCCTCGACCGGGTAGTCGCGGGAGTCGGGGAAGACGTTGAGCGCGATGACGAAGGGGACCTTCTGCCGCTCCATCTCCTCGATCGCCCGGAAACTGGAGGCCAGCCGCCGGGTGTCCACCAGGACGACCGCGCCGAGCGCGCCCTTGAACAGGCCGTTCCACAGGAACCAGAACCTCTCCTGGCCGGGGGTGCCGAACAGGTACAGCATCAGCGTGTCGTTGAGGCTGATCTTGCCGAAGTCCAGACTGACGGTGGTCTGCGTCTTGTCGGCGACGCCGACGAGGCGGTCGACGTCGGCGCTGGCCTGGGTGAGGGTCTCCTCGGTGGTCAGCGGCTTGATGTCGCTGACGGAGCGGACCATGGTGGTCTTGCCCGTCCCGAAGCCGCCGGCGATCATCACCTTCACCGAGCGGGTGTCCCCGGCCGTCGGTGACCCCGCTTGGTCAAAGCCTTTCAAGTCCACTGAGTACCTCCTCGAGGAGCGCGATGTCGGGCCCGTGGCCGGCGCCGTGCGCCGGGATGGGGTCACGGGCTTCGACGCGGCCTGCCTGGAGCAGGTCGGACAGCAGCACCGCGAGAATGTTGAAGGGCAGGTGGAGGTGGGCGCCGAGCTCGGCCACCGACAGCGGTTCCCGGCAGCGCCGGAGAATCTCCTCGTGCTCGTGCTGCATGCCCGGTAAGGGGGCGGCGCGGGAGACGACCAGGGTCGCCACGTCGAGGGTCGCCGCCGACCCGCCCGGCCCGCTGCGCCCTCCGGTGAGGACGTAGTAGCGCTCGAGACCGGACGGATCGGTCGGTCGGCGGGGAGCACTCATCCAGAGTGCTCGTCCTGGCGCGGCGTGGTGCCGAGGAGTTCACCCATCCGGCGGGCCAGGTCGCGCATCTGATGGCCGAGCAGGCCCTGGTCGAGGCCTTCGCGGGCGAGGACGCCGAGATACGTCTCCAGGCCCGCCCGGACGACGAAGAGGTGTCCGCCGTCCACTTCGATCATCGCGAGGCGGAGTTGGCCCGCGTGCTGCGGGAACTGCTCGGCGACCGGCTGGGCCAGCGCCTGCAGTCCGGCCACCACGGCGGCGAAACGGTCCACGTCGTCGGGGTCTTCGGCGCCGTAGGAGGTGATGGCCTTGCCGTCGCTGGAGGCCACGAGGGCGAAGCGGATCTCCTGGATGCTCTCCACAAGGTCGCGGAGCGCCCAGCTCACGTCGGTTCCCTGGTGCGTCATGGGGACTAGTCGCTCTCTTCAGTGCGGTGCTCGGTGGACGCGCCACCGGTGGTCGTGTCAAGGGCGTCGGCGGCCTTCGGCGGGGACGCACCGGTCGCGGTGCCGGGGTCACGTCCGGCGGTGGCGAAGGCCGCGAGACCGGCGAAGGAGGCGTCCGGCGGTACGGCGGCCCGGTCGGCCGGGCCGGTCCGGTCGGTGTACGCGGCGGGCCCGGGAGCCGGGGCCTGTCCGGCGGCCGGTTCGGCGCGCCTGCTCCGGCGCCGGGGCAGTCCGCCCGGAGTGGTCTCCACGGTACCGGCGTCACCGTCGGCGGGGGCGGGGGCGGGAACGGTGGCCGGTGCGGGACCCGGGTCCGGGGCCGCGGTGGCGGGTGGTGCCGTGGTGGCCGGCGGGGCCTCCGGCGCGGTGACGGTGGCCGTCGCGGCCGCCGGCAGCGGGCTGAAGTACTTGTGCGGTACAACGACAACGACAGACGTACCCAGCCACGGCGAGTCGGCGAAGGTGACGCGGATGCCGTAGCGGCGGGCGAGTGCGCCGACGACGCGGAGGCCGATGTTGGCGTCCTCCGAGATGCCGCCGAGCCCCGGGCCGGGCGAGGTGCCCGCGAGGGCGTGTTCGGCCTCGCGCTTCTTCTCCTCGCTCAGGCCCTTGCCGGAGTCCTGGATCTCGATGCCGACGCCGTTGGGCACCTCCTTGCCGGAGACGACCACCGGCTCGGTGGGCGGCGAGTAGCGCGCGGCGTTGTCCAGCAGGTGTGCGAAGACCAGCGTGAGGTGGTCGACCAGGCCGCCGTCGACACCGAGCTCGGGCAGATGGCGCAGCTGGACGCGGTGGAAGTCCTTGATCCGGCCGATGCCGCCGCGCATCACGCTCAGCAGGCGCTGCGGCTCCTGCCACTGCCGGCCCGGGCGGTCGGATCCGCCGAGCACGCCGATGCTGGCGGCGAGGCAGTCGGCGGGGCCGATGGCCTGGTCGAGTTCCATCAGGCCCCGGGCGACGGCCGGCAGCCGTCCGTGCTCGCCCTGCATCTCGTGCAGGCGGCCACGGAGTTTGCTGGTCAGGACGTGGATGCGGTTGCCCACACCGATGACGGCCTGTTCGGCGGAGGTCGAGCGGTCGAACTCGGCCTCGACGCCGATCAGCGCGGTCCTGAGGACCTTGCGCAGTTCGGCCTGGAGGTCGGCTCCGACCTTCGCGCACTGCTCGACGGTCGGCAGGATGTCGTCGATGGCGTCACCGGCGCGCAGTCTGCGCATCGCGTCGGGCAGCTGCTCGTCGGCGAGGCGGGAGACCGCGGCCAGCTGGTGACTCAGCCGCTCCTGCCAGGCCTCGGTCTGCTCGGTGAAGCGTGTCTCGTACGTCGTGGCCTGCTCGGCCAACCGGTCCTCGTAGGCCCGGGAGTGTTCCGTCAGCCGGGCCTCGTAGGTCTGTGCCTGCTCGGTGAGCTGTGCGTCCAGCGCGGCGCGCTCGGCGGAGAACGTGCGCTCCAGGCCGGCCACGTGCTGCTGCCACTGCCGGGAGTGCTCGGCCTGCGCGGCGCGGTGGCCTTCCTCGGCCCGGCGCAGCTGTGCCCGGGTGCGCAGGAGGAGGCGTACGCACACGGTGCCGGCCGCCGTCGCCACCACACCGGCGACAGCCGCGGTTATTCGCTCCGAGCTCATGAACGTGGCGGCTGCCGTCCCGCCTCCCAGACCCAGTGGCATCAGCCACCAGCTGTACCAGGCGACAGGGGCCCGCGCCGCCGGTGGCGGAGTGGCGAGTTCCATCTGCATCCTTCGAGCAAAACGATCGAACAGGGGGGGGTGTGCAAGGGGGCCGCACTCATGAGTACGCGCCGCGAGTCGACCCGTCGCGATCGCGTCAACTCGCAGCACCGATCAGGAGCTTATCGGTTGTGAACCCTGAAAGATCAATTTCGCGGCCCAGCGGAAGTGAGGATTCCGTCACGCTCCGCCAGGGGCCGCCCGGGGTCGCCCGGTCGACAAATCCCTTTGCCCGGCAGGCAAGTTGAGCACCGGGGCTCATACGCCCGTCCGGTTCTGCCGGAGGGGCCGTGGCACAGCGGACCCGGGGCGTGGCACCGGCCGGGGTGTGCGGATGCCGACGGATCGGCGCCCCGCTCCTCCGGGTGCCTTCCGGCCCGGGGAGTGACACGATTTCGTCGGAGGTCGCGGATCGTGCCGTGGAAGCCCTCCCCGAGTTGCGAGGTTCACGATGAACAGCATGCGTGCCATCAGCCAGGACGCCCTCGGCGGTCCCGAGGTCCTGAAGGAGGTACGGCGGCAGCGCCCCGAGCCGCGCCCGAACGAGGTACTGGTACGGGTGCGGGCCGCCGGGGTGAACCCGACCGACTGGAAGCACCGGGCGTACGGCGGCTTCCTCGGTGAGCCGCCGTTCGTCCTGGGCTGGGACGTCTCGGGCGTGGTCGAGGCGGTGGGAATCGGCGTGGCCGCGTTCCGTCCCGGTGACGAGGTCTTCGGCATGCTCTCCTACCCGTTCGGCCACGGCTCCCACGCGGAGTACGTCACCGCTCCCGCGCGCACCTTCACGCACAAGCCGTCCGCGATCGACCACGTCCAGGCGGGCGCGCTCCCCCTGGTCTCGCTGACGGCGTGGCAGGCGCTGGTGGAGCGTGCTGAGGTCCTGCCGGGGCAGCGGGTGCTGATCCACGCGGCGGCCGGCGGTGTGGGCCACGTGGCGGTACAGATCGCCAAGGCGCGGGGCGCCCACGTGATCGGCACCGCCAGCGCGGGCAAGCACGGGTTCCTGCGCTCCCTCGGGGCGGACGAGACCGTGGACTACCGGGAGACGGACTTCGCCGAGGTCGTGAAGGACGTCGACGTGGTACTGGACACGATCGGCGGCGACACGTCCCTGCGCTCGCTGCGCGTGCTGCGCCCCGGCGGGGTGGTGGTGTCGATCCTGCCGGTCGGGTCGGACGAGTTCTACGAGGAGGCCGAGCGGCTCGGCGTGCGCGCGGTGCGGATGCTCGTGGACGCCGACCGGGCCGACATGCGGGAGATCGCCGGCCTGGTCGAGTCGGGGAAGCTGCGGGCCACGATCGAGCGGACGTTCCCGCTGGCCGACGCGGCCGAGGCGCACGCGCTCGGCGAGACCGGCCGCACCACGGGCAAGCTCGTCCTCGTGGTCGACTGATCACCCGCCAGCCGGTTGCCGATCGGCTGACCGGGTGATCGGCTGACCGGCAACCGGCCGACGGGCCCGGCCGGCCGATCCGGCCGATCCGGCCTTGAGATGTCCGCTCCGGCCGTGAGATGTCCGCTCCGGCCGTGAGATGTCCGCTCCGGCTGTGAGATATCCGCTCCGGCTGTGAGATTTCAATGACATATGTCAATCGAACATGCTCAAATTTGCTCGTTCTGGGTAACTTCCCGAGCAGCATGGGTAGTTGGCCCCCCGATCCGGTTGGAGGCAAGGTCGCCGTGCGGCAGGAACCCGCGTCGCCCACCTGGCATCTGCGTGTGCGCCACGACCGGGGGCACACGGTGCTGGAGTTCCGGGGCGAGATCGACATCGCGTCGGCCGGGGAGATCGTCCCCCACCTGGACCGGGAGACGGGGCGTCCCGGCACCCCGGTCGTGCTCGACCTGAGCGGGATCGAGTTCTTCGACTGCTCCGGGCTGCGGCTGCTGTACCGGGCCCGGAGCCAGGTGCTCGACCGGGGCGGGCAGGTGCACCTGGTGTGCGCCCACCCGCTGACCCTGCGCATGCTGCGGATCACCGGCCTGGCACGGCTTCTGCCCCCGCGGCCGACCCTGGAGGACGTGCTCGGCGTCAGCGGGCCGGCGGGGCGTCGAACAGGGCGCTGACCGACTCCCCGTCATGGATGCGGCGCACTGCCTCGGCGAGCGCGGGGGCGATGGACAGGACCCGCAGCTTGTCCGTGTGGTCGTCGGCCGGCACCGGCACGGTGTTGGTGCACACGATCTCCAGCACGTCCGGCTGCTCGCTGAGCCGCCCCAGCGCACCGGCCGCGAACAACCCGTGCGTACAGGCGACCCGGATCGTGCGCGGCCCCGCCTCCCGCAGCCGGTCCAGGAGTTCCAGCACGGTGCTGCCCTTGGCGATCTCGTCGTCAAGCACGATGACGTCGCGCCCGGCGACGTCCCCGATCACGGCGCTGATGCTGACCCGGTCGTCGGCGTACCGCTGTTTGGCGCCGGCCGCGACCCGGGCGCCGAGCATCCGGGCGAACGCCGCGGCCTCCTTGGCGTTGCCCAGGTCCGGCGAGACGACCGTGGTGCGGGACAGGTCGTACTGCCGGAAGTGCGAGGCCAGTTCGCGCAGCGCGTGCAGGTGGTCGACCGGGACCGAGAAGAAGCCGTGCACCTGCGGCGCGTGCAGGGTCATGGCGAGCACCCGGTTCGCGCCCGCCGCCACCAGCAGGTCCGCCACCAGGCGCCCGCCCAGCGAGATGCGCGGCGCGTCCTTCTTGTCGGAGCGCGCGTAGGAGTAGTGCGGCATGACCACGGTGATGCGGCCGGCCGACGCCCCGCGGGCCGCGTCGCACATCATCAGCAGCTCGACGAGATGCTCCTGGACCGGCTTGACCAGCGGCTGGACCAGGAAGACGTCCCGCTCCCGGCAGTTGGCCCTCAGCTGCACCTCCAGGCAGTCGTTGGCGAACCTGCTGACCCGGGCGGGGCTGAGGGGCACGCCCAGATGTGCGCAGACCTCCTCGGCCAGCTCGGGATGGGCACTACCGCTGAACACGGCGATGTCTCGCACGGACCGCTCCTGGGGTGATCCTGTCCGGCCGAATCCTCAGCTTACGGAAATCCGGTTGCCACGGGCCCGGGAGGTGACGCCATGATGGTGCCGTCCGTGTTGCCTCAGGTCAGGATCACTCGCATGCGCCGACTCCTCGACATCACCCAGTGCCCCTTCCGGCCCACGGTTGACGAGGACTCGACCCCGCATGCAGACTCCGTACACCCTGAACATCGGCATTCTGGCCCACGTCGACGCCGGTAAGACCAGCCTCACCGAACGGCTCCTGTTCGACCACGGCGCCATCGACCGGCTCGGCAGCGTCGACGCCGGTGACACCCGGACGGACGACGGCGAGATCGAGCGCCGCCGCGGCATCACCATCCGCTCCGCCGTCGCCGCCTTCACCGTCGGCTCCACCCAGGTCAACCTGATCGACACCCCGGGGCACTCCGACTTCGTCGCCGAGGTCGAGCGCGCCCTGGAGGTCCTCGACGGCGCGGTGCTGCTGCTGTCCGCCGTGGAGGGCGTACAGGCGCGGACCCGGATCCTGATGCGCACCCTGCGGCGGCTGCGGTTGCCCACGCTCGTCTTCGCCAACAAGATCGACCGGGCCGGGGCACGCACCGAAGCCCTGCTCGCCGACGTCCGGCGTCTGCTGACGCCGCACGTCGTGCCGCTGACGCAGGTGGCGGGCGCCGGCACCGCGCACGCCCGGGTCACGCGCCGCGCACCGGACGAGCGGACCGCCGAGGCTCTCGCCGAGGTCGACCCGGACATCCTCGCGGCACTGGTGGACGGCCCCGCGCCGACCGCCGGGAAACTCGCCGCGGCGCTCGCCGCCCGCACCGCCGACGGCTCGTTCCACCCGCTGTACCACGGCTCCGCACTCGGCGGCCAAGGCGTCGCGGAGCTGGTGACGGACCTGGTGCGGCTGGTCCCGCCCGCCTCGCCCCGGGCGTCGGGCGGCGCGACACCGCGCGGCACGGTCTTCGCCGTACGTCCCGGACCGGGCGGCGAGCGGACGGCGTACCTGCGCCTGTACGACGGTGAGGTACGCCCGCGCCAGCGGCTGACGTTCCTGCGGCGCGAGTCCGAGGGCCGGACCACCGAGGTCCCCGTCCGAGTCACGCGCCTGGCCGTGGTCGGCGGGGCCGGGACGCTCACCGCCGGGAACATCGCCGCGCTCGGCGTTCCCGGCGGCCTGCGCGTCGGCGACCGGCTCGGCGGCCTGACCGACCGCGCCCCGCAGTTCGCGCCGCCGACCCTTCAGACCCTGGTCCGCGCCCGGCGCCCCGGGCAGGCGGCGCCGCTGCGCTCCGCCCTGCTCACGCTGGCCGACCAGGACCCGCTGCTGCACGCCCGCCCGGAGGAGTCCGGCGCCACCGCCCTGCTCCTGTACGGCGAGGTCCAGATGGAGGTGCTCGCGGCGACGCTGGCCGAGGACTTCGGCATCGAGGCGGAGTTCGCGCCGGGCCGCGTGCGGTTCCTGGAGCGTCCGGCCGGGGTCGGCGAGGCGGTGGAGGAGATGCCGTGGCTCGACCGCACCCGGTACTGGGCGACGATCGGGCTGCGCGTGGAACCGGGGCCGCGCGGCTCGGGTGGCGTGTTCGGCTACGAGACGGAGCTGGGCGCGCTTCCCCGTGCCTTCCACCAGGCGGTCGAGGAGACCGTGCACGCCACCCTGCTGACCGGCCTGAACGGTGCCGCGGTCACGGACTGCCGGGTCACGCTGATCCGTTCCGGTTTCAGCTCGCCGGTCAGTACCGCCGCCGACTTCCGCGGGCTGACCCCGATCGTGCTGCGCCGGGCCCTGCGGCGGGCGGGGACCCGGCTCTACGAGCCGTACCACTCCTTCGAGGCGGAGGTCCCGGCGGACGCGCTGGCGCCGGTGACGGCCCAGCTGGCCGCGCTGGGCGCCGACTTCACCGGCACGACGGGCGGCGCCCCTGGCTGGCTGATCACCGGTGAGCTGCCGGCCCGGCGGGTGCGGGAGGCCGAGCTGCGCCTGCCGGGGCTGACCCGCGGGGAGGCGGTCTGGTCGTCCCGTCCGTCGGCGGACCGGCCGCTGAAGCCGTCCCACTGAGCGGCCGAACGCGCCCCCGCGTCCCCCATCCGCCTCGCCGGGCGCCAACTTCGCTGTCTGGCAAGGGAGATGGGGGGCATCCGGAAAGCAGGAAGGAGGGCCGCCGCCATGACGACTCCCGTCAGGAAGCTCCCCCGGCGCCTGCCCGGCTGGGCGACGGCGCTGAGTGCGTTCTTGCTGGTCCTGGTCGTGCTGTTCGCGGGATTCCGGCTGAGCCTCGTACCGGGGCTGAAGGACGTGTTCGGCAGCGAGACCCACGACCGCTCGGGCCCCGCGCTGCTGGAGTCAGTCCAGGACATCAGCCGCTACGAGGCCGCATCCGGCAGCTTCCAGGTCGTCGTGGACCTGGAGAAGAACGCGAAGTTCCTGCCGGACGCGGTCCGGGGCACCCGCACCCTGTACGTCGGCGCGGGCACCGTCGACGCCCACGTCGACCTCGGGAAGGTGGGCGAGGACGACGTGACGGTCGACGGCGACCGCACCGCGGCCACGCTCCGGCTGCCGCACGCCGCGCTCGGCGAGCCGGCCCTCGACCCCGAGCGCTCCTACGCCGTGTCCAAGCAGCGCGGGCTCCTCGACCGCCTCGGCGACCTGTTCTCGGACAACCCGAACGGCGAACAGGCCGTGCAGAAGCTCGCGGCCCGGCACATCGCCGACGCCGCGAAGGACAGCGAGCTGAAGGCGCGCGCGGAGAGCAACACCACGGCGATGCTCAAGGGCCTGCTGCACTCCCTCGGCTTCGAGAAGGTACGGGTGACCTACGGGTCCTGACGGGCGGCAACCACACCGCATCCCCGCCGTGTCCGCGGGTAACCGCCTCAGCACACGGGGAGCTCGACGACTGGAGGACCTGATGGCTCGTGCCCCCTCACGGCCGCGTTCCCTGTTGCGCCCCCGTGCCGCCAAGGCCGAGGACGCCGACCGGCGCGAACGGCGCCCGCTCGCCCTCCCGTTGCGCCTGCTGGCGATGGCGTGCGCGTTCGTCTTCATGGTGGCGTTCGCGGTGGTGCTGGCGCGACTGACACTGCACCCCTCCCCCGCCTCGGAGGCGCTGACCCACACCAACATGCGTCCCGGCAGCTCGCTGCGGGCCTACCTGGACCAGCCGGCGCTGCGGGACGCCGTGAAGCAGATCGGCGGCAACCTGCTGCTGGGCGTGCCGTTCGGCGTGCTGGTGCCGCTCGTCGCCCCGCGCACGCGGGGGCTGCTGAGGGTGCTGCTGCTGACGGCCGTGGTGATGCTGCTGGTGGAGTTCGCGCAGGGCGCCCTGGTCACCGGGCGGGCCTTCGACGTCGACGACGTCATCCTCAACACCACGGGCGCGCTGGCCGGTTACCTGCTCCTGGGCCGGCGGATGAGCCGCGCGGTGCACGCGCGCCGGCCCCGCGACTGAGAGGGGAAAACTGGTCCGTACCAAGGTATTGACCACCTCTTGCCTCAGCCCTTGAATCAAGAGGCATCGCCCTTACCCCCCACCTCGGTCGGCGCTCCCGTCCCCGGGACGCCGTACGGAAGGGAGAGCCGTGGCCCGTCCACGCCTGCTCCGCAGATGCCTCCTCGCCGCCGCCCTGTCCGCCGGGCTGGCCGCCTCCCTCGTGACCGGACCCGCGCAGGCGGAACCGGATGCCGCCCGGGCCGCCGACGCCTCGGCCGCCGCCGTGACGTTCTCCGACACCTTCGACGGGCCGGCCGGCGCGGCCGTCGACTCCTCGAAGTGGCAGATCGAGACCGGCGACAACGTCAACAACCACGAGCGGCAGTACTACACCTCCGGCAACAAGAACGCGGCCCTGGACGGCCAGGGGCACCTGGTCATCACCGCCCGCAAGGAGAACCCGGCCAACCACCAGTGCTGGTACGGCACCTGCCAGTACACCTCCGCCCGGCTCAACACCTCCGGGAAGTTCACGGCGCAGTACGGGCATGTCGAGGCCCGGATGAAGGTACCGCGCGGGCAGGGCATGTGGCCCGCTTTCTGGATGCTCGGCACCCCGGTGAACTGGCCGGACTCCGGCGAGATCGACATCATGGAGAACGTCGGTTTCGAGCCGTCCACCGTGCACGGCACCCTCCACGGCCCCGGCTACTCCGGCTCGGGCGGCATCGGCGCCGGCTACACCCTGCCGAACGGCCAGGCCTTCGCGGACGGCTTCCACACCTTCGCCGTCGACTGGGCGCCCGACTCGATCACCTGGTCGGTGGACGGCAACGTCTACCAGCGGCGCACCCCGGCCGACCTGGGCGGCAAGCAGTGGGTGTTCAACAAGCCGTACTTCCTGATCCTCAACCTCGCGGTCGGCGGCTACTGGCCCGGCGACCCGGACGCCTCCACGGTCTTCCCGCAGACGCTGGTGGTCGACCACGTCTCGGTGACGACGAGCGACTCGGGGACGGGCGGCCCCATCCGCGGCCTGGCCGGCAAGTGCGTGGACGTCGCCGCGGCGAACTCCGCCAACGGCACCCCCGTACAGCTCTACGACTGCAACGGCACCGCGGCCCAGCGGTGGACGGTGGGTTCCGACGGCACGATCCGGGCGCTGGGCAAGTGCCTGGACGTGAACGCCGGCGCCACGGCGGACGGCACGGTCGTCCAGTTGTGGGACTGCAACGGCAGCGCGGCCCAGCGGTGGGTCGTCACCGGGGCGCGCGACATCGTCAATCCGCAGGCCGACAAGTGCCTCGACGCCACCGGCAACAGCTCGGCCAACGGCACCCGGCTGCAGATCTGGACCTGCACGGGCGGCGCCCATCAGAAGTGGACGGTGGGCTGAGACCTCGGACCGGCGTCAGCGCAGCGTCCAGGTGAACTTGTCGCCGCCCACCCAGCGGACCACGTCCGGGTCGTCCAGGTCGTGGACCGTGATACCGAAGGCGGCGGCGGCCTCCAGTACGTCGGTGACCGCCTTGGCCTCGCCGACCACCTGGCCGTCGATCTCCACGATCCGGAACGGCGGAGTGCCCGGCTGCACCCGGAGCACGAGAATCCGCGGACTGCCGATGTGCGGGGTGTCGATTTCGGTCATGCATCGAGGGTAGGCCGCAACCCGCGGTAGTGGCCGGGCGAGCGGACCACCGGGCGGAACGGTCCCTCAGGGCCGCCGCCAGTCGTCGCCCCTCAGATGGGATCCGGCCATCGGGCCCATCCGGAGCATGCCGCCGTCCACGCTCCAGGACGCGCCCGTGACGTACGAGGCGTCGGGGCCGGCGAGGAAGGCGATCACCGCGGCCACCTCGCGGGCGTCGCCGGGCCGGCCCAGAGGCACGCCGGGGCGGCGCTCGGTGTGCGGGTCGGTGTCCTCCTGCCCGGTCATGGGCGTGGCGATCTCGCCGGGCGCGACCGCGTTGACGGTGATGCCGTACTCGGCCAGCTCGATCGCCATGACCTGGGTGAGCAGGCCGAGGCCGCCCTTGGCCGCGCAGTACGGGGCCGCGCCCACCCGGGGCTGGTGCTCGTGGACGGAGGTCACGTTGACGATCCGGCCGCCCCCGCCCTGCTCGATCATGCGCCGGGCCGCCTTCTGCCCGCACAGGAACGGGCCGGCGAGGTCCACGTCGAGGACGCGCCGCAGATCGTCCAGTCCCAGGTCGAGGAAGGGCGTGGCGGTACCGGTGCCGGCGTTGTTGACCAGCACGTCGACGCGGCCGAGCCGCTCGCACAGCCCGTCGACGGTGTCCGCGGCCTCGGGCAGCCGGGTCAGGTCCACCCGGGCGGTCTCGGCCCGGCGGCCCAGCGCGCGTACCTCTTCGGCGGTCCGTTCGGCGCCCTCCTCGTCGGTGTGCCAGGTGATGCCGACGTCCATGCCCGCCTCGGCCAGGCGTACGGCGGTGGCGCGGCCGATGCCGGAGTCGGCACCGGTGATGACGGCCACTTCGGCGTCGGACGGGCTGGGACTGGACATGACGGCCTCCTCTTCGGCGCTCTTCGGCTCTGCGCCCCGCGTCACGGCCCGGCGGCCGGCGGCGGCGCGGAGCGTCGCAGTACCCGGGAGCGGCACGGACAAACCGCCCGGTCCGTGGTGCGGTCCCGGGGGTGCTGGGGAACCCTGGACGTGCCGGAGGAGGAGGTGGCGATGGAGCCCGTCGAGGCGCTGGAGCGCATCGCGTTCCTTCTGGAGCGGTCCCAGGCGCCGACGTACCGCGTCCGGGCCTTCCGCACCGCGGCCCGGGTGCTCGGTGAACTGCCGGCCGCCGAGCTGCGCGAGCGGGCCGGCTCGCTGGAATCGCTGAAGGGCGTCGGACCCAAGACGGCGCAGGTGGCGCGCGAGGCGCTGGCCGGGCAGGTGCCCGGATACCTGGAGAAGCTGGAGGGCGAGGCGGGCAGGCCGCTCGCCGAGGGCGGTGAACGGCTGCGGGAGCTGCTGCGCGGCGACTGCCACCTGCACTCCGACTGGTCCGACGGCGGCAGCCCGATCGAGGAGATGGGCCGGGCCGCGGCGGCGCTCGGGCACGAGTGGGCGGCGCTGACCGACCACTCGCCGCGGCTGACGGTGGCACGCGGCCTGTCGCCCGAGCGGCTGCGCGAGCAGCTGGACGTGGTGGCGGAGCTCAACGGGACGTGGGCGCCGTTCCGGCTGCTGACCGGCATCGAGTGCGACATCCTCGACGACGGCTCGCTGGATCAGGAGCCGGAGCTGCTGGAGCGGCTGGACGTCGTCGTGGTGTCGGTCCACTCCAAGCTGCGGATGGACGCCCGCGCGATGACCCGCCGCATGGTGCGGGCCGTACGCGATCCGCACGCGGACGTCCTGGGCCACTGCACCGGGCGGCTGCTGACCGGGCGGGGGCGGCCGGAGTCGCAGTTCGACGCCGACGAGGTGTTCGCCGCCTGCGCGGAGTCCGGCACCGCCGTGGAGATCAACAGCCGGCCCGAGCGGCTCGACCCGCCGCGCCGGCTGCTGCGCCGGGCCGTGGACGCCGGGGTGCTGTTCTCCGTCGACACCGACGCCCACGCGCCCGGCCAGCTGGACTGGCAGATCCACGGGTGCGCGCGGGCCGAGGAGTGCGGGGTGCCCGCGGAGCGGGTGGTCACCACGTGGCCGCTGGACGACCTGCTCGCCTGGACCGGTCAGGGCCGCGTTCCGTCCGGAGTGGCGGGCCGCTGACGTGGTACCCGCCGGACCATCCACGGACCACGAAAGGAACAGTGCATGGAACGGGCGGCCGTGTTCGACGTCGACGGAACCCTCGTCGACACCAATCACCTGCATGTGACGACCTGGTGGGAGGCGTTCCGGCAGGCCGGACACCAGGTGCCGATGCATGCCGTCCACCGGGCGGTGGGCCTCGCCTCCACCGACCTCATCGGGCACCTGCTGGGCGCGGACCGGGACACGGACCAGGACGCTCGGCTGAGCGCCGCCCACAAGGCGCTGTACGGGCAGTACTTCGACCGCCTGCCGGCGCTGCCGGACGCCGGGGAACTGCTGCGCCGCCTGGCCGGCGACGGCTGGAAGGTGGTCCTCGCCACCTCCGCGGGCGGCCCGGAGCTGGACGCGCTGCGGCGGGCGATCGACGCGGACGACGCGATCACCGCCACCGCGAGCGCCGACGACGTCGACGCGGGCAAGCCGGCGCCCGAGCCGGTGGAGCACGCCCTGGAACTGGCCGGGGTACCGGCCGAGCGGGCGGTCTTCGTCGGCGACACCGTCTGGGACATGCGCGCGGGCAGCCGGGCCGGGGTGCGCTGCGTCGCGGTGCTCTGCGGCGGCCTGCCCCGCGCCGACCTGGAGGAGGCGGGCGCGGACGCGGTCTACGCCGACCCGGCCGACCTGCTGGCCTCCCTGAAACAGAGCCCGTTCGCATGAGCCGCCGTGCCGTACCTCACACCGGGGGACGTCGGCCGGTCACGCGGATACCCGGCGCCGTATGACCGCTGTGACGAGTACGGTCCGGGAGGTGCTCCGGGGACGACGGCCGGTGACCGCGGTGTGGCGGGAGGCGTGTGCCGTCGGGCGCTCCGTCCGGGCCGCCTGGCAGGGGCCGGGGCGGGAACGCGACCTGGCCGTGCAGTCGTTGAAGGCCGCGGGCGCGGCGCTGATCGCCTGGGCCATCGCGGGCGTCTGGCTGAACGATCCGATGGCGCTGATGGCCCCCTGGGTCGCGCTGGTCCTCGTACAGGCCACGGTCTACAGCTCGGTGCGGCAGGCCGGGCAGCAGTTCACGGCGATCTGCGCCGGGGCGCTGATGGCGTCGGCGGCGCAGGCGATCACCAACGACATCACCGCGGCGCTGGCGCTGTCCCTGCCGGTGCTGATGCTGATCGCGAACTGGTCCCGCTTCGGGCAGCAGGGCATCTACACGGCCACCACCGCGGTGTTCGTCCTGGCCTCCGGCACGGCGGTGTCCGCCTCCGCGGTCGGGCACCGGGTGGGGCAGGCGGCGCTCGGCGCGGTCGTCGGCGTAGCGGTCAACGCCTTCGTGCTGCCACCGATCCACTTGAGGGACGTCAACGAGAACCTCGCGGCGCTGGCCCGGGAGGCGGGCGACGTCCTGCACTCCGTCGCGGCCGACCTGCGGGAGACCGAGTGGGACGCGCAGAGTGCGGCCGGCTGGACGAGCGGCGCCGCGCGGCTGCAGCGGCGGCTGGAAGCCCTGGAGTCGGCCCGGGCCTGGAGCCGGGAGAGCCTTCGCCTCACCTCCGGCCCACTGCGCAAGCTGCACCGCGCGCCCACCTCCGTCCCGCCCGAGGACGAGGACCAGCGGTGGAGTCACGTCACCGGCAACATCACGGCGCTGACCCGGACGCTGGCGGTGGCGGCCGACGAGCATCGGACGCCCGCCCCGCCCGAGGGCCCGGTACTGGACCTGTACGCGCGGCTGCTGAAGCTGATCGGCGACTCCTGTCACACCGAGTCCGGCCGTCTGCTCGGCGAAACCGCCCCGTCCCGCCCGGAGGAGGCGACGGAGGAGACCGAGGCGACGATGGAGGAACTGCACCGGCTGTTGCAGGAGGGGCTGCGGGAGCACGCCGGGCAGGAAGCCGCGCGGACGGCGGTCCTCGGCACACTGCTGCTGCAGGCCGAGAACCTGTGGGCCGAGATCGTGCCCGAGCCCCAGCAGCAGTGACACACATCACCCCAAAACGCGACAGACGGATGGAACACCGGCAGGGCCTTCCCCGTTGAAGAGGGCGTGGGTACGGACGGGACAGTGTCCCCGGGCCTCACCTATTGCCCACAGGGACGATCGTTCGGCTGAAGCCCTGTGGAGCCTTTCGCCGAGAGGCGACCGCCGTCCGTATCCACCTCGTACCGCCCCGATCGTGATCCCCCCGTCACGGTCGGGGCTTCTCCTTGCGTGCCTCCCCGGCGGGGCGGGTACCCGGTGAGCCCCGTACGGCAGGCGGCCGAGAGGAGCGCAAGGTGAGCAGCGCAACGGGCAGCAGGATCGTGGTCACGGGTGCCACCGGCAACGTGGGCACCAGCGTGGTGCGGCTCCTGTCGGAGGATCCGGGGGTCGCGTCCGTGCTGGGGCTGGCCCGGCGGATTCCCTCGTGGTCGCCGCCGAAGACGGAGTGGGCCGCGGTCGATCTGGCCTCGGAGCGGGCCGACCTTACCGGCCACTTCGCCGGCGCCGACGCCGTGGTGCATCTGGCCTGGGCGTTCCAGCCGACGCACGACCCGGCGACGACCTGGCGCACGAACGTACTCGGCTCCATCCGGGTCTTCGAGGCGGTGGCCGCCGCCGGGGTGCCGGCACTGGTGCACGCCTCGTCGGTCGGCGCGTACTCGCCGGGACCGAAGGACCACGCGGTGGACGAGTCCTGGCCGACGCACGGCTGGCCGGACGCCGCGTACTGCCGGGAGAAGGCCTATCTGGAACGCGCCCTGGACACCTTCGAACGGGACCACCCGGGGATCCGGGTGGTCCGGATGCGGCCGGCCTTCCTCTTCAAGCGGGAGTCGGCGAGCGAGCAGCGCCGGATCTTCGGCGGCAGGTTCCTGCCGGGCCCGATGGCGCGTCCGGAGCTCCTGCCCTTCCTGCCGGACATTCCCGGCCTGCGGGTCCAGGCCCTGCACACCGACGACGGAGCGAACGCGTACCGGCTGGCGGCACGTTCGAAGGACGCCCGGGGTCCGTTCAACCTCGCGGCCGAGCCGCCGGTGGACGCCGGGTTGCTCGGCGAGATGATCGGCGTGCGACCGGTGCGGCTGCCCCGCACCGCGGCCCGCTCGGCGATCGCCGCCGCGTGGGGGCTGCGTCTGCTGCCCGCCTCCCCGCACCTGTTCGACGCGGTGCTCCGGCTGCCGCTCATGGACTGTACGCGGGCGCGGGCCGAACTGGGCTGGCGCCCGGAGCATACGGCCACGGAGGTACTGGAGGAGTTCCTGCGGGGCCTTCAGCAGGGCGCGGGCGCGGCTACGGAACCGCTGCGGGGGCGCAAGGTCGGCTGAGCGCCGCGGGGGGGGGGGGGGGGGGGGGGGGGGGGGGGGGGGGGGGGGGGGGGGGGGGGGGGGGGGGGGGGGGGGGGGGGGGGGGGGGGGGGGGCGGGGGGG
>NZ_JBVJVN010000011.1:0-106648 GCF_055603605.1 Streptomyces sp. NPDC037271
CCACCACCCCCCAACCCACCCCCTAGCCCCCCCCCCCCCCCCCCCCTCCTTTCTCCCCCCCCCCCCCCCCCCCCCACGGCAGCTCGAGATGCCTAGGACTTGTCCTGGCCGATCCCCTGCCACCCCTCCGGGTCCACCCCTCCCGGCACAGGTGCCCCTTCGTCGTACGGCTGGCGCGTGAACACGAACGACCCGAGGTCCAGGTGGCTCACCGACCCGTCCGCGCGCCGCACGGCTCGCAGGAGTTCCCCGGCGTAGTAGCCCTCGAGCCCCGTCCACGTGCCATCGCTGTTCGCCCGGAAACGCGAGCTACGGCCATGGCCCGACAGCGGCTCCAGCGAGACTCCCCCACTGGGGGCCAGCCGCAGGGCGAAGGCGTGTGTCCCCCAGTACCACTGACCGGCCAACTCCAGCACGGAGGCGTCGACTTCCGGCAGCGGGCGCCACGGTTCGGGGAACCGGGGTTCCGCCTCGGCGACGATGCGAACGAGATCGGCACCGACCACGGCCGGCATCGGCCCGGACGTGCAGTTGGTCAGTACCACCGCAGCCACGTCGTCCTCCACGCTGATGGTGAGGTTGGCCAGGAAGCCCGGCAAGGAGCCGGAGTGCCCCACGAACAGCCGCCCGTCCCAGCGCTGGATCTGCAAACCCAGTCCGTAGGCCGAACCGTCCACGACGTCCGCGGCCTCGGCCGGCGCCGCGGGTGTCCTCATCTCCTGCACGGTCTCCGCGCTCAGCACCCTGTCGTCCCCCCTCGCCAGGAAGACGGCGAACCGTGCCAGATCACCCGTGGTGGACCAGAGCTGACCGGCAGGGGCCATCCGCCCGAGGTCTTCGGCAGGCTCGGCCAGCATCACATCGGCCCATGGATGCACCGCCCAGCCGCCGGCGTGGGGTGCCTGCGGACTCCCGGACGTACGGTCCAGACCCAGCGGTTGCAGCACCTCCCGCCGCAGCACGTCCTCCCACGGCGCACCGCGCAACTTCTCGACCAGCGCGCCGAGCAGGGTGTAGCCCGGGTTCGAGTAGTGGTGCCGACGGCCCGGCGGGTGCAGAAGCGGCTGCTCGCCCAGCACGTCGGCGAGCTCGGGCCTCAGCGAGCCCGGCGTCCGCTCCCACCACGGCGCGGGCGACTCTGCGGCCAGCCCGCCCGAGTGCGCCAGCAACTCGGCGATCGTGGCCTCGCCCGCTCCGGTACCTGGCAGGTGCTTCTCCAGCGGATCCCCGAGGTCGAGCACTCCTTCGTCGCGCAGCCGCAGGACGAGGACGGCGGTGAACGTCTTGGTGATCGAGCCGATCCGGTACTGCACGTTCTCGTCCGGGCCGTGCCCGTCTACCGAGGTCCGCGCTCCGTGCCACACGGTGCGCCCGTCCCGGACGACCGCTGCGACGAGCGACGGGGTACGCCCCTCGGCCTGAGCCACGGCGATCCGGTGCAACAGCGCCCGGCGGGTGGCGGGGAGCAGCTCTTCCTGAGATGTCGTCATGCTCCCAGTCCATCGGCCGGGGCGTCGCGCGTCGAGCGGATTTCCCCGCAGTGGGTCAGGTCTGGGCCATGTCCACGAAACGCGAGTAGTGGCCCTGGAAAGCGACGGTGATCGTCGCCGTCGGACCGTTGCGGTGCTTGGCCACGATCAGGTCCGCCTCGCCCGCGCGCGGCGACTCCTTCTCATAGGCGTCCTCTCGGTGCAGCAGGATGACCATGTCGGCGTCCTGCTCGATCGAACCTGACTCACGCAGGTCGGAGACCATCGGCTTCTTGTCGGTGCGCTGCTCGGGGCCACGGTTCAGCTGGGAGAGCGCGATGACCGGGATTTCCAGTTCCTTGGCCAGAAGCTTGAGGTTACGGGACATGTCCGAGACCTCCTGCTGACGGCTCTCCGCGCGCTTGGAGCCACCCGACTGCATCAGCTGGAGGTAGTCGATGATGACCAGCTTGAGGTCGTTGCGCTGTTTGAGACGGCGGCACTTGGCGCGGATCTCCATCATCGACAGGTTCGGGGAGTCGTCGATGTAGAGGGGAGCGGCCGAGACATCCGGCATCCGGCGGGCCAGGCGGGTCCAGTCGTCGTCCGTCATCGTGCCGGACCGCATGTGGTGCAGCGCGACGCGGGCCTCGGCGGACAGCAGACGCATCGCGATCTCGTTGCGCCCCATTTCGAGCGAGAAGATGACGCTCGGCAGGTTGCTCTTGATCGAGGCGGCCCGCGCGAAGTCCAGCGCGAGCGTCGACTTACCCATGGCGGGACGCGCCGCGATGACGATCATCTGACCGGGATGCAGCCCGTTGGTCAGCGAGTCGAAGTCCGTGAACCCCGTCGGCACACCGGTCATCTCGCCGCTGCGTGACCCGATCGCCTCGATCTCGTCGAGGGCACCCTCCATGATGTCACCGAGCGGCAGGTAGTCCTCACTGGTGCGCTGCTCAGTGACGGCGTAGATCTCCGCCTGGGCGCGGTTGACGATCTCGTCGACGTCGTCGTCGGCCGCGTACCCCATCTGCGTGATCCGTGTGCCTGCCTCCACCAGGCGGCGCAGGACGGCACGCTCGTGAACGATCTCCGCGTAGTACGCGGCGTTCGCGGCCGTCGGCACGGTCTGGACGAGAGTGTGCAGATAGGAGGCTCCGCCGACCTTGTTGATCTCGCCACGTTTGGTGAGCTCGGCGGCGATCGTGATGGGGTCGGCCGGCTCGCCCTTGGCGTAGACGTCGAGGATGGCCTGGTAGACGGTCTCGTGGGCCGGCTTGTAGAAGTCGTGGCCCTTGAGGATCTCGACGACGTCCGCAATGGCGTCCTTGGACAGGAGCATGCCGCCGAGGACGGACTGCTCCGCGTCCAGGTCCTGCGGGGGCACCCGCTCGAACGACGGCCCGCCGCCGTCCCACCCGGCACTGTCCGGACCCCGCTCGTGCTGCTCGTCGCGGCTGCGGCCGCCGTCTCCGCGGCGGCGGGAAGCGGGCAGACGATCACTGGGACCGGTGTCGGCCCACGGGTCGTCCAAGGGCTCGGAAATGCTCACCGAGCCACCTCCTCCCGTCCGCCGAGCGGACCTCGCCGTGCTCTCATTTCTACGGCACGGCACTGACAAATAGGACGCCCAACTCCGGTTCTGGCGCGTCGGTTTTGTGATGGTTCACCAGCCGACGGACGGAGGAGACGCCGGACCACCGTAGGCCTGCGGGCACCGTCAGCCAATCTGGTTATCCACAGGCCATGTGGACGACCGGCCAGATGCTGTGGAGAACTCCCCGAAACCTGTGCACGACCCGGTGGACAGCCCTGTGAACAAGCCCTCGAACCCACCTGCCAAACCCCTCTGACCTGGACCTCTGCCGTCCACTCCCTGTGCAGAAGAAAAACTTCCCCACTCAGTTCAAGATCGCTTCGAACCGTGCCCAGAAGTGCACGCGGCGAGACGGCACGTAAGGGTCATAGTCGCGTTGCATCTCTTACCTGTGGACGATTAGATTGGTGCTCATGACACAGGCTCCCGCGCGCTCCCGAACCGCCCGGCGCCGGCACAACCGAGACATCATCGCGCTGGCCGTCCCGGCCTTCGGCGCGCTCGTCGCCGAGCCCCTCTTCGTCATGGCCGACAGCGCGATCGTCGGCCATCTCGGCACCGCACAACTCGCCGGACTAGGCATCGCCTCGGCCCTGCTCACCACAGCCGTCAGCGTTTTCGTCTTCCTCGCCTACGCCACCACGGCGGCCGTGTCCCGGCGTGTCGGCGCGGGCGACCTGCAAGCCGCGATCCGCCAGGGCATGGACGGAATCTGGCTGGCGTTGCTGCTCGGTGCCGCCGTCATCGCCGTCGTCCTGCCCACGGCCCCCTCCCTCGTAGAACTCTTCGGCGCCTCCGACACCGCGGCCCCGTACGCCGTCACGTATCTGCGCATCTCCGCCCTCGGCATCCCCGCCATGCTCGTCGTACTGGCCTCAACCGGTGTCCTGCGGGGACTGCAGAACACCCGGACCCCTCTCTACGTCGCCATCGCCGGCTTCCTCGCCAACGCCGTTCTCAACGTCGTACTCGTCTACGGCGCCGGCCTCGGCATCGCGGGCTCCGCCTGGGGCACCGTCATCGCCCAGTGCGGCATGGCCGCCGTGTACCTCTGGGTGGTGATCCGCGGGGCACGCCGACACGGTGCCTCGCTGCGCCCGGATGTCGCCGGGATCAGGGCCTCCGCCCAGGCCGGGGTGCCGCTGCTGGTGCGTACCCTCTCGCTGCGGGCGATCCTCATGATCGCCACGGCTGTGGCGGCCCGGCTCGGTGACGCCGACATCGCGGCCCATCAGATCATCCTGTCCCTGTGGAGCCTGCTCGCCTTCGCCCTCGATGCCATCGCCATCGCCGGGCAGGCCATCATCGGGCGCTGCCTGGGGGCCGGCGACGCCCAGGGTGCCCGCGACGCCTGCCGCAGGATGGTGGAGTGGGGCGTCGCGGTCGGGGTCGTGCTCGGAGTGCTCGTGGTGCTCTCACGTCCGGTGTTCCTGCCCCTTTTCACCGGGGACTCCGCGGTCAAGGACACTGCCCTGCCCGCTCTCGTGATCGTGGCCGTATCGCAGCCGATCTGCGGAGTGGTCTACGTCCTGGACGGCGTTCTGATGGGTGCGGGCGACGGTCCGTATCTCGCTTGGGCGATGTTGGTCACTCTCGCGGTCTTCACTCCCGCGGCACTTCTGGTCCCGACGCTCGGTGGTGGGCTCACTGCCCTGTGGGCAGCCATGACGCTGATGATGGCGATGCGCCTGGTGACACTGTGGCTGCGAACGCGTTCGGGCCGCTGGGTCGTCACCGGCGCGACGCGCTGACCGTTTCGCATGAAACACGATGTTTCACGTGAAACTTCGGGCATGAGAGCAGCCGTCAAAAGCGGGGTCGTGAGAATCCGACCATGAAGAGGGGGCCGCATCCCCCTACCGGGAGATGCGGCCCCCTCTCATCGCTTCAGCGAGAGCAAGGCTCAGGCTGCGACGACCTCGATGCTGACCTTGGCGGCAACCTCGGGGTGCAGACGCACGGACGTCTCGTGGGCGCCCAGGGTCTTGATCGGCGAGCCCAGCTCAATGCGGCGCTTGTCGACGTCGGGACCACCGGCAGCCTTGATCGCCGAGGCGACGTCGGCCGGGGTGACGGAGCCGAAGAGACGACCGGCCTCGCCGGAGCGGACGGCCAGGCGGACCTTCACGCCTTCGAGCTGGCCCTTGACCTGGTTGGCCTGCTCGATGGTCTGGATCTCGTGGATCTTGCGAGCACGACGGATCTGCTCGACGTCCTTCTCGCCGCCCTTGGTCCAGCGGATGGCGAACTTCCGCGGGATCAGGTAGTTGCGAGCGTAACCGTCCTTGACGTCGACGACGTCGCCCGCGGCACCGAGGCCGGAGACCTCGTGGGTGAGGATGATCTTCATTAGTCGGTCACCCTTCCCTTATCGCGCGGTGGAGGTGTAGGGCAGCAGCGCCATCTCACGGCTGTTCTTCACGGCCGTGGCGACGTCACGCTGGTGCTGGGTGCAGTTACCGGTCACGCGGCGGGCACGGATCTTGCCACGGTCGGAAATGAACTTCCGCAGCATGTTCGTGTCCTTGTAGTCCACGTACGTGACCTTGTCCTTGCAGAATGCGCAGACCTTCTTCTTCGGCTTGCGCACAGGCGGCTTAGCCATGATGTTTCTCCTGTGTGATCAAGAAGTGTGAGTGGAGCGCCCTCTAGAAGGGGGGCTCGTCCGAGTAGCCGCCACCGCCGCCGGAGCCACCGCCCCAGCCGCCGCCCTGGCCGCCACCACCCTGCTGGCCACCGGCGGGAGCGCCGGTCGCCCAGGGGTCGTCGGCCGGAGCGCCGCCGCCCTGCTGGCCACCGCCGGGGCCGCCGCCCCAGCCGCCGCCACCCTGGCCGCCACCGCCACCGCCGCCGTAACCGCCCTGGCCTCCGCGGCCCTGGCCCGAGGTCTTGGTGACCTTGGCCGTGGCACTGCGCAGGCTGGCGCCGACCTCGTCGACGTCCAGCTCGTAGACCGTGCGCTTGACGCCCTCACGGTCCTCATAGGACCGCTGCTTCAGCCGGCCCTGCACGATGACGCGCATGCCTCGCTGGAGCGACTCGGCGACGTTCTCCGCCGCCTGACGCCAGACCGAGCAGGTGAGGAAGAGGCTTTCGCCGTCCTTCCACTCGTTCGTCTGACGGTCGAAGGTGCGGGGAGTCGACGCGACACGGAACTTCGCGACGGCCGCACCGGACGGGGTGAAGCGCAGCTCGGGGTCGTCGACAAGATTGCCGATGACCGTGATGACGGTCTCGCCTGCCATGGGGGAACCTCTCGGCGGGTTTGCTGCTGGCTGCTTGTGCTGCTACTCGAATCCCGGGATCGACTGAGCGGAAGGGCTCAGTGCATCTCGGGACGGAGGACCTTGGTCCGGAGGACCGACTCGTTCAGGTTCATCTGGCGGTCGAGCTCCTTGACGACCGCAGGCTCGGCCTGCAGGTCGATGACCGAGTAGATGCCCTCGGGCTTCTTCTTGATCTCGTACGAGAGACGACGACGGCCCCAGGTGTCGACCTTCTCGACCTTTCCGCCGCCGTCACGGACGACAGAGAGGAAGTTCTCGATCAGCGGGGAGACAGCACGCTCCTCGAGATCGGGGTCGAGGATGACCATCACCTCGTAGTGACGCATGTGGAACCCACCTCCTTTGGACTCAGCGGCCACGGTCGTTCCGTGGCAGGAGGGTTGCGATGCGTTGGCACCGGTATCAACGAGTAAACCAGGACCCACTGACAATCGGGCCTCCTCCGGGGAGGTGGCCCGGCCGTGGGACGGCAGCAGACACCAGTGCAGAAGGTACAGAGTACCCGTCCACCGGCTTGCGGTTGAAATCCGGCGGTGAGGGGACACAATCGGTACTCAGCGGAATGTGAAGGGCGAAGACACACTGCCTTTGGCAGGAGGTTCCCCATGGCACAGATCATGCGACCCGCCAAGCCGCGGACCGGGCTGCTGGCCACCGACGGCAAACCGCATCCCCTCCAAGACACGCTGCTCGCCGTGACCCTGGTGCTCGCGGTCCTCGCCCTCGCCACCGCGAGCTTCCGAGGGCTCCACGTCCTGACCTCGTGGGCCGGGCTGCTCGGGGTGCTGGCCGGCGGGTACGGCCAGCTCATCTCCGAGACGACACGTGAGCGCTTCGGCCTGGTGGTGGGCCTCGGAGGCGCCGCGCTCGGCCTGTACTTCGGCATCTACCACGGCGGGCTCTTCGGCTGAGCCCCCGGAGCCCGCTCCGGGCCGCCGACCGCCCCCCGGACACGCCCTTCCCTCCGCCTTCCACCCGTACGCCGAACGGGGCGCTCACGGGGCGCAGTAGGCTTCGCGCGAGAGCCGGAGCCCCTGTACCCATGGGGACACACCAGCCCGAGGAGCGCCCCGAATGAGCCTGACCCTGAGGACCATCAGTCGCGAGCAGCATCTGGCCTACATCCAGAGTCTGCCGGCGGCGAGTCACATGCAGGTCCCGGCATGGGCAGACGTGAAGGCGGAATGGCGCTCGGAGAACCTCGGCTGGTTCGACGACCGCACCGGTCATCTGGTCGGCGCAGGCCTTGTCCTGTACCGGCAGCTGCCCAAGATCAAGCGCTATCTCGCCTACCTCCCAGAGGGCCCGGTCATCAACTGGTTCGCGCCGAACCTCCAGGACTGGATGGAGCCCATGCTGGCGCACCTCAAGCAGCAGGGCGCCTTCTCGGTGAAGATGGGCCCGCCGGTGATCATCCGCCGCTGGGACGCCACGTCCATCAAGAAGGGCATCCAGGATCCCGACGTCAAGCGCCTGCGCGACATAGAGGCCGACCACATCGAGCCGCGCGCCTTCGAGGTGGCCGACAAGCTGCGCCGCATGGGCTGGCAGCAGGGCGAGGACGGCGGTGCCGGCTTCGGTGACGTGCAGCCCCGCTACGTCTTCCAGGTGCCGCTGGCCAACCGGTCCCTGGAAGAGGTCCACAAGAACTTCAACCAGCTGTGGCGCCGCAACATCAAGAAGGCCGAGAAGGCCGGCGTCGAGGTCGTCCAGGGTGGCTACCACGACCTCGAGGAGTGGCAGCGCCTGTACGAGATCACGGCCGTGCGCGACCGCTTCCGGCCGCGTCCGCTGTCGTACTTCCAGCGCATGTGGGCGGCCCTCAACAACGAGGACCCCAACCGCATGCGGCTGTACTTCGCCCGGCACAACGGGGTGAACCTGTCGGCGGCGACCATGTTGGTCGTCGGCGGGCACGTCTGGTACTCCTACGGCGCCTCCGACAACATCGGCCGCGAGGTCCGGCCCTCGAACGCGATGCAGTGGGCCATGCTGCGCGACGCCTACGCCCTGGGCGCCACCGTCTACGACCTGCGCGGCATCTCCGACTCCCTGGACGAGAACGACCACCTCTTCGGCCTGATCCAGTTCAAGGTCGGCACGGGCGGGCAGGCGGCCGAGTACCTCGGCGAGTGGGACTTCCCACTGAACAAGCTGCTCCACAAGGCGCTCGACATCTACATGTCGCGCCGCTGATCCCCTGCCCGGCGCTCCCGGCTCCAGTAGCGTCGGTGACAGCTTTCACAGCTCCACCAAGGCTTTTCCCCGCAGTCCCCGACACACCGCAGCACACCGCAGCCACGAGAAAGGTCCCAGGTCCGGCCATGGCGCTCACGCTCTACGTCGACACCGCGCGCTGGCGGGCGCACCACAAGCACGTGCAGGAGCAGTTCCCCGGGCTGGTCCCGGTCTGCAAGGGCAACGGCTACGGCTTCGGCCACGAGCGGCTGGCGGAGGAGGCCACGCGGCTGGGCTCGGACGTGCTGGCCGTCGGCACGACGTACGAGGCTGCCCGGATCAAGGACTTCTTCGGCGGTGACCTGCTGGTCCTGACGCCGTACCGGCGCGGCGAGGAGCCCGTACCGCTGCCCGACCGGGTCGTGCGCTCCGTGTCGTCCATCGACGGCGTGTACGGCCTCGTGGGCGCGCGCGTGGTCATCGAGGTGATGTCCTCGATGAAGCGGCACGGCATCAGCGAGCAGGACCTGCCGCAGCTTCACGCCGCCATAGAGAACGTCCGGCTGGAGGGCTTCGCCATCCACCTGCCGCTGGACCGTACCGACGGATCGGACGCCGTCGAGGAGGTCATCGGCTGGATGGACCGGTTGCGTGCGGCCCGGCTGCCGCTGCACACGATGTTCGTCAGCCACCTCAAGGCGGACGAACTGGCCCGGCTCCAGCAGCAGTTCCCGCAGACCCGCTTCCGCGCCCGAATCGGTACCCGGCTGTGGCTGGGGGACCACGAGGCCACCGAGTACCGCGGTGCGGTCCTGGACGTCACGCGCGTCGCCAAGGGCGAGCGATTCGGCTACCGGCAGCAGCGAGCCGCCTCCGACGGCTTCCTGGTGGTCGTGGCGGGCGGTACGTCGCACGGGGTGGGCCTGGAGGCACCGAAGGCGCTGCACGGCGTCATGCCGCGCGCCAAGGGCGTCGCCCGGGCCGGACTCGCCACGGTCAACCGCAATCTCGCGCCGTTCGTCTGGGGCGGCAAGCAGCGTTGGTTCGCGGAGCCGCCGCACATGCAGGTCTCGATCCTGTTCGTGCCCTCGGACGCGCCGGAGCCCAAGGTCGGTGACGAACTGGTGGCCCATCTGCGGCACACCACCACGCAGTTCGACCGGATCGTCGACCGCTGACGGCTGGGCCGGCATTCGGATCCGGCAACAGCGAAAAGGCCGTACACGCTGTCCCGTGTACGGCCTTCCCCATGGCTTACGGCGTCCGGTCCACACCAGGGCTCTGTTCGCTCAGAGCGAACCATCCGTCTGCTGTCCCACGCCCCACTGCACCCGGGATGTCTCGTAGTGAGCCGTGTGCCGCGGTGCATGAGCGGCGGGCCCCAGGACGAAGACGTCCTTCGCACCGTCGAGCACACCACCCGACGGGTCGTCGTCGCCCGTTCGCCGGACCGGGTCCCGGTCCGGCATCAGAATGTCGCGCACGACCATGACACACAGGAACAGCGTCCCCAGCAGGTGTACGCCGATGGCCCAGTGGTAGCCGTCCGTCGGCAGGCCTTTGTGAGCGTCGCCGCTGGTCGTGTACGCGAGATACATCCAGATGCCCAGGAAGTAGACGACCTCGCACGCCTGCCAGATCAGGAAGTCGCGCCACTTCGGCCGGGCCAGCGCCGCCAGCGGAACCAGCCACAGCACGTACTGCGGTGAATAGACCTTGTTGGTGAGGATGAACGCCGCGACGATCAGGAAGGCGAGCTGGGCGAACCGCGGACGCCTGGGGGCGGTCAGAGTGAGCGCCGCGATACCTCCGCAGCACAACACCATCAGGAGCGTGGCCAGCGTGTTGACGGTCTCGGTGCCGGGCGGGTTGTCGGAGTTCTGGGCCAGGATCAGCCAGAAGGATCCGAAGTCGACCCCGCGTTCCTGGCTGAACGTGTAGAACTTCGACCAGCCGTCGAAAGCGAAGAGCATCACCGGCAGGTTCACTACGAGCCAGGCGACGGCCGCACCCCCCAGGGCCTTCCCGAAGTCACGCCACTTGCCCGCACGCCAGCACAGCACGAGCAGCGGGCCCAGGATCAGGAAGGGATAGAGCTTCGCGGCCGTGGCAAGCCCCAGCAGAATGCCGAAGGCCAACGGACGCCCCCGCGACCACATCAGGATCGCGGCGGACGTCAGAGCGACCGCCAGCAGGTCCCAGTTGACGGTCGCGGTCAGCGCCAAGGCCGGCGCAAGGGCGACCAGCAGGCCGTCCCAGGGGCGCCGCGCGTGCGTACGGGTCACGCATACGGCGATGACGACGGCACACACCATGAGCATCCCGGCATTGACCATCCAGTACCACTGTTCCTGGTCCTGGATGGAGCCGTCGCCCGGCGTGAGCCAGGACGCGACCTCCATGAAAACGCCGGTCAGCACCGGGTATTCGAGGTACTCCATGTCACCCGGCAGCTTGTCGAAGTACGGCACAAGCCCGTCGACGAACCCGCGCCCCTGGTAGAGGTGCGGGATGTCCGAGTAACACGCATGCGTGTACTGGGAGCTGGCACCGAAGAACCAGGCACCGTTGTAACAGGGCGCTTTCTGGACCAGGCCGAGGGCGAACATGCCGATCACCACAAGAGCGATCACCCGCACGGGAGTCCACCAGGACGTCCCGAGCAGGGCACGTCGGCCGATAGGGCCGCCGATCAGCTCGCTGCCGGCGGCGGCGACCGTGTCCTCCTTGGTCGGCTGCGCCTGGTCCGGCTCGTGCGCGCTCGCTGGCGTCGATTCTGCACTGGGCATGGGGCACATCCTGCCGTACGTACCTGGGAATACGCCGGGGCCGCCGCACCCTCGTGGATGCAGCGGCCCCTGTTTCACGTGAAACCTGCGGGCGTTTCACGTGAAACGCCCATGCCGGGCAACTCTTCGGCTAACCGTTCGAGCCCCAGATGGTGTTTCCCTGACTGTTCCCGTCTCCGTTGCCGTCGCCGTTGTCCTCCGTCTCGGTGGCCGTCGGTGACGGTGCCCCGCTTCCGTCCGAGCCGCCCGGGCCGTTGCCGGAGTCGTCACTGCCGCCATCATTCCCGTTGTTGCAGTTCAAATCCCAGACGCCGCACGTCGACGTCGGTGCGGACGGTGTGGGGCTGGTCTCCGTCTGGCTCGGCGACGGGCTCGGCGAGGGGCTCGCCTCCTCCGTCTCGGAGGCAGAGGGCGAGGGAGAGGGAGACGGGCTTGGCGGCGGGGTGTCGTTGACGACCTCGCCGATGGGCTCCGGCTTCGGGAACTTCTCCGCCTTCGTGCCCTTCAGCGCGTCTTCCATGTAGTCCTTCCAGATGTGGGACGGGAACGACGCGCCGTGGATCTCCTTCTCACCGCCCGTTCCGTACATCTCCAGGAACGCCCGCTCCTTGACGGACTCGTCGTCCGGGTAGCGGAACATGCTGATCGCGGTCGACAGCTGCGGCGTGTAACCGACGAACCAGGCGGACTTGTTGCCGTCCGTGGTACCGGTCTTCCCCGCCACCTCGCGTCCGGGCAGCTGGGCGTTGGTACCCGTCCCCTCCTCGACGACGGTTTTCAGAATGTCCGTGACGTTGTCCGCGACCTGAGCGGTGAACGCCTGCTCGGTCTCGACCTTGTGCGTGTAGATCGTGCCGCTCTTGTCCGTCACCTTGGTCACGGAGTAGGGCTCGCTCTGCTTGCCGCTCGCCGCGAACGTCGCGTACGCGTCCGCCATACGGATGGCACTCGGAGACGAGACGCCGATGGAGAACGACGGGTAGCCGGCACCCGCCAGGCTGTCCTCGAGAAGGCCCGCATCAACGGCGGCCTCCTTCACCTTGTCCAGACCGACGTCCATGCCGAGCTGCACGAAGGCAGAGTTCGACGACTCCCGCATCGCCTCACGGAGGGTGATCTTGTAGTCCGGCGCATCGCCCAGTGACACCTTGCCGTCATTCCTCTGGAGCCACTGCTCACCGTCCTCGTTCTTCCAGATCGTCCCGTCGTATTCCTTGATCTTGAGGTCGTTCTTGCCGCTGTAGAGGCTCTTGGGGGAGACGATCGTGCGTTCGTCCTGGGACTGCGTCGGCCCGAGGTCGGGATCGCGCACGCCCCAGTTCATCGCCGCCGCCAGCACGAAGGGCTTGAACGTCGAACCTACCTGGGCACCGGTCACGTCGGCGTTGTTGGTGAAGTGCTTGGTGGCGTCCTCTCCACCGTAAACAGCCTTGATGGCGCCGGTTTCGGGATCCACGGACGCCCCGCCGAACTGAACGTGCGTGTCCTTGTCGGGACGCTTCTTGGGGTCGATCTTCTCCTTGTAGACCTTCTGCACCGCGGATTCGAGAGCCTCGACCTTCTTCTTGTCGAAGGTCGTGTAGATCGAGTAGCCGCCCCTCTCCATCTGCTGCTCCGAAACCACGCCGTTCCTGACCACGGACGACTTGGCAAGCCTGACGAGGTAACCGATCTGGCCGCCCAGCTGCGCGTTCGACTGCGGGTTCCGCACGGTGGGAAGGTCGGTGTACTTGTCCCGCTCCTCCTGGCTCAGATGTTCGTACTCCACCATCTTGTCGAGGGTGTCCTGCATCTGCCGCTTGGCACGCTCGCTGTTGGCCTCGGGAGTCGCGGCCGGGTCGATCGAAGTCGAGCCCGCCGGGTCGTAGTACGTGGCGCCCTTGAGCATCGCCGACAGGAAGGCGCACTGTCCCGCGTTGAGGTCGACGGCATCCACGTTGAAGTACGCCCGCGCCGCAGCCTGGATCCCGTAGGCGCCGCGGCCGTAGTACGCGGAGTTCAGGTAACCCTCGAGGATCTTGTCCTTCGGTTCCTTGGCGCCGACCTTGATCGAGACGAAGATCTCCTTGACCTTGCGGGAGATCGTCTGCGACTGGTCGTTCAGCATCGCGTTCTTCACGTACTGCTGGGTGATGGTGGAACCACCCTGCGTATCGCCACCCTTGGCCATGTTGAACACGGCTCGGGCGATGCCCTTGGGGTCGATGCCGCTGTCGGAGTAGAAGGTCTTGTTCTCCTGGGAGATGACGGCGTTGCGCATCTCCTTGGGAATCTGCGCGAAGCTGATGCTCTGACGGTTGCGCTCACCGCCCGTGGCGACCATCTGGGTGCCGTCGGCCCAGTAGTAGACGTTGTTCTGGGCCTCCGCGATCTTGGCGACATCAGGGATGCCCACCATGGCGTAGGCGATGCCCGCGGCGGCCACCATGGTGCCGAAGAACCCGACGCACAACCCGGAGACGAGTTTCCAGGAGGGCACCCAACGGTGCCATCCGTCCTTGTCGCGGCGCGGGTAATCGATCATCCGCTTCTTGCCGGACGCTGCCGCACGGCCCCGTCCGGCCCCTCCAGGGCCGCCGGGAGCGGCCCGCCGGCCTCCGCGAGACGGCTCGGCCACTCTGCGCCGACCGCCCCCGCTGCGCTGTGCCGCGCGCCGGGCTTCGGCACGACTCCCGTACGGACGCTCCTCGTCCTCCGGACCGTACGAGCCGGACGGAGACCCTGTGGCGCCTCGCGGTGCCGCACGGCGGCCGGAGGACGAGCCGGACTGGCCGCGTCGGGCCGCGGCACGTCCGCCTCCCTGCGGCGGCGGCGGTTTGCGACGGTGCTCGCTCATCGAACGACTACTCCTCGGGCAGGCGCACCTTTGCGCGCCTGGTAAAGGCGGCTGTTTTCCGGTCCCCCCGAAGTACGGATGCGGCCCCTCCCGCATTCACCCGTACTGCACCAGGGACAGGGACGCCCCCAGGCGTCACTCGGTTCCCGGTGGTCTGCATGGCGCACAGACTACGCACCGTCAAAACCCCCGAGCCCCGAAGTTCACCTCAAATCAGGCAACTTGCTCTCGATGAATCCCTGATGTGATCCCGTTCACCGGCCCCCCTCTTGTCGCACGAGGAAGCTCGTTCTATCGTGCTGATGTATCGAGTCGATACATCAGCGCGGCATAAGGACGAGAGGAGGCGACGATGAGCCGACGATCCGGCATCCTCGAGTTCGCTGTACTCGGCCTGCTCCGCGAATCCCCGATGCACGGCTATGAGCTGCGTAAACGGCTCAACACGTCACTGGGTGTGTTCCGGGCGTTCAGCTACGGGACGCTCTACCCCTGCCTCAAGACGCTGGTCGCCAATGGCTGGTTGATCGAGGAACCGGGGAACGTCGGCGAGGCCGCCGCTTCCCTCACGGGACGCCGCGCCAAGATCGTCTACCGGTTGACGGCCGACGGTAAGGAACACTTCGAGCAGCTCCTCTCCCAGACGGGCCCGGACGCGTACGAGGACGAGACCTTCGCCGCTCGCTTCGCGTTCTTCGGCCAGACGTCGCGCGACGTGCGCATGCGCGTGCTCGAGGGCCGGCGCAGCCGGCTGGAGGAGCGCCTGGAGAAGATGCGGGCCTCCCTGGCCCGCACCCGGGAGCGACTCGACGACTACACGCTTGAGCTCCAGCGCCACGGAATGGAGTCCGTGGAGCGCGAGGTGCGCTGGCTGAACGAGCTCATCGAGAGTGAGCGGGCGGGGCGGGACCTACGGGGTTCCGCTTCGGAGGGGACCGCTCAACAGGACACGACATCTGGAGCGACGGGCGGCCTGCCCCGGTCCGGGGACGACCCCCGGCCGGATACGCCCGGCGACACCGCCACGTGAGCGCCCAGTCAGGGCCTCACTCGTACACACAGGGAGCAACCGGAATGGGTTCGGTTCGCGTAGCCATCGTCGGTGTGGGCAACTGCGCCGCATCGCTGGTGCAGGGCGTCGAGTACTACAAGGACGCCGACCCGGCGGCCAAGGTCCCGGGCCTGATGCACGTCCAGTTCGGCGACTACCACGTCCGTGACATCGAGTTCGTCGCCGCCTTCGACGTGGACGCCAAGAAGGTCGGCCTGGATCTCGCGGACGCCATCGGCGCCTCCGAGAACAACACCATCAAGATCTGCGACGTCCCGAACAGCGGTGTCCAGGTCCAGCGCGGCCACACCCTCGACGGTCTCGGCAAGTACTACCGCGAGACCATCGAGGAGTCCGCCGAGGAGCCGGCCGACATCGTCCAGGTCCTCAAGGACAAGCAGGTCGACGTCCTCGTCTGCTACCTGCCCGTCGGCTCCGAGGACGCGGCGAAGTACTACGCCCAGTGCGCCATCGACGCCAAGGTCGCCTTCGTCAACGCCCTCCCGGTCTTCATCGCCGGCACCAAGGAGTGGGCGGACAAGTTCACCGAGGCGGGCGTCCCGATCGTCGGCGACGACATCAAGTCGCAGGTCGGCGCCACCATCACGCACCGCGTCATGGCGAAGCTGTTCGAGGACCGGGGTGTGATCCTGGACCGCACGATGCAGCTGAACGTCGGCGGCAACATGGACTTCAAGAACATGCTCGAGCGCGACCGCCTCGAGTCGAAGAAGATCTCCAAGACGCAGGCCGTCACCTCCCAGATCCCCGACCGGGACATGGGCGAGAAGAACGTCCACATCGGCCCGTCCGACTACGTGGCCTGGCTGGACGACCGCAAGTGGGCCTATGTCCGCCTGGAGGGCCGCGCGTTCGGTGACGTCCCGCTGAACCTGGAGTACAAGCTCGAGGTCTGGGACTCCCCGAACTCGGCGGGTGTCATCATCGACGCCCTGCGCGCCGCGAAGATCGCCAAGGACCGCGGCATCGGCGGTCCGATCCTGTCGGCGTCGAGCTACTTCATGAAGTCCCCGCCCGTGCAGTACTTCGACGACGAGGCCCGCACCAACGTCGAGAAGTTCATCGCCGGCGAGGTCGAGCGCTGACAAGCGCGGACTCCGGTCCGTCGGAGGTCCCCGGGTCGCATGACCCGGGGACCTTTCCCGTATGTGAGGCTGTGCCCCATGGCCGTCGTCCGTGACCTGCGCGTCCTGCTGCGCCTGAAGGGCTTTCGGCGCCTGCTCGCCGTACGCCTGCTCTCCCAGGGCGCCGACGGCGTCTACCAGGTCGCGCTCGCCGCCTACGTCGTCTTCTCCCCGGAGAAGCAGACCTCGCCCGCCGCGATCGCCTCCGCGATGGCGGTCCTGCTGCTGCCGTACTCCCTGGTGGGCCCCTTCGCCGGCGTCCTGCTGGACCGCTGGCGCCGCCGCCAGGTCTTCCTGTACGGCAACCTGCTGCGCGCCGCGCTGGCCTCGGTGACGGCCGTACTGATCCTCGCATCCGTCCCGGACTGGCTCTTCTACGTCTCGGCCCTCTGCGTCACCGCCGTCAACCGCTTCGTCCTCGCGGGCCTGTCCGCCGCGCTGCCACGCGTGGTCGACACCGACCGCCTGGTGATCGCCAACTCGCTCTCCCCGACCGCCGGTACCCTCGCCGCGACGGCGGGCGGCGGCCTCGCCTTCGTCGTACGTCTCGTGTTCGCGGACTCCGATGCCGCAGTGGTGCTGCTCGGGGCCGCCCTGTACCTGTGCGGAGCGCTGGCATCACTGCGCATCGCCGTGGAACTGCTGGGTCCCGACCCCACCCGCGTGCCGCCCCGACTGGCCTCGGCGCTCGCAGGCACCGCCCGCGATCTCGTGGCAGGAGTACGTCATCTCGCGGCCCCCGCACGCCGGGAAGCGGCTTGGTCACTGGCGGGCATGACGCTGATGAGGTTCTGCTACGGAGCCCTGCTGGTCATGCTGCTGATGCTGTGCCGGTACGCCCTGACCTCGGACACGGACGAGGGGCTCGCCCTGCTGGGGCTGGCGCTGGGCGTCTCCGGCGCCGGGTTCTTCGCGGCCGCGGTGGTCACCCCGTGGGCGGCGGGGCGGCTCGGGCCCGGCCGCTGGATGGCCGTGTGCGCGGCGGCCGCCACGGTGCTGGTCCCTGCACTCGGTCTGCCGTTCGCCACCGTGCCGCTGCTCGCCGCGGCGTTCGCCCTGGGTCTGACGACGCAGGGAGCGAAGATCGCGACCGACACGGTCGTACAGTCCTCGGTCGACGACGCCTTTCGCGGCCGGATCTTTTCCGTCTACGACGTGTTGTTCAACGTCGCCTTCGTCGGCGCCGCCGGGGTGGCCGCGCTGATGCTGCCGCCGGACGGCCGTTCGGTACCGCTGGTCGTGACAGTCACGGTGATCTACGGAGCGGTCGCGGCCGCTATGGCCCGGTTCGAAAGCCAGTAAGTGTCACACCGATGCCACGAAGTCTCAGCGAAATACAGAGATGTCAGTGGGGGGCGATAGCTTACGTGCGTTTTATTCGCGACCCGTTCGCTACACCGTCCCTATGCTTCAGGGGCCCCAGTGACCACTCCGCCGCCCCAGGGCAATCCATTCGCGCAGGGCCGGTCGGTGGTTTCATCGCGCGCCGGGACGACGCCGACCAGGCCGGCGTGGGTGACTGCCTGAAGTCCGCGCGTCGTCTTCCGACCGCATGGAGGTGGTGGACTGCTCCTCGGCGGATGCCGAGGCCAAGGTCATTGAGAAGATCAAGGACCACCACACGCAGTTCACTGCTGAGTCCGCATGCAGCAAGGTCGAGGGCGCCACCGGCTTCTACGCGGAGACGGGCGACGGGCGACGGGCGACGGGCGACGGGCGACGGGCGACGGGGAAAGAGTTCCTGCTCTGCCTCACCAACGTCTGAGCCACCCCGTAGCGAGACGCAGGGGCGGTGTTTCACGTGAAACATCGCCCCTGCCGCGTCAGGCCGGGTCATGTTTCACGTGAAACATGACCCGCTCTCCGCTACTCACGCCTCCTGCTCGGCCCACCACTGCTTGAGTGCCGCCACCGCCGCCTCGTGCCCCATCGGCCCGTGCTCCAGGCGAAGCTCCAGCAAATGCTTGTAGGCCTGGCCCACGGCCGGCCCGGGGTGGATGCCGAGGATGTCCATGATCTGGTTGCCGTCCAGGTCCGGACGGATCGCGTCCAGCTCCTCCTGCTCCTGCAGCTGCGCGATCCGCTCCTCCAACCCGTCGTACGCACGCGAGAGCGCCGAGGCCTTGCGCTTGTTGCGGGTCGTGCAGTCCGAACGGGTCAGCTTGTGGAGCCGGTCAAGCAGAGGGCCGGCGTCCCGGACGTACCGGCGGACGGCGGAGTCCGTCCACTCGCCCGTGCCGTAGCCGTGGAAACGCAGGTGCAGCTCCACCAGGCGCGAGACGTCCTTCACCAGGTCGTTGGAGTACTTGAGCGCGGTCATGCGCTTCTTCGTCATCTTGGCCCCGACCACTTCATGGTGGTGGAACGAGACCCGGCCGTCCTTCTCGAACCGGCGTGTGCGCGGCTTGCCGATGTCGTGCAGCAGGGCGGCCAGGCGGAGGGTCAGGTCGGGACCCTCGCTCTCCAGCGCCATCGCCTGCTCCAGAACGATGAGTGTGTGGTCGTAGACGTCCTTGTGCCGGTGGTGCTCGTCCCGCTCCAGGCGCAGCGCCGGCAGTTCGGGCAGGACCCGCTCGGCGAGGCCCGTCTCCACCAGCAGACTCAGGCCCTTGCGCGGGTGAGAGGAGAGAACGAGCTTGTTCAGCTCGTCCCGGACCCGCTCGGCCGAGACGATGTCGATGCGCCCGGCCATGTCCTTCATGGCAGCGACCACTTCGGGAGCCACCTCGAAGTCGAGCTGCGCGGCGAAGCGTGCGGCCCGCATCATCCGGAGCGGGTCGTCCGAGAAAGACTCCTCGGGGGTGCCGGGAGTACGCAGCACCCGCGCCGCGAGGTCGTCGAGACCGCCGTGCGGATCGATGAACTTCTTCTCCGGGAGCGCGACGGCCATGGCGTTCACGGTGAAGTCCCGCCGGACGAGGTCCTGCTCGATGGAGTCGCCGTAGGACACCTCGGGCTTGCGCGAGGTCCGGTCGTAGGCTTCCGACCGGTAGGTGGTCACCTCGATCTGAAAGCTTCGATCAGTGTCTCCGTCACGGGCGTCCTTCTGCGCACCGACCGTGCCGAAGGCGATTCCGACCTCCCAGACGGCATCCGCCCACGGCCGGAGGATCTTCAGGACGTCCTGCGGGCGGGCGTCGGTCGTGAAGTCCAGGTCGTTGCCGAGCCGGCCGAGCAACGCGTCCCGGACCGAGCCACCCACCAGGGCGAGAGAGAACCCGGCCTCCTGGAAGCGGCGGGCGAGGTCGTCGGCGACAGGGGCGACCCGCAGCGGTTCACTCACCGCGCGGTCCTCGTCCTGGCTCAGGGCACTGGGGTTGACTTCGTTGGCGTTCGGCACAACAGAACAGGGTACGTGGCCCGGGCGGACACCGGCGCCCCCATTGATCACGCAACGAATCCCCCACTCGTGCAGCGCTCCCTTTATAGGCGCACATACGGTGCGGCTCCGTCCGGTGGCGGATCTTGTGGCGTACTCCGCGGCACTTCCCCTCGGCCCGCATCGTTACCATGCGTGGACGCACATTCCGACGACCACTGACGACGACGAGGGACGGGCGAGCGCGTGGCCGAGGCGGCAGACTTCCAGGGGACCAGTCCCTCACCTGCCCGCCGGTGGCTACGGCGCACCACGGCGCTGCTCGCCGGGGCGCCCCTGGTGGCCGGTCTGCTCCAGCTGCCGGCCGCGGGCTCGGCACACGCCGACGGGCCGTCCCTCGCCAAGGCCGACGCCGATGCGGGTTCGGTGGCCGTCGCCGTCGACTCGCTCACCCCCTCCGCACCCACGGACGGGGACACGGTGACCGTGTCCGGCACCGTGACGAACAACGGCAAGCAGACCGTCACCGACGCCCACGTGGGGCTACGCGTGGGCCCTGAGGTCAATACCCGTTCGTCCGTCGACGCGATCGCCAAGGACGGCGACGATCTCCGCCGATCCATCGCCCCGGAGATCGACGACCAGTACACCGAGAAGTTCTCCAAGCTCACTCCCGGTGTCGCCGAGCACTTCAACATCTCCGTACCGGTCGACGACCTGAACCTCGGCGAGGACGGCGTCTACGAGTTCGCCGTCTCGCTCTCCGGGGAGACCTCCTCGCAGCCGTGGGAGCGGATCCTTGGCATCCAGCGGACCTTCCTGCCCTGGCAGCCCGACGGGGCCGCCCCCAGGACGAAGACGACGGCTCTGTGGCCGCTCGTGTCGACCACCCACATGGCCGCCGAGACGGGACCGAACGAGGAGCAGACACCGGTCTTCCTCAACGACGACCTGGCCAAGGAGATCTCCCCCGGGGGCCGCCTGAACCAGATGGTGACGCTGGGGAAGGAGCTCGACGTCACCTGGGTGGTCGACCCGGACCTGCTGGCCTCCGTCGACGCCATGACGGGCAGCTACCGCGTCCGGGACGGCGACAAGACCGTCGCCGGCGCGCACCAGGCGGTCGCCAAGCAGTGGCTCGCCGAGCTGCAGGACGCGGTGGCCGACGAGGAGGTCGTCGCCCTGCCCTTCGCCGACCCCGACCTGGCATCCCTGGCCCACAACGGCACGGACGTCACCGGCTCGCTGAACCAGCTGAAGAGCGCCACGGACGTCATCAGCAACACGGTCGAGCCGATCCTCCATGTAAAACCCAGCACCGACTTCGCCTGGCCCGTGGACGGAGCCGTCGACCGGTCGATCGTCAAGGTCGCCACCTCAGCGGGCGCCGACAACGTGATCGTCCGCAGCGACAGTCTCCAGGAGACCCGTGGTCTGCCCTACACGCCCTCCGCGGCCCGCCCCATCGGCGGCGGCACGACCGCCGTCGTCACGGACGCCCGGCTGTCCAAGGCGTTCGAGGGCGATCTGACGAAGGCATCCGCGTCCACACTCGCGGTGCAGCGGTTCCTCGCTCAGAGCCTGGCCCTGAATCTCCAGACCGGCGAGCAGCGCAGCGTGGTCGTCGCCCCACAGCGCATGCTCTCCGGGAGCCAGGCACGCGCGATGGCCGACGCGCTGCGGGCGCTGCAGGGCGGCACCTGGTCCGAGTCCCAGAAGCTGGCGGCGGCCGCCGCGGCCAAGCCGGACCCGGAGGCCACCACGGAGGTACCGGCAACCTCGTCCTACCCCGCGGCGCTGCGCAAGAAGGAGCTGCCCCGGTCGGCGTTCGTGCAGATCGCCCGGACCCAGGACACGCTCGACAACTTCAAGGTCGTCCTGTCGGACCCGTCCCGGGTGGTGACCCCGTTCGGACGCGCACTGAACAGGGACATGTCCGCGTCGTGGCGAGGCCGGGCCGACGAGGCGGAGTCCTTCCGCGCCGACGTGAAGTCGTACCTCGACGGGCTGACCGGCCGGGTCAGACTGATCGACAAGTCGGAGACGAAGCTCTCCGGCCGCAGCGCCACGATCCCCGTGACGGTGCAGAACAACCTGGTACAGGACGTGGGCCCCCTGGTGCTGCGGCTCACCTCCACGAACCCGACGCGCCTCGAGATCGACGGCGCCGACTACCAGGAGCAGCCGATCTCGGTCTCCGGCGGGCACAGCCAGTCGGTGAAGTTCACCACGTCGGCCAACGCCAACGGCCGGGCGACGGTGATCGCCCAGCTGTACACGACGGACGGGCGGAAGTACGGCGAGCCCGTTACCTTCGACGTGAAGGTCACCGAGATCACCGCCACCGTGATGCTCGTCATCGGCGGCGGTGTCCTGCTGCTCGTACTCGCCGGCTTCCGGATGTACACGCAGCGCAAGCGGGCCGCGGCCCGCAACGCCGAGAAGGGCGAGGACGACGAGACGGAGGAGCCCGGGGAATCCGAGGACGGTCCGGAGAACCCGGAAGGCTCCGACGAACGTCTCAAGGAGGAGTCCGAGACGGAGGCGTCCGAGGCACGCCCGCGGGCAGGCGCCCCGGAGCAGCCGAGTGACCCGACACCGGACACCGCAGCGGAAAACGCCGACCCGTCCGGCACGGGTGAGAGAGTGGACCGTTGAGGATGTCGTGGCCGGTGGGCCCGGGACGATGAGGTGGGGTAACCATGAACGCGCCGTACGACGGTGACCGCGGTCAGACCGTGGACGGCTCGGGTCACCCCGAGGATCCGCCGCCCGGCCCCGGCCAGGCATCGCCGCAGCCGCCCGCGGACATGTATCTCCAGGACGCCTACGACCAGGATCCCTACCGGGCTCAGGACCTCTCCGCCCAGGACCCGGTCTCCGAGGCTCTCTACGACCGCGCCGCGCACCCACCCCCGCCGCCGGGCACGTACCCGCCGCAGCAGCCGCTGTACGCCCAGCCCTCCCAGTCGCCCTATTCCCCCGACCCGCACATCTGGGCCCAGACCCCGGCCCCCGAGCCCGAAGGCCCGACGCAGTACCTGCCGTACGGCGACGACCCGCGGACCACCCAGTTCGTCGGCGTGGACGACCTGGTCACCCAGGCCGGCGAGCAGCGCCACGAGCCGGACGCCTTCGCCCACCTGTTCCGCGACCAGCAGCAAGGTGGCGGCCATCCCTCGTACGACGACCACGCGTCCGTACCCGCCCCCGCTCCGCCACCGGGGCAGTACGGCGGTACACCAGGACCGGGTCAGTACGGCGGTACACCGGGGCCAGGGCAGTACGGCGGGCACCAAGATCCCGCCCCGTACGGAAACGCTCCGGCACCGGGTCAGTACGGCGGGCACCAAGGCCCCGCCCCGTACGGAAACGCTCCGGCACCGGGTCAGTACGGCGGGCATCCGGGGCCCGGCCCCTACGGGACCGCACCGGCGCACGGCCAGTACGGCGGCCCCGCTCCGGCGCCCGGACAGCACGCTGCGCCTGCGCCGGGTCAGTACGCGGTGGCTCCCACCCCGGAAGCGGCCGAGGCGCCCCTCCAGGAGCCCGAGCCCGTTTCCGCGCCGGTCGTGCCCAAGAAGGGCGGACGTGCGGGTGGCCTGCTGAAGTCCAGCGCCGTGATGGCAGCGGGCACGATGGTGTCCCGGCTCACCGGGTTCATCCGGTCCGCGATGATCGTCTCGGCTCTGGGACTCGCACTGCTGGGCGAGACCTTCCAGATCGCCTACCAGCTGCCGACGATGATCTACATCCTGACCGTCGGCGGCGGCCTCAACTCCGTGTTCGTCCCGCAGCTCGTACGCGCGATGAAGGAGGACAAGGACGGCGGCGAGGCCTACGCCAACCGGCTTCTGACCCTGGTCATGGTCGCCCTCGGGCTCCTCACCGCGCTCGGTATGCTCGCGGCGCCACTGCTGGTCCGCGCGCTGTCCGACCCCGTCGCCTCGAACCCCGCGGCCAACGAGACGGCCGTCACCTTCACCCGGTACTTCCTGCCGTCCATCTTCTTCATGGGCGTCCACGTGGTGATGGGACAGATCCTCAACGCCCGCGGCCGGTTCGGCGCGATGATGTGGACCCCGGTCCTGAACAACATCGTCATCATCGTCACGCTCGGCATGTTCATCTGGGTCTACGGCACCGCCGCCGACTCAGGTATGACGGTCGAGAGCATTCCGCCCGAGGGTGAGCGGCTCCTCGGGGTCGGCATCCTCCTCGGCCTCGTGGTTCAGGCCCTCGCGATGATCCCCTACCTGCGCGAGACCGGCTTCAGGCTCCGACTGCGGTTCGACTGGAAGGGCCACGGTCTCGGCAAGGCGGCGATGCTCGCCAAGTGGACGATCCTGTTCGTGCTCGCCAACCAGGCAGGCGCACTCGTCGTCATCCAGCTGGCCACGGCGTCGGTCACGGACGCCGACATCGCCGGCACCGGTTACAGCGCCTACGCCAACGCCCAGCTCATCTGGGGCCTGCCTCAAGCCATCATCACCGTCTCCCTGATGGCCGCCCTGCTGCCCCGCATCTCCCGCTCGGCAGCCGAGGAGGACGGCGGCGCGGTCCGGGACGACATCTCCCAGGGCCTGCGCACGACGGCCGTCGCCATCGTGCCGGTCTCGTTCGGTTTCGTCGCGCTCGGCGTCCCGATGTGCACGCTGATTTTCGGCTCCTCGGGTACAGGCGCGGCCACCAACATGGGCTACATGCTGATGGCGTTCGGCCTCGGCCTTATCCCGTACTCCGTGCAGTACGTCGTCCTGCGCGCCTTCTACGCCTACGAGGACACCCGGACGCCCTTCTACAACACCGTCATCGTGGCCGTGGTCAACGCGGCGGCCTCGGCACTGTGTTACTTCCTGCTGCCCTCGCGCTGGGCCGTCGTCGGCATGGCCGCCGCCTACGGCCTGGCCTACGTGATCGGTGTGGGCGTCGCCTGGCGCAGGCTCCGCAAGCGGCTCGGCGGGGACCTGGACGGTGCCCGGGTACTTCGGACGTACGCCCGGCTGTGCATCGCGTCCGTCCCGGCCGCCCTGCTCAGCGGTGCGGCCTGTTACGCGATCAGCCGCGCGCTCGGTCAGGGCGTGCTGGGGTCGTTCGCCGCGCTGCTCGCCGGCGGGGTGCTCCTGTTCGGTGTCTTCTTCGTCGCCGCCCGCCGGATGCGCATCGAGGAAGTCAACTCGCTGGTCGGCATGGTGCGCGGACGCCTGGGACGCTGAGAGCGGGGGTAGGCGCACAACCATCGTCTGCCGCCGTGTGTCGTGCATAGCGGCGGACTGTGGGCACAATTGGGTTCGGCGTCGGACTGCGCGCATCGGGAGCCGGCCGGCGCGCATCGATTGGGGAGGCAGGAACGACGGTGGCGGAACGGAGCACAGCTGCCGTCGACGTGGCAGACAACAGCGGCGATGAGCCGCTGACCGCACAGGCGGACCAGTCCACGGCCGACGGGGTGGCCAACAACCGGGAGCGGGACACGGACGGCGACGAGGCACAGGGCAGCCCCACGAGCGAGGATTCCGGCAAGGCCTCGCCTCCCGAACTGCACAGCGGGCACAAGCTCGCCAGACGCTACCGCCTCGAGGAGTGCGTCACCCGCCTGGACGGTTTCAGCAGTTGGCGGGCCGTCGACGAGAAGCTCCGCCGCGCCGTCGGAGTCCACATCCTTCCCGCTGACCACACGCGCGCCCGCTCCGTGCTGGCCGCGGCACGCTCCTCCGCCCTTCTCGGCGACCCGCGCTTCGTCCAGGTCCTCGACGCCGTCGAGGACAACGACATCGTCTACGTCGTGCACGAGTGGCTCCCCGACGCCACCGAGCTGACCGCCCTCCTCGCCTCCGGCCCGCTGGAGGTGTACGACGCCTACCAGATGGTCAGTCAGGTCGCGGCCGCCATGGCGGCCGCCCATCGCGAAGGCCTCGCGCATCTGCGCCTGAGCCCCACCGCGGTGCTGCGGACGTCGACGGGTCAGTGGCGGATCCGCGGGCTCGCCGTCAACGCCGCCCTGCGCGGCATCAGTTCCGACACCCCTCAGCGCACCGACACCGAGGCCATCGGCGCCCTGCTGTACGCCGCCCTCACCCAGCGCTGGCCGTACGAGAGCGACGCCCACGGTCTGGCCGGTCTGCCCAAGGACATCGGACTGATCCCGCCTGACCAGGTGCGCGCGGGCGTCCACCGCGGCCTTTCCGAACTCGCCATGCGGGCGCTCGCCAACGACGGCGCCACCGCCTCCCGCCACGAGTCCCCCTGCACCACGCCGGAAGAACTGGTGAAGGCGATCGGCGAGATGCCCCGCATCCGCCCGCCCGAGCCGGCGTACACCGCCCCGCCCCAGTACCAGCGCACGGCCTACCAGCAGGGCGCCTACGGCCGCCCCGCGCCGCACCCTCGCGTCACCCAGCCGGTACCGGCCCCGCCGCCCCCGCTGCAGAGCCGCACCGGCAAGGCACTGAAGTGGAGCGTCTCCGCCCTGCTGATCGCCGCACTCGGCCTGGGCAGCTGGCAGCTCGCGGACGCGATCATGGAGCGGGGCGGCAAGGCCGACGACCAGAACCAGACGCAGACGACCGACGGCAACGACAAGAACAGCGAGCAGACCAAGCCGGTCAAGCCCATCAGCGTCCAAGGAGCCCAGGAGTACGTCGCCGAGGGCGTAGCCCAGGCCCCGGGAGACGTGACCAAGACCTACGACGGCGACCGTTCCACCTACTGGCGTACGAAAAAGTACGTCGACGGGCCGACACTCGCGCCGTACAAGCCCGGCGTCGGCATCGTCTACGACCTCGGATCGGCGCAGGAGCTATCGACGGCGTCGATAGGTCTGCGGTACGCCGGTGATCACACGACGGTGCACCTCTACGCCACCGATTCACTGTCGCCCTCGACAGGCATCGACGGAATGGAGAAGATCGCGACCGCCACGACCAGTGGCACCTCGCTCACGGTGAAGGCAGCCAAGCCACTCAAGACCCAGTACGTCCTGCTGTGGATCACGGCCGTGCCGAGTGCTCCCTCCGACGGCTACAGCGGCGCCGGGTACAAGCAGGCCGTCACCGACGTGACGTTCAAGGGCTGAGAGCCCGCCGGGGAAGAGGGAGAGGAGGCCCATGGCGGATGACACCGCATACAGCGGCATCAGCGATCAGGACCTCCTCGCCCGGCATGTCGAGGGCGACACCGACGCCTTCGGTGAGCTCGTACGCCGCCACCGTGACCGCCTCTGGGCGGTGGCCCTGCGGACGCTGGGGGACCGCGAGGAGGCCGCTGACGCCGTTCAGGACGCCCTGGTCTCCGCCTACCGGGCGGCCCATACCTTCCGCGGGCAGGCAGCCGTCACCACATGGCTGCACCGGATCACGGTGAACGCCTGCCTGGACCGCGCCCGCAAGGCCGCCTCCCGCAAGACCGCTCCCGTCGACGACACCGAGCGCCTGGAGCAGCTCCTGGAGCCGCACGAGTCGGCCTCGGCCCCCGCCGAGCGCAACGACCTGCACCGCCAGCTGCTGGAGGCCCTGGGCACCCTGCCGGCCGACCAGCGGGCGGCCCTGGTTCTGGTGGACATGCAGGGTTACCCGGTCGCAGAGGCCGCCCGGATCCTCGAGGTGCCGACCGGCACGATCAAGAGCCGGTGCGCCCGGGGCAGAGCCAGACTCCTGCCGCTGCTCACCCACCTGCGCCCCGAGGGCAGCGGCGAGGACGGGAGGCCCGGCACCGAACGGAACCGGGCGCAGGGGACATCCGTCCCACCCGCAGCGGGACCGCACCGTGCGGGTCCGTCGAGCGCGGGGCCGAGCGATTCAGCCGTAGTGAAGGGCGGAGGTGGACGAGCGTGACGTCGTCGACGACAGACATGACCGGGCACCCGGACGTCGCGGAGATCTCCGACCTCGCCGAAGGCCTGCTCCCGCCCTCGCGGACCACAGATCTACGGCGGCACCTGGAGACCTGCGCGCTCTGCGCCGACGTCTACACGTCGCTGGAGGAGATCCAGGGACTGCTCGGCACGCTGCCGGGACCGGCTCGGATGCCCGACGACGTGGCCGGCCGGATCGATGCCGCCCTGGCCGACGAGGCCCGGCTGAACGCCACTGCACCGGAAGCTCACGAGTACACGCCTGCCGCTACCGCGCCCGCCGCCCCGGGCAGGAACGACAGCACCCACGTTTCACGTGAAACATGGTCATCGGCAGACCGGCCCGCCGGACGTGTCCGCCCTTCATTCACCGGACCGGGCCGCAAGGACCGCCGACGAAGTGGGCGACGCCGGATCGCCGTCCTCAGCGCCGTCGCCGCCGCTGCCGCCCTCGGGCTCGGTTCCGTGCTCGTCTCCTCACTCAGCGGGGACGACTCGTCCGAGGACACCGCCCACGGGCAGCAGACCGCCCTCGCGGACACCTTCTCCGAGGGACAGCTGAAGGAACAGGTCACCGATCTCCTCGCCAGTGAGCAGGGCGCGCAGAACGGTCCGCGTACACCGCGCAGCTTCGGCACGGAGTCCGAGACCAGTGGTGAGAACCATGTCTTCAAGCAGCCGACGGTCCCCGAGTGCGTCCAGAAGGGCATCGGCCGCGACGACGCTGCGCTCGCCACCAAGGAGGGCGTCTACAAGGGCAAGGAAGCGCTGCTCGTCGTGGTGCCCGACGCCTCCAACGACAGCCGTGTCACCGCGTACATCGTCGAGTCGGCGTGTGTGGATCAGCCTGCTGTGAGCAAGGCCAAGATCCTCCTGAAGCACTCTTTCGCACGTTCCTGAGCACTGAGATCTGTTCCTCTTCAAGCACTGGCATCTGTTCCTCGTCCCGTCGGCCCGGGACTTTCACTCCGTGTGCCCCGACACAGCGGGAATGCGCGCCCCGTAGGATCCGTTGGGTGGGGTGAGAGCTCCGAGAGAAGCTCCACCCGGCCCTGAAGACGCAGTCCAGAGACGAGGAATGAAGCCGTGAGCGACGTCCGAAACGTGATCATCATCGGCTCCGGGCCCGCCGGCTACACGGCGGCGCTCTACACCGCGCGCGCGTCGCTGAAGCCGCTGGTGTTCGAGGGCGCCGTCACAGCGGGCGGTGCGCTGATGAACACCACCGAGGTGGAGAACTTCCCGGGCTTCCAGGACGGCATCATGGGCCCCGAGCTCATGGACAACATGCGTGCCCAGGCAGAGCGCTTCGGCGCCGAGCTGATCCCGGACGATGTCGTCGCCGTCGACCTGACCGGTGAGATCAAGACCGTCACCGACACCGCGGGCACCGTTCACCAGGCCAAGGCCGTCATCGTCACCACCGGCTCCCAGCACCGCAAGCTCGGTCTGCCGAACGAAGACGCCCTGTCCGGCCGCGGCGTCTCCTGGTGCGCGACCTGCGACGGCTTCTTCTTCAAGGACCAGGACATCGCTGTGATCGGCGGCGGTGACACCGCGATGGAGGAGGCCACGTTCCTCTCCCGCTTCGCCAAGTCCGTGACGATCGTCCACCGCCGTGACACCCTGCGTGCCTCCAAGGCGATGCAGGAGCGCGCCTTCGCCGACCCCAAGATTTCGTTCGTCTGGGACAGCGAGGTCGCCGAGGTACAGGGCGAGCAGAAGCTCTCGGGCCTGAAGCTGCGCAACGTCAAGACCGGCGAGCTTTCGGACCTGGCGGTGACCGGCCTGTTCATCGCGATCGGCCACGACCCGCGCACGGAGCTCTTCAAGGGCCAGCTCGACCTGGACCCGGAGGGCTACCTGAAGGTGGACGCCCCGTCGACCCACACCAACCTGACCGGTGTCTTCGGCGCCGGTGACGTGGTCGACCACACCTACCGCCAGGCGATCACCGCCGCCGGCACCGGTTGCTCCGCCGCGCTCGACGCCGAGCGTTTCCTCGCCGCGCTCACCGACGGGGACAAGGCCGAGCCCGAGAAGACCACTGTCTGACCCCTTCCACCCCACGCACCAACCAGTTAAGGAGCCCGCCGTGGCCGAAGCCCTGAAGAAGGTGACCGACGCCTCCTTCGACGAGGACGTCCTCAAGAGCGACAAGCCCGTCCTGGTGGACTTCTGGGCCGCCTGGTGCGGTCCGTGCCGCCAGATCGCGCCGTCCCTCGAGGCGATCGCCGCCGAGTACGGCGACAAGATCGAGGTCGTCAAGCTGAACATCGACGAGAACCCGGGTACGGCCGCCAAGTACGGCGTCATGTCCATCCCGACCCTGAACGTCTACCAGGGCGGCGAGGTCGCCAAGACCATCGTCGGCGCCAAGCCGAAGGCCGCGCTCGTCCGCGACCTCCAGGACTTCATCGCCGACTGACGTTTCACGTGAAACACGAATGGGCCGACCCGTCCGGGTCGGCCCATTTCGCATGGAAGCGGTCGTCGACACCGCAGCGCCGCTACAGCGGCCGCAGCGCCGGTTCCTTCTGCACGGCTCCGAGCAGGCGATCCAGTGCCATCTCCACATCTTCCTTCCAGGACAGCGTGGAACGCAGATCCAGCCGCAGCCGCGGATGGCTGGGATGGGGTCGGACCGTCTTGAAGCCCACAGCCAGCAGGTGGTCTGCGGGCAGGACACAGGCGGGCTCTTTCCAGCGGGCATCCCCGAACGCCTCGATCGCCTTGAAACCCCGGCGCAGCAGATCCTTGGCGACTGTCTGAACCATCACCCGGCCCAGTCCCTGCCCCTGATAGCCCGGCATCACGAACGCGGTCATCAACTGCACCGCATCGGGAGAGACAGGGCTGGTGGGAAATGCCGTCGAGCGCGGTACGTACGCCGGTGGAGCGTAGAGGACAAAGCCCACCGGAGTATCGTCGACGTAGACCACCCGGCCGCACGATCCCCAGTCCAGCAGGACGGCGGAGATCCAGGACTCCTTCTCCAGGGCCGGCGTGCCTGCCTCTACCGCGGCTTCACCGCTGACGGGGTCCAGCTCCCAGAAGACGCACGAGCGACAGCGCTGGGGAAGGTCCTGAAGGTTGTCCAGCGTGAGCGGTACGAGCCGGCGCCCCATGAAGGCCTTTCCTCGCTTCCTTCGCCCGCCGCGTCGCGGGCCGCTGTCAGAGCGCTCCGTTCCCTGAGCAGGCTGCCGATGAACCCACCGACCGCACCCAGCCCCAAGCCCGCGCTCACCAATCCGGTGCGGCTCATCGTTCGCATGGCCCCTGCCTTCCTCTCAGAGGTACCGCCAGGTGCTCGCGCCATCCTGATCGCATCGTATCCACGATGCGGTGACCCCGACACCGACGGAAAGCAAAGGGCGGGCCGTGTTCCGGTACGCACCGGACACGACCCGCCCCGTCAGCAGGTGGAGCACCGCCCGTGCTCCATCTGCCCTGGCCTCAGGAGTCGAGCTCCTCGGCTTCACCGTCCAGGAGGCCCTTCTGCAGCACGGGTCCTTCACCGGGAGCGAGGCTCCCAAGGATCCGCTCAAGGTCCTCCATGGAAGCGAACTCCACGGTGATCTTTCCTTTTTTCTGGCCCAGGTCGACCTTCACCCGGGTCTCGAAGCGATCCGAGAGCCGTGTCGCCAAGTCCGAGAGCGCCGGGGAGACCAGAGCACCGGCGCGCGGGCCCTTGGCGCGCTGCGCCTTCTGCGGCCGGGAACCCATCAAGGTGACGATCTCTTCGACGGACCGCACCGAAAGCCCCTCGGCCACGATCCGATGCGCCAGCCGGTCCTGCTCCTCAGGGTCCTCCACGGAGAGCAGTGCCCGCGCGTGCCCGGCGGAGAGCACTCCGGCAGCCACTCGGTTCTGAACCTTCGGCGACAGCTTCAGCAGACGCAGCGTGTTGGAAACCTGGGGACGGGAGCGACCGATGCGGTCCGCCAGCTGGTCGTGCGTACAGTTGAAGTCCTTCAGCAGCTGGTCGTAGGCGAAGGCCTCTTCCAGCGGGTTCAGCTGGGCCCGGTGCAGGTTCTCCAGCAGCGCGTCCAGGAGGAGCTTCTCGTCCTCTGTGGCCCGCACGATCGCTGGGATGGCATCCATCTCCAGCTCTCGGCAAGCCCGGAGTCGACGCTCGCCCATGATGAGCTCGTAGCGTCCGGGCCCCGTCTGACGGACAACGACCGGCTGGAGGAGACCGACCTCCCTGATGGAGGTGACAAGCTCGGCCAGCGCGTCGTCGTCGAAGTCCTTCCGCGGCTGCTTCGGATTCGGCGTGATGGCCTCGAGGGGGACCTCCGCGAAGTGCGCCCCCATGGGCGGCCTCAGCCCGTCCATACCGCTCGGTGCCGCACTGCGCGCCGCCGACTCCTCCGTTTCACGTGGAACCGGGGGCAGCGTCGCGACCTTCGCGGCGGCCACTCCACGGTCGCTCGGCAGCAGGGGCATCGTCCCCTGCGGCGCGGAAGCCGCACTCCCCAGTGCCGCCGAAGCCACCGACTTCTCCGTCGGAGCATTGGGGATCAGTGCGCCCAGACCTCGGCCCAGCCCCCTCCGTCGATCACTCACTGGATCCCCTCCACCATGTTCGGGTCATTCTGTGCGCCGGTGTGGGCGTGCGTCGCGTCGTAACTGACGCCTACACCCTTCAGCGCGATCTCGCGAGCTGCCTCCAGATAGGAGAGCGCTCCACTCGATCCTGGATCGTAGGTCAGTACCGTCTGTCCGTAACTCGGGGCCTCGGAGATACGAACCGACCGCGGAATACTCGTCCGCAGCACCTCGTCACCGAAGTGACTGCGCACCTCGTCAGCGACCTGGGACGCGAGTCGCGTCCGGCCGTCGTACATGGTGAGCAGAATCGTCGACACATGCAGCGTGGGGTTGAGGTGTCCCCGGACCAGGTCGACGTTCCGCAGCAGCTGCCCCAGTCCTTCCAGCGCGTAGTACTCGCACTGGATCGGGATCAGTACCTCCTGGCCCGCGACGAGCGCGTTGACTGTCAGCAGGCCGAGGGAGGGCGGGCAGTCGATGAGGATGTAGTCCAGCGGCTGCTCGTACGCCTGGATCGCCCGCTGAAGCCGGCTTTCGCGTGCCACCAGAGAGACCAGCTCGATCTCCGCACCGGCGAGATCGATCGTGGCGGGTGCACAGAAGAGACCCTCGACGTCGACTACCGGCTGGACCACTTCGGACAGTGGCCTGCTCTCGACCAGCACGTCGTAAATGGATGGGACGTCGGCGTGATGGTCGATGCCCAGCGCTGTGGAGGCATTGCCTTGCGGATCGAGGTCGACGACCAGGACCCTGGCACCGTGCAGGGCGAGCGACGCCGCAAGATTGACGGTCGTCGTCGTCTTGCCCACACCGCCCTTCTGATTGGCGACCACCATGACCCTGGTCTGCTCGGGCCGCGGCAGTCCCTCGCCGGCGCGTCCCAGAACCTCCACCGCCAGTTGGGCGGCACGACCGATCGGAGTGTCGTCCATCGGAGGCGGTGTTTCACGTGAAACATCCGCCCCCATCGACTCGGTACGGGGACCGGGGACCGGATCGGTCATCGGTCCCGCGATATTGGCGTCGGACCGCAAGGATTCACTCTCCTCGACTTCAGGCTCGCAATGAACAGAGCCTCCCATGTCTTCGGGGTCATGAACCAGTGAGGCCTGGTGTTCTGTGGAGAAATCCACCTCTGTGGACAACTCCGTGCCCTCCCCGAGCGACCCGAGAGGCTTTCGGTCACGAGGGTCGGCCGCAGCGCGGCCGCGACTGATGATGCCGTGCAGCAGTGAGCGACGTTTCACGTGAAACACGATGCACAGCAGCCGAAGCCGAACTGTCGCGACACTCCGGCGCGCGAAGGTTCGGCAGCTTGTGTGGAGTACTGCCGACCTTCAGGGCCCATCAGAACAGAACAGCGCCGCCCACGCCCATTGCGGCTACCCGCGCGGCTATCCGCGACGCCGACGCGTCCGCCCCGTCCGGGCTGCCTTGGCCCGCTTGGCGGCAAAACGCACGCCTCCCGGGCTTTCCCCGACCTCGACCCGCACCACGGTGGACATGGGGTTCACGACGCCCTCACCGACATGCAGGATGGACGTCTCCACCGCACCCAGCTTGCTCAGCGCCGAGGCCGCGGCCTTCAGCTCGTCCTCGGCCGTGTCGCCCTTGAGAGCGAGCATCTCGCCGTACGGCCGCAGCAGCGGAACCCCCCATGTGGCAAGACGGTCCAGCGGGGCGACGGCACGAGCCGTCACCACATGCACCGGCGGCATCTTGCCCATGACCTCCTCGGCCCGGCCACGCACGACCGTGACATGGTCGAGACCCAGCAACTCCACGACCTCGGTCAGAAAGTTGGTACGCCGCAGCAGCGGCTCCAAGAGCGTGATCTTCAGGTCTTCGCGGACGAGCGCCAGCGGGATTCCTGGCAGGCCCGCACCCGAGCCGACATCGCACACCGTCACACCCTCGGGCACAACCTCCGAGAGCACCGCGCAGTTCAGCAGATGGCGCTCCCACAGGCGGGGAACCTCGCGTGGACCGATCAGGCCACGCTTCACTCCCGCCTCGGCGAGCAGCTCCGCGTAGCGGACCGCATCCGCGTACCGATCACCGAACACGTCGCGTGCCTGCTCAGGCACAGGGGGAAGCTCCGCTGCCTCCGTCACAGGGGGACCGTCCTTCCGTACGGCACCGGCGCACCAGTCGCCGCTACAAGAACCACCAGAACTATCAGGCTGACAAAATCCGGCCCCGCCTGCGCAACAGACGGGGCCGGAGAACGTGAGAACAGGTCAGGCGGGAAGCACGACGACGAAGCGCTCGGGCTCCTCGCCCTCGGACTCGCTGCGCAGCCCCGCGGCCTTGACCGCGTCGTGCACGACCTTGCGCTCGAACGGCGTCATCGGCTTCATTCGCACCGGCTCGCCGCTGCTCCTGACCTCGGCAGCGGCCTTGGCGCCCAGCTCGGAGAGCTCGGCCCGCTTCCCGGCCCGGTAACCCGCGATGTCGAGCATCAGCCGACTGCGGTCGCCGGTCTCCCGGTGCACGGCCAGGCGCGTGAGCTCCTGCAGAGCCTCCAGCACCTCACCGTCCCGGCCGACCAGCTTCTGCAGGTCACGGCTGTTCGAGTCGCTGATGATCGAGACAGAGGCACGGTCGGCCTCGACGTCCATGTCGATGTCGCCGTCGAGGTCGGCGATGTCGAGCAGACCCTCCAGGTAGTCCGCAGCGATCTCGCCCTCGTTCTCGAGGCGAGTCAGGGTGTCTGCACCCTCGGCAGCGGCGGAGGTGGTGCCTTCCGTCACGGGATGGGCTCCTTCTTACTTCTTCGACGGGGACTTGGGCCGCTGCGGGCCCTTGCGCTGTCCGGACTGGGCCTTGCTACGGCCACCGCCGCCGGACTTCTGAGCCGGCTTGTTGGCGCCGGCGGCAGGCTTGGCGTCCTGCGGCTCGTCCGACTTGGTCAGCGACGTTTTCGACTCGGGCTCACCGGCCACCTTCGCGGCCTGGCGCTGAGACTTGCTCTGCCGCTTGGGCTGCTGGCGCTTGGGAGTGGCCGGAGTGGTCACGGTCGCGCCGTCCTCGGTCTGGGCGGAGACCGCGGCGTCGTTCTTCACCACGGTGCCGTCGGCCTGGGCCGCCATGCCCGCCTTGTTCAGACCGTTGATGAACTTCCGCTCGAACTCGTTGCGGTCCCGGCCCTTGGCGACGATGGCCTTCACGATGGCCTTCTCACCACGACCACGCGTCTTGCCGTGCTGCGTGACGCTCTTCTGCAGTCGCTCCAGGTAGGCGGCCTGCGCCTTGGAACCCGGCGTCGGGTTGTTGCGGATGACGTACATCTGCTGGCCCATGGTCCACACGTTGGTGGTCAGCCAGTAGACGAGGACACCGACGGGGAAGTTGATGCCGAAGACGGCGAACATGACCGGGAAGACATACATCAGCATCTTCTGCTGCTGCATGAACGGCGTCTTGACCGTCGTGTCGACGTTCTTGGTCATCAGCTGGCGCTGGGTGAAGAACTGCGACGCCGACATCAGCACGATCATGATCGCGGTGACGATCCGGACGTCCGTCAGCGAGGAACCGAGAGCCTCCACCGCGGACGCGCCGTCCGTGAACTTCGAGGCCAGCGGCGCGCCGAAGATGTGAGCCTTCTGCGCACTCTCCAGCAGGCCCTTGTCGATCACACCGATGGTGTCGTTCGACGCGATGCTGTTGAGCACGTGGTACAGGGCGAAGAAGAACGGAGACTGCGCCAGGATGGGAAGGCACGAGGAGAGCGGGTTGGTACCCGTCTCCTTGTACAGCTTCATCATCTCTTCGGACTGGCGCTGCTTGTCGTTCTTGTAGCGCTCCTGGATCTTCTTCATCTCCGGCTGGAGCGTCTGCATCCCGCGCGTCGCCTTGATCTGCTTCACGAAGAGCGGGATCAGGCAGATACGGATGAGAATCACCAGGGACACGATGGACAGGCCCCAGGCCCATCCGGTGTCAGGGCCGAAGATGGCGCCGTACACGCTGTGGAACTGGACGATGACCCAGGAGACAGGTGTCGTGATGAAGCTGAAGAGGCTGGCAATCGTGTCCACTAATCATGCTCCTTGGGCATGGGGCTGGGTCTCTGCGGCCGGGCTCGGAGGACTGGACTGGCTCGTCGGAGCAGTCTGTCCCTCGGTGGCCGGTTCGGCGGCGGAGGGCCCGCCCTTGCGTGCACGCCAGGCGCCGCGCAGCATTTCGTGCCACCGCGGACGCTTACGCGGCGGTACATGGTCCACGCCGCCCAGCGACCACGGATTGCACCGCAGGATCCGCCAAGCGGTGAGCGCCGTGCCCTTGATGGCACCGTGCCGGTCTATGGCCGTGTAGCCGTAGTGGGAACACGACGGGTAGTACTTGCACACCGGCCCCAGCAGCGGACTGATCGTCCACTGGTACAGCTTGATCAGAGCCAGCAGCGGGTACTTCATCGCGCGCCCCCTCCCAGCAGCCGCTCCAGGGCGGCATCCAGGTCTCGGGCCAGCTGTGCATGGTCTGCGTCACCCGCACCGGGTAGCGCTCGTACGACTACCAGGCTACCGGGGGGCAACAGGTCGATCCGGTCGCGCATCAGATGGCGAAACCTGCGCTTCACCTTGTTGCGCACGACCGCACCACCCACGGCCTTGCTCACGACGAAACCCGCACGTGTCGGGGGAGCGCTCTCCCCAGGCGCGTGCGGGTCCGTGGCACCGCTTCGAAGATGGACGACGAGGACCGGGCGGCCGGCCCGGCGACCTCGTCGTACAGCGGTCGCGAAGTCCTCGCGCCGCCTCAGCCGGTTCTCGGTGGGCAGCACGATGTCATGACCTGACCGGGATCAGGCGGACAGACGGGCGCGACCCTTGCTACGGCGAGTCGCGAGAATCGCGCGGCCGGCACGGGTACGCATACGCAGCCGGAAACCGTGGGTCTTCGCGCGGCGACGGTTGTTCGGCTGGAAGGTGCGCTTGCTCACTCGGGGGCTCCAGAAAGAATCGGGGTTGGCGGGGTGCCGTCCTGGCTGTCACCGTGCGCCCACGAGTAGCTCGCGTTACGCCCGAGTGCACCGCTTTTCGATCACCTTGGACGTGACCTGTGCCCATCGGAGGCAGGCGGCAGCAGCCATCGACAACTCGACTTGGTTACGGTACGTGGGACTGCGCCATTCGGTCAAACCAGCGGTGACCGGGAGACGCTTGTCCACAGGCTGGGGACAACAACTTGAACCCTACCGGCCGCGCTGACTACCGTGAATGGACTCCGATTCGTTCCCTTATCCCTGCCCCACCCGAGTTTCATCCCGACCCGTCCCCGAATCACACCTTCGAGGGACTCGTGAGAGAGCGTGCCCTGTGGCTGACGTACCTGCCGATCTTGCCGCAGTGTGGCCACGCGTACTGGAGCAACTCCTCGGGGAGGGCCGCGGGCAAGGTGTCGAGTCGAAGGACGAGCACTGGATCCGACGCTGCCAGCCCCTCGCACTGGTCGCCGACACCGCCCTGCTCGCCGTACCGAACGAATTCGCGAAGGGCGTACTGGAGGGCCGCCTCGCCCCCATCGTCAGCGAGACGCTGAGCCGTGAATGCGGCCGCCCCATCCGCATCGCGATCACCGTCGACGACACCGCGGGCGAACCCGCCGGCCCCACCCCGCCGGCGGCCCCCGCCCGCCCCCAGCCCCGCTACGAGGAGCCCGAGCTCCCCGCCCCCGGCGGCCAGGGCCGCGACGAGTACGAGAGCTACGACGGATACGGCCGCCACCGCGCCGAACAGCTCCCCACCGCCCGCCCCGCCTACCCGCAGGAGTACCAGCGCCCCGAGCCCGGCTCCTGGCCGCGCCCGGCACAGCAGGACGACTACGGCTGGCAGCAGCAGCGCCTCGGCTTCCCGGAACGGGACCCCTACGCGTCACCGCCGCAGGAGTCCTACGGCCCGGACCCGTACGCCAAGGACGCGTACCGGCAGGACTACCGTCCGCAGTCCCCGGACCGCCCGACGTACGACTCCCAGCGCGGCGACTCCCGCGGCGACTCCCGCGGTGACTCCCGCGGTGACTCCCGCGGTGACTACGAACGCAACGACTACGAACAGCCCCGCGGCGACTACGACCAGCGCGGCCCCCGCCGGGACCTGCCCGAACCGCAGTCCGGCTCCGGACACGTCCACCGCGGCGGCCCCGTCGGCCCCGGCCCCGCCACCGGCGCCCCCGGCCCGCTGGCCGCACAGCCCGCGCCGGCGACGGGCCCGGGTGAACCGACCGCACGACTGAACCCGAAGTACCTCTTCGACACCTTCGTCATCGGCGCCTCCAACCGCTTCGCCCACGCGGCGGCCGTCGCCGTCGCCGAAGCACCCGCGAAGGCGTACAACCCGCTCTTCATCTACGGGGAGTCGGGCCTCGGCAAGACCCATCTCCTGCACGCGATCGGGCACTACGCCCGCAGCCTCTACCCCGGCACACGCGTGCGCTACGTGAGCTCGGAGGAGTTCACCAACGAGTTCATCAACTCCATCCGCGACGGCAAGGGCGACAGCTTCCGCAAGCGCTACCGCGAGATGGACATCCTGCTCGTCGACGACATCCAGTTCCTCGCGGACAAGGAGTCGACCCAGGAGGAGTTCTTCCACACCTTCAACACGCTCCACAACGCGAACAAGCAGATCGTCCTCTCCTCCGACCGGCCCCCCAAGCAGCTGGTCACGCTGGAGGACCGGCTGCGGAACCGTTTCGAGTGGGGCCTGATCACCGACGTCCAGCCGCCCGAGCTGGAGACGCGCATCGCGATCCTGCGCAAGAAGGCGGTCCAGGAGCAGCTCAACGCCCCGCCGGAGGTACTGGAGTTCATCGCCTCCCGGATCTCGCGCAACATCCGCGAACTGGAGGGCGCGCTGATCCGGGTCACGGCGTTCGCATCGCTCAACCGGCAGCCGGTCGACCTGGGCCTCACGGAGATCGTCCTGAAGGACCTGATCCCCGGCGGCGAGGACTCGGCACCCGAGATCACCTCCACGGCCATCATGGGCGCGACCGCCGACTACTTCGGCCTCACCGTCGAGGACCTGTGCGGCACCTCGCGCGGGCGCGCACTGGTGACGGCCCGGCAGATCGCGATGTACCTGTGCCGCGAGCTGACGGACCTCTCCCTGCCGAAGATCGGCGCGTTGTTCGGCGGCCGGGACCACACCACCGTGATGCACGCAGACCGCAAGATCCGCAATCTGATGGCCGAGCGGCGCTCCATCTACAACCAGGTCACCGAGCTGACCAACCGCATCAAGAACGGCTGACACCGCCCGCACCGGTCACCGAGGCGCCCCGGACACCCCTGGGGCGCCTTTCCCGTGCCCTGTGCCCCGTGGCCCGTTCCTTGCGGCCCTGCGCCCCCGCTGCCGCCCGTACCTGCGGCCCTGTGCTGCCGGCGCCCCCCTGCGTCCCGTGCCTGTGCACGCGTCCCGCGCCTGCGATCCGTGTCCGGGACCGTCTCGGCGGGTCCGCAGCGGTGCGGCGCGGCAGGGGCCGGACCCGCCCAGGACCCGCCCCCCGCTCCTCCACTGTTCGAATTCCTGCCGGGTTACGGCCGCTCTCCACAGATTCGGTGACTTTTTTCCGTCCACACCTTGGGGACTGGGAAGTTGTCCCGATCCTGTCCACAGGCCAGGGTGTTACGAGATCATCGGGGCAGGTCAGGTCCCTGTGGATTCGTGGACGAACACTGTCCACAGCCTGTGGACAGTGAAACGGTCCACAGGCTGTGCACGAAGTTGTCCACGGGCAACCCACAGGCTGAGGCGAGTTGTCCCCAGCGATCCCCAGCTTCTCCACACGCCTGTCCACTGTTCGGCAACCTGACGCGCCCCGTCACCGCGTCGAGTGAAAGGCGTCACATCGAGAGCCCTGGTTGGGCTGTGGGCAACCTGGGTAAACCTGGGGACGGCTCTGGGGAGAAGTCGCCCCTCCCTGTGCACGGTGTGTGCAGAACTTTCTGTTCTCCACAGACGAGCCCGGTTGTCCACCGGCTCCGCCCACAGGCGCGGTGGACAAAAAACCTGCTCTGACCTGGGCAAACGAGGTTATCCACGGTATCCACAGGCCCTACTACTACTAACGACTAGAGAGAGTGCGGAATTCGTTTCGAAGTGGGTCCTGTGCACAACTCGCTCTCTCGAGCCCGGCCGCCCCTCGTCACGACTTGACCCCGAACGGCACCTACTGTCAGTGGGGTGCGTCAGACTGGTCCCCGGTGTTCTGCCCCTCACGGGGACCGACGACACCGACTCAGACGACGAAGGCCAGGCAGAGCGAGCAGCGCCGGCAACAGCAGGAGGCGGCAACAGTGAAGATCCGGGTGGAACGCGACGTACTCGCGGAGGCAGTGGCCTGGGCGGCTCGCAGCCTTCCGGCCCGTCCGCCGGCGCCGGTCCTCGCGGGCCTGCTGCTGAAGGCCGAGGAGGGGCAGCTGAGCCTGTCCAGCTTCGACTACGAGGTCTCCGCGCGGGTGTCGGTGGAGGCGGAGATCGAGGAGGAGGGCACGGTCCTGGTCTCGGGCCGCCTGCTCGCCGACATCTCCCGCGCCCTCCCCAACCGGCCGGTCGAGATCTCCACAGACGGTGTACGGGCAACAGTGGTCTGCGGCTCCTCGCGGTTCACCCTCCACACCCTGCCTGTGGAGGAGTACCCGGCGCTGCCGCAGATGCCGGAGGCGACGGGCACGGTCCCCGGCGAGGTGTTCGCCTCGGCCGTGCAGCAGGTCGCCATCGCCGCCGGCCGTGACGACACGCTGCCCGTCCTCACCGGTGTGCGCATCGAGATCGAGGGCGACTCGGTGACGCTGGCCTCCACCGACCGCTACCGCTTCGCGGTCCGCGAGTTCCTGTGGAAGCCGGAGAATCCCGACGTCTCCGCGGTCGCCCTGGTGCCCGCCAAGACGCTCCAGGACACCGCCAAGGCGCTGACCAGCGGCGACCAGGTGATCCTGGCGCTGTCCGGCTCGGGCGCCGGTGAGGGCCTGATCGGTTTCGAGGGCGCGGGCCGCCGGACGACGACGCGGCTGCTGGAGGGCGACCTCCCGAAGTACAAGACGCTGTTCCCGACGGAGTTCAACAGCGTCGCCGTGATCGAGACGGCTCCCTTCGTGGAGGCCGTCAAGCGCGTGGCCCTGGTCGCCGAGCGCAACACCCCGGTCCGGCTCAGCTTCGAGCAGGGCGTGCTCATCCTGGAGGCCGGCTCCAGCGACGACGCACAGGCTGTGGAAAGGGTGGACGCACAGCTGGAGGGCGACGACATCTCGATCGCCTTCAACCCGACGTTCCTGCTGGACGGTCTGAGCGCGATCGACTCTCCGGTGGCGCAGCTGTCCTTCACGACGTCCACGAAGCCGGCGCTGCTCAGCGGCAGGCCCGCGGTGGACGCCGAGGCGGACGAGGCCTACAAGTACCTGATCATGCCGGTGCGGCTGAGCGGCTGAGCGGCTGAGCGGCTGAGCGGCTCGGCTCATCGGGTGGGGCGCCGGTTGTCCACAGGGTGAGGGCAAACCCGCAGGTGAGGGCGTACGTATGAGCGCGTACGCCCACAGCTGTGCACGGGCGTCCGGGTTTAGGCTCGGACGTGGGTACGAAAGTGCCGCGGCACGCATCGTCGGGTCATCCGTCGGGTCAGGACGTGCCGTCCCGCCCCTCGCACACCTAAGGAAACGCAACTGATGGAGCTCGGTCTCGTCGGCCTCGGCAAGATGGGCGGCAACATGCGCGAGCGGATCCGCCGCGCGGGCCACACCGTCGTCGGATACGACCGCAATCCGGACCTCGCCGACGTCCACAGCCTGGAAGAGCTTGTGGGCAAGCTCAGCGCCCCGCGCGTGGTCTGGGTCATGGTCCCGGCCGGTGAGGCCACCCAGGCCACCGTCGACCGCCTCGGCGAGCTGCTGGAGCCCGGTGACATCGTCGTGGACGGCGGGAACTCCCGCTGGACGGACGACGAGAAGCACGCCGAGGAGCTGGCCGCCAAGGGCATAGGCTTCGTCGACTGCGGCGTCTCCGGCGGCGTGTGGGGCCTGGAGAACGGTTACGCGCTGATGTACGGCGGCGACGCGGACGACGTCGCCCGGGTGCAGCCGGTCTTCGACGCCCTCAAGCCGGAGGGCGACTTCGGCGCCGTGCACGCCGGCAAGGTGGGCTCCGGCCACTTCGCGAAGATGGTCCACAACGGCATCGAGTACGCCATGATGCAGGCCTACGCCGAGGGCTGGGAGCTGCTGGAGAAGGTCGACTCCGTGGAGAACGTCCGCGAGGTCTTCCGGTCCTGGCAGGAGGGCACGGTGATCCGTTCCTGGCTGCTGGACCTGGCGGTCAACGCGCTCGACGAGGACGAGCACCTCGGTGAGCTGCGGGGCTACGCGCAGGACTCCGGTGAGGGACGCTGGACTGTGGAGGCAGCGATCGACAACGCGGTGCCGCTGCCGGCGATCACGGCGTCGCTGTTCGCGCGGTTCGCGTCCCGGCAGGACGACTCGCCGCAGATGAAGATGATCGCCGCGCTGCGCAATCAGTTCGGTGGCCACGCGGTCGAGAAGAAGTAAGCAACACCCGAAGGTCAACACCGGAGGGTCAACACCCGAAGGCTGGGGAGGTCGGCGAAACGACCATGCACGTCACGCATCTGTCGCTGGCCGACTTCCGCTCGTACGCCCGGGTCGAGGTCCCGCTCGACCCGGGCGTCACCGCCTTCGTCGGTCCGAACGGGCAGGGCAAGACGAATCTCGTCGAGGCGGTCGGCTATCTCGCCACGCTCGGCAGCCACCGGGTCTCCTCCGATGCGCCCCTGGTCCGGATGGGCGCCGAGCGTGCGGTGATCCGCGCCCAGGTCAGGCAGGGGGAGCGGCAGCAGCTGATCGAGCTGGAGCTGAACCCGGGCAAGGCCAACCGTGCCCGTATCAACAGGTCCTCGCAGGTCAGACCGCGTGACGTGCTGGGCATCGTGCGTACCGTGCTGTTCGCGCCCGAGGATCTGGCCCTGGTGAAGGGTGACCCCGGTGAGCGGCGCCGCTTCCTGGACGAGCTGATCACCGCCCGCTCCCCGCGCATGGCCGGGGTGCGTTCCGACTATGACCGGGTCCTCAAGCAGCGCAACACCCTGCTGAAGTCGGCCGCGCTCGCCCGCCGTCACGGTGGCCGCACGATGGACCTGTCCACGCTGGACGTATGGGACCAGCACCTCGCGCGTGCGGGTGCCGAGCTGCTCGCGCAGCGGCTGGATCTGATCGCCTCCGTGCAGCCGCTGGCGGACAAGGCGTACGAGCAGCTGGCCCCGGGCGGGGGCCCCGTCACGCTGGAGTACAAGCCGTCGGCGCCCGGTGAGGCGCACACGCGTGAGGACCTCTACGAGCAGCTGATGGCCGCGCTCGCCGGGGCCCGCAAGCAGGAGATCGAGCGGGGCGTCACCCTGGTGGGGCCGCACCGGGACGATCTGCTGCTCAAACTCGGCCAGCTGCCCGCCAAGGGGTATGCCTCCCACGGCGAGTCCTGGTCGTATGCGCTGTCGCTTCGGCTGGCGTCGTTCGACCTGCTGCGGGCGGAGGGCAATGAGCCCGTTCTCGTCCTCGACGACGTCTTCGCCGAGCTGGACGCGCGGCGGCGGGAGCGGCTGGCCGAGCTGGTGGCGCCGGGTGAGCAGGTGCTGGTGACGGCCGCGGTCGACGACGACGTACCGCATGTGCTGGCGGGGGCGCGGTTCACGGTGGCGGAGGGGTCGGTGGAGCGCGTATGAGCGCGGACGAACCGGCCCCCGGAAAGCCTCCCGGCGGCAGCGGCAGGAGTCCGGAGCCGTCGGGTGTGGATCTCGCGCGCGTGGCACTCAGGGCCGCGCGGGAGGCGGCACGCGCGCGTGGGGACGCGGCGCAGCAGAAGAAGCAGGCGCGGCGTGGGGGCCTGCGCTCCGGCGCGCGCGCCGACGGCCGTGATCCCATGGCACTGGGTTCGGCGATCAACCGGCTGATCACCGAGCGCGGCTGGGAGACGCCGGCCGCGGTGGGCGGGGTGATGGGCCGGTGGCCGCAGATCGTCGGTGAGGACGTGGCGAAGCACTGTGTGCCGGAGCGGTACGACGAGGAGGAGCGGGTGCTGGTCGTCCGCTGCGACTCGACGGCGTGGGCGACGAACCTGCGGTTGCTGGCGCCGACGCTGGTGGCCCGGCTCAACGAGGATCTCGGGCACGGTTCGGTGCGGGTGATCAAGGTTCTGGGACCGGGTGGTTCCGGCGGGCCCGGCCGGCCTTACGGGCCGTTGCGCGCCCCTGGGAGCCGGGGTCCGGGAGACACCTACGGGTGACCCTGGGGGTGCTCTGGCACCCCGTCAGGGGTGGGTGATGTACCTCACATAATCGGGCGTCAGTGGCTGTGGTGAACCGCCGGCGCCCCCTTCGTCGTGGAACCGCACACGGTTGCGAATCGCGATCTGACTCCCAAGTAGCCAAGGGTTGACGCCTCGAAGCGCTGAGTGCCGTTGTGAGCCTCTTGAGGCCCCCATCCATATATCGGGAGTCGGACGAGCCTGGTTCAGGGCGGCACATGCGGACTCAGGTACCGGCAAACCCCCATCAGTGTCAGTGCTACCGGTAGAATGGAAGACAATCCCGCCCCGAATGTGGGGACCGTCCGGGACTAGCTGAGCAACGCTGATCAAGGCTTACCAACGCAACATGCCGCAGCCGCTCCGGCAACCCGCCGACGAGCCCGGCTCGTGCTGTGCCAGAAAGGGCGCTTCGTGGCCGATTCCGGCAACCCCAACGAGAACAACCCGTCCACCGACACCGGCGCGAACGACGCGGCGAGCACCCCGAACGGCGCGGCTCCCACCTCGTACGACGCCAGTGCCATCACCGTCCTCGAGGGTCTGGACGCGGTCCGCAAGCGACCCGGTATGTACATCGGCTCAACCGGTGAACGAGGCCTGCACCACCTGGTGCAGGAGGTCGTGGACAACTCCGTCGACGAGGCGCTGGCCGGCCACGCGGACACGGTCGACGTCACGATCCTCGCCGACGGCGGTGTCCGGGTCGTCGACAACGGCCGTGGCATCCCGGTGGGCATCGTCCCCTCGGAGGGCAAGCCCGCCGTCGAGGTCGTGCTGACCGTGCTGCACGCGGGCGGCAAGTTCGGCGGCGGCGGTTACGCGGTCTCCGGTGGTCTGCACGGCGTGGGTGTCTCCGTCGTCAACGCCCTCTCCACGAGGGTCGCCGTGGAGGTCAGGACCGACGGCTACCGCTGGACGCAGGACTACAAGCTGGGTGTTCCCACGGCGCCGCTGGCTCGGCACGAGGCCACCGAGGAGACCGGCACGTCGGTCACCTTCTGGGCCGACGGTGACATCTTCGAGACCACCGACTACTCCTTCGAGACGCTGTCCCGGCGCTTCCAGGAGATGGCCTTCCTCAACAAGGGCCTGCGGATCAACCTCACCGACGAGCGCGAGTCGGCGAAGGCCACCGCCGGCGCGGACGAGGCGGGCGAGGACGAGAAGCACGAGGTCAAGAGCGTCTCGTACCACTACGAGGGCGGCATCGTCGACTTCGTGAAGTACCTCAACTCCCGCAAGGGAGACCTGGTGCACCCGACCGTGATCGACCTCGAGGCCGAGGACAAGGACAAGAGCCTGTCCCTCGAGATCGCGATGCAGTGGAACGGCGGCTACACCGAGGGTGTGTACTCCTTCGCCAACATCATCCACACCCACGAGGGCGGCACGCACGAGGAGGGCTTCCGCGCGGCGCTCACCTCGCTGATCAACAAGTACGCGCGGGACAAGAAGCTGCTGCGCGAGAAGGACGACAACCTCACGGGTGACGACATCCGCGAGGGCCTGACGGCGATCATCTCGGTGAAGCTGGGCGAGCCGCAGTTCGAGGGCCAGACCAAGACCAAGCTGGGCAACACGGAGGTCAAGACCTTCGTGCAGCGCGTGGTCTACGAGCACCTGGCCGACTGGCTCGACCGCAATCCGAACGAGGCGGCGGACATCATCCGCAAGGGCATCCAGGCGGCCACCGCGCGCGTGGCGGCCCGCAAGGCCCGTGACCTGACCCGCCGCAAGGGGCTGCTGGAGACGGCGTCGCTGCCGGGCAAGCTGTCCGACTGCCAGTCGAACGACCCGACCAAGTGCGAGATCTTCATCGTCGAGGGCGACTCCGCCGGCGGCTCCGCCAAGTCCGGCCGGAACCCGCAGTACCAGGCGATCCTCCCGATCCGCGGCAAGATCCTCAACGTCGAGAAGGCGCGCATCGACCGGATCCTGCAGAACCAGGAGATCCAGGCGATGATCTCCGCGTTCGGCACGGGCGTGCACGAGGACTTCGACATCGAGAAGCTCCGCTATCACAAGATCATCCTGATGGCGGACGCCGACGTCGACGGCCAGCACATCAACACCCTGCTGCTGACCTTCCTGTTCCGGTTCATGCGGCCGCTGGTCGAGTCCGGGCACGTGTACCTCTCCCGCCCGCCGCTCTACAAGATCAAGTGGGGCCGGGACGACTTCGAGTACGCGTACTCCGACCGTGAGCGCGACGCTCTGATCGAGATGGGCCGCAACGCCGGCAAGCGCATCCGCGAGGACTCCGTGCAGCGCTTCAAGGGCCTCGGCGAGATGAACGCCGAGGAGCTGCGCATCACGACCATGGACCAGGAGCACCGCGTGCTCGGCCAGGTCACGCTCGACGACGCCGCGCAGGCCGACGACCTGTTCTCGGTGCTGATGGGCGAGGACGTCGAGGCCCGGCGCGCGTTCATCCAGCGCAACGCCAAGGACGTCCGCTTCCTCGACATCTGAGTCGGTCTCAGCTGACCGCACCAGGAAGGACCTTCACCAGCAATGACCGACGAGAACACCCCTGTGACGACGCCCGAGGGTGACGCCCTGGCCATGCGTGTCGAGCCCGTCGGGCTCGAGACGGAGATGCAGCGCTCCTACCTCGACTACGCGATGTCCGTCATCGTCTCGCGTGCGCTGCCCGACGTCCGCGACGGCCTCAAGCCCGTCCACCGGCGCGTGCTGTACGCCATGTACGACGGCGGCTACCGCCCCGAGCGCGGCTTCTACAAGTGCGCCCGCGTCGTCGGCGACGTCATGGGCAACTACCACCCGCACGGTGACACCTCCATCTACGACGCCCTGGTCCGCCTCGCCCAGCCCTGGTCGATGCGCATGCCGCTCGTCGACTCCAACGGCAACTTCGGCTCGCCGGGCAACGACCCGGCGGCGGCCATGCGGTACACCGAGTCGAAGATGGCGCCGCTGGCCATGGAGATGGTCCGTGACATCGACGAGGAGACCGTCGACTTCACGGACAACTACGACGGCCGCTCCCAGGAGCCGACCGTCCTGCCCGCCCGCTTCCCGAACCTGCTGATCAACGGCTCGGCGGGCATCGCGGTCGGCATGGCCACCAACATCCCGCCGCACAACCTGCGCGAGGTCGCGGCCGGCGCCCAGTGGTACCTGGAGAACTACGAGTCCTCGCACGAGGAGCTCCTCGACGCGCTCATCGAGCGCATCAAGGGCCCCGACTTCCCGACCGGCGCCCTGGTGGTGGGCCGCAAGGGCATCGAGGAGGCCTACCGGACCGGGCGCGGCTCGATCACCATGCGCGCGGTCGTCGAGGTCGAGGAGATCCAGAACCGCCAGTGCCTGGTGGTCACGGAGCTGCCGTACCAGACCAACCCGGACAACCTCGCGCAGAAGATCGCCGACCTGGTGAAGGACGGCAAGATCGGCGGTATCGCCGACGTCCGCGACGAGACGAGCTCGCGCACCGGCCAGCGCCTGGTCATCGTGCTCAAGCGGGACGCGGTCGCCAAGGTCGTCCTGAACAACCTGTACAAGCACACCGACCTGCAGTCGAACTTCGGCGCCAACATGCTGGCCCTGGTCGACGGCGTGCCGCGCACTCTGTCCCTGGACGCGTTCATCCGGCACTGGGTGAACCACCAGATCGAGGTCATCGTCCGGCGCACGAAGTTCCGGCTGCGCAAGGCCGAGGAGCGGGCGCACATCCTGCGCGGCCTGCTCAAGGCCCTGGACGCCATCGACGAGGTCATCGCGCTGATCCGGCGCAGTGACACCGTGGAGATCGCGCGCGGGGGCCTGATGGACCTCCTGGAGATCGACGAGATCCAGGCCAACGCGATCCTGGAGATGCAGCTGCGCCGCCTGGCCGCCCTGGAGCGCCAGAAGATCGTCCGGGAGCACGACGAACTCCAGGCGAAGATCAACGAGTACAACGAGATCCTCGCCTCCCCGGTCCGCCAGCGGGGGATCGTCAGCGAGGAGCTGGCCGCGCTCGTCGAGAAGTACGGCGACGACCGCAAGACCAAGCTGATCCCGTACGAGGGCGACATGTCCATCGAGGACCTGATCGCCGAGGAGGACATCGTCGTCACGGTCACGCGTGGCGGCTACATCAAGCGCACCAAGACCGACGACTACCGGGCGCAGAAGCGCGGCGGCAAGGGCGTACGGGGCACGAAGCTCAAGGAAGACGACATCGTCAACCACTTCTTCGTGTCCACCACGCACCACTGGCTGCTGTTCTTCACCAACAAGGGCCGGGTCTACCGGGCGAAGGCCTACGAGCTGCCCGACGCCGGCCGGGACGCGCGCGGTCAGCACGTGGCGAACCTGCTGGCCTTCCAGCCGGACGAGACGATCGCCCAGATCCGCGCGATCCGCGACTACGAGGCGGTGCCCTACCTGGTCCTGGCCACCAAGGCCGGCCTGGTGAAGAAGACGCCGCTGAAGGACTACGACTCGCCGCGCTCGGGCGGTGTGATCGCCATCAACCTTCGTGAGCAGGAGGACGGTTCCGACGACGAGCTGATCGGAGCCGAGCTGGTCTCGGCCGACGACGATCTGCTGCTGATCAGCAAGAAGGCTCAGTCGATCAGGTTCACGGCCTCGGACGACACGCTGCGCCCGATGGGACGTGCGACCTCGGGCGTAAAGGGCATGAGTTTCCGCGAAGGGGACCAACTGCTCTCGATGAATGTTGTTCGAGCCGGTACGTTCGTGTTCACTGCCACTGACGGCGGGTACGCGAAGCGGACCTCTGTCGACGAGTACCGCGTCCAGGGCCGCGGCGGCCTCGGCATCAAGGCTGCCAAGATCGTCGAGGACCGTGGATCGCTCGTGGGCGCGCTGGTGGTCGAGGAGCACGACGAGATCCTCGCCATCACACTCTCGGGCGGTGTGATTCGTACGCGAGTCAGCGGGGTCAGGGAGACGGGCCGTGACACCATGGGCGTCCAACTGATCAATCTGGGCAAGCGCGATGCCGTCGTCGGCATCGCTCGCAACGCCGAGGCGGGACGTGAGGCGGAGGAAGTCGACGGCGATGTGGTCGTCGACGAGACCGCCGAGGGTGCCGCGACCACCGGCACGGACGAGGGTGAGGCGCCCTCGGCCGAGTAGGACGAGGAGAGAGTCATCGTGAGCGGAGCCACGGGCGCCGGATCGGCCGGTACCTCCAGGGGTACGGATACGGGCGGCGGCGGCCGTGGCTCCGCAGCGCGTGCGACGGATTCGCACACGACTCAACTGCGCAAGATCGACGACGGCCCGGCCGATTCGCACTCGGCGAGCCCGTCCAAGACGCATGGATCCCAGGGGGGAACTGTGACGGACACCCGAGGCCAGCAGACTCAAGCGGCGGCCTCGCCGCTGCCGGGAGAACGGCAGCCCCAGCAGCCCAGCGGGCCGTACCACCCGCCGCAGGCCTACCAGACCCAGGGCGGCAACACGTCCGCCACCGTGCGCCGCCCGCGCACCGGCGCACGCACCACGCCCCGCGTCCGCAAGGCACGCCTGCGCGTGTCGAAGGCCGACCCGTGGTCGGTGATGAAGGTCAGCTTCCTGCTCTCCATCGCGCTCGGCATCTGCACGATCGTCGCGTCCGCCGTGCTGTGGATGGTCATGGACGCCATGGGCGTTTTCTCCTCGGTCGGCAGCACGGTCTCCGAGGCGACCGGCTCGAACGAGTCCAACGGCTTCGACCTGCAGTCGTTCCTGTCGCTGAGCAACGTGCTGCTGTTCACGACGGTCATCGCGGTCATCGACGTCGTCCTCGCGACGGCGCTGGCGACGCTCGGCGCGTTCATCTACAACCTGTCCGCCGGCTTCGTCGGCGGCGTGGAGCTGACGCTCGCCGAGGACGAGTGACCGTCGCCCACCGGGCTCGCCACAACCGATTTTGGGACTGCCCGCCTCGTGCGCTAATCTTCAGGAGTCAGCGCGCGGGACACACACCGCAGAGCGCGGCGGGGCTATAGCTCAGTTGGTTAGAGCGCATCCCTGATAAGGATGAGGCCACAGGTTCAAATCCTGTTAGCCCCACCAGCGAGAAGACCCCCAGTCGATACCGGCTGGGGGTCTTCGCCGTTCACGGGGATGTCCATGACGGGCATCGGACGATGTCCTGACGGGCACCAAGGGAAACGCCCGGCCGCTGGCGACGGGGGATGCGCCAGCGGCCGGGCTGTGGCCAAGGCTAACAAGGCCGGGTGCGTGGCGGGGGACATTCACTGATCGCACGGTGGTTCGTACGAGAGACGCGGCAGGTACTCGTGCCACTTCTCCTCGGTCAGCACGCCCCGGGTGGTCGAGCAGATGCGGTCGATGGCGTCGTCCACACCCAGGTTCCACAGCCGGACGGTGTCCGTACCGCTGGAGACCCCGAGCATGAGACTCACGGGGCTGAAGGACAGGAAGCCGCCGGTCTTGGCGTTGGGGTTCATCGACTCCCCGACGGGAGCGGCTTCGCCCGGTGTGTGGACGTCCCAGAGCCGGACCGTGTTGTCGTTGGAGCCGCTCGCCAGGGTGTCGCCGTCCCGGCTGAACGTCAGCGACACCACCGAGTCGGTGTGTCCGGCGAGCGTGGAGTCCGCCCGGTCCGGCCCGTCGGGGCCGCCGGTGTCCCAGAGCCGTACCGTGCCGTCGTCGCTGCCGCTGGCCAGCGTGTGGCCGTCCGGACTGTAGGCGAGCGCGTTGACGGGGCCCAGGTGCCCTGTACGGGGCGCGCCGAGGGGAGTGGCGTGGCCGGGGTCGGCCACGTCCCAGAGCCGTACGGTGTCGTCCGCGCTGCCGCTGGCGAGCGTGTGGCCGTCGGGGCTGAAGGCGAGGGTGTTGACGTACCCCGTGTGGCCGGTGAGCGGCGTGCCGAGCGGGCGGGGGCGGGCGGGGTCGGCGGTGTCCCACAGCTGGATGGTGCGGTCCTCGTAGGCCGTGGCGAGCGTGTGGCCGTCGGGGCTGAAGGCCAGCGTGTCGGGGCCCGCGTAACGGGTGCGCAGCGCCACGGGTGTCCCGTGGGCGGAGGGCCGGGCCGGGTCCGTGACGTTCCACAGGCGTACCTCGCGGTTTGCCGTCAGCACGGCGAGTGTGGCGCCGTCCGGGGAGAAGACGAGCGACCGTATGTCACCCGTCCCCGGGATGAAGGGCGCGCCCAGTGACACGGGCCGGCCGGGGTCCGTCACGTTCCACAGCCGGACCCTTCCGTCGCGCGAAGCCGTGGCCAGTACCTGCCCGTCCGGGCGGAACGCTCCGACGCGACCGGTCATGTCCGACGTCGGTATCGACCACAGACGGACCTTGCTGTCGCCGCTGCCGGTGGCGAGGGTGCGTCCGTCGGGGCTGAACCCCAGGGCGTACATCTCCCCGCTGCTTCCGGCGAGGGGCACGCCGATCTGCGACGGGTAGGCGGGGACACTGACGTTCCAGAGGCTCGCCGTGCTGTCCGCGCTGCTCGCGGCGAGCATGTCGCCGTCGGGACTGAAGGCCACCGACCAGATGGGTCCGGTGTGGCCGGTCAGCGGTGAGCCGATCCGCTTCGCGTCCCGCGGGTCGGCCACGTCCCAGAGCCGGACGGTGTCGTCCGCGCTGCCACTGGCGAGGGTGCGTCCGTCGGGGCTGAACGCCACGGAGTGCACCAGGCCGGTGTGGCCGGTCAGCGGTGAGCCGATCCGTGTCGCGTCCCGCGGGTCCGCCACGTCCCAGAGCCGCACGGTGTCGTCGTCGCCCCCGGCTGCCAGCGTCCGGCCGTCGGGGCTGAACGCCACCGAGCGCACCGCCGCGGTGGCGCCCGTCAGGGTGTCGAGCTGCTCCGGCCGGCGGGGGTCGGCCACGTTCCACAGCCGTACGGCGTGGTCGTCGTGGGCGGAGGCCAGTGAACGGCCGTCCGGGCTGAAGGCGAGCAGGTAGACGGTGCCGCCGTGACCGGGCAGGGGAGCACCGAGCGGGCGCGGGTGACGCGGGTCGCCGATGTCCCACAGCCGGATCGAGCCGTCGTCGGAGGCGCTGGCCAGGGTCTTGCCGTCCGGGCTGAACACCGCCGAGCTCACCCAGCTCGTGTGGCCGGTGAGGGGCTCGCCCAGTGGTCGCGGACGCGCGGGGTCCGACACGTCCCACAGGCGGACGGTCCGGTCGTAGCTGGCCGTCGCCAGGACCTTCCCGTCGGGGCTGAAGGAGGTGAGGTACACGGCGCCCGTGTGCCCGAGCAGCGGCGTGGCCAGCGGCGCGTTCACGATCGAGAGCAGCCGGTTCCGCACATCCTCGTCGTCCGGTCGCAGCCGGTGCGCCGCCAGGTCGAGCTGGGCCGACAGCGACGGGTCCGTGTACTGGACCCGGTCCGCCTCGGCGACCACCTGCTCGAACACCGCGTCGTTGCGCTGCTGCCAGGCGATCACCGCCGAACCGACCGCCACGAGCGCCAGGACGACCAGCGCGGACACCGCGGCACGGCGGATCAGGACGGTGCGCCTGCGCGACCTGACCGCGGCGGCCAGGAACTCCACCGCGCTCCGGGTCAGGAAGGTTCCGTCGTCCGACTCCGCCCAGCTGTGGGCCTGTTCCAGGCGGGAGCCCCGGTAGAGCAGCGAAGCGTCCCGGTCCGACTCCTCCCAGGCCCGGCCGTCCTCCTCCAGACGCTGGCGCAGCAGGTTGCCGGTGCGGTCCTCGTCGATCCAGTCGCGCAGCCGCGGCCAGGCGTGGAGCAGCGCCTCGTGGGTGATCTCCACGGTGTCCGCGTCGAGTGTCACCAGCCGGGCGCGCACCAGCGCCTCGAGCGACTCCTCCGTCTTGCCGGGGTCCCTCGACTCCTGGGCCAGCCGGCGCCGCGCGCCCCGCCTGCGGGTGGCCTGGGTGTCCTCGCTCAGCCGGACCAGCCTGAGCAGGAGCAGCCGCGCGGCCGTGCGTGCCGCCGGGTCGAGGCCCGACCAGGCCCGTTCGGCGGTCGCCGCCACCGCTCCCTGGATCCCGCCGGCCGCGCGGTAGCCGGCCAGCGTGAGCCGGCCCGCCTTGCGGCGCTGCCAGGTGGCGAGCAGGGCGTGGGAGAGGAGGGGCAGCACGCCCGCGTCGTGCGCGCCGCGCGGGCCGTCGGTGCTCACCTCACGGATGATCAGCTCCGCCAGCCCCGGTTCGAGTTCCATGCCCACGGCCCTGGCCGGGCCGGTCACCGCTTCGCGCAGTTCCGCCGTGGTCAGCGGCCCGAGCACCATGTGCCGGTGCTGCAGGGCGTCGGCCAGTTCGGGGTAGCGCAGGCACTGCTCGTAGAAGTCCGCGCGTACACCGAGGGCGACGAGCACGGGTGCCGGGTCCTCCGCGTCGCCGGGCGCGCAGATGGCCTGGAGGAGCTGGACGAACGCGCGCCGGTCCGACTCGTCGGTGCAGAGGGTGAAGACCTCCTCGAACTGGTCCACGATGACGACCGGGCGGGCCGCCGCGGTCGTGCCTGACGGAGACGTCTCCGTCGTGTCTGCAGACGCCTCCGCAGTCTCCTTCGCCGGCTCCTCCGATGGCGTCGTGGCCGCGCGGGCCCATGCCGCGATGGCCTTTCTGGCGGCCCGCGCGATCTCCGGAGCGCCGGGCTGCTCCGCCGCCGCACCCTCCGCGGTGGAGGCGGTGGAGGCGGTGGAGGCGGTGGAGGCAGTGGAGGCAGTGGAGGCGGTGGAGGCAGTGGAGGCGGTGGAGGCAGTGGGGACACTAGGGACAAGGGTGACGCTTGAGGCGATGACGGGCGCGAGGCCGGGGATCCGGCGGGCCAGCTCTCCGAGCGGATCACTTCCCGGTACGAGCTGGAGTACTTGCCTCGGCCGGCCGGTTCCGTCGCCCTCGGCGTCCCCGTCGTCCAGCGCGCCGTTCCGCAGGGCGGGCACCAGGCCGGCGTTCAGCAGGGACGACTTCCCGGCTCCCGAGGCGCCTACGAGCATGACCAGGCCGCCCGTGTCCTGGGCCGCGCGGAGCTGGGCGACGAGGGCGTCCGTGCTCCGCCTCCGTCCGAAGAACCAGTCGGCGTCCTGCTGACGGTACGCGGCCAGCCCGCGGTAGGGGCAGACACCGCCGGGACCGGCCGGGAACTCGGCCGGGAGGCGTTCCTCGTCCGAGGGGTGCGGCACGGGCCGTTCTCCGGTCGGGTCGGCCACCGCGCGCTCCCACAGGAGCTGCCACCGGGCCAGGTCGTACAGGCCCGTGGAGACCGGTACGGGTCGCGCGCGCCGCGCCTGGGGGATGAGGACGTGCAGCACCGCCGCGAGGGCGGGGAACTGGGCGGGCACGTTCTTGGCCCGCCGCCAGTCGCTGATCCGTTGCGCGGAGACCCGTACGGGCCGCCCCCGTTCGTCGACCCGCTGGAGCCGGACGACCGCCTCGGACACGCGTTTCAGGGGAGGGTTGCCGGCCTCCTTGTAGAGCAGTGCGAGACGTTCTGCGAAGGCCGTGCGTGCCCCTGAGTCGAAACTCAAGGTCTCCACTCCTTACTTCCCCCGCACTTGGACGTCCGGACCGGAAAACTCACTCTATACGCCTGACCTGCGGGTACGTCAGGGTCGCGGCACCGGAACCTCCCCAGCGGCGACCGTGGATGGCAGGATCACGTCGCAGTGGCGAGTCGGCCGCCCGGCACCCTGACAGGTCAGCGGCCCAGCACACGACGGAGCCACCCCGCGCGGCCGAACGTTCTCGGTCAGCTTTCGGTGGCCCGGCCCTCTTCGACCCGGTCCGGTACCGCGTACAACACGGTGCCGGCATGGTTCGGTACCGGTCCCCACGAGGGGAGGGACCGGTGCCGAACGATGCCGGCGGGCGCGGGCGGCCGTCGCGGGCGGCGGTCAGTCCTTGGCGGACGGCCGACGGGCGGGCGGTACCAGCAGGTCGCGCTCGGGATGTTTCTCGCCGGTGACGCTGCCCTGGATACCGAGGTCGGCCCGGGCGTTCTCGTGGAAGGCGTTGATGGCCCGGAACGCCGTCCGGTGCCGCTCGCGCCACTCCTCCAGGCTGCCGGTGATACGGCCCGTGGCCTGCCAGTCGATCTCGGCGAGCACCGCGTTCAGCTCGTGCCCGGCCTCGACGGCGTCGTCACCGCCGAGCAGCATGACCCGCTCGAACGCCGATCCCCACCGCCGGCTCGTCTCCGCCAGGTCCTCGCGGAGGTCCTCCTCGGGCCGGTGGTCCTCGCGCAGGCCCTCCCTGGCCTCGTAGAGCCGGACGGCAGCGGCGATCCTCATCTTCGAGGCGTCCACGTACTCCCCGTACGCGTCGACCTTCTTGTCGTCCCAGCGCGTCAGCGACTGGTGGCGGTTTCTGCTCCGCTCCATCAAGTGGTTCGTGACGTGTGTGCTCAGTGCGCCGAGCAGCACGGCCGCGATCGTCACGAGTTGCTCGCCGGTCCCCAAACCGTCCCCCAGTCACAACTCCGCAAGATGCTGGATGATCTTACGTTCATCGGACCAACAGGCAAGCGGGCAGGGCGGATTCAGCGCCATGATCCGCGGGCAGGCAGGTCCTGATGGTTCCGAGTCAACCGCCGCTGGAGTGTGTATGAGGATCTCCGTCGACCCCGAGCAGTGTTACGGCTCCGGCGACTGCGTCCACCGGGCCCCGTCCGTCTTCACCAAGGTGGACGGCCTGGGCGCCGTGATACCCGGACGGGAGAACGATGTCGACGCACCACGGGTGCGCGAGGCGGCCGAGGGATGCCCCTCCGCCGCGATCACCATCACGGGGGAGCACTGAGCACCCGAGGAGAAATGAGGATCTCGGCGCATCGGGCCCCGGTCACGCGCGGCAGCGGGGCAGCCGCTCCTCGTCGCGTCGGAACGAGAGGTGATCCCATCGGAACGAGAGGTGATCGCATGACGGACCGTGCTTCGGAACTGCTCGTCACGCTCGCCCGCGGGTACGTGAGGCAGGCCCCCGGTTCCCTGTTCAAGGGGGCGATCGCCGCGCGATACCTGAATCCCCGCCTGCGCGACCACCCTCGACGACGGGTGGTCGAGGCCGGGTTCGGGGCCAGGTTCGCCGTCGACACCCGCGACCTGATCCAGCGGTACGTCTACATGTACGGCGCCTGGGAGCCGCACATGATGCGATGGCTCGCGAGCCGGCTCCGGACCGGGGACGTCCTCGTCGACGTCGGCGCGAACCTCGGCTTCCTGAGCGTCTACGGCTCCCGGCTGGTGGGGAGAACGGGCCGGGTGGTGTCGATCGAAGCGTCCCCCGTCTTCCATCGGCGACTGATCCAGCACGCCGGGCTCAACGGGTGCGACAACATCCGTGCGGTCAACGCCGCGGTCTCGGACCGCCACAGGACGGTCACCTTCGTACTCGCGAGCTCGCGGAACACGGGCGCGAACAGCATCGTGCCGTGGGACGGGCCGGCCGAGTCCACCTTCGAGACGGAAGCGCGTCCGCTGCCCGAACTCCTCCGGCCGGACGAGATCGCACGAGCGCGTGTGATCAAGATCGATGTGGAGGGCGCGGAGGGCGGTGTCGTACGCGGGCTCGCCCCGTTGCTCGACGGGCTCCGTCCCGATGCGGAGATCGCTGTGGAGGTGACTCCGGAGCGCATGGAGCTGCTGGGCGATTCCGTCGACGAGTTGCTGGGCACGATGCGCGGGCACGGTTTCCACACCTACCGCCTGGCCAACGACTACGCGCCGGAGAGCTATCCGAGCGCCCTGCGCCGGCCCGAACCTCCGGTGCGGTGGCGCGGGCCGGTCACAGCCGAGAGTGACCTGGTCTTCTCCCGGGTCGACGCCGAGGTGCTGACGTGACGTGACGTGACTCCGCCGCTCCCCGGGTGGCCTCGGTCCGGGCGCACGTCGCGCAGTCGCGCACGCCTCGGGCGCGGCGGCGGGAGGGCTGGTGCAACCGGGGTGGGCGGCGGGAGGGGCTGGTCCGACCAGGTGCGGCGGCGGGCGCCGGTCCGCCGGGTACGGGGCGCGGGTGCCGGTGCCGCTCCCGGTTCAGCTGCGGGCCCCGCGAGTCTCAGGTCCTCCGTCCGGAAAACGCCACCCGAAGGACGCCAGCGCCCGCGCCCTGGCCTCCACCACCGCCATCCGGGCGTCCCGTTCGGCGGGGTCCACATGGGCCGCCTGGCCGGTCACCTGGCCCTCCCACTTGCGGTAGAGAAGGCCCACCTCCTCGGAGAACCACCCCCGGCTCACGCAGTTGAGCGCCAGCAGCAGGCCGGTGTCCTCGGACGCGGGCAGGGCCATCCAGCCGCCGAGCGCGAGCAGCAGATCACGCCGTACCAGGAGCGTCGCCGGGTGGACCTGGGCGCGGAACGCGTTCGCCTTCCAGAATTCGAGCACTTCCCCCCGCTCGATCGGCCCGTGGTCCGGGTCACCGGGGAAACCGGCCGTCGAGCCGTCCGGCAGGAGGTCCAGCACCCGGGACGTCGCCCACCCGAGCGTCGGGTCGGCCTCGAGGGCGGCCAGGTCGCGGGCCAGGGCGCCCGGCGGGAGCTGGTCGTCGGCGTCCAGGATCTTCACGTACTCGCCGTCCGCGTGGGACAGGGCGATCGTGCGGGCCACTCCGGGGCCGCCCGGCTGTCCCCGCCGCCCCTGCCGGAACACGATCCGGGGGTCGTCGGGCACGTGCGGCCGTACGTCGTCCGTCCGCCCGTCCTCCTGGATCACCCAGCGCCACTCCCAGCCGTCGGGCAGCTCCTGCGCGCACAACGACGCGTGGGCCTCCGGCAGGAAGGGGGCGGAGGGGCCGTGGACGGCCGTGACGATGATGATGCGCCGGCTCACGGCAGCACTCACCACCTTTCCAGATGAGTGGTGAAGAGCAGTTCCGTACGGTCACCGGGCAGCGTGACGTCGGAGATGTCCACCACGCGGTCGTCGGTGTCGTACGAGGTCTTGCGCAACAGGATGACCGAGGTGCCCGGCGGCAGGTCCAGCGCGGTGGCCTCCTCCGGTGTCGGCGGGCGGGCGGTGAGGCGTTCCTCCACGCGGTCCAGCTCGATGCCCACGGTGTGGAGCTGGTTCTGGGTGCCGCCCGGCCAGGGCTCGTTGGTCTCGTCCAGGAGATCGGGGTTGGCCGCGACCATGTCCCGGACGAGATGGGAGGTGACGAGGCTGAACGGGGCGGACTCGGCCGAGTGCCGCGTCCGGTAGGCGCGTTGGAGGAGCACGGTGCCCTCGGGCACGCCGAAGGCCCTCGCCAGCTCCCCGGACGCCTCGGTCTCGCGGTACTCCGCGTGGAAGACGAGGTCGTCGATCCGGAGACCGGTGTCGCGCTCCGTGGCGCCTGTTCCGGCCCGCGTCGCGTGTGGTCGGCGTGCCCGGTCCTTCTCCCACTGGTGCCGGCTGTTCTCCCGGACCGCCGGGGTGCGGGGGCGCCGGACGAAGGTGCCGCGGCCGTGCCGCCTGTCGATCAGGCCCTCGTCGCTCAGCAGCCGGAGCGCGTTCTGAACGGTCGGCACGCTGCGCCCGTACCGCTGGGCGAGGTCGGCTTCCGACGGCAGGCGGTCGCCGGGCTTCCGCTCACCCTCGCGGATGGAGCGGCGGAGGGCGTCAGCGATCACCTCGTACGCCTTGGGCACTGGCACTCACCGGTTCCGGTCCGTGGTCGGGCTGTGGGTCCGAGCTGGGCACGACCCGATCACACCCTACGACTCCTCAAGAGGTCTTGATGAGTGGCGTATTCCGCTTCTTTGGTCTTCTCCGGGCTTCTCCGGGCTTCTCCGGGCTTCCCCGGTGTTCCCCGGTGTTCTCCGCACATGGCGGCGGCCCGGCTGCTCTGTCGAGCTGCCGGGCCGTTTCTCGCGTGCGGTGCTGTACGCAGATCGCCGTGTCGTCGGGGCTGGACGGGGGCGGCGCGGTGGGAGCCGTGCGCGCCGGGCCGCTCAGCGTTGGAGAGGCGCGGTGTGCTGGGAGGCGGTGTGCTGCAGGGCCGAGGACCGGGCGGAGTCGTCGCACAGGAGGCCGGGGGCCGCGGCGGCACTGGTGAGCGGGCGGTTGCGGCAGCTGGGGGCCTTGCCGTGGGCCTCGGCGCGGATGCGCTGTTTCATCGTGGGGGGCAGGGAGCCGGTACGTGACCAGGACCAGGGGGCCGCCGTCGTGGGTACCACCTCGGGGGAGGTGCTCTCGGTGTTGCTGTGCGCTCCGGTCTGCGGTACGGCCGCGGAGGCGGTCGTCGTGATGAGTCCGAGCGCCGTGCACAGCGCGAGGAAGGCGGTGACGATGGTTGTCCACAGTGTCAGGACCTTGTTCCGGGCCATGACCCCTCACTTTCGGGTTGGGCGATTTGCGTACTTTCCTCATGATGTGTATGTGGGTCGCGAAGTGGTGGACCGACGCCCGTGGCGCGTGGATGTTCAGATCAACACCACCCGGATGGGCGCAAGAGGGGAGAAAAGGTGACCAGACGGGAGAGAAGCGGCCAAAGTCACCGTCCGTAGAGGTGTGATCACCCTCCGATCGGAACGGAGTGGTCCGCTCTTATCGGGCTCTGACGGTGGTCAGTTGGCCGCCGACACAGGTCACCGATCGGTATCGGCCGGTGTGTATAGTCGGGCGCCAGAGGTCCCCTACGTCAAGGAAAGACGAGGTCGCGCGGTGAAGAAGCTTCTCCTGGTCGCACTGGCCGCCATCGGCGGACTCCTCGTGTACCGCCAGATCCAGGCGGATCGCGCCGAGCAGGATCTGTGGACGGAGGCGACTGACTCCGTGCCCACGGGTTCGTGAGTACGACCGACATCCGGTTCTGAGCAGACCCCGGCCGTCATACGGTCGGGGTTTTGTGTTGCCCGGACTCCGTTGCCCGGACTCCGTTGGCTGGACTCCTCTCCCGGACTCCTTCGCCCGGACTTCGTTGGCCGGATTCCGCTGCCGGGATTCCGAGCGGGGGACGCGGAGCGCGGGGTCGCGGGGCAGGATGGGCCACGGTCCCCTCCGGGTGGCTGCGACAGTGCCGACGAGCTCGAGGGGTGGCGGGTGATGGGACGGTGGTGTACGGCGTGGGGACGTGCCGGATCGGGGCGTGACCGGCCGCCGACGCCCGCGCGGCCCGCGTCGGCGCCCGCGCCCGCGCTCACGCGGCGCACGCCGGTGCGTGGGACGCCCGGGCGGCCGGCCGTCGTCACCGCCGTACTGACCCTGACCGCGGCCCTGACCGCTGCCCTGCCCGGCGACGGTGCGGCTCTCGCGGCCGGTGTGCCCGCCGGCTACGCCTTCGCCGAGGACGCCCGGCGGATCGAGGGCGCGAGCGGCACCTCGGACGCCGCACCGCTGGAACCCGGCGCCACGTACCGCAGCTCCCTGCCGAGAAGCGGCACCCTCTACTACCGCCTCGAACTCGACACCGCCCTCGACACCTACGTCTCCGTCACCGCCGTACCCGGCCCCGGCGGCGAGGTCACCGCGGTGGACGGCATCCGGGTCTCCGTACAGGACGCCGACGGCGGATCCTGCTCCTCGGACAGCGCGACGTTCGGCGCCGCCCACAGCCCCCGCCCGGTCACGGCCTGGGGCATGCGCGAGGTCGCCCCGGGCGCAACCCGGTGCCAGGAGCCCGGCACCTACTACGTCACGGTCGAGCGGTCCCGGCCCCAGGACTCCCCGCCGGAGGCCTGGGACCTGGAGCTCACCGCCGTCACCGAACCCCGCGCGAAACAGACCGGCGCGACCACCGCACCCGAGGCCTGGAACTCCGCCTCACCCGAACCCCTCACCGGCCGGCCGGAACGGCGCCCGGGCGGCAACGGATTCGCCCACGCCACCACCGTCGGCCAAGGCGCCTGGCGCGACGACATCCGGCCCGGGCAGACCCTCTTCTACAAGGTGCCGGTCGACTGGGGCCGCCAGCTGCACGCGACCGCCGAACTCGGCGGCTCCGGCGACCAGTCCGGCTACGCCACCAGCGCTCTTCGCCTGGCCCTCCACAACCCCGTGCGCGGCGAGGCCGACGACGCCGCCAAGGGCTACACCGGCCGTCGGACGACGGTCGGCCTCGCTCCCCTGCCGCCGGTCGCCCACGCCAACCGGTACGCCACCGGCCGGCAGACCAGCGCGATGCGGTTCGCCGGCGCCCACTACCTCGTGGTGCACCTCGCGGCACAGGTGGCCGACGACTTCGGCGAGGGGCCCTTCGCGCTGACGCTGCGCGTCCGGCTCGAGGGAACGGCGCAGGCCGGCCCGCAGTACGCGGGAGAGTCCGAGCCGAAGGGCGTCTTCGAGGTACCGGACCGGGACCGGGGAGCCGCGCCGGAGAACGGGGCCACGAGCGACGACCTCGCCATGAAGGCGGTAGCCGTCGGCGGGATCGGTACCGGCAGCCTGCTGCTCATGGGACTGGGCGTGTGGACGGCGGCGGCACGGCGCAGGACCGGCACCACCTGACGGAGGCCCGGGCTCAGATCCGGGCCAGGGCCCAGAAACCCACGGCGTAGCAGGCCAGCGCGAGGATCAGGAGCGGCACCGCCACCTTGGCCGGAGGCCCCGGACGGCGTCGCCGCCGTGTCGCCCGGTGCTGCCGACGCCCCTGGGCGGAAGGAGGCCCCTGCGGGGTCTGAGCGGTGTACGAGGCGGTGGGCACGTCGGCGTCCTGCCGCGGGAGGGGCGGGGGCAGGGCCTGTTCGGGGAACGGGGGCGGGGTCGGGTACGGGGTCTGGTGCTGCGGTCCGCTCTCCGGAAAGGCTGTTGGCTGTCCGTACGGCTGTGGCCCGGGCGCCGGCTGGTAGGCGACGGCCGCCTGCGGGGGCGGCAGACGGAAACTTCCGGTCTCCGACATGGCGGCCGGCCGAGCGGGCCCGGTGGACGACGCCGACGGCGTGCCGTCAGGGACGGGCAGAGTCCTCCCGGAAGCGGATGGGGACGTTCTGTCCGGGCCTGGCGGCGGGCTCCCGCCCGGGGTGGACGGCGTACGGTCGTGGACCGGTGGGGTTCCGCCCGGGGTAGACGGTGTTCGGTCCGGGGTGGACGGTGTTCGGTCCGGGGTGGACGGTGTTCGGTCCGGGGACCACCTTCCGTCCGGGCTGGACGGCGCATCTCCTGGAAACGACGGCGTATCTCCTGGGAGCGACGGCGTGCCCGCCCCCGGAAACGGCGGCGTGCCACCCGGGATCGCCGGTGTCCGGTACGGGATCGCCGGTGTCCGGTACGGGTGCGGCGGCGTACCGTCCGGGACCGGCGGTGGCCGCCTCGGTGTCGACGGTGTACCGTCGGCCGCCGCTCCGGGGCCGGACGACTGTCGCGGGTCCGCCGCCGCGTCGTTCACCCCCGACGCCCGTTCCAGTGGCCCGTCGGGCCCGAACCCGGAGGGCAACGGGCCGACTTGGTCGAAAATCTCGATCAGCTCGTCGTCGGGCCCGGGCCCCGGCAGCAGCTCCGCCGCCGCGGCCAGCGCCTTGCGCGCCCCCGTGGCGGTACGGAACCTCGCCGACGGATCCGGCTGCACCAGCGTCGCCACGACCTGCCACAGCGCCTCGGGGACCCCCCGCGGCGCGGGCGGCGTCCCGTGCTCGGCGAAGTGCTGCACCAGCGCCTTGGTGTCCGGCTTGGCACCCTCCAGCAGATACAGCGCGACCAGACCCACCGCGAACAGGTCCGCGGGGAAGTCCGGCTCCGCCCCCATCATCTGCTCCGGCGCGAGATAACCCGGCGTCCCCACCACGAGGTTGGTCTCCGTCAGCCGGGGCTCGCCCAGCCGCATCGCGATGCCGAAGTCGGACAGCCGCAGCCGGGGCCGGCCCGTCCCGGTCGCTTCGAGCAGCAGGTTGGCGGGCTTGACGTCACGGTGCACGACGTCCTCCGCGTGCACCGCGGCAAGGCCCGCCAGGAGCTGGTCGAGGAGCGTGCAGACGAACGCCGGCGGCAGGGGACCGTAGTCCCCCACCAGGTGGACGAGCGAACCGCCCGTGACCAGATCCATGGTGAACAGGACCTTGTCGTCGTCCGCCGCCCAGCTCGCGGGCGCGAGCACATGGGGATGATCGATCCGCATCGCCTGTTCACGCACGAACCGCAGCAGCGAGTGCGCGTCCCGCTGCTGGAGCACCTTGGCGGCCACATACCGCCGACGGCGGTGGTCCCAAGCCCGCCAGACGGCACCGGCCCCGCCGCGGCCGACCGGATCGACCAGCTCGTACCGTCCGGCGAAGACCTCACCCATGACTGTGTGTCGCCCCTCCCCTCGCGCCACTGCGGGACCGACCGCCGAACCCCCTTCCGGCGACCGGCCCCGGGATCAGTTCTGGTGGGACTGGTAGTGCGCCACCGCGTCCGAGGTACGGCCAGCGCCGTACACCCGCAGGAACTCCGCCAGCTCCGGGTGGGAAGAGGACAGCGCGTCCGCCGCGTCGATGATGTCCCCCGCAGCGGCCACCGAACGCAGCAGCGACTGGATCTCGCGGACCACCCGCTTCACCGTGGGCGCCCCCGAACTGCTCGTGGTCGTCGTCGTGTTGCTGAGCACCGAGCCCCCCTGCGACTTCTTGATCTCGTCCATGCGCTCCGTCGCCTCGGCCGCGCTCACGCTGCCGTCCGCGACCTGCCCCGCCAGGTCCTGCAGCAGCTGCACCCGCTGGACCACCGCGGGATTACCGATCTTCGCCCGCTGACCGCTCATCAGCTGGGACAGCATCGGCGCGGACAGCCCCAGCACCCCCGCGAGACGCGCCTGGTTGAGACCAAGATCGTCGATAAGCTTGCGGAAGAGCGCCCCCAGCGGCTCCCCGTACCAGTTCCGCTGCAGTTCCCGCGCTCTCGCGGTGGCTTCCTGCTGTGCGGCGTCCATTGCGTCTCCCCATCGCTTCCCCAAAAACCGCAGTTCGCTCCAGCGAACCACGCCGAGCATCTTACGGAGCGTGGTGTTTTCCCGGGACCCCCAATCATTTGTGAGATACGGGGGGCTACCCGGTACTCTTGTCTGCGGCACCCGTCGGGACGCAATGACCCGGCCGGACGCCTCTTCCGGGGCCTTAGCTCAGTTGGTAGAGCGCTGTCTTTGCATGGCAGATGTCAGGGGTTCGACTCCCCTAGGCTCCACCGCAGGTCAGACGCCCTCCGGGACAGTTCCCGGAGGGCGTCCGCACGTTCTGGCACGACTCTCGGGGCACGACGCCCGGCCCTGCGGGTGTCCCCGGCCAACCTCCCTGCGGCGTCGAGCAGCCGGAGCGTCGCTCCAGGTCATCGGGCCGGACCGGTCGTCACCGCGTGCCGTGAAGCCACCGGCCGCCACCCACAGGCCGACCCCGGGAGTGACCGGAAACACCCGGGTAGACCACCTCGGGCGACACCTGCCGACCTGATCGGCAACCGCCGTACCGAAGAAGGAAGTTGGACCGGCCGCGCCCCTGAACAGCGCCCCCGGACCACTGGACCGGAGAAACCGTGCCCCCGCGGCGCACGCCGACTCCCCAGGGCCCCGCCGAGCACCGGGCGGCGCTGTCTGCTCTTGATATCGTCACCCCACAGGGCACCAGCGCCACACCCCTGCGGGGCGGTGCCACGTGGCACATCGCCGTCGCAGCCGACCGGCCGCTGCCGACGAGGTGGAAGGGGTAGACCATGCGGGCGAAGGTACGGGCCGCTCTCGACGCGATCTATATGAAGCGCCTGGTCAAACAACTGGAGGGACGCCAGCGCCCCCAGCACATCGGCATCATGCTCGACGGCAACCGCCGGTGGGCCAAGATGTCGGGCATCGACGACCCCCGAGAGGGCTACCGGGCCGGCGGGGCGAAGGTGCAGGACTTCCTGCGCTGGTGCGACTCCGCGCAGATCGAGCACGTCACCCTGTTCATGCTCTCCGACGACAACCTCCGACGGCCCGAGGAGCAGCTGAACCCGCTCATCGACATCATCGCCGAAGTCGTCGAACAACTGGCCGCACCCGGCAACCCCTGGCCCGTCGAAGCGGTCGGCGCCCTGGACCTGCTGCCCGCCGAATCCGCGAGCCGCCTCAAGACCGCCACCGCCGCCACCCAAGGCCGCCAAGGCGGCACCAAGGTCGACGTCGCCGTGGGATACGGAGGCCGACGGGAGATCGTCGACGCCGTCCGGTCCGCCCTGACCGAGCACAGCTCCCAGGGCGGGGACATCGACGAATTCATCGAGACCTTCACCATGGAGCACATCTCCAAGCACCTGTACTCCAAGACACGGTCCGAATCCGACCTCATCATCCGCACCTCCGGCGAGCAACGCCTCTCCGGATTCCTGCTCTGGCAGTCCGCCTACGCCGAGGTCCACTTCTGCGAGACCTACTGGCCGGACTTCCGCGAGATCGACTTCCTGCGCGCCCTGCGCTCCTACTCCCTGCGTGACCGCCGCTACGGCCGCTGAGCAGCGTTTCACGTGAAACATCACCGCGGGACGGAAGGCCCTGAAGCCTTCCGCCCCGCAGCAAGGTGAAATCCGTCCGGCCAGGTCAGCGAGGCTCGTCGCCCTCCGCCGCCTCCTCCTGCGCCTGCTTGGCCTGCACCTCGGGATCGAGAAGCGCACCACCGGTGCCGTCCACCGACGTCAGCCGCCCCGACTCGGCAACCTCCGTCGCCTCCGGCGGCTCCACCAGCCAGTCCGGGTTCGCCTGCTTGTCCCACCACTTCCAGGCGGCGAAGGCACCGCCCGCGACGACACCCGCCACCGCCAGCACCCTGGCGATCCGCCCGGCCCTCGCCCGACGCCGATGCCTGCGCGTCAGCCTCTGGATCTCCTTGGCCGTCACCTGACCCCGCAGCGCCGCCAACGCGGCAGCACCCCGGGCAGCGGCCTCGTCCCTGACAGGTCCGGCCGCGGCCACCGCCTGCTCGATCCTCGGCCGGGAGTAGTCCGCCGCCTGCCGGGCGGCCAGACGCGTACGGACGGCGGCCTCCTGCGCGGCCGCGTCCATCTTCGGCGGCACATGCGTGCGGGCCTGCTCCAGCCGCGGCGCGACATGCGCACCGTACTGATAGCGGGCCTGACATGCGGCCTGCGACACCTTCGGCGCCAGCCGTACGCGCGCCTCCTGTGCGTAGTGAGCGGCCCTGTCCTTGGCCGTGTCGGCGTAGGGCGCCACCACTTCCGCGGCGTGCAGCACGCTGTCCTTCGCCGAACCGGTCGCGGCGCGCACGCTGTCGATGCGGGTCACGGGTTCCTCCTCCTCGGTGGCGTACGGTAATTCGACTTTCCACCCTTTTACGGATCATGCCTGCGGACGCACTGCCAGGCATGTGAGGGCGGGCATCCGGGTCACAGACGGTGCCTTCGGGCCCTCTGGGACGTCTGGGACTTCTGGGACACATGGTGACGAAGCTGCGCACAAAAGCTGATCAACACCAATAACGAATGAATACCGGGCAACGAGAGCCTGTCGACGACAATGCCACGGAACGGCGCGCCGCGCTCGTGACCCGGCGGTATGAGCGACACACGCGCACGCGACCGTGCGAGGATCGGTGCGCACAACAGGACGACGGAAGGCACACCGTGGCCGAGCAGCTCTACGCCACCCTGAAGACCAGCCAAGGGGACATCGAGATCCGGCTGCTGCCGAACCACGCCCCCAAGACGGTCAGGAACTTCGTCGACCTCGCCCAGGGCCGGCGGGAGTGGACCCACCCCGCCACCGGCGAGAAGTCAACGGCCAGGTTCTACGACGGCACGGTCTTCCACCGCGTCCTCAGCGGCTTCATGATCCAGGGCGGCGACCCGCTGGGCAACGGCACCGGCGACCCCGGCTACCAGTTCGAGGACGAGTTCCACCCCGACCTCGCCTTCGACAAGCCCTACCTGCTGGCCATGGCCAACGCCGGCCCCGCCACCAACGGTTCGCAGTTCTTCATCACCGTCTCCCCGACGACATGGCTGAACCGCAAACACACCATCTTCGGCGAAGTGACCGACGCGACCAGCCAGAAGGTCGTCGACACCATCGCCGCCACCCAGACCAACCCCCGCACCGAGCGCCCCGTCACCGACATCGTCATCGAGTCGGTCGTCGTCGAGACCCGCGAGGACTGACCTCCCCGCCCACAGGGCAGGAACCAAACGCCCCGCTCATCCGTAAAGATGGGCGGGGCGGTGCATGTGCGCACACCGCCCGCAGGACGACCGAGGGGACGCCATGGAACACGCGGCAGCCGGCTCACCGGACGCCCAGAACCCGCCCGGCTGCTACCGCCACCCCGACCGGGAGACCGGCATCCGCTGCACCCGCTGCGAACGCCCCATCTGCCCCGACTGCATGGTCAACGCCTCCGTCGGCTTCCACTGCCCCGACTGCGCCACCGGCCGCACCGGCACCGGACCCGCCCCCGCCGCCTCCCGGCCCCGCACCCTCGCCGGCGGCACCATCTCCGCCGACCCCCACCTCCTCACCAAGATCCTCATCGGGATCAACGCGGCGGTCTTCATCGCCGTACACACCCTGTCGGCGTCGTTCCTCGGCGACATGGTGCTGATCGGACGCTGGCCCCCCGCCCCCTGGGCCCCGACCGAAGGCGTCGCGGAGGGCGAGTGGTACCGCCTGGTGACCACGATGTTCACCCACGAGGAGATCTGGCACATCGGCTTCAACATGCTCAGCCTCTGGTTCCTCGGCGGCCCCCTGGAAGCAGCCCTCGGCAGAGCCCGCTACCTCACGCTCTACCTCGTCTCCGGCCTGGCCGGCAGCGCCCTCACCTACCTGCTGGCCTCACCCACCACGGCCACCCTCGGCGCCTCCGGCGCGGTCTTCGGCCTCTTCGGCGCCACCGCGGCCCTCGTCCGCCGCCTCAACGCCGACATGCGGCCGGTCGTCATCCTGCTCGTGATCAACCTGGTCTTCACGTTCAGCCCGGGCTTCAACATCGCCTGGCAGGCCCACATCGGCGGCCTCGTCGCCGGCGCCGCGATCGGCTACGCCATGCTCCACGCACCGCGTGAGCGGCGGACGCTCGTGCAGTACGGCACCTGCGCGCTGGTCCTCGTGGCCGTCGTCGGACTGACCCTGTTGAGGACCGCTCAGCTCACCTGAGCGCGCGTTGTCCACAGTCGGTGGCCGATCTTGTGCACAGCGTGCGGGAACAAGCGTGCCCCCTGTCGCTGGCTTGCGTTTCTGCAGGTCAGGCAGGGGGCGAACGTGTTTTCGAGTACCGGTACTTCCGTCACACCGGCGTCAACGGACGACGGGTTATCCACAGATCGTCTTTCTTTTCCCCACCATGTGGACGGCGCCTGTGGATAACCCAGTGGATAGCCCTGGGGAGAGCTACCGCGGAGTTACCGCGGCGCTACTTCCACTGCGTCGAGACACCGAATCCCGCGGCGATGAAGCCGAAGCCCACCACGATGTTCCAGTTCCCCAGCGCGTCGATCGGCAGTGAACCGTCGGTGACATAGAAGAGGACGATCCAGGCGAGACCGATGACGAACATGGCCAGCATGACGGGCGCCACCCAGCTGCGGCTGGTCAGCTTGATGCTGGTCGCCTGCTTCGACGGCGGCGGCGTGTAGTCGGCCTTCTTGCGGATACGTGACTTCGGCACGAGGGTCTCTCCTGTCGATGCGCTGCGTGGCCGCGCAGGGAACGGGGTCGGGGACTTGGAGCGCTCCCCCGGGCGTCCGTTAGCGTAGTGCTTCCGTGGCGCCGAAGGAGATAAGGGTACGTTGAGCAATTCTGCCGACTCTCCCGGGACGGGATCCAGCCCTGTCCGCAGGCGCCGTTTCCGGCCCGTGCGGGTTCTCACGGCAGCCGTCTTCGCCCTCGCGGGGCTCATTTTCTTCACCAGCTTCAATACCGCCAAGGGCACCAATATCCGCACCGACGCCTCTTTGCTCAAGTTGTCCGATCTCATCCATGAGCGCAGCCGGGAGAACGGTGAGCTGGAGGAATCCAACGCGGCTCTCCGGGACGACGTCGACGCACTCGCCGAGCGCGACGACGGCAGCACGAAGGCGGAGGACGACAAACTCGCGGAGCTGGAGAAGAAGGCGGGCACGCGGAAACTGAAGGGCGAGTCGATCTCGGTCACGCTCGACGACGCCCCGCCGGACGCCACCGCCAAGCTGCCCGGCTATCCGGAACCCGAGCCCGACTACCTGGTGATCCACCAGCAGGACCTCCAGGCGGTCGTGAACGCCCTGTGGCAGGGCGGTGCCGAGGGCATCCAGGTCATGGACCAGCGACTGATCTCCACCAGCGCGGTGCGCTGTGTGGGCAACACGCTGATCCTTCAGGGCCGGGTCTACTCACCGCCGTACAAGATCCAGGCGGTCGGTGATCCGGAGCGGCTGAAGGAGGCGCTGGCGGCGTCGCCGGCGATCCAGAACTACATGGTGTACGTCAACGTGTACGGGCTGGGCTGGAAGGTCGAGGACGAGGGGCGGGTGACGCTGCCGGGCTACTCGGGCACGGCTGACCTTCACTATGCCCAGCCTGTGGATTGACGCCGTTCCACGGGGCCCCGCGCCGTTAGTCTGGTGCCGTACGGCGTGAGCCTTGCGCCGTGGTGCGACGGAAGGGACGGCATGTACGGCTGGATCTGGCGGCATCTGCCGGGGAACGCGTGGGTGAAGGCGCTGCTCTCACTCGTGCTGGCGGTGGCCGTGGTCTACGTCCTCTTCCAGTACGTCTTCCCGTGGGCCGAACCGCTGCTTCCCTTCAACGATGTGACGGTGGACAACCAGTGAGTGCGCGCATCCTCGTCGTCGACAACTACGACAGCTTCGTCTTCAACCTGGTGCAGTACCTCTACCAGCTGGGCGCCGAGTGCGAGGTGCTGCGCAACGACGAGGTGTCGACGGCGCACGCCCAGGACGGTTTCGACGGCGTGCTGCTGTCGCCGGGCCCGGGTACGCCGGAGCAGGCGGGCGTGTGCGTCGAGATGGTGCGGCACTGCGCGGCGACCGGGGTGCCGGTCTTCGGTGTCTGCCTGGGCATGCAGTCGATGCAGGTGGCGTACGGCGGTGTGGTCGACCGGGCGCCGGAGCTGCTGCACGGCAAGACCTCGCCGGTCGAGCACGTGGGCCGGGGCGTCTTCGCTGGGCTGCCTTCTCCGTTCACGGCGACGCGGTACCACTCGCTGGCGGCGGAGCCGGCCACGGTGCCGGCGGAGCTGGAGGTGACGGCCCGGACGCCGGACGGGATCGTGATGGGGCTGCGCCACCGGGAGCTTCCGGTCGAGGGCGTGCAGTTCCATCCGGAGTCGGTGCTGACCGAGCACGGGCACCGGATGCTGGCCAACTGGCTGGTGGAGTGCGGCGACCAGGACGCGGTGGCGAGGTCGGCGGGGCTCGCCCCGGTGGTGGGCAGGGCCACGGCGTGACCGCGCTGCGTCCCGAGCGCGAATCCGGCGCGGCCGGTGACCAGGGATCCTCGTACGGGCAGCCGTACGGGGATTCCGGTGCGTTCGGGGACGGTTGGAACGAGGACTTCCGTCCTGGCGGGGCGTATCGGCCGGTCGTCGACGACGAGACGGTGGCGTTGCGGATTCCGGAGCCGCCGCCGGAGCGGAGGGCTGCCCCCTTTCCTGCGTCCGCCACCTCTCCTGCGGTCGGTCCCGCGGGCGGCGGGCGCGCGGCGCGCCGGAAGGCCGCGAAACGGCGTCACGGGCGCCGTGGGGCTGCCCGGGAGCCGTCGGCGGTATCGGAGTCGGAAGAGGCGCCGGGAGCGCCTCTGTCGCGCGTTGAGGCGCGTCGGCAGGCCCGTGCGCGCAAGCCGGGCCCGGCCGTGATCGCGAGCCGGGCGGTCGGTGAGCTCTTCATCACGTCCGGTGTGCTGATGCTGCTGTTCGTCACGTACCAGTTGTGGTGGACGAACGTACGGGCGCAGGCGCAGGCGGACAAGGCGGCGAGCAGCCTCCAGGAGGACTGGGCGAGCGGCAAGCGGAATCCGGGGGCCTTCGAGCCGGGGCAGGGGTTCGCGCTGCTGCACATTCCCAAGCTGGACGTGGTGGTGCCGATCGCGGAGGGCATCGACAGCAAGAAGGTGCTGGACCGCGGCATGGTCGGGCACTACGCGGAGGGCGCGCTGAAGACGGCGATGCCGGACGCGAAGACGGGCAACTTCGGGCTGGCGGGGCATCGCAACACGCACGGTGAGCCGTTCCGGTACATCAACAAGCTGAGCCCGGGCGATCCGATCGTCGTGGAGACGCAGGACGAGTACTTCGTCTACAAGATGGCGTCGATCCTGCCGGTGACGTCGCCGAGCAACGTGAGTGTCCTCGACCCGGTGCCGAAGCAGTCGGGTTTCAAGGAAGCGGGCCGCTACATCACCCTCACCACCTGCACGCCGGAGTTCACGAGCAAGTACCGGATGATCGTCTGGGGCAAGATGGTCGAGGAACGGCCGCGCAGCAAGGGCAAGCCGGATGCGCTCGTCAGTTAAGGGCGGATGACCAGTGGCAGCGACCACCGACACGGAGCACGAAGAGCAGTCCGGCGTGGCCGGCCGGCCCAGGCCCGCGGCACGCCGCGGCGGTCGGGGGCCTGGGCGGTTCCTCGCGCGGGCCGTCAGCGTCTTCGGCGAGCTCCTGATCACCGCGGGCCTGGTGCTGGGCCTGTTCGTCGTCTACTCGCTGTGGTGGACGAACGTGGTCGCCGACCGAGCGGCGGGCGAACAGGCAGACAAGGTCCGCGACAACTGGGCCCAGGACAGGGTCGGCACGGACGGTCCGGGGGCGCTGGACACGAAGGCGGGTATCGGCTTCCTGCATGTGCCGGCGATGGGGAACGGCGACATCCTGGTGGAGAAGGGCACGTCGATGAAGGTCCTCAACGACGGCGTGGCCGGCTACTACACCGACCCGGTCGAGTCGGCGCTGCCGACGTCGGGCAAGAAGGGCAACTTCTCGCTGGCGGCCCACCGGGACGGGCACGGGGCGAAGTTCCACAACATCGACAAGATCGAGGAGGGGGACCCGATCGTCTTCGAGACGAAGGACACGTGGTACGTCTACAAGACGTACGCGGTCCTTCCCGAGACGTCGAAGTACAACGTCAGGGTCCTCGACCCGGTCCCCAAGGAGTCCGGCAGGAAGAAGGCCGGCCACTACATCACGCTGACGACCTGCACGCCGGTGTACACGAGCCGGTACCGGTACGTGGTGTGGGGGGAGCTGGTGCGTACGGAGAAGGTGGACGGGGAGCGGACTCCGCCGAAGGAACTGCGCTGACCGACCTTCTTGTGGGAGGCCAGTCGCCTAACATGACGGAGGTCCGAAGCCGCAACTTCGTCTTGCGGCTTCGGACCCCTTTGTTCACCCCACTACAGGACAGTCAGTGGTGCACCGGCGCTCCATTCCTCCAGGAGTCCGCGGTGTACGGCGGTGATGCCGCTCTCGGCGGCGATGTTCTGGGCGTCACGGGTGAAGGGACACGTCGCCACGAACAGGGCCACCTCGCAGCTGTGCAGGACCTTCGCTCCGACGAACTTCTGGACCTCGGGGCTGGTGATGGAGAGATGGGGCGCGAACCTCTTGCACTGGACGACGAGAGTTCGCCCGTCGGCTGTGAGCGCGGTGATGTCGATGCCTCGGTCCCTGCTGCCACCACGCACGATGACGTTGGTGCAGCCGTCGCGGCGGAGCAGTGTGGCGATGTGATCCTCGAACTCACGGCCGTTCATGGCGTCCATGGAGGCCATGACGCCGGCGAGGGGGCGGTGCTCCCGAGGGGCTTCCAGCCTCTGGAGCCGGGCGTGGTGTTGCCGGAGCCGCATCTCGATGCGCTGGACGCCTGTCCGGAGGGCGACGAGTTCTCGTTGGTGCTCGCTCGATGTTTCGATCAGGGCGTTGAACATCGGCACGACGGTCCTGCCGAGGATGTGGGTGATGCGCTCGTCGATGCGGGCGTCGAGGGCGGCGGTTGCGGGAGCGGGGTCTTCCACAGGCTGTGTGCGCGCCAGGTACTCCGTGTCGAGCAGGTACGTGCGTACCTGGCGGGCGGTTTGGCTGTCGCGCAGGAGCATGGCGATGTTGAGTACGGTTCGCCTGGAGTAGACGGTGAGGCTTCGGCGGGCCTGTGGATAACTGAGCAGCGAGAGTGACATGTTGTCACTCTCGAATTGCCGCAGGTCAGCACCTCGGAGCACGGTCATTCCGTTGGCTTCGAGTTCTTCACGGTGGCGCTTGGCCAGCTGACGGACGGCTTCGACGGTGACCTCGAAGTACGCGGCCACCATCGCCGTCGTCACGTGCATGCCGTCCGGCAGCAGTGACAGTGCTTTCACCTTGTCGAGTGCATCCGTGCGTGCGAGGACGCTGCCGCGTAGGGCCGGTGATTCCAGTAGGACGGTCTCGCTGATCACGTTTCTCCCCCTCGGGTGGGCTGTGTGCTCACCGTGAGTAAACGAGTCATGACATACGAAGACACGATCGATTCCCGGTGACGCACACGACAGAGCCCCGGTCCCTCCGCTGAGGGGCCGGGGCTCTGGCCGTTCGGGGTTCCGTCGGCGGGTCAGTCGTCGTCGCCGCCGCGGAGGCCGCCGATGAAGCCGCCGCCGTTGTTCCCGCCGCCGCCGTTGCCGTTGCCGTTGCCACCCATGGTGGTGAGGGTGATCTGCGTGGCGGCCGGGTCGTCGACCTCGGTGCCGGGCTGCGGGTCCATGGCGATCACCGTCGCGTTGTCGTCACCCGGGGCGTTGGGAGCGACCTGGACGTTGGTGAAGCCGCTCTGCTGCAGGGTCTGCCGTGCCTGCGCGAGGGACTGGGTGCGGACCTCCGGCACCTTCGTCTTCGCCGTGACCTTGCCGATGGCGATCGTCACCTGCGAGCCCTTGTCGACCTGCTGGCCGGACTGCGGTGTGGTGGAGATGACCTTGCCGGCCTGGTTCGGGTCGGTCGTGGGCTGCTCCGTGCAGGTGGCGACCAGGTTGCTGTTCTCCATCTGGGACGTCGCTTCTTCACAGGTCCGGCCGAGCACGTCGGGCACCGTGGCCTTCTCCTCGGCCTTGGCGACCTCCAGGGTCACCGTGGAGCCCTTCTCCAGCTCGTTGCCCGGGTCGGGGTTCTGGCTGAGGACGGTGCCCTCGTCCTGGGAGGACTCGGTCTGCTTGGTCTCGACCTCGAAGCCCTTGTCCTTGAGCTGCTGGGTGGCCTCGTCGACGTTCTTGTCGATGACGTTCGGCACGGCGACCTTCGGGGCGCCGGTCGAGACGACCAGGTTGACGGTGGACTTCTTGTCGACCTCGGTGCCCTGCTTGGGGTCCTGGGAGCAGATGCTGCCCTTCTTCTGGTCCTCGCAGGGCTTCTGCGTGAAGGCCAGTTCCAGGTCGGCGTTGGTCGCCAGTTGCCTGGCGTCGTCCTGGGTCTTGCCGACGAAGGCGGGCACCGGGACCTTGTTGTTGTCCGGCCCTCCTCCGTTGCTGAAGGCGTACTTGCCGATGAGGATGGCGCCGACGAGGACGAGGATGCCGGCCAGGACCAGGAAGATCGTGGAGGCGTTCGACTTGCGCGGCTGCTGGCGGCGCCGGTCGGGGCGGTCGTCGTAGGCGTAGCCGCCGTCGTCCGGGTTCATGGGCGGCAGCATCGTCGTGGCGCCCGCGCCGGCGTCGGAGCGCAGGGCGGTGGTCGGCTGGTCGTCGGGGTAGGCGCCGTAGCCGCCGGCGGTCATGGCGCCGAGCGCGGCGGTGGCGCCGACGGGCTGGCCGTCGAGGCAGGCCTCGATGTCGGCGCGCATCTCGTCGGCCGACTGGTAGCGGTAGTCGGGGTCCTTGACCAGGGCCTTCAGCACGATCGCGTCCATCTCGGGCGTGATCTCGGGGTCGAAGACGCTGGGCGCCTGCGGTTCCTCGCGGACGTGCTGGTAGGCGACGGCGACCGGGGAGTCGCCGACGAAGGGCGGGCGTACGGTCAGCAGTTCGTAGAGGAGGCAGCCGGTGGAGTACAGGTCGGAGCGGGCGTCGACCTGCTCGCCCTTGGCCTGCTCCGGGGAGAGGTACTGGGCGGTGCCGATGACCGCGGCGGTCTGCGTCATGGTCATGCCGGAGTCGCCCATGGCGCGGGCGATGCCGAAGTCCATGACCTTGACCTGGCCGCCCCGCGTCAGCATGACGTTCGCGGGCTTGATGTCGCGGTGGACGATGCCGGCGCGGTGGGAGTACTCCAGGGCCTGGAGGATGCCGATGGTCATCTCCAGGGTCCGCTCCGGCAGCAGCTTGCGGCCGGAGTGGAGCAGCTCACGGAGTGTGGAGCCGTCGACGTACTCCATGACGATGTACGGGATCGACACGTTGTCGATGTAGTCCTCGCCCGTGTCGTACACCGCCACGATCGCGGGGTGGTTGAGCGAGGCGGCCGACTGGGCCTCCCGGCGGAAGCGGGCCTGGAAGGACGGGTCGCGCGCGAGGTCCGCGCGCAGTGTCTTCACCGCTACCTGGCGTCCGAGCCGGGTGTCATGAGCGTGGTAAACCTCCGCCATGCCACCACGGCCGAGCACTGGGCCCAGCTCGTACCGGCCGCCGAGGCGACGCGGCTCTTCCATGGTTACCTACCAGCCCTCTCCGTCGGTCCCGACCGGCATGCTTGTACGGTCGGAGGCTGCCGTCCGGCCTACCGTACCCGGCTCGCTCCGGGTGACCTGGCCAAGCCCGATACCCGATACACGACCGGTATCGCAACGTGCGCCTATGTGAAGGGGACGTGACCGGAGTCACGCCCTGTACAGCCCGTGGTTACTTCTTGCTCTCCAGAACGGCCTCCATGACGTTCTTCGCGATCGGCGCCGCGAGTCCGCCGCCGGAGATGTCGTCACGGACGGCGTTCTCGTCCTCGATCACCACGGCCACGGCGACGGGCGAGCTGCCGTCGTCGCCCTTGGCGTACGAGATGAACCAGGCGTAGGGGTTCTCGCTGTTGTCGACGCCGTGCTGTGCGGTGCCGGTCTTGCCGCCCACGGTGACGCCGTCGATCCGTGCGTTGGTTCCGGTGCCGTCCTTGACGACGGTCTCCATCATGTCCTGGAGGATCTGGGCGTTGTCCGCGGAGAGCGGCTTGCTCATCTCCTCGGGGTCCGTCTTCTCGATGGTGTCGAGGCCGGGGTCCTGGAGTTCGTCGACCATGTACGGCTTCATCAGGGTGCCGTTGTTGGCGATGGCGGAGGTGACCATGGCCATCTGCAGGGGGGTGGCGGCGGTGTTGTACTGGCCGATGGCGGAGAGCGCGGTCTGCGACTTGTTCATGTCGTCGGAGAAGACCGAGGCGCTGGAGCGGACGGGGACGAACTGCTCCTCGGTGAAGCCGAACTTCTTGGCGGTCTCGAGCATCTTGTCGTTGCCGAGGTCGGAGCCGATCTTGCCGAAGACGGTGTTGCAGGACACGCGGAGTGCTTCGCGGAGGGTGGCGTTCTCGCAGGGGAGGTCGCCCTCGTTGGGCAGCTCGGTGGTGGTGCCGGGCATCGTCCAGGGCAGGGGGGAGTCGGTCTTCTCGTCCGCCGAGTCGTACTTTCCGTGTTCCAGGGCGGCTGCGGCGGTGAGCACCTTGAAGGTGGAGCCGGGCGGGTAGACCTCGCGCAGGGCGCGGTTGAGCATCGGGTCGTCGGGGTCGTTCTTCTTCTGGAGCCTGTTCCAGGCCTCGCCGTCCGCGGTGCTGCCGCCGGCGATCGTCGTGGGGTCGTACGACGGGTAGGAGGCCATCGAGAGGATCTTGCCCGTGGAGGGTTCGAGCGCGACGACGGCTCCCTTGGCGCCCTGCTTCTTCAGGCCGTCGTAGGCGGCCTTCTGGGCGGCGCCGTTGAGGGTGGTGACGACGTTGCCGCCCTCGCGCTTCTTGCCGGTGATCATGTCGAGGGTGTTGCGGAAGAAGAGCCGGTCGTCGTTGCCGGTGAGGATGCCGTCGTGGATGGCTTCGAGCTGGGTGGCGCCGTAGGCCTGGGAGACGTAGCCGGTCACCGGCGCCCACATGGCGCCGTTCTTGTAGGTGCGCTTGTACTTGAAGTCGCCGTCGGTGGTGGCGTGGCCGGTGATGGCCTGGCCGTCGACGATGATGTCGCCGCGCGGGCTGGCGTACCGCTCGATGGCGACGCGGCGGTTGTGTTCGTCCTCCTTGAGCTCGTCCGCCTGGACGTACTGGAGCCAGTTGTCGCGGATGAGCAGGGTGAGGACCAGGAGGCCGCAGAAGATCGCGATGCGGCGCAGTGGCTTGTTCACGGTCGGACCACCTGGGTCATCTCGGCGTCGGGGCTGGCGGGGGCCGCGGGTGCGGGGCGGCGTGCCGTGTCGCTGATGCGCAGGAGGATGCCGATCAGGGCCCAGTTGGCGATGACGGAGGAGCCGCCGTAGGCCAGGAAGGGCATGGTCATGCCGGTGAGGGGGATGAGGCCCATGACGCCGCCGGCGACGACGAAGACCTGGAGGGCGAAGGCGCCGGAGAGGCCGATGGCGAGGAGTTTGCCGAACGGGTCGCGGGCGGCGAGGGCGGTGCGTACGCCGCGTTCCACGATCAGCGCGTAGAGCAGGATGAGGGCCATGAGGCCGGCGAGGCCGAGTTCCTCGCCGAAGGTGGCGAGGATGAAGTCGGAGTTCGAGGCGAAGCGGATGAGGTCGGAGTGGCCCTGGCCCCAGCCGGTGCCGAGGGTGCCGCCGGAGCCGAAGGCCCACAGGGCCTGCATGGCCTGCTCGGAGTGGCCCACGACCTGCTCGCGGGAGAGCATGTACTCCTTCATCGGGTCGAGCCAGGCGTCGACGCGCTGCTGGATGTGGGGTTCGAAGCTGGCCACGCCGACGGCGCCGACGCCGGACATGAGCAGGCCGAAGACGATCCAGCTGGTCCGTTCGGTGGCGACGTACAGCATGATCACGAACATGCCGAAGAAGAGCAGCGAGGTGCCGAGGTCGGTCTCGAAGATGAGGATGAGGATCGAGATCGCCCAGACGACGAGGATCGGGCCGAGGTCGCGGCCGCGGGGCAGGTAGAGGCCCATGAAGCGGCGGCTGGCGAGGGCGAGGGCGTCGCGTTTCACCATGAGGTAGCCGGCGAAGAAGATCGCGAGGACGATCTTGGCGAATTCGCCGGGCTGGATGGAGAAGGAGCCGACCTGGATCCAGATGCGGGCGCCGAAGACGTTCTTGCCGAGGCCCGGTACGAGCGGGAGCAGCAGCAGGACCAGGGCGCCGACCATGGAGATGTAGGTGTAGCGCTGGAGGACGCGGTGGTCCTTCAGGAAGATCATCACGGCGACGAACAGGGCGATGCCCATCGCGGTGTACATCAGCTGGCGGGGTGCGGCGCTGCCGGCCTGGTCGATTCTCTGGAGCAGTTCGGACTGGTCGAGGCGCCAGATGGCGACGAGGCCGAGTCCGTTGAGCAGGGTGGCCAGGGGCAGCATCAGCGGGTCCGCGTACGGGGCGAACTTGCGGACGACGAGGTGTCCGACGCCGGCCAGGAGGCCGAGGCCGAGGCCGTAGCTCAGCAGGCCGGCGGGCACCTCGTCGTTGATGGCCAGTCCTACGTTGGCGTAGGCGAAGACCGGGATGACGACGGCGAACACGAGCAGAGCCAGCTCGGTGTTGCGCCGGCTCGGGGCGCCGATGGCGCCGATCGTGGACGTGTGGTGCGTCGGCGAGTTGGAAGTACTGCTCATCGTGTGACGGGGCCTCTCACGGCTTGCCTACTGCTTACCGCACAGCGAGACGACCTTCTGCTCTTCCTCCGAGAGGGTCGGGCCGGGGCCTGGAGTGGGTGCGGTCGTGGACGGGGTCTCGGACGATTCGGGTGCCTTCGGTGATCCCGACGGGTTCGGGGACGGTGAGGCCTTGGACGTGAAGGAGGCGGGAGTGGTTCCCGTGGTGCCTCCGGCCTCGCCCTCGCCCTCGCCCGGCTTCGCGTTCTTCTCGTTCGCGGTCTGCTCGGTCTGGGCGGTGCGCCGGTCGGCCTGCTTCTTGCAGGCGGAGGCCTGGACGGCCAGTTCCTCGATCTTCGCCCGGGCGTCGGCCAGGTCGCTTTCGGGGATGGTGGCCTCGACCAGTTTCTGCTGGTAGGGCGGGAGGTACTTGAGTTCGATCTCGGGGTGGTCCTTCTGGACCTTCGAGAGGGAGACCCAGGCGAGGTCCTGGCTGATGCCCCGGTAGAGCGCGAGGTGGTCGTCCTTGGTGCCGACGTAGTACTGGGTCTGGGTCCAGCGCCAGCCGCCGTACGTGCCGCCGCCGATGACGGCGAGGGCGAGCACGGTGTAGAGGGACCTCTTCAGCCACGTGCGGTTCTTACGGGGTTTGACGAAGTCGTCGGGGCCGTAGTCGTCGAAGTCGCCGGCCGGGATGTAGCCGGTGGTGTCGCCGCTGCCGGGCGGGCCGAACTCGCCGCCCCCGCCGCGCTGTCCGCCCTGGCGGCCGAGGCCGGCGGCGCGGCCGGCCGGGGTCTGCATGATGCCGTTGTCGCCGAACTGGGCCTGGTTCTCGGCGACGGCGCCGACCACGACCGGGGTGTCGGAGAGCTGGCCTGCGAGGGTGTCGCCGGTGTCGAGGTCGAGGACGTCGGCGATGATGACGGTGATGTTGTCGGGGCCGCCGCCGCGCAGGGCGAGCTGGATCAGTTCCTGGACGGTCTCCTGGGGGCCCTGGTAGCTGGCGAGGGTGTCCTCCATCGTCTGGTGGGAGACGACGCCGGAGAGTCCGTCGGAGCAGATGAGGTAGCGGTCGCCGGCCCGGACCTCGCGGATGGACAGGTCGGGTTCGACGTGGTCGCCGCTGCCGAGGGCGCGCATCAGCAGGGAGCGCTGCGGGTGGGTGCCCGCCTCCTCCTCGGTGATGCGTCCCTCGTCGACGAGGCGCTGCACCCAGGTGTGGTCCTGCGTGATCTGGGTGAGGACCCCGTCGCGCAGGAGGTAGGCGCGGGAGTCGCCGACGTGGACGAGACCGAGGCGCTGGCCGGTCCACAGCAGGGCGGTGAGGGTGGTGCCCATGCCTTCGAGGGCGGGGTCCTCCTCGACCATCTGCCGCAGCTGGTCGTTGGCGCGCTGCACGGCGGTGCCGAGGGAGGTGAGGATGTCGGAGCCGGGCACGTCGTCGTCGAGGGCGACGATGGTGGAGATCACCTCGGAGGAGGCGACCTCGCCGGCGGCCTGGCCGCCCATGCCGTCGGCGATGGCGAGCAGGCGGGGACCGGCGTAGCCGGAGTCCTCGTTGCCCTCCCGGATCATGCCCTTGTGCGATCCGGCGGCGAAGCGCAGTGACAGACTCATGCGCACCTCGCCCGTCGGCTCCGCCTGCAGCCGGTCGTGTCGAGCCACACTGCCCACCCTCCGGTCGGGAGCGCGCCGGGGCCCGGCGTGCCGGCCACCGCTGCGTGCTCGCTCCGCTCGCGCTGTTTCATTGGTGTAGCACTACTTCCGCAGCTCGATGACGGTCTTGCCGATGCGGATCGGCGATCCCGGCCCGATCGGTGTGGGGGTCGTCAGCCGGGACCGGTCCAGGTACGTGCCGTTGGTGGAGCCCAGGTCCTCGACGATCCACTGGCCGTTCTGGTCCGGGTAGATCCTGGCATGGCGGCTGGAGGCGTAGTCGTCGTCCAGCACGATGGTCGAGTCGTGTGCCCGGCCGAGCGTGATGGTCTGGCCCTGGAGGGCAACGGTGGTGCCGGTGAGGGTGCCCTCCGTGACGACCAGTTTGGTGGGCGCGCCGCGGCGGCCCCGGCCGCCGCTCGGCTGCTGGCGCTGCGGTGGAGGCGCCTGGCCCTGGCGCGAGGCCTGCTGCGGTCGGGCGGCGTCGCGCCGCGCTCCGCGCTGGGTGACCCGCGTACCGAACAGGTCGCTGCGGATGACCTGTACGGCCACGATCACGAACAGCCACAGTACGGCGAGAAAACCCAGCCGCATGACCGTGAGGGTCAGCTCTGACATTGCCCCCGGATCACCCTTCGGCTTGCCTATAGAGAATGGTGGTGCTGCCCACGACGATCCGCGAGCCGTCGCGGAGCGTAGCGCGGGTGGTGTGCTGCCCGTCCACCACGATGCCGTTGGTGGATCCGAGATCCTGGATCGTCGAGGGCGTTCCGGTCCGGATCTCGCAGTGCCGGCGGGAGACGCCGGGGTCGTCGATCCGCACGTCGGCCTCGGTGCTGCGTCCGAGGACGAGGGTCGCGCGGGAGATCTGGTGGCGGGTGCCGTTGATCTCGATCCAGTGGCGGGTGCGTCCGCCGGGCGCGGGTGCGGCCGGGGGCTGCTGGCCGCCCGCGGGCTGCGGGTAGCCGTATCCGCCGGGGCGTCCGCCCGGCGGCGGTGCGGCCGGCATGGGCGGGGCGCCCGCGGGGGCGGAGGGCTGCGGGTAGCCGTAGCCACCGCCGGCGCCGCCGGGCCGCCCGGTGGGGGCGGGGGGCGCGGAGGGGCCCGCGGAGGGCGGGCCGCCCTGCTGGTTGCTGGAGGAGGCGAGCGTACGGCTGCGCACCCGGTACAGGCCGGTGTCGAGGTCGTCCGCCTTCTCCAGGTGGACCTTGATCGGTCCCATGAAGGTGTAGCGCTGCTGCTTGGCGTAGTCCCGCACCATGCCGGCGAGCTCGTCGCCGAGCTGGCCGGAGTAGGGGCTGAGGCGCTCGAAGTCGGGCGTGCTCAGCTCCACGATGAAGTCATTGGGTACGACGGTGCGGTCGCGGTTCCAGATGGTCGCGTTGTTGTCGCATTCGCGCTGGAGCGCTCCCGCGATCTCCACGGGCTGCACCTCGGACTTGAACACCTTCGCGAAGGTGCCGTTGACCAGACCTTCGAGACGCTGCTCGAACTTCTTCAGGACTCCCATGGGGCACCTCCTCCGTCGCTGCCGTCCTGTCCACTGCCTTGCGTACTGCTGCCTTGCGTATCGCTGCCCTGCGTACCGCTGTCTTCCGTACCGCTGTCTTCCGTACCGCGTACGGGCGAACCGCTCACCCGCGCACTGCTTACCTGGTACTGCTTACTGATCGTATCCACGCGCCGGTCGATCGGCTGGTTCCCCCTGTCGGCCCGGTCGACAGGTGTCGACGCCTCTCGGAGTTCCCGCCGGAGCTCCCCTTCGAACGCTCGGGGCCCTTCGGGATGTGCTCCCGCAGGTACTCATGCCCAGGATCGTAGAGGCGGCCGCAGACCAGTGTCCCGCACCTGGCTGCGGACCCCTACCGGCTCCCGGGGAGACGGACCCGACCGGTACGAGGTTGATACGTGAACGGCCACGGGCCGCGACGAGTGCCCGAAGGAGGGCGGGCGCCCTGCTCCCGCGGCCTGCCCCGCCTGCGAAGGGATGTGAATCCACCCCTTCCAGCGTGCTAATGTTCTCGTGTCGGAAGGCGCCGGACCGCAAGGAACGGGGCCCGAGGACACACCCAATGCGCGGGTGGCGGAATAGGCAGACGCGCTGGATTCAGGTTCCAGTGCCCGCAAGGGCGTGGGGGTTCAACTCCCCCCTCGCGCACCAGGGAGCACCGTCGAGGTGCTTCAGCTGCATCGAAGAGACCGGCCGCATCGTATTCACGATGCGGCCGGTCTCTTGTTTGTGAGCAATGACACGTGAGCGGCCGACGCCTCTGTGGCCGTCGGCCGTCGGCTGGCCGGCTCGGTATCCGGCTCCGGCTCCGGCTCCGTGGGTCTGCCCCGGGGCGCCGGGCGTGGCGGGGGTGGTCGGCGGCTTGTGAGGAAGATCTCAGGGGCTGTCTCAGGGTCTGCCGACGTGGCTTTCGGGGGCCGTGGTGTCGGGCTGGTTGCCCGGGGGCGGTGGTCGCCGTGGGACGAACGGTGCCCGGCCGGGTGTGGGACCGGCCGGGCCGGCACGGGTGCCGTGCATCCTCGGGCGAGAGGAGCGCATGAGGGACGGTGTCCTCCTCCTCAGTCCGGGACGTGGTCGCAGTCGTCGGTGTGGTCAGGGATGTGGCCGAGGTCGTCGGCGTGGTCGGGACAGGGGCCGTCAGGGGCGTCCGACAGGTTCGCCTGGTAGGCGCGGTAGGACTCCTCGTCCGTCTCCTCGTAGCCCAGTTCCCGGTAGGCGGTGGCGTCTCGGAGGTTGTGGACGACCTGGACGGCCTCCCCTTCCTTGGCGAAGTAGCGTGCGCGGGGACCGATGGAGGGGTCCGCGCCTCTGGTGGATTCGCGGCTCATCCGTGCCCCTAGTCGGAGATCTTGTGCCACGAGATGCGGGGCGCGCGCACCTCGGCGCGTTGCACCGTGCTGTTCTCGGCCACCCGGCCGTAGGCGGCGGCCACCACGCGGAGGGTGGCGCGGTCGCCGACGACGACGTTCCGCGTGAGGGATCCCTGGCCCACGTGGCAGGCCTGGTAGCCGTTGCCGGTGGCCGGGAAACCGTACTGGTGCTGCACCACGCCGTACCCGGTCAGGATGACGTCGTTGTCGCGCTGCAGGGCGAACGAGATCCACACGTTGGTGCTGTACCTGGCGATGGCGCAGATCTGTCCCACGGCCATGGCCGTGACCTGGTAGACGCCCGGCTCCGGCAGCGTCGCGACGCAGTCGGTGGGGGTCCACTCGCCGTTGACGGGCAGCGAACGGTTCTGGCCGGCGGCCTGTCCGTAGACGGGGGTGAGCCGGGCGCCGATGGTCCACGTGTCGGGGCAGTTGTCGCCTCCGGTGTCGGTGACATCGATGTCCACCGAGCGGGCGCCGCCGATGTTCCCGCCCCGGTCGATCCCCGAGGGGACCGTGCGCGGGACCAGCAGCCCGTCGGGTGTGCAGCGGAGGGTGTTGCAGTCGTCCGGGTGGAGGACCGGTTCGAGCTCGTACGGGTCGTTGCGCCTGCCGGTACCGGTGACCTGGATGCAGGACGTGCTCACGATGTCGGTTCTGTTCGGGGGAGGAGGTACGGTCATGTCACTTCCCTGGCTCGTGCGAGTGGTGTCCGGAAGTGCGGTCCGGCCGCCCGGTCGCCCGGGGCGAACATGAAGTGGGCCCGCCGGTCGGTGAGTCGCGTTCCTCCGCGGGGAAGGGATGCCACACCGTCGGTGCCGAAGGCCGAGGCCGCTTCCTCAGTCGAAGCTAGGAGCGGCTTCGCGTGTGCACCATGGGGTGAGCAGGGCCGATCGGGGCACGGGGCGGCGAGAAGGATTCACCTTATTGTGTGAAGTGCGCGGCTTGAGGTGGTGCGCACCTCCTCGGTGCGTGCTCACAGCGCCTCCCGATGCGTGGAGGCCCGTCCTGTGGCGCCCCCTGTCCACCTGGCCGCGGTAAGCGGTCCCGGTGTGCCGGGAGGCTGTCTCCGCGGCCCTGCACGACGTGCGTGACCAGGGGTTTCTGCCGGTGCCGCAGCAGCCGGACGCCCCCCAGGACCCAAGCTCGGACCCGGGGGGCGTGCGCATGGCCGGACGCGGTGTCACGGAGCGGAGCGCGCTGTGAGGAAGGTCTCAGGAGTCGGCGCGCCACAGGGCGGGCACGCGGGGCGGCTCCCAGCCCGTCATCGAGGTGTGCGCCTGGAGGCAGCGGTATGCGCCGCCGCCGTACGTCACCCGGTCGCCGGTGGTGTAGGAGCGGCCCGCCGCCCAGGTGCCGCTCGGTGGGTCGGTGGGCGGGTCGGTGGGGTCCGGGCCCGGCCCGCCGTCCACGTCCAGGACGAAGTCGAAGCTCGCCTCCCTGCCGCCGCCGGCGTCGCGGACGTTCATCAGCAGGGCCGGGTCGAAGAGCGCGTCCGTGCTGTTGCGGGGTTCGCCGGGGAAGTAGAGCTGGGTGGTCAGCACGGGCTCGCCGGGTGCCTGCGTCTTGACGTGGATGTGCCGGGTACGGCCCGGATAGAGGCCGGGGACGATCGTCCGCAGGGTGAACGCGCCGGTGGCGTCGGTGAACTGGTGGCCGCGGAAGGCGTATCCGGTCATGTCGTAGGCGCCGGTGTTGTCGGCCTGCCAGAAGTCGAGCAGTACGCCGGCCAGCGGGACGCAGTTCCGCCCGAAGACGTAGCCGCTGACGGTCAGCCGGGTGCCGGCTGTGCCGGGGGGCACCAGGTCGGTGCGCAGCGGGGAGTTCGGCTTGAAGTAGGGGCCCTCCATCTGGTCGGGCGTCGGGTCGTCGCCGTCGTCGCAGAAGGGGGTCGGTGACAGGGTCCGTCCGGTGGAGGAACGGGCGGTGTCCCGGGCGAGCGCCATGGAGCCGGTGGCGAGCAGCGGCACGGTGGCGCCGGTGGCGAGGGCCGCCCTGAGCAGCGTCTTGCGGCTGATGCCGCGGTCGGTATCGGTGCCGGGGCGGGCGTCGGCACCGGTGTGGGAGCCGGGTTCGTCGGGGGTGGTGGGGGCGTCGGAGGTCATGGGGCTCCTCGGTCTCTTCCGTCTCTGCGGTCTCTTCGGTGGAGTGGTCCGTCGGGGAGGTGGACGGGACGTGCGGCATCCGGGACGTGAGGACAGGGAACGCGCCCGCCGGTGCGGGGCAGGCTGCTGTCGTGGCTTCGGCGGGCGCGTGCCGTGGTGATCGCTGCACACCGTAGGCGCGCCGGTGGGGGCCCGGACACCTCCTGTTCCGCCCTCTGCCGGGCGTTATGCGGGCGGTGGGGCGGGGTGCGGGATGGGGCCCGTGTACGGGCGGTTCGGCCGGGGGTACGGTCGTGGCGCGTCGGCGTCGGCGTCGGCGTCGGCGTTGGTGGTCGGGCGAGGCGCGGACGCGGGCACGGCTCGGGGACGGGCACGGCACGGTGACGAGTACGGCACGGTGACGAGTACAGGGAGGGCGGCCGGGATGGGCGACGCGATGACGGGGGCGGTGGCCGGGGCGATGAGCGGCACGGGGACGGCAGCAGGGGCAGCGGAGGCAACAGGGGCAGCAGAGGCGGCGGAGGCGGCGGAGGCCCGTGCGGGTACGGAGCCCGGTGGGGGCGCGCGAGTGCCGGTCGTGCCGGGGTTCGCGCGGTGGCCCGTCGGCGGCTCGCCGAAGGAGGAGGGCAAGGCGCTGCGCACGGGTGTTCCGCGGTCCGCGCACGCCGTCCTCGACCCGGACCACTCCCGGCCGGACGCGGTGACCGCGGTCGAGGAGTCCAACCGCGGCCGGATACCCGGGCTCACCCCGATACGCGCCGGGCGGATGGCGGCCACGCCGTTCGCCTTCCTGCGCGGGTCGGCGGGGCTGATGGCGTACGACCTGGCGCGTACGCCGACGACGGGGATCGGCGCCCAGATTTGCGGCGACGCGCACGCCGCCAACTTCGGCCTCTACGGTGACGCCCGCGGTGGCCTGGTCATCGACCTCAACGACTTCGACGAGACGGTCCACGGCCCCTGGGAGTGGGACCTCAAGCGGCTCGCCGCCTCGCTCGTCCTCGCGGGCCGGGAGGCCGGCGCGGACGAGGACACCTGCCGCGCGGCCGCCCACGACGCGGCGGGCGCCTACCGGCGCACCATGCGGCTGCTGGCCAGGCTCCCGGCGCTCGACGCCTGGAACGCCATCGCGGACGAGGAACTCGTCTCCCACACCGACGCCCACGACCTGCTCGGCACCCTGGAGCGGGTCTCCGAGAAGGCGCGGGCCAACACCAGCGGGCGTTTCGCGGCCAGGTCGACCGAGCCGACCGAGGACGGCGGGCGGCGCTTCGTGGACGCGCCGCCGGTGCTGCGGCGCGTACCGGCGCAGGAGGCCGCGTCGGTCGCCGCCGCGCTGGAGCCGTACCTGGCCACACTCTCCGAGGACCGGCTGCCGCTGCTGGCCCGGTACGCGGTGCACGACGTCGCCTTCCGGGTCGTCGGGACCGGCAGCGTGGGCACGCGGTCGTACGTCGTGCTGCTCCTGGACCACCGCGGCGAACCGCTCGTCCTCCAGGTGAAGGAGGCCCGGCCCTCGGCGCTGCTGCCCCACCTGGCGACCGCCGGCTTCGACACCCCCGAGGTCGCGCACGAGGGACGCCGGGTGGTCATGGGGCAGAAGCGGATGCAGGTGGTCAGCGACATCCTGCTGGGCTGGACCTCGGTCGGCGGGCGGCCGTTCCAGGTGCGGCAGTTCCGCAACCGCAAGGGCAGCGTCGACCCCACGGCCCTGGCCGCCGACCAGATGGACGACTACGGCCGGATGACCGGCGCCCTGCTGGCCCGCGCCCACGCGCACAGCGCCGACCCGCGCCTCATCGCCGGCTACTGCGGCAAGAACGACGAGCTGGACCAGGCGGTGGCCGCCTTCGCCGTGGCCTACGCCGACCGCACGGAGGCCGACCACGCTGAGCTGGTGACCGCGGTGCGGGCGGGGCGGGTCGCGGCGGAGCTGGGCGTGTGACGGAGCTGGGCGTGTGAGGGCCCCCGGGCCCGCCGGGCACACCGGAGGGGGCATGCCGATCGTGGCCTAGGCTGGTCGGGTGACGACGCCGGAAGCTGAGCCCGAGCAGGGGGGTGCGCCGCGTCCCGAGGAACGGCTGGAACAGGCCGTACGGGCCGCCGAGCAGGCACTCATCGAGTACGAGATCGCGCTGGAGACCTTCCGTGTGGAGGTCGAGAACTTCTCCCGCCTGCACGAACAGCGGCTCGGCCCGGTGTACGCGCGGCTCGAGGAGCTGGAGGCGCAGATCCTGGAGGCCAGGGCGGCCCGCACCGGTGACGCCGAGGACATCAGCCGGGCCGACGAGGCGCGGGCCCGGCTGATGCCCATCCCCGGGGTCGAGGAGCTGCTGCACGGCTGGATGGACGGGGACGGCCTGTTCCCGGAGGCCACGGCGATGCTCACGGACCAGGCGGTACGTCCCCCGCAGCGGGTGCGGCCCGGCGAGGAGGCCCGCAAGCTCTACCGCGAGCTGGTCCGCAAGGCCCACCCCGACCTGGCGCAGGAGGACGAGGAGCGGGCCCGGCGTGAGGAGTTCGTCACCCGGGTCAACGCCGCCTACGCCCGCGGTGACGCGTCCGCGCTGCGCGAGCTGGCCGAGGAATGGGCCGCGGGGCCGGTGCCCGTACGGCGTCCGAGCCGGGGCGAGGAGCTGTACGCCCGCCTCGAATGGCTCGACCGGCGCAAGGAGATGCTGACGCTGCTCGCCAAGGAGCTGGAGGAGAGCGCCATCGGCGCCATGCTCCGGCTGGCCCCGGACGATCCCGACCGTCTCCTGGAGGAGATCGCCGAGCAGCTGGCGACCCAGGTGCGGGAGCGGGAGGCCGAGCTGGCGGCGGCGCTCGGGCAGGACTGAGCCCGGTGGTGGCTCGGGTAGCGTCTGGGGCATGAGTTTTGGAGCTGGTGTGCCCACGGTCGAGGTCACGGACCTCAAGGACGGCGACTTCCTGCTGGACGTCCGCGAGGACGACGAGTGGCAGGCCGGTCACGCTGCCGGGGCGCTGCACATTCCCATCAGCGAGTTCGTGGCCCGGTACGGTGAGCTGACCGAGGCCGCCCCGCAGGAGGGCCGGGTCCACGTGATCTGCCGGTCCGGCGGGCGCTCGGCCCAGGTCACCATGTACCTGGTCCAGCAGGGCGTCGACGCCGTGAACGTCGACGGCGGCATGCAGGTGTGGGCCGCGGCCGGCCGTCCCGTGGTGGACGGGAAGGGCGAGCCGGGGCACGTCGTCTAGCGTCGTCCGCCGTCCGGGTCGTCTCCGGGCTGTTGTCGAGCTGTTGTCGGGCCGTCTCCGGGTTGTCCCAGGGCTGTATCCGGGCCGTCTCCGGGGTGCCGCGGACGTCGGCGCACGGTGACGGGTGTGGCGACGGCCACGATGCGGCCGGTTTGCCGGGGCTGTGCGGGCGGCCGGTCCTGAGTACCGTTCCCGTTCGAACGCTGCCGGGCAGCCGCACCAGTGGCGCGCGGGAGCCCCGCGGCGGGGCGGGCGGAACGACGGTCGGGACCGGAACGGGGCGTAATGGACGCGTACGACACAGGTTCGAACGCCTCCCGGCGGGGGCGGGACGAGCAGGCGGGCCTGAAAGGGACCGGGGTGCCCGTCGGGACGGGGACCGAGTCCGGGACCGGAACCGGCCCCCGTACGGCGATCGCGGAGTCCGGGCCGGCGGCAGCGGAGCCCCGTAGCGGGGTCGCCGCGCTCTCCCCGCGGTACCAGGTCGGTGCCGTGGTCGCCCTCGCGGTCGTCGCCGTCGCCGTGTGCGCCCACATGGGCCTGGTGTTCCTGCACGTCGCCCCCTCGAACACCCTCACCAGGCAGCACGGCGCCGCGGTCGACGAATGGGTCTACCCGGAGTTCGAACAGAACTGGAAGCTCTTCGCGCCCAACCCGCTCCAGCAGAACATCTCCGTCCAGCTCCGTGCCGAGGTCACCACGGCGGACGGCGCGATACGGACGACCGGCTGGTACGACCTGTCCGCGGAGGACGGCCGGAGCATCGACGGCAATCCGCTGCCGAGCCACACCCAGCAGAACGAACTCCGCCGGGCCTGGGACTTCTTCGTCGCCACCCACGACTCCGACGACCGTGCGGTGGGCATGCGGGGCACGCTGTCCGAGGAGTATCTGCGCCGTATCGCGGTCCTGCGCCTGGACCGGAACGACGCCGCCGGGCCGGGCGGTGTCGTCGAGCGCGTCCAGTACCGTTCCCGGACCGTCAACGTGGCGCCGCCCCCGTGGAGCGGTGAGAACGTCTCCGACCGCCCGGTCTACCGAGAGCTGCCCTGGTGGCCGGTGCCCGGCGACACGCAGGACGGCACCGCACGGGACGGCACCGCACGGGACGGCACCGCGCAGGGCGGTATCGCGCAGGAAGGGGGCGTCGCGTGAACGGCATCGCCCTCTCCGTCTCCCGCGGCATCGCCCGCGTCACCGGCGCCGCGCTCGGTCCGTACCAGACCGCGGTGATCCGCATCGGCTTCAGCGCCACCTGGCTGCTCTTCCTGCTGCGTGAACTGCCCCACCGTCACGAGCTGTACGGCCCCGACGGGCCCTGGAGCCACGACCTCGCCGAGCGGCTGATCGCGGACAACGGCGCCTTCACGACGCTGATGTGGTCGGACGGGCGGACCTGGTTCGAGATCGTCTACGCGCTGGCGGTGCTGAGCAGTGTGCTGCTCCTGCTGGGCTGGCGCACCCGGACCATGTCCGTCCTCTTCATGGTCGGCGTGCTCTCCCTCCAGAACCGCAGCGTCTTCATGGGGGACGGCGGCGACAACGTCCTGCACCTGATGAGCATCTACCTGGTCCTGACGCGCTGCGGCCAGGTGTGGTCGCTGGACGGGCGCCGGGCCCGGCGGGCGGGTGCGGCACGCGCGCGTGGGGAGCGTGTCGTGGACCGGGTGGGGCCGGTGCTGTGGTGCGTGTTCGGGTTCGTGCTGCTCACCATGACGTCGGTGGGCGGGCTGGACGGCGACTGGTTCGTTCCGGCGCTGCTGTGGGCGGTGTGGGCCGCGCAGGGCCTGTGGTGGGCCGTGGGGCGCTGGGCCGGCAGCGGCGAGCCGCGGATCCTGCTCGATGTGGTCGCCAACATCGTGCACAACGGCGCGCTGGTCGTGATCATGGCCGAGGCGTGCCTGATCTACGCGACCGCGGGCTGGTACAAGATCCAGGGTTCGCGCTGGCAGGACGGCACCGCGGTCTACTACCCGCTCAACCTCGACTACTTCTCGCCCTGGCCCGCCCTCTCCGACGCGTTGGCCGCCAACGGCACGATGGTCATGCTCATCACCTACGGCACGGTCGTCGTGCAGGTCGCGTTCCCGTTCACGCTGTTCAACCGGCGGGTCAAGAACGTGCTGCTGGCCGCCATGATGACCGAGCACGCGGTGATCGCCGTGGTGCTCGGGCTGCCGTTCTTCTCGCTGGCGATGATCGCGGCGGACGCGGTCTTCCTGCCGACCTCGTTCCTGCGCCGCCTGGGTGACTGGACGGCACGTGCGCGGGGCCGGTCGGGAGGCCGGCCGCCGGCCCGGCTGCCGGGCATGCGTGGGGGCGGCCGTGCGGCGGCGCTGCCCGGACCCCGTGCCCACGATGACAGGGAGGTCAGGGAGGTCAGGGAGGACAGGGAGGACAGGGAGAACCGGAAGGGCGCGGAGGGACCTGTGGGTCCTGTGGGCCCTGTGGGCCCCGTGGGTCCCGCGGGCAAGAGGGCCCCGAGCACACCCACGTAGGCTTCGGGGCATGACCGGCCCCGCCCCCGATCCCCGCCCCGACCTCGCTGCGCCGGCCGCCTGGCGTCGGCACGCCGGAGCGTGTGTGCTGCTCGACGGCTTCCACGCCCTCAAGCACGCGCTGCGTTTCGGCGCCGAGGTTCCGGTGGCCGTCACCAGTGACCGCGCGGGCGCCCTGGCCCTCGCCGACGAGCTGGCACCCGACGTACGGGACGCGCTGGACGGTCTGCTGGACGAGGTGCCGCAGGAGGTGTACGCGTCCCTCGTCGCCCGGCCGCATCCCACCGCGGTGGCCGCCCTGGCCGTACGGCCCTCGCGCACGGCCAACCTGCGGGCGCTGACGCGGCTGCCCCGCCGTACGCCCGTCGTGGTCCTCGACCAGCCGCGCAACCTCGGCAACGCGGGGGCGGTGATCCGGCTGGCCGCCGGTTTCGGGGCGGCAGGTGTGGTCACCACGGGCACGCTCGACCCGTGGCATCCCACGGTGGTGCGCGGCGGGGCGGGGCTGCACTTCGCGACCGCCGTGGAGCGGCTGGACGTCGGGGAACTGCCGCCGGGGCCGGTGTTCGCGCTGGACCCGGAGGGCGAGGACATCCGCGGGGTGAAGCTGCCGGACGACGCGCTGCTCGCGTTCGGTTCGGAGCGCAGTGGGCTGTCGCGGGAGCTGCGCGCGCGTGCCGACCATCTGGTGGCGCTGCCGATGCGCCCCCAGGTCTCCAGCTACAACCTCGCGACCAGTGTGGCCATGGCGCTGTACCACTGGAGTGCCACCGGGGGCGCACCGCAGGCGCCGAAGCTCGACTAGGCCGGCCGGCGCACCTCCACCACCCGGAAGCGGTTGGCCACGAACGCGCCGTCGCACAGCGCGGCGTTGGCCGCCGGGTTGCCGCCGGAGCCGTGGAAGTCGGAGAAGGCGGCCGTCTGGTTGACGTACACCCCGCCGGTGAGGTTGAGGGAGAGCTGGGCCGCCTCCTCCAGGCAGGCCTCCTGCACGGCCTGCTCGACCTCCGGGTCGGTCGTGTACGCGCCGACGGTCATGGCGCCCTTCTCGCGGACGCTGTGGCGCAGCAGGTCCACGGCGTGCCGCGCGGAGTCGACGGCGACGGCGAACGAGACGGGGCCGAAGCACTCGCTCGTGTAGGCGGCCTCGTCGTCGGGCTTGGCGCCGTCCAGTTTGACGATCACCGGGGTGCGCACGACCGCGTCGGGGAAGTCCGGGTGGGTCACCTCGCGGGAGGGCAGGGCGACCTCGCCGAGGCCGGCGGCGGCCTCCAGGCGGGCCTTGACGTCCGGGTTGACGATGGCGCCGAGCAGGGCGTTCGCGCGCGCGTCGTCGCCGAGGAGCGTGTCGACGGCCCGCGCCAGGTCGGCGGTCACCTCGTCGTACGTCCTGTCGCCCTGGTCGGTGCGGATGCCGTCGCGGGGGATCAGCAGGTTCTGCGGGGTGGTGCACATCTGGCCGCTGTAGAGCGACAGCGAGAAGGCCAGGTTGGCGAGCATTCCCTGGTAGTCGTCGGTCGACTCCACGATCACCGTGTTGACGCCGGCCTTCTCCGTGAAGACCTGCGCCTGGCGGGCGTTGGCCTCCAGCCAGTCGCCGAAGGACGTGGAACCGGTGTAGTCGATGATCCGGATCTCGGGCCGGGTCGCCAGGGTCTTGGCGATGCCCTCGCCGGGACGCTCGGCGGCCAGCGCGACCAGGTTCGGGTCGAAGCCGGCCTCGGTGAGGACGTCGCGGGCGACCCGCACGGTGAGCGCGAGCGGCAGCACCGCGCGCGGGTGGGGCTTGACCAGGACCGCGTTGCCGGTGGCGAGGGAGGCGAACAGGCCCGGGTAGCCGTTCCAGGTCGGGAAGGTGTTGCAGCCGATCACGAGGCCGATGCCGCGCGGGACCGGCGTGAACCGCTTGGTCAGCGCCAGCGGGTCGCGCTTGCCCTGCGGCTTGGTCCACTCCGCCGCCTCGGGGGTGCGGGTCTGCTCCGCGTACGCGTACGCCACCGCTTCCAGGCCGCGGTCCTGGGCGTGCGGGCCGCCCGCCTGGAAGGCCATCATGAAGGCCTGCCCGGAGGTGTGCATGACGGCCTGCGCGAACTCCATCGTGCGGTCGGCGATCCGCCCCAGGATCTCCAGGCAGACCATCGCGCGCAGCTGCGCGCCCGCGTCCCGCCACTCCCGCTGTCCGGCCCTCATGGCGGGCAGCAGCACGTCGAGGTCGGCGTGCGGGTAGGTCACGCCCAGCTCGATCCCGTACGGGGAGACCTCGCCGCCCACCCAGTCGTCGGTGCCGGGCTGGCCGAGGTCGAGGCGGGTGCCGAGCAGGGCGTCGAAGGCTGCCTTGCCCCCGGCCGTGTCCAGGCTGCCGTTCTCCCCGTAGGCCTTGGGGTGCTCCGGGTGGGGGGACCAGTACGCGCGCGTGCGGATCGTTTCCAGCGCCTGGTCCAGGGTCGGCCGGTGCCGGTCGATCAGCTGGTGCGCGGTGAGTGCGGCGGCCATGCGGGACCAACTCCTCGTCTCACGAGCTCTCCGTCGAGTCGTGACCTGGGGGAAGTCTGGGCAGAAACAAGCGGTCACGGCTAGAGTAACCGAACGATCGGTCGGGACAAGGGGGACCGCCGCATCTGTGGAAAACCCCGTGCGGGAGGATCGCGCACATGACAGCACTCGACCTCAGCAGCCCCGTGGCCGTCGTCGGCACCGGCACCATGGGCCAGGGCATCGCCCAGGTGGCGCTGGTCGCGGGCCATCCCGTACGGCTGTACGACGCCGTCCCCGGGCGGGCCCGGGAAGCGGCCGGCGCGATCGGCGCCCGGCTCGACCGGCTCGTCGAAAAGCAACGGCTCACCGGCGCCGACCGGGACGCGGCCCGTGCCCGGCTGGAGCCCGCCGAGACCCTCGCCGACCTCGCCGGCTGCGCGTTGGTCGTCGAGGCGGTCGTGGAGCGGCTGGACGTCAAGCAGGAGCTGTTCCGCGCCCTGGAGGACGTCGTCGGCGACGACTGCCTGCTCGCCACCAACACCTCCTCCCTGTCCGTCACCGCCGTCGGCGGAGCGCTCCGCGACCCCGGCCGCTTCGTCGGCCTGCACTTCTTCAACCCCGCGCCGCTGCTGCCGCTGGTGGAGGTGGTCTCCGGGTTCGCGACCGACCGCGCGTCGGCCACGCGCGCGTACGAGACGGCCCGCGCCTGGGGCAAGACCCCGGTCGCCTGCGCCGACACCCCCGGATTCGTCGTCAACCGCGTCGCCCGGCCCTTCTACGCCGAGGCGTTCTCGGTGTACGAGGCGCAGGCGGCCGACCCGGCCACCATCGATGCCGTGCTGCGCGAGTCCGGCGGCTTCCGCATGGGTGCCTTCGAGCTGACCGACCTCATCGGGCAGGACGTCAACGAGGCCGTCACGCACTCCGTGTGGCAGGCGTTCTTCCAGGACGCGCGGTTCACGCCGTCGCTCGCCCAGCGCCGCCTGGTCGAGTCCGGCCGGCTCGGCCGCAAGAGCGGGCAGGGCTGGTACGACTACCGGGACGGTGCCGAACGCCCCGAGCCGCACACCGCCGAGCCGGCCGACCGGCCGGCGTACGTCGTCGTCGAGGGCGACCTGGGGCCGGCCGCCGAACTGGTCACGCTGATCCGCGAGGCCGGTATCGAGGTCCGTGAGGAGGACGGCGGCAGCGGGTCGCTCCTCCTGCCCGGTGGTGGCCGGCTGCTCCTCGCCGACGGGCGGACCTCCGGCGAGCTCGGTGACGTCGTCCATTTCGACCTCGCGCTCGACTACCGGCGGGCCACCCGTATCGCCCTGTCCGCCCACCGGGCCCTGCCGCCCCGGACGCTCGCCGAGGCCACCGGTCTCTTCCAGGCGCTCGGCAAGAAGGTCAGCGTCGTCGGCGACGTTCCCGGCATGATCGTCGCGCGTACGGTCGCGCGGATCGTCTGCCTGGCACACGACATGGTCGCCCTGGGGGCGGCCTCCGCACAGGACGTCGACACCGCGATGCGACTGGGCGTCAACTACCCGCTCGGCCCCTTCGAGTGGGACGACCGGCTCGGCCACCACTGGGCGTACGGACTGCTCGAGGGCCTGCACCGGCGCGAACCCTCGGGGCGCTACGCCCCGTCCCTCGCGCTCTACCGCCACGCGCACGCATCCGACGCAGGGGAGGGAACCCCCTCATGACCACCGCCAGACGCGACACGTACACACCCGAGACACTGCTCTCCGTCGCCGTGCAGGTCTTCATCGAGCGCGGCTACGACGGCACCTCCATGGAGCACCTCTCCAAGGCGGCCGGCATCTCCAAGTCGTCGATCTACCACCACGTCACGGGCAAGGAGGAGTTGCTGCGCCGGGCCGTGAGCCGGGCCCTGGACGAGCTCTTCGGGATCCTCGACGAGGAGCACGCGCGCGTGGGGTCCGCCGCCGAGCGGCTGGAGTACGTCGTACGGCGCATGGTCGAGGTACTCATGGCCGAACTGCCCTACGTGACACTGCTGCTGCGGGTGCGCGGCAACACGGGCACCGAGCGGTGGGCGCTGGAGCGGCGGCGCGAGTTCGACCACCGGGTGGCGGATCTGCTGAAGGCCGCGGCGGCGGAGGGGGACGTACGCGCGGACGTGGAGGTGCGGCTCGCGACGCGCCTGGTCTTCGGCATGATCAACTCGATCGTCGAGTGGTACCGCCCCGAAGGCCCCGGCGGTTCCGGTGGCGCCGAAGACTCCGGCGGACCGGGCGGCAGGGGCGGCGCGGGTGGCGCGGGTGAGCGGGAAGTGGTCGACGCGGTGGCGCGGCTGGTGTTCGGAGGGCTGCGCAGGGCGTCCTGAGCCGCCGGTGGCCGGGGCCGGTGATGGGTCTGCACCTGTGGTCGGCCGGGGCCGGTGGCCCGCCGGGCCCCGGTGGTCGGCCGCCACAGGTGGTTGGCCGGGGCCGGTGGCGGGTCAGTTCTGCGGTTCGAGGTCCTCGGTCTCGAACACGAGCAGGGTGCGCGTGCTGAGCACCTCCGGGATGGCCTGGAGGCGGGTCAGCACCAGCTCCCGCAGGGCCCGGTTGTCGGGGGTGTGCACCAGGAGCAGGACGTCGAAGTCGCCGCCCACCAGGGCGATGTGGGAGGCCCCGGGGAGCCGGCGGAGCTGGGAGCGGACCGTGCGCCAGGAGTTCTGGACGATCTTCAAGGTGATGTACGCCGAGGTGCCGTGGCCCGCGCGCTCGTGGTCGACGCGGGCGCCGAAGCCGCGGATGACGCCGTCCTCGACGAGCCGGTTGATGCGCGCGTAGGCGTTCGCGCGCGAGACGTGCACCCGCTCGGCGACCGAGCGTATCGAGGCGCGGCCGTCCGCCTGGAGCATGCGCAGGATGTCCTGGTCGATGGCGTCCAGCGGGCGCGGGGGCGGCGGGGCGACGGACTCTTCCTGCTCGCCGGCGTCCTCCGGGTGTTCGGCCATTTGTTCAGATGCCATGTCCCCCCGCCTTCTTACCATGGACGTACTGCGTCCATCTCAGGCTGTGGAGAACCGTTTGTCCACAGCCTGGGGCCGCCTGTAGCCAGAATGTGCCGACGACCGAACAATCGGTAGGTGAGGCCCGTCACACCCGTGCCGAGCCCGGAGCCGCTCCCACGAGGAGGTGCCGTCATGACGGTCATGGAGCAGCGGGGCGCATACCGGCCCACGCCGCCGCCTGCCTGGCAGCCCCGTACCGACCCCGCGCCGCTGCTGCCCGACGCGGAGCCGTACCGCGTCCTCGGCACGAAGGCCGCCGAGCAGGCCGACCCCCGGCTGCTGCGCACGCTGTACGCCCGGCTGGTGCGCGGCCGGCGGTACAACGCGCAGGCCACGGCCCTGACCAAGCAGGGCAGGCTGGCCGTCTACCCCTCCAGCACCGGCCAGGAGGCCTGCGAGGTCGCCGCCGCGCTGGCACTCGAGGAGCGGGACTGGCTCTTCCCCAGCTACCGCGACACGCTCGCCGTGGTCGCCCGCGGAGTCGACCCGGTCGAGGCCCTCACCCTGCTGCGCGGCGACTGGCACACCGGCTACGACCCCTACGAGCACCGGGTCGCCCCCCTGTCCACGCCGCTCGCCACCCAGCTGCCGCACGCCGTCGGCCTCGCGCACGCCGCGCGGCTCAAGGGCGACGACGTCGTCGCGCTGGCGATGGTCGGCGACGGCGGCACCAGCGAGGGCGACTTCCACGAGGCGCTGAACTTCGCCGCCGTCTGGCAGGCGCCGGTCGTCTTCTTCGTACAGAACAACGGCTTCGCGATCTCCGTCCCGCTCGCCAAGCAGACCGCCGCCCCGTCGCTGGCCCACAAGGCCGTCGGCTACGGCATGCCCGGCCGCCTGGTCGACGGAAACGACGCCGCCGCCGTGCACGAGGTCCTCTCCGACGCCGTACGGCACGCGCGCGAGGGCGGCGGGCCCACGCTGGTGGAGGCGGTGACGTACCGCGTCGAGGCACACACCAACGCCGACGACGCGACGCGCTACCGGGGCGACGCCGAGGTCGAGACCTGGCGCCGGCACGACCCGATCGAGCTGCTGGAACGGGAGCTGACCGAGCGCGGCCTGCTCGACGAGGACGCCGTCCGGGCCGCCCGCGAGGACGCCGAGACCCTGGCCGCCGACCTGCGCGCGCGCATGAACCAGGACCCGCGGCTCGACCCGATGGACCTGTTCGCCCACGTCTACGCCGAGCCCACCCCGCAGCTGCGCGAGCAGCGGGACCGGCTGCGCGCGGAGCTGGAGGCCGAGGCCGAGGCGGGCGCAGGGGCCGGGGCCGAGTCGGAAGGAACGCGCCGATGACCACCGTCGCCGTCAGGCCGGCCACCATGGCGCAGGCCCTCACGCGCGCGCTGCGCGACGCCATGGCCGCCGACCCGGGCGTGCACGTCCTGGGCGAGGACGTGGGCACCCTCGGCGGCGTCTTCCGGGTCACCGACGGGCTCGCCGAGGAGTTCGGCGCGGACCGCTGCACGGACACACCGCTCGCCGAGGCCGGCATCCTCGGCACGGCCGTCGGCATGGCGATGTACGGGCTGCGCCCGGTCGTGGAGATGCAGTTCGACGCCTTCGCCTACCCGGCGTTCGAACAGGTCGTCAGCCACGTCACCAAGATGCGCAACCGCACCCGCGGGAAGATGCCCCTGCCCCTGACCATCCGCGTCCCCTACGGTGGCGGCATCGGCGGCGTCGAGCACCACAGCGACTCGTCCGAGGCGTACTACATGGCGACTCCGGGGCTCCATGTCGTCACGCCCGCGACCGTCGCCGACGCCTACGGGCTGCTGCGCGAGTCCATCGCCTCCGACGACCCGGTGGTCTTCCTCGAACCCAAGCGTCTGTACTGGTCGAAGGACTCCTGGAACCCCGAGGAGCCCGCACCCGTTGAGCCGGTGGGCCGCGCGGTGGTGCGGCGCTCGGGCCGGAGCGCCACACTCATCACGTACGGGCCGTCGCTGGTCGCCTGCATGGAGGCGGCCGAGGCGGCCCGGGCCGAGGGCTGGGACCTCGAAGTCGTCGATCTGCGCTCCCTGGTGCCGTTCGACGACGAGACGGTGTGCGCTTCGGTGCGGCGGACGGGACGCGCGGTCGTCGTCCACGAGTCGGGTTCCTTCGGGGGCCCGGGCGGGGAGATCGCGGCCCGGGTCACGGAGCGCTGCTTCCATCACCTGGAGGCGCCGGTGCTGCGTGTGGCCGGGTTCGACATCCCGTATCCGCCACCGATGCTGGAGCGCCACCACCTGCCCGGTGTGGACCGGATCCTGGACGCCGTGGGGCGCCTGCAGTGGGAGGCCGAAAGCTGATGGCACACGCTTCTGACGGTCACGGCCTGGAGTTCAGGCTCCCCGACCTCGGTGAGGGGCTCACCGAGGCGGAGATCGTGCGTTGGATGGTCGAGGTCGGCGACGTCGTCGTCGTCGACCAGCCGGTCGTCGAGGTCGAGACGGCCAAGGCGATGGTCGAGGTGCCCTGTCCCTACGGCGGTGTGGTCACCGCCCGCTTCGGCGAGGAGGGCACGGAGCTGCCCGTCGGGGCGCCGCTGCTGACGGTGGCGGTCGGCGAGACGGCCGGCCGGCCGCCCGGCGAGCGGGCCGGGGGGCCGGCGGGTGGGCGGGCCGGGGAGCCGGCGGGCGAGCGGGTCGGGGAGCCGGCAGGGGAGCCGCAGGACGTGAAGCCCCGGGCCGAGCAGGTTCAGGCCGAGCGGTCCCGGGAGCGGCAGGCGAAGGCCGAGGGCTCGGGCAACGTCCTGGTCGGGTACGGCACCTCCGAGGCGCCCGCGCGGCGGCGCAGGGTGCGGCCGGTGCCGTCGGCGTCCGCGTCGGCGTCCGCGTCGGCGTCCCCTTCGGCGTCCGCCCCGGCGGCGACCGGGCGGGCCAACGGCCGGGCCCGTTCCGCCGACCCGGTGGACGGCCCCGTCCCCGTCATCTCCCCGCTGGTGCGCAGGCTCGCCCGGCAGAACGACCTGGATCTGCGCGAGCTGACCGGCTCCGGCCCGGACGGGCTGATCCTGCGGGCGGATGTGGAGTACGCGCTGCGTGCCGCCGCCGCGCAGAGCGGCCGTACGGCGGCCCGGAGGAGCGGGCCGCACGAGGCCGGAACCGGACCGGCAGCCGCCTCCGCCCCGGGGTCCGACGGCATCATCCGCGTCCCCCTCAAGGGCGTCCGTGGCGCCGTCGCCGACAAGCTCTCCCGCAGCAGGCGGGAGATCCCGGACGCGACCTGCTGGGTGGACGCCGACGCGACCGAGCTGATGCGGGCGCGCGCCGCGATGAACGCCGCCGGTGGGCAGAAGATCTCCCTCGTCGCCCTGCTGGCCCGGATCTGCACGGCCGCACTGGCCCGCTTCCCCGAGCTGAACTCCACGGTCGACATGGAGACCAGGGAGATCGTCCAGCTCGGCCGGATCCATCTCGGCTTCGCCGCCCAGACGGACCGGGGGCTGGTCGTTCCGGTCGTCCGGGACGCGCACGCGCGGAACGCCGAGGGGCTCACCGCGGAGTTCGCCCGGCTGACCGAGGCTGCCCGGGCCGGTCGGCTGACGCCCGGTGAACTGACCGGCGGCACCTTCACGCTGAACAACTACGGCGTGTTCGGCGTCGACGGGTCCACGCCGATCATCAACCACCCCGAGGCCGCCATGCTCGGCGTCGGCCGCATCGTCCCCAAGCCCTGGGTGCACGAGGGCGAGCTGGCGGTGCGCCAGGTCGTCCAGCTGTCGCTCACCTTCGACCACCGGGTGTGCGACGGCGGCACGGCGGGCGGTTTCCTGCGGTACGTCGCGGACTGCGTGGAGCAGCCGGCGGTACTGCTGCGCACCCTGTGACGGCGGTGCCGGAGCACGCGCGCTGAACGCGCGGCCTCCCCCGCGTTCCCTGTGATCGCGCAGGGACGCATACTCGGGGGGTGACCGCGTACGAGCCCTCCGGTGCCCCCGGCACCGGCCCCGCCGTCGGCTCCGGCCCCGCCGTCGGCTCCGGCCCCGCCGTCGGCTCCGGCTCCGCGCCCGGCACCGGCCCCGCCGTCGGCTCCGGCTCCGCGCCGGGTCCGGGCCTCGCCGGGTACGACGCCGTCGTGCTCGCCGGCGGGGCCGCCCGGCGGCTCGGCGGCGCGGACAAGCCGGGTCTCCGTGTGGGCGGGCGCCCGCTGCTGGACCGGGTGCTCGCCGCCTGCGCCGGAGCGCGCACCACCGTCGTCGTCGCCGACCCCCGCCCCACCGCCCGCCCGGTGACCTGGGCGCGCGAGGACCCGCCCGGCGGTGGACCGCTCGCCGCCCTCGCCGCCGGCCTGGCGCACGCCACGGAAGAGCACGTCGTGGTGGTCTCCGCCGACCTGCCGTTCCTCGACGCGCCCACCGTCGGACGACTGCTGTCGGCCCTCACCGCGAGCGACTGCGACGGCGTGCTGCTCACCGACGCCGACGGCCGCGACCAGCCCCTCGTCGCCGCCTACCGCGCATCCGCGCTGCGCCGCGGACTCGCCGCGCTCACCCGGGACCGGGCGGACCTCGCCGGGCTGCCCCTGCGCCGCCTGACCGGCGCGCTCCGTCTCATCCGTGTCCCCGACGCCGTCGCCTCCTTCGACTGCGACACCTGGGACGACATCGCCACCGCAAGGGCACGCATCAGGGAGCATGGTCACGTGTTGGATGAATGGATTACCGCAGCCAAGGACGAGTTGGGCATCGACCTCGACGTCGACACCGGCGTCCTGCTCGACCTCGCGCGCGACGCCGCCCACGGGGTGGCCAGGCCCGCCGCCCCGCTGACCACCTTCCTCGTCGGCTACGCGGCCGGACGGGCCGGGGGAGGACCCGAGGCCGTCGCCGAGGCCGCCCGCAAGGCCGCGGCCCTCGCCCAGCGCTGGGCCCGGGAAGCCGCCGACGCCGGACCCACCCCCGCGCCGGGCGAGCCCGACGTGGCGCCCGACGCCACCCCCGACACCCGCCCGGACGCGTGATGACCTCCCCCCGGACACGGGCCGACGACGAGGCGGAGGACCTGGACGTCGAGGAGGCGCTCGCCCTCGTGAACCAGCACCCCGGCCCCTCCCGCGGCGACCGCGGCCACCCCGCGACACCCGCGCACGCCGAGCATCACGACAGCCACGACAGCAACGGCGCTCACTTCAGCCACGGCAGCAACGCCGCGCACAACAGTCGCGTCAGCAACGCCACTCAAGCCAGTCACGGCAGCCACAGCCACCACGGCGCCCCGCGCGAGCCGGCGGAACCCCGCCACCGCGCGACCCCGTGGCCCGAAGCCCGGGCCGCCGCCGAGCGCGCCGCCCGCGCCGCGGCCCGTGCGGGATCCCGCGCCCCGGTCTCCGTACCCCTCGACGCGGCCCTCGGTCTCACCCTCGCCGCGCCTCTCACCGCCCTCACCGATCTGCCCTCCTTCGACACCTCCGCGATGGACGGCTGGGCCGTCGCCGGCCCGGGCCCCTGGACGGTGCGCGACGAGGGCGTCCTGGCCGGACACGGGCAACCCGCGCCTCTCACCGACGGCACGGCCGCCCGGATCGCCACCGGCGCACGCATCCCCCTGGACACGACCGCCGTACTGCGCACCGAGCACGGCCGCACCGACGGCAGGCACCGGCTGCAGGCGACGCGTGAGGTCGTGCACGGCCAGGACATCCGCCTGCGCGGCCAGGAGTGCCGCAGCGGCGACCAACTGCTGCCCGTCGGCACCCTGGCGACCCCGGCCGTACTGGGCCTCGCGGCTGCCGCCGGTTACGACACCCTCACCGCGGTCCCCCGCCCGCGCGTCGACGTCCTCGTCCTCGGCGACGAACTGCTCACCGAGGGCCTCCCGCACGACGGCCTCATCCGGGACGCGCTCGGCCCGATGCTGCCGCCCTGGCTGCGGGCCCTGGGTGCCGAGGTCCGCGCGGTCCGCCGGATCGGTGACGACGCCAAGGCCCTGCAGCGTGCCGTCACGACCTCCAAGGCGGACCTGATCGTCACGACCGGCGGCACCGCCGCGGGCCCCGTCGACCACGTTCACCCCGTCCTGCGCCGGGTCGGCGCCGAACTCCTCGTGGACGGTGTCGAGGTACGCCCCGGACACCCCATGCTGCTGGCCCGTCTCAAGGACGGCCGGCACCTCGTCGGACTGCCCGGCAACCCTCTCGCCGCCGTCTCCGGACTGCTCACGCTCGCCGAGCCGCTGCTGCGCACCCTCGCCGCCCGCCCGGCCCCCGAGCCGTACGCGCTGCCGCTGAGGGACGCGGTGCACGGGCACCCGCACGACACCCGGCTCGTCCCCGTCGTCCTGCGCGGCGACGGTGCCGTGCCGCTGCACTACAACGGTCCCGCCATGCTGCGCGGCATCGCGGCCGCCGATGCCCTGGCCGTCGTACCCCCGGGCGGGACGCGGCCGGGACAGGAGGCCGAACTGCTCGACCTGCCCTGGGCCACCGGTGGAATCGGAGTGTGTTTCACGTGAAACTTCCGGGCCAGGACGCGATCGCCCGCCAGGCGGACGAGCATCTCGTGACCCATCGGGTGAAACTCCCGAGGAAGCTGGTGGAGCACCCGATCCGCCAGGTGGGCAAGCGGCTTTCCACGGCACTGCTGGTCCTCTTGGTGACCGCCGTCATCGTCTATGCCGACCACGACGGCTACACCGACAACTCCGACGGGTCCGTCGACCTCCTCGACGCCTTCTACTACGCCACCGTCACCCTCTCCACCACCGGGTACGGCGACATCACGCCCGTCAGCGACGCCGCCCGGCTCACCAACATCTTCGTCATCACGCCCCTGCGCGTGCTGTTCCTGATCATCCTGGTCGGCACCACGCTGGAAGCCCTCACCGAGCGCACTCGGGAGGAGTGGCGCCTGAACCGCTGGAGGTCCACCTTGCGCGATCACACCGTCGTTGTCGGCTTCGGTACCAAGGGACGGTCGGCGATCCAGACCGTCTGCGCGACCGGGCTGCGCAAGGAGCAGGTCGTCGTGGTCGATCCCAGCGGGAAGGCCGTCGAGGCCGCGACGGCCCACGGGTACGCGGGCGTGGTCGGTGACGCGACGCGCAGCGATGTGCTGAACCGCGCCGAGGTGTACCGGGCGAAGCAGATCATCATCGCCACCCAGCGCGACGACACGGCCGTGCTGGTGACGCTGACGGCCCGGCAGCTCAACCGCGGCGCGAAGATCGTGGTCGCGGTCCGCGAGGAGGAGAACGCGCCGCTGCTGAAGCAGTCCGGCGCCGACGCCGTGATCACCAGCGCCAGCGCCGCGGGCCGCCTGCTCGGACTCTCCGTGCTCAGCCCCGCGGCCGGCATGGTCATGGAGGACCTCATCAGCCAGGGCAGCGGCCTCGACCTCGTCGAGCGACCGGTCATAAAGGCCGAGGTGGGCAGGAACCCGCGGGAGACGGACGACCTGGTGGTGAGCGTCGTACGCGGGCACCGGGTGCTCGGCTACGACGATCCGGACGTCGGCGGGCTGGAGCTGACGGACCGCCTGATCACGATCGTGCGGGCGACGCCGGCCACCCATGTGGCGCCCGACGCCCGCCCGCTGCCCCGCGACTGACGGGGCACCGGTCCCGTACAGGGCGCGCGGGGGCTACTTGCGGTTGTAGAGACGCATGGTGACCGGGCCGAAGACCAGCAGGAACAGGCCCGCCCAGCCCAGCGTCCAGCCGATCTCGACGCCCGGCCAGCCACCCGCCATCAGCCCGCGCACCGCGGACGCCAGGTGGGTGATCGGGCTGTTGTTGACGAACACCTGCAGCCAGCCAGGCATGGTCTTCGGATCGACGAAGACGTTGGACAGGAAGGTGAGCGGGAAGATCACCATCATGCTGATGCTCATCACCGACTTCTCGGTGCGCAGCATCAGCCCGAACATCGTCCAGATCCACGAGAAGGCGAACGAGAACACCAGCAGCAGCGCGATCCCGGCGACCACGCCACCGAACCCGCCGTCGGGGCGGTACCCGAGCAGCAGGCCGACGGTGAGCATCACGACGGACGCGATGGTGTAGCGCAGCGCGTCACCGAGCAGGTAGCCGACCATCGCCGAGGGCCGCCAGATGGGCAGCGAGCGGAAGCGGTCGAAGACGCCCTTCTCGATGTCGATGTTCACCGAGACCCCGGTGTACATCGTGATCATCACGACCGACATCACGAGGATGCCCGGCAGCACGAACTGGATGTAGTCGCTCGGCGAACCCGCCAGCGCACCGCCGAAGAGGTACGTGAACATCAGCAAGTTCATGATCGGGAACGCGGTGACGTCGAAGAGCTGCTCCGGCACGTGCTTGATCTTGAGGATCGCGCGCCATCCGAAGGTCACGGACGTGGACAGGGCGCTGGGCCGTGGCGGGCGCTCCTTGGCGACCAGCAGGGCCGCCAGCGACTCGGTGCTGACCGGGGAGAGTTCCTTGCCCTCGGTGCTCGTGGCCGTACTCATGCCGCCACCTCGTCCTTCGCGTCGGGGCCGGTGCCGGTGCCGTCGCCGGCACCAGGGCTCTGGCCGGTGTCGTGCCCGGTCAGCGCCAGGAAGACCTCGTCGAGGCTGGGCTGGCCGAGAGAGAAGTTGTCGACGGTGATGCCGGCCCGGGCCAGCTCGGCGAGTGCCCTGGCGGCCTGGTCGGCGGCCGTGTCGCCGGACGCCGCCCCCAGGCGGGCGGTCAGCGCGACCGGGTCGTGTTCCAGCTGGACCTCGGCGACCAGCAGATCGCGCAGGACCCGCTCGGCCTCCGGCCGCCGGCCGGGATCCCGCAGCCGCAGGTGGACGGAGCCGGCGCCGACGGACGCCTTCAGCTCGCCCTTGGTGCCCTCCGCGATCACCCTGCCCTTGTCGATCACGGCGATCCGGGACGCCAGCTGGTCGGCCTCGTCCAGGTACTGCGTGGTCAGCAGCACGGTCGTGCCCTGGGCGACGACCGCGCGCACGATGTCCCACACCTGGTTGCGGCTGCGCGGGTCGAGGCCGGTCGTCGGCTCGTCGAGGAAGAGCAGATCGGGGGTGTTGAGGATGGACGCGGCGATGTCGATACGCCGCCGCATGCCGCCGGAGTAGTGCTTGACCTGCTTCGCCGCCGCGTCCGTCAGCCCGAAGGCCGCCAGCAACTGGGCGCCGCGTTCGCGCGCGGCCGCTTTGCCGTGCCCGAGGAGGCGTCCCAGCAGGACCAGGTTCTCGGTGCCGGTGAGGTCCTCGTCCACGGACGCGTACTGCCCGGTGAGGCTCACCCTGCCGCGCACCTCGTCCGCCTCGCGTACGACGTCGTGGCCGAAGACGTGGGCCTGGCCGCCGTCCGGACGCAGCAGGGTGGCGAGCATCTTCACCACGGTGGTCTTGCCGGCGCCGTTCGGGCCGAGGACGCCGTAGACCGTGCCGGCGGGCACCGCGAGGTCCACCCCGTCCACGGCCCGGGTCTCGCCGAACGTCTTCACCAGTCCCGCGGTCTCGATCGCGAGACCGGACGTGTGCGTGCTCATCGGTGGTCCCTCCGCGTTCTCGGGCTACGCATGGGAAGACCTCCACCGTCGCGCAAACTCATCGGTCGCGCACAGGGATTCCCGGCGGACGGTCCTGAAGACGGAGGACGTCCCGACCTGGGTCCCGGGTGGGAGGGCCTTCCGGCCTGGGTCCCGGGTGGGAGGCCTTTCCGGCCTGGGACCGGGTGGGAGGGCGCGCCGTCCGGGGGGCCGGTGGGGAGGGAGTTCCGTCCGGGGACCGGGTGGGAGGCGTTCCGACCTGGGTCCGAGCGGGGGGCGTCCCAGCCTGGGACCGGGAGGGGAAGGCGTTCCGTCCGGGGGCCCGCGTGGGGAGGGCCTCCCGGCCTGGGGACCGGGTGGGAGGCGTTCCGACCTGGGTCCGAGCGGGGGGCGTCCCAGCCTGGGACCGGGAGGGGAGGGCGTTCCGTCCGGGGGCCCGCGTGGGGAGGGCCTCCCGGCCTGGGGACCGGGTGGGAGGCGTTCCGACCTGGGTCCGAGCGGGGGGCGTCCCAGCCT
>NZ_JBVJVN010000011.1:106745-220519 GCF_055603605.1 Streptomyces sp. NPDC037271
CCTGGGACCGGGAGGGGAGGGCGTTCCGTCCGGGGGCCCGCGTGGGGAGGGCCTCCCGGCCTGGGGACCGGGTGGGAGGCGTTCCGACCCGGGACCCGGGTGCGGTTTCCTGACCTGGGGCCGGGAGGGGAGGGCGTTCCGTCCCGGGGACCGGGTGGAGGGGCCCGACCGGGGGTGGAGGAGTAGCGTCGCTCTCATGCATGCGATCACGATTTCCGAACCCGGAGGCCCCGAGGCGCTGGTCTGGTCCGAGGTCCCCGACCCGGTGCCCGGCGAGGGCGAGGTCCTGGTCGAGGTGACGGCCAGCGCCGTCAACCGCGCCGACATCATGCAGCGCCAGGGCTTCTACGATCCCCCGCCCGGCGCCTCCCCCCACCCCGGCCTGGAGTGCTCCGGGCGCGTCGCCGCGCTCGGGCCGGGCGTGTCCGGCTGGTCCGTCGGCGACGAGGTGTGCGCGCTGCTCGGAGGCGGGGGTTACGCCGAGAAGGTCGTCGTTCCGGCCGGTCAGCTGCTGCCGGTTCCGGAGGGCATCGACGTCACGCGGGCGGCGGCGCTGCCCGAAGTGGTCTGCACCGTCTGGTCGAACGTCTTCATGGTCTCCCACCTGCGCCCCGGCGAGACGCTGCTCGTGCACGGCGGTTCCAGCGGCATCGGCACCATGGCGATCCAGCTCGCCAAGGCCGTCGGCGCGAAGGTCGCCGTGACCGCGGGCACCGAGGAGAAGCTGGAGCGCTGCGCCGAACTGGGCGCCGACATCCTGATCAACTACCGCGAGCAGGACTTCGTCGCCGAGGTGAAGGAGGCGACGGGCGGCGCGGGCGCCGACGTCATCCTCGACAACATGGGCGCCAAGTACCTGGACCGCAACGTCCAGGCCCTCGCCGTCAACGGCCGGCTCGCGATCATCGGCATGCAGGGCGGCCGGAAGGCCGAGCTGGACATCGGCACGCTCCTGGCCAAGCGCGCGGCCGTCAGCGCGACGTCGCTGCGCGCCCGCCCGCTGGAGGAGAAGGCGGCCATCGTGGCGGCCGTACGCGAGCACGTCTGGCCGCTGCTCGCGGAGGGGCACGTCCGTCCGATCGTCGACCGCGAACTCCCGATGAGCGACGCCCCCGCCGCCCACCGGGTCGTGGAGGAGAGCGGGCACATCGGCAAGGTGCTGCTGGTCACCCCGTAGCGGAGGCGGGTGTCAGCCCCGGCGCAGGCGGAGGCCGACGAAGGCCAGGGCCAGGCCGAGGCCGATGAGGACGAGCCCGCTGCCCAGGGGAAGGACCCGCACCACCGGCTCGGTGGCGTCCTCGGCGTGCGTGCCGGCCTGCGGCTGCTCGGACCCGGACGGGATCGCGGAGGGCACCGGGGCGGCCTCCCCGGCCTCCCCGGGCGGCACGGCGGGGAACGGATCCTCGAGGATGCCCCGGCCACCGTCATCGTCCGCCCTGTGACCCGCGTTCTCGTCCGCGCCGCCCCACTCCGGTGCCCGCTCCTCGGGCCGTCCGGGCCGCTGCCGCCCTTCGCCCGGCCGGCTCCCCGCCCGGGAGGGCTCCGGGTCGGCCGCCGAGCCGCCGGACGCCGAGGGAGAGGGCGAGGGCGAGGGCGAGGGGGCGGGCGTCGCGGAGCCGCGCGCCGCGCCGTCCGCCGGGCCGGACTCCTCGGCGGCGGGGGATGCGGGGTGGGCCTGCGGGCGGTCGGGGCCGTCACGGCCGTCCTGGCGCCGGGGGCGCTCGTGAGCGCCCCGCCCGTCGTCACCGCCGGAGCCGTGAGCGTCGTCACCACCGGAGCCGTGCGCGTCGTCGCCGTCGGTGGCATGCCCGTCGCCACCGCCGGAGCGGTCGGGGCCGGCAGCCGCCCCGGGCACCGGAGCGGGGGCCGGCGCGGAAGGAGACGGGGCCGCGATCGCGTCCACCGCCGCGAACCCGGCGGCCCCCGCCGTCGCGGCCCCGGCGCCGTGCGCCGCCTCCGCCCCCCACGGCGACACCAACGTGCTCACCCCCAGAACCCCCGCCAGTCCCGTAGCTCGCAGTGCGTGCAGCCATGGAGTCACGTCCGTGACCCCCTCCCGGTGATAACCAGTCGCGGAAATCGACGGAACAAGCCTCACACCTGCTCGCCATACCGGCATTCCGGACTCCGCCGAACGCGGTGGATCACGTTTCTCCGGGGGCACCACCCGATCGAGGCGCAGGCGTACGAGAGAATGGCGGGCATGGAGATGCCGAGGAACGACAGGTCGCCGGAGAACCCCCAGATCCTGGTCGTCGGCCAGGACGGAATGGCGCTCAGCGGCGGCGGAGACGACGACTCCCGGGAGACCCCGGTGACCGAGCAGGTGGAACAGCCCGCCAAGGTCATGCGGATCGGCAGCATGATCAAGCAGCTGCTGGAGGAGGTGCGCGTCGCGCCCCTGGACGAGGCGAGCCGGGCGCGGCTCAAGGAGATCCACTCCAGCTCGGTGAAGGAGCTGGAGGACGGCCTGGCCCCGGAGCTGGTCGAGGAGCTGGAGCGGCTCTCCCTGCCCTTCACGGACGACGTGACGCCGACCGACGCCGAACTGCGGATCGCGCAGGCCCAGCTGGTCGGCTGGCTGGAGGGCCTGTTCCACGGCATCCAGACCACGCTGTTCGCCCAGCAGATGGCCGCGCGGGCCCAGCTGGAGCAGATGCGCCGCGCTCTCCCGCCGGGCGTCGGCCAGGACGGCGAGGAGCCGCCCCACCCGGGCGTCCGCTCCGGCGGTCCCTACCTGTAGCGAGGCCCGCCGGCACGGGTGGAAGCCCGCTGATCCCGGTAGGAAGCCCGCACCCGTGGGGAGCGCCGGCCACCGACAGCGCGAAGGGCCCGGCAGCACCTGCTGCCGGGCCCTTCGCCGTACGCCGGACGGAACGCGTGGTCAGGCGGACGGCGGCTTGCCCGTCGAGACCTTGAGCTGGATCGTCGGCATGTCGTCGGGGTCGACGTCGGTACCGGGCTGCGGGAACTGGTCGCGGATCGAGCCCTCACCGTAGGTGTTCTCGTCGACCTCGACGATCTCCATCGGCCACCCGGCGGCGTTGAAGCACTCCTTGACCGAGCCGATGTACTTGAACGTGAAGTCCGGCACCTGGATCTTGTCGGGGTCGTTGTACGCCTCCCGGGGCTCCGTGCAGGTGTCCTTCTCGATCGTCTTCGTCTTGTCCGGCCCGCGGTAGCCCGCCACCTCGGAGGCGGCGGTGGTCGCGTCGCCGCCCTTGGGCTCGTCACCGCCGTCGTCCATCGTCAGCGCGCCGATCAGGCCGCCGACCGCCAGGACGGCGACCGCGATCGAGCCGATGATCACCATCTTGTTGCCCTTGCCGCCGCCCGGCGATCCGGACGCGGGAGTGGCGGGCGTGAGGTTGTACGGCGGTGGCGTGGGCGCGCCCTGGTGCTGCTGCGGTGCGTACGGCGACGGCGTCGGCGTCTGGTAGCCGCCGCCCTGCTGCGGATACCCGTACGCGGGCGAGGGCGCGGCGGGGGCCGGGGTGCCGCCGTAGGGACTCGGGCCGGGATTCGGCATCGGCTGGTACGGCGTCTGGACGGGGCCCGTGGGCGCGGGTGCGGTCTGGTCGACCGGTGGGAACACCGCGGAGCCGACGCCCGCGCCGCTCGACGTGTGCGCGCCGGGCACGATGCTCGGCGGGGCCGCCCGGAAGGAGGCCGCCACGCGCAGGCATTCGTCCCGCATGGCCTCGGAGCTGGGGAAACGCTCGTTCGGGTTCTTCTTCAGCGCGCGGGCCACCAGCGCGTCCACGGCCGGCGGCAGGGCGCGGTTGACGGACGAAGGAGCCACCGGCTCCTCCTGCACGTGCGCGTACGCGATGGCCAGCGGCGAGTCCGCCTCGAACGGCAGGCGCCCGGTGACCAGTTGGAACAGCATGATGCCGACCGAGTACAGGTCGGAGCGGGCGTCCACACCGCGGCCGAGTGCCTGTTCCGGCGAGAGGTACTGCGGGGTGCCGACGACCATGCCGGTCTGCGTCATCGAGGTCACGCCGGACTGCATGGCGCGGGCGATGCCGAAGTCCATCACCTTGACCACGCCGCGCTTGGTCATCATCACGTTGCCCGGCTTGATGTCCCGGTGGACCAGGCCCATCTCGTGGCTGATCTCGAGGGCCGCCAGCACGTCCGCGGTGATCTTGAGCGCCTTGTCGGCGGGCATGGCGCCGTGCTGCCGTACGTCCTCGTCGAGCACCGAGCTGAGCGGCCGGCCCTCGACGTACTCCATGACGATGTACGGGGTCGTCATGCCGCCGAGGTCGTCCTCGCCGGTGTCGAAGACCGAGACGATGTTGGTGTGCGTGAGTTTGGCCACGGCCTGGGCCTCGCGGCGGAAGCGCTCGCGGAAGGCCTGTTCCCGGCCCAGTTCGGTGTGCAGTGTCTTGATCGCGACCTGGCGGTCCAGCACCGAGTCGTACGCCAGGTGCACGGAGGCCATGCCGCCCTCGCCGAGCAAGTCGCGCAGCTGGTAGCGGCCGCCGGCGAGCGCCCGCCCCGCGTACCGGCCCTGTCCGGCGTCCTGGCTCATGTCTCTGCGTCCCCCATAGGCGCTGTGCGGCGCCGGTGTCAGCAGCACGCGCGCTCGTGATCGAAAGTGCTATTCCCGGCCAAGTCTGCCCCAGGGCACCGACACGTCAAGCGGGGTGCCCGTTCCGTGACCGTACGCGAAAGAAGCGTCGCGGAAGCGTTACAGCCGGCCTACCGCCGGTACACGGAATTTGCACGAGGGTACGGAACCAGGGTTTCATGACCGGTCCGTCTCGATGCCGGTCCCGGCGCCCATCTCGGACCGGAGGCCCCCGCGAAGGCTGTAGCGTGGCCGACGGAGACCGTAACAACACCGCGCGCACCGCGGGCAGAAACGACGGCGAGGACTGATGGCACAGCAGCAGCGCGCCCAGGGCCCGTCCGAACCCGAGGCGACTGGCGGCGGTATGTCTGACGCGCCGGAGGCCTGGGGCAACGGCGGCCTGGTCGGTGACGGCCGGTACCGGCTGACCCGCAGGCTCGGGCGGGGCGGCATGGCCGAGGTGTTCGCCGCCGAGGACGTGCGCCTCGGACGCACCGTGGCGGTCAAGCTGCTGCGTGCCGACCTCGCCGAGGACCCGGTCTCCAAGGCGCGCTTCACGCGTGAGGCGCAGTCGGTGGCCGGCCTCAACCACCACGCCATCGTGGCCGTGTACGACTCCGGCGAGGACTTCGTCGGCGGCCAGTCGGTGCCGTACATCGTGATGGAGATCGTCGAGGGCCGCACCATCCGCGACCTCCTCCTCAACGCCGAGGCGCCCGGCCCCGAGCAGGCGCTGATCATCGTCTCCGGTGTCCTGGAGGCGCTCGCCTACTCCCACCAGCACGGCATCGTCCACCGCGACATCAAGCCGGCCAACGTCATCATCACGCACAACGGCGCGGTGAAGGTGATGGACTTCGGCATCGCCCGCGCCCTGCACGGCGCCCAGTCGACGATGACGCAGACCGGCATGGTCATGGGCACCCCGCAGTACCTCTCCCCGGAGCAGGCCCTCGGCAAGGCCGTCGACCACCGCTCCGACCTGTACGCGACGGGCTGCCTGCTCTACGAACTCCTCGCACTGCGTCCGCCGTTCACCGGTGAGACCCCGCTCTCGGTGGTCTACCAGCACGTCCAGGACATTCCGACGCCGCCGTCCGAGGTCTCCGACGCCACCCCGCCGGAGCTCGACGGCCTGGTGATGCGCTCGCTGGCCAAGGAGCCCGACGACCGTTTCCAGACCGCCGAGGAGATGCGCGGCCTGGTCCAGTACGGGCTGCAGATGCTGTACGAGCAGGGCGGTCACACCGGCACCTGGAACACCGGCCCGGTCGCCGCGCACGACGGCCGGCACACGCCCGCCGCCGGCCTCGCGGGCACCTCGGTGCTGCCGCACCCCGACCACGGCTCGGGCACCACGCAGATCCCCCAGCCGATCCTGCCGGGCGGCTACGGCCGGGGCTACGGCGGGGACGACGGCGGCTTCGAGGGCAGCGGCAACAAGGGCAGCGGCCGCGGCAAGCTGTGGATCCTGGCCGTCCTCGCGGTGATCGCCGTCGCCGCGGGCGTCGCGCTGGCCCTGAACAACGGCGGCGGCGACACGGGCGGCACCGACACGGACAAGAGCCCGACGGCGACCACCTCGCAGAGCACCGGGACCGAGTCGCCCAGCTCGTCGCCCAGCGACGAGGAGACGCAGGAGACCACCGACCCGGGCACGGATCGGGGCAACGGCGACGGAGGGACGGGCAGCGGGGAGTGGGATCCGCCCTACACGCCGTCGTACACGCCGTCGCAGACCGCGACGGACGATCCGACGGGCGATCCGACGGGCGACGCGACCACGGACCCGACGGGTGACCCGACGGGCGACCCGACCACGGACCCGACGGGTGACCCGACGGGCGGCACCGACGGCGGCGCGAGCAGCGACCCGACGGGCGGCACCGACGGCGGTTCGACCAGCGACCCCGGGCTGCCGGGCGGCCTGGGCTGACCCGGACCGAATCGCTCTCCACGCGCGCGTGCGTCCCGGAAACGGGTCCACGCGCGCGTCGCGTTCGGGACGTCACCCGGCTGCAGCACGCCCACCACCTCGACGGCGGAACGGATCGTGCACACCCCCGGCGGACGAGCTCGCGGCCGTCCAGCAGGAATGCCCGGATGTGTCCGTTTTCGGGCGCGCGCGCAGTGTCACACGCCAAGTCTTCCCGTGCCCGGGGTGGCCGGGATAACGTGCCGTTGTTCCGGCCCCCTGCGAGGCTGTGACCAGTAGAACTTCCGCACTTTGCCGATTTACTTGGAAATCCGAGTAAAAACGCAGGTCAGGAGGGGTTTCACAGATATGTGGAGCACTGGGTAACGTGCTGTTCGCAGGGCGCTCGCCGGGGCACCTGTCACGCCTGTTCCCGACCGGGCCGCACCCACCCTCGTGCGACCGCCGGGCCGCAGGTGAGCCGCACTGGCTTCCGGCGAACCCGGGGGCCGGACCGACGGAGGAGCACACGTGACCGAGAGCACTGCCGCGCGCAAGCCGCGACGCAGCGCCGGAAGCAAGGCGACCGGTACCACCGGCACCAAGGCCGGGACCGCGGGCGCCAAACGCACCGCCGGCGCCAAGGCCGCGACCACCGGCGCCAAGCGCACCACCCGCACCGCCGCTGCCGAGAAGGGCTCCGAGACGGAGCTCGTGCAGCTGCTGACGCCCGAGGGCGAACGCGTCGGGACCGCCAGGAACTCGGCCTACGCCGAGTACGCCCAGTACGTCGCCGACATCACCCCCGACGAGCTGCGCGGCCTGTACCGCGACATGGTGCTCACCCGGCGCTTCGACGCCGAGGCCACCGCCCTGCAGCGCCAGGGCGAGCTGGGCCTGTGGGCCTCGCTGCTGGGGCAGGAGGCCGCCCAGATCGGCTCCGGCCGGGCCACCCGCGAGGACGACTACGTCTTCCCGACCTACCGCGAGCACGGCGTCGCCTGGTGCCGGGGGGTCGACCCGACCAACCTCCTCGGCATGTTCCGCGGCGTGAACAACGGCGGCTGGGACCCCAACAGCAACAATTTCCACCTGTACACGATCGTCATCGGGTCGCAGGCGCTGCACGCCACCGGCTATGCGATGGGCGTGGCCAAGGACGGCGCGGACTCCGGCGTGATCGCGTACTTCGGCGACGGCGCCTCCAGCCAGGGCGACGTGAGCGAGGCGTTCAACTTCGCCGCCGTCTACAACGCGCCGGTGGTGTTCTTCTGCCAGAACAACCAGTGGGCGATCTCCGAGTCCAACGAGAAGCAGACCCGGGTGCCGCTCTACCAGCGCGCCCAGGGTTTCGGCTTCCCGGGCGTGCGCGTCGACGGCAACGACGTCCTGGCCTGTCTCGCGGTGACCCGCTGGGCGCTGGAGCGGGCGCGGCGCGGTGAGGGCCCGGCGCTGATCGAGGCGTACACGTACCGCATGGGCGCCCACACCACCTCGGACGACCCCTCCCGCTACCGGCACGACGACGAGCGCGTCGCCTGGGAGGCGAAGGACCCGATCCTGCGCCTTCGCCGCTTCCTGGAGTCCGCGAACCACGCGGACGAGGGATTCTTCGCGGAACTGGAGTCGGAGAGCGAGGCGTTGGGCAAACGAGTGCGCGAAGTGGTCCGTGCCATGCCGGACCCGGACCGGTTCGCCATCTTCGAGAACGTGTACGCGGACGGGCACGCGCTCGTCGACGAGGAGCGTGCCCGGTTCGCCGCCTACCAGGCGTCGTTCGCTGAGGCCGAGGGGGTCTGAGATGGCTGCGGAATCCGTGACCGGTAGGAAGATGGCGCTGGCCAAGGCGATCAACGAGTCGCTGCGCCGGGCGCTGGAGGCGGACCCCAAGGTCCTGATCATGGGTGAGGACGTCGGCAAGCTCGGTGGTGTCTTCCGGGTGACCGACGGTCTGCAGAAGGACTTCGGCGAGGACCGGGTCATCGACACGCCGCTGGCCGAGTCCGGCATCGTGGGCACCGCCATCGGTCTGGCCCTGCGCGGGTACCGGCCGGTGGTGGAGATCCAGTTCGACGGGTTCGTCTTCCCGGCCTACGACCAGATCGTCACGCAGCTGGCGAAGATGCACGCCCGTTCGCTGGGCAAGGTCAAGATGCCGGTCGTCATCCGTATCCCCTACGGCGGCGGGATCGGCGCGGTCGAGCACCACTCCGAGTCCCCGGAGGCGCTGTTCGCGCACGTGGCGGGTCTGAAGGTGGTCTCGCCGTCGAATCCGGCGGACGCGTACTGGATGATGCAGCAGGCCATCCAGAGCGACGACCCGGTGATCTACTTCGAGCCGAAGCGGCGGTACTGGGACAAGGGCGAGGTCGACGCCGAGGCCATCCCGGGCCCGCTGCACACCGCGCGGGTGGTCCGCGAGGGCTCCGACCTGACGCTGGCCGCGTACGGCCCGATGGTGAAGCTGTGCCAGGAGGTCGCCGACGCGGCGGCCGAGGAGGGCCGCTCGCTGGAGGTGGTGGACCTGCGGTCGATCTCCCCGGTCGACTTCGACACGGTCCAGGCGTCGGTGGAGAAGACCCGCCGGCTGGTCGTGGTCCACGAGGCGCCGGTGTTCCTGGGTTCGGGCGCGGAGATCGCGGCCCGGATCACGGAGCGCTGCTTCTACCATCTGGAGGCCCCGGTGCTGAGGGTCGGCGGCTATCACGCGCCGTATCCGCCGGCGCGTCTGGAGGAGGAGTACCTGCCCGACCTGGACCGGGTGCTGGATGCCGTCGACCGCTCGCTGGCGTACTGAGGAGAGGGTCGTGACGACGATGACCGAAGGGTCCGTACGCGAGTTCAGGATGCCCGACGTGGGCGAGGGACTCACCGAGGCCGAGATCCTCAAGTGGTACGTCCAGCCCGGTGACACCGTCACCGACGGGCAGGTGGTGTGCGAGGTCGAGACGGCGAAGGCCGCCGTCGAACTCCCCATCCCCTACGACGGCGTGGTCCGCGAACTGCACTTCCCCGAGGGCACCACCGTCGACGTGGGCACCTCGATCATCGCGGTCGCCGTCGGCGACGCGGCCGCGGCGGAACCGGCGCAGGAGGCCGTCGAGGACACGGCCGCCGCGCCGGCCGCGACCGACGCCGCGGAGGAGACGAAGCCCGAGGGCCGCCAGCCGGTCCTGGTCGGGTACGGGGTCTCCACCTCCGCGACCCGCCGCCGCCCCCGCAAGGGCGCTCCGGTCCCGGCCCAGGAGGCACCGGCGGCGTCCGCCGCGATCCAGGCCGAGATGAACGGCCACGGGCCGGCCGCGCCGGTCACCCGCGAGCGTCCGCTCGCCAAGCCCCCGGTGCGCAAGCTGGCCAAGGACCTCGGCGTCGACCTGGCCACGGTCACCCCGACCGGCCCGGACGGCGTCATCACCCGTGAGGACGTGCACGCGGCGGTGGCCGCCGCGCAGGCTCCCGAGCCCGCGACGGCACCGGCGGACGCGGCTCCCGCCGCCGCCCCCGCGGCCCCCTCCCCGTCCCCGGTGGCCGTGTCGTACGACACCGCGCGTGAGACGCGTGTCCCGGTCAAGGGCGTGCGGAAGGCGACGGCGGCGGCGATGGTCGGTTCGGCGTTCACGGCGCCGCACGTCACCGAGTTCGTGACGGTCGACGTGACGCGCACCATGAGGCTGGTCGAGGAGCTGAAGCAGGACAAGGAGTTCACCGGCCTGCGGGTGAACCCGCTCCTGCTGATCGCCAAGGCCCTGCTGGTCGCCATCAAGCGCCACCCGGACATCAACGCCTCCTGGGACGAGGCGGCGCAGGAGATCGTGGTCAAGCACTACGTCAACCTGGGCATCGCCGCCGCGACCCCGCGCGGCCTGATCGTCCCGAACATCAAGGACGCCCACACCAGGACACTGCCGCAGCTGGCCGAGTCCCTGGGCGAGCTGGTCTCGACGGCCCGGGAGGGCAGGACCTCCCCGGCCGCCATGCGGGGCGGCACGGTGACCATCACCAACGTCGGCGTCTTCGGCGTCGACACCGGCACACCGATCCTCAACCCCGGCGAGTCCGCGATCCTCGCGATCGGCGCGATCAGACTCCAGCCCTGGGTCCACAAGGGCAAGGTCAAGCCGCGCCAGGTGACCACCCTCGCCCTCAGCTTCGACCACCGCCTCGTCGACGGCGAACTCGGCTCCAAGGTCCTCGCCGACGTCGCCGCGATCCTCGAACAGCCGAAGCGGTTGATCAGCTGGGCCTGACGGCCACGAACCGAGTAGATTCACGACGGGAGGGGCGCCACAAGTTGGAGTTGTGACGCCCCTTCCGTCGTGCCGGGCTCAGACCTGATGCAGCACGTACACCGGAGCCCCGTCCTCGGCGCCGCCCCGCGAGCGAATGCAGGCGTGCGTGCGCAGCAGCCGCAGGCATTCGTTGACCCGGCGCACGGTAAGCCCCGTACGGGCGGCGATCGACTCCAGCGGCTCCCGCAGCTCACCCTTCTCGACGAGTACCGGGGCGATGACCAGGGCGACCGTCCACACGTCCTCCGTCACGGACAACCGCTGCCGCCAGTCGGCCAGCACCGACTCCGTGGTGGGCGCCGCGGTGGGGTGGCCACTGGATGTCCGCGGACGGGGGACGAGGGTGTCGAACCGGTCGGCGATGCGTTCCATGGCTCGGGTCATGGCCTGCTGCGTGGCCAGCATCTCCCTTTGCAGGGCGATCGACGCACGCTGCCCGTCGGCCAGTTGCTCGTCCAGCTGAAGGTTGTGCGCCTCCAGCCGGACGATCGCGTCGGCGACCTGTTCCGGCATGGCGTAGGCGAGCGGAGCACCCGGCCCGGAGGGTTGTACCTCGGCCTCGTCGAGAGAGTAGGAGCCCTCCCTCTGCACGGTCTCGATGACTTCGGCGACCCACTGCTTGAAGGGGGCGCAGGCCGGTTTGGTACAGGCGTTGACGAGGAGGATGAGACCTTGGAGAGAGATGACATTCAGGTCTCGGCGCCACTCCCTGCCTGCGGGAATGCCGAGACCGTAAGCTCCAGTTACGGTCTCGAGGATCTCTCGGTGCTCATCGGGAACATGGTCTGCGAGCGCCTGCCGGGAGTTGCTGTGCCCGAGTTCCTTGCAGACGTCCACCGCCGGGAACCAGTGGCCTCCGTCCGGCATGGTCAGCCTCCGCACCCGGGCTCCGGTCGCCGCGTACACGAAGTCGCTGACGTCGATGGCCTCCTGCCGCATGCCGGAGTTCGGTCGATTGCTGGGTTCGTTCATGTGAACCACCTCCGCCGCGGAACGTAGGGCGGGGCCACAGGCATATGCCAGCGGAGTCGGGGATGTTCACGAATGCGAGCGAAGCTGAGGGAAAGACGCCGCACCGGCCGCCGGGCGTGTGTACGGCGAGCGCCAGGAGAACGGGCCCGTCGCGGTGGCGACGGGCCCGTTCCGTGGTCGGGGGGCGGCTCAGTTCAGCCTGGCGAAGCCGTAGTTCATCAGCTTCGTCGCGTCCTTGGCGCGCTGCGCCGAGGACGACGAGGTGAGGACCGTGCCCACGACGGTCTTCCCCTTCCGGGTCGCGGCGAAGACCAGGCAGTACTTGGCCTCCGGACCCGAGCCGGTCTTTACGCCGATCGCGCCGCTGTAACTGCCGAGCAGCGTGTTGGTGTTGACCCAGGGCGTCATCGTGCGGGTGCCGCCCTTCCTGGTGACCGTCTTCGCCGTGTACTTCTTCGTCTTCACGATCGTGCGGAAGGTGGAGCTCTTCAGCGCGCTGCTCGCCAGCTTCGTCAGGTCGCGCGGCGTGGAGTAGTTCCCGCCGTTGCCGATGCCGTCGAACGAGTCGAAGCGGGTGTTCTTCAGGCCCAGCTTCTTCGCCTCCGCGTTCATCTTGCCGATGAACGACTTCACGCGGGCCGCACGGGTCTTCCCCGTGCCGAACCTGTCGGCGAGGGCGTACGCGGCGTCGCAGCCCGACGGCAGCATCAGCCCGTACAGCAGCTGCCGGACCGTCACCTTGTCGCCGACGATGAGGCGGGCGGAGGACGCGTTCTTCGAGACGATGTAGTCGCTGTACGCCATCTGGATCGTGACCTTGGCGTCCAGGTTCAGCTTCGGCTGGGAGAGGACGACCTTGGCGGTCATGATCTTGGTGGTGGAGCCGGTGGCGCGCCTGGTGTCCGCGGCCTTGGTGTAGAGCGACCTGCCGTTCGCGTCGTTCATCACGAAGCCGCCCTTGGCGGCGATCGAGGGCGCGGCGGCGGCCCGTGCGGGCGTGGCGGCGGCGTGCGGGGGCGCGGCGGAGGCGGCCCGTGCGGGCGCGGCGGCGGCCTGCGCGGGTGCGGTGGCGAGGGCTCCGGTCGCGAGTACGGCCCCGCCGGTCAGGGCGGCGGTGACGGCTGTGCGGAGGCGGATGCCCTGAATGGCGTTTATCAAGTCGAGTACCCCGGTTTCGGTGAATTCCCCTGGTGTGCGGCCGAGTTGTGGTCGATGCGGTGCCGGCCGCGTCCGTGCGACATGTGAATAGCACGGATGGCCGTGCGGTGGCCGGGGCGGTCCGCCGCGTCCCCCTGACGAGTGGCCGGACGTCCGCATGGTGGACCGGCCTCTTCTTGCGTCCCTGTTGTATCTATCCTGTCGGCATGACCACGGCAGTGAAGCAACCCCCCGCGGCGGACCGCGTCTACACCCACGTCAAGCAGGGCGTCCTCGAGCGCCGCTACGAGGGCGGGACCCTGCTCACCGAGGGGGAACTCGCCGAGGCCGTGGGCGTCTCCCGCACACCGGTGCGCGAGGCGCTGCTCCGGCTGGAGGCCGAGGGCCTGATCCGGCTGTATCCGAAGAAGGGCGCGCTGGTCCTGCCCGTCTCCGCCCAGGAGATCGCGGACGTGGTGGAGACCCGGCTGCTGGTCGAGGAACACGCGGCGCGCAAGGCCGTACCGGCCCCGCCCGCGCTCGTGGAGCGGCTGGCGGAGCTGCTCGACCGGCAGAAGGAGCAGGCCGCCGCCGGCGACTTCGCCGCCGCCTCCGTCACCGACCGCTGCTTCCACGCCGAGATCGTCCGCAGCGGCGGCAACGAGATCCTCTCCCGCCTCTACGACCAGCTCCGCGACCGCCAGCTGCGCATGGGCGTCGCCGTCATGCACTCCCACCCCGACCGGATCGCCAAGACCCTCGCCGAGCACGAGGAGATCCTCGACGCCCTGCGCTCGGGGGACGCGGAGGCGGCCGTCGGTGTGGTCCACCGGCACGTGGGCTGGTTCTCGCACCTGGCCCGGGGGGAGATCCGATGAGTCCGGCCACGTCGGACGGGAAGGCGCTGCCCGGAGATCCTTCCCCGGAGGGGGTACCCCTGGGCGGCCGGCGTGCGATCGCCGTCTGGAGCGTCGGCGTCTCGGTCTACTTCGTCGCCGTCATCTTCCGTACGTCCCTGGGGGTGGCCGGCCTCGACGCCGCCGACCGCTTCCACGTGGGCGCCTCCGCCCTGTCCACCTTCTCCATCCTCCAGCTGCTGGTCTACGCCGGTATGCAGATACCCGTCGGTCTGCTGGTCGACCGGCTCGGCACGAAGAAGGTGCTGGGCATCGGTGTCGTCCTGTTCACGGTCGGGCAGCTGGGCTTCGCCTTCTCCCCCTCGTACGGCATGGCGCTCGCCTCGCGGGCGCTGCTCGGCTGCGGGGACGCGATGACGTTCATCAGCGTGCTGCGCCTGGGCACCCGCTGGTTCCCCGCCCGGCGCGGGCCGATGGTCGCCCAGCTCGCCGGCCTGGTCGGCATGGCGGGCAACCTGGTCTCCACCCTGGTCCTGGCCCGGCTGCTGCACGGCATCGGCTGGACGGCGGCGTTCGCGGGCAGCGCGCTGGCCGGTGTGGTCGTCTTCGTCCTGCTGCTCCTGTTCCTCAAGGACCACCCGGAGGGGCACGAGCCGGACCCGCTGCCGCACCAGGGGACCGCGTACGTACGGCGGCAGATCGCCATGTCCTGGCGGGAGCCGGGGACGCGGCTCGGGCTGTGGGTGCACTTCACCACCCAGTTCCCGGCGATGGTGTTCCTGCTGCTGTGGGGGATGCCGTTCCTGGTCGAGGCGCAGGGGCTGACCCGGGCGACGGCCGGCGGGCTGCTCACCCTCGTCGTGCTGTCCAACATGGCGGTCGGCCTGGTCTACGGCCAGATCATCGCCCGGCACCACGCGGCCCGGCTGCCGCTGGCGCTCGGCACGGTGGGCGCGACGGCGCTCCTGTGGGCGGCGACGCTCGCCTACCCGGCCGACCGTGCGCCGATGTGGCTGCTCGTCGTGCTGTGCACGGTGCTCGGTGCCTGCGGGCCGGCGTCGATGATCGGTTTCGACTTCGCGCGGCCGGCGAATCCGCCGGAGCGGCAGGGGACGGCGTCCGGGATCACGAACATGGGGGGTTTCGTGGCGTCGATGACCACCTTGTTCGCGGTCGGGGTGCTGCTGGACGCGACCGGGGACGACTACGCCGTCGCCTTCTCGTCGGTGTTCGTGCTGCAGGCGCTGGGTGTGACGCAGATCCTGCGGCTGCGGAAGCGTGCGGCGCGCAGGGAGCGGGAGCGGTTGGTCGCCAGCCGGGTGGAGACGGTGCACGTGCCGGTGTAGGCGCGGGCACCAGGGCGGGCACCGGTGCGGGCACCGGTGCGGGCCCGGCCGGGTCTGCCGCCCTCGGACCCCGCGTTCGGGCCGGACGGCCTCGTCCTCAGACGCCGGACGGGCTGGTCCCACTCCCCGGTGGCACTCTCCCCGGCGTCACTGGGTGACCACGAAGTTCCGCAGGATGGCCGCCGCCAGGTCCGGGTCGCCCTCCGTCTTGATGCGGTCCGCCGCCGCGTCCGGGCTCACGCGGCCGCAGGCCAGGCGGACGTAGGTCTCCCAGTCGAGGGTGAGGGTGGCGGCGGGGCCGAGGGCGGGGGCCGTCTCCAGGGTGCCGCGGCCCTGGATGTCGACGCGGATCGTGCGCAGGAACTCGACCGGGCCGTGGATGTCGAAGACGACGGCGGAACTGCGCGGCGCGTCGGCGCGTTCGGCGACGACGGCGGGCAGCGCGGCGAGCAGCACGTCACGGGCGACGTACGCGCCGGGGGAGTCCAGGTTGCCGGGACGGCCGAGGGCCGTGCGCAGGTCCTGCTCGTGCGCCCACACCTCGAAGGCGTGCCGGCGCATCGACTCCTCCAGGGTCAGCTCGGTGCCGAGCGGGCCGCGCACCTTGGTGCCGGGGTCCCGCGACTCGTTCCGCAGCTGGCGGTTGCGCCGGATGATCATGTATTCCAGCTCGGACGTCATCTCCGGCGCCGTGTGGTGGCGGCGGACGTCGACCTGCATCTCCATGTAGCGCTGGTGGTCGTTGGTGACGTGGAAGAGGTCGCGCGGGAGCGTGTGGATGGGGCGCGGGTCGCCGAGCATCTCGGAGTCCAGGCCCATGACGTGGGAGACGACGTCGCGCACCGACCAGCCCGGGCAGGGGGTGCGGCGGTTCCACTCTGCCTCCACAAGCGGCTGGACCAGCTCGGTTATCGCCTCGATGGAGTGAGTCCAGGCGTCGGCGTAGGGCTGGAGGGTGGGATGCAGACTCACGGAACGGGACCCCTCGGCGGTCGGTACACGGGCGGTTGTTTCGGCGGCGGTGCCTGCGGGAGGTGGCGGCGGTCAGTGGGTGTGTCGAGACGCTAAGTTACGCTGCTGTGCGGCACCCCGGCAGTGCTTTCGTGTGACGATCGTAGGCCGTGTGGACACCCTTGGGGACGGCCCGAATGGCAGGACGGTGGTAGCGTGCGCGCCTCTTTGATCCAAATCGCCGTGAACGGGGGCGAATCCGTCGAAGCGCGCCGTCGGCGGGCGGCCTCGCTGGTACGGGAACAGGCGGGCGCCGATCTCGTCGTACTCCCGGAGCTGTGGACCACGGGCGCGTTCGCCTTCGACGAGTTCGGCACGCAGGCCGAGCCGCTCGAGGGCCCGACGTACGAGGCGATGGCGAAGGCGGCGAGCGACGCGGGCGTGTGGCTGCACGCGGGGTCCGTCCCCGAGCGCGCCGCCGACGGACGGCTCTACAACACCTCTCTCGTCCTCTCCCCCTCCGGTGACCTGGCCGCCGCCTACCGCAAGATCCACCGGTTCGGCTTCGACAAGGGCGAGGCCGTACTGATGGGTGCGGGGCGCGAACTGGTGACGGTCCGTCTGCCCGGAACGACCCTTGGCGTGGCGACCTGCTACGACCTCCGTTTCCCCGAACTCTTCCGCGGCCTCGTCGACGCCGGTGCCGAGACGCTCGTCGTCCCGGCGGGCTGGCCGGAGCGCCGCCGGTCCCACTGGACGCTCCTGGCGCAGGCACGGGCGGTGGAGAACCAGGCGTTCGTCCTCGCCTGCGGAACGGCCGGGACACACGCCGGAGTTCCCCAGGCCGGTCACTCGATCGTGGTCGATCCCTGGGGAGAGGTGCTGGCGGAGGCCCGCGCGGACGAAGAGGTCCTCACGGTGGAGTTCGACCCGGCGAAGGTGGCGCGGACCCGGGAGCAGTTCCCGGCCCTGAAGGACCGGGTGCTGGGGCTGGAGACGCCTCGGTGGTAGGTCCGCCGGCGCGGACCCGGTGAGCGGCCCGCGCAGCCCCGTTGTCCCCGTTGCCCCCGTGGACCCCGTCGGCACCGCCGTGAGCGGCCCGTCCGCCCGGCCGCGGGTGCGTCGGCGCCCCGTACGACGACGACGGCTCCCAAGGCCGGATGCGGGCCTTGGGAGCCGTCGTGACGCACTGCTCGGAATCAGGCGGGACTCACTTGGTGAAGTAGCCGGTGATGTCGGCGATCAGGTCGACCGAGCCCCACTGGTTGTAGAACGTCACGTTGCCGTTGACGACCGGGACGACCACGAGGTTCGGGATGGTCTGGCCGGCGGTGAAGTTCAGGTTCGACGCGGAGGTGCGGGTGGTGCCGTCCGGGTAGACCGAGACGTAGGAGGACGAGGTCGGGTTGGTGGCGGTCACGTTGAGGACCACCGCCGTGACGCCCTCGGCCGGGACGCCCTGGATACCGGCGACGGGCAGCGTCACCGTGCCCTGGGGGCCGACGGCCGCCTTCGGCACGCCGATGCCGTAGCGGGTGTCCATCAGCCGCTTCGGACCGATGTTGATGTGCGAGGCACCCTCGGTCCCCGAGGTGAAGTAGCCGGTGATGTCGGCGATCAGATCGACCGTGCCGGCGTGGTTGTAGAAGTTCACCTTGCCGTTGACGACCGGGACGACCACGAGGTTCGGGATGGTCTGGCCGGCGGTGAAGTTCAGGTTCGACGCGGAGGTGCGGGTGGTGCCGTCCGGGTGGACCGAGACGTAGGAGGACGAGGTCGGGTTGGTGGCGGTCACGTTGAGGACCACCGCCGTGACGCCCTCGGCCGGGACGCCCTGGACGCCGGCGACGGGCAGCGTCACCGTGCCCTGGGGGCCGACGGCCGCCTTGGCCACGCCGATGCCGTAGCGGGTGTCCATCAGCCGCTTCGGACCGATGTTGACGTGGGTCGAGCCGTCGGTGCCCGTCGTGTAGTAGCCCGTGACGTCGGCGATCAGGTCGACCGTGCCCGCGTGGTTGTAGAACCGCACCTTGCCGTCGATGACCGGGACGACCACCAGGTTCGGGATGGTCCGGCCGGCGGTGAAGTTCAGGTTCGACGCGGACGTGCGCTCGGTGCCGTTCGGGTAGACCGACACGTAACTCGTCGACGTCGGGTTGGTCGCCGTGACGTTCAGGACGACCGCGCCGACGCCGGTGGACGGGACGACGCCGTTGCCGGTGACCTGCAGGACCACCTCGTCACCGGAGCCGACCTTGGCCTTCGCCACGCCCAGGCCCGACCGGGTGTCCATCAGCCGGGTCGGGGTGACGGGCTTGAAGGTCTTCGGGCCGGGCACGGTGACCGTGACCGGAGCGGACGTCGTCACCTTGCCCGAGGTGTGCGTGGCGCGGACGGCCACCGTGTGGGCGCCGTACCCCTCGATCGTGACGGACGACGTGCGGATGTGGCCCCAGCTCCAGCCGACGGCCTGGCCGTCGACCAGCACCTCGAACTTGTGGATCAGTCCGTTCTGGGTGGACGTGGTCCAGTTGACCGAGGCCTGGCCGGGCGTCTGGTAGCCGCTGCCCGCCTTGGTCGCCTCACCGCTCAGCGACGTGACGGCGAGTCCCGCCACGGTGCCGCTCGCGTAGCCGCGGATGGTGGGCAGCTGCGGGTACAGCATGGTGCCGGGGCACTCGGTGTTGTAGCCGTTGCGGTGCCCGGAGACGGCGTCGAAGGTGTAGTCCTGACCGGCGGTGAAGGACGTACGGAAGTAGTTCGTCTGCGTGGCGCCCGCGGTCAGCGTGGCCTTGCCGGCCGGGTTGACGCCGTACTGGCCGAGCTTGTACGCGATCACCCGCGACGCCGAGACCAGGGCCGCGTCGGGCGCGGTCCGCTGCGTGTAGTTGCCGATGAAGGCGACGCTCGTCGACTGGGAGTTCCAGCCGTAGGTGTGGGCTCCCATCACCGGCTGGTCGATGCCGCCCTGACGGCCCTCGAAGATCTTGCCGCACTTGTCGACGAGGAAGTTGTACCCGAGGTCGCGCCAGCCGTTGGTCTTCACGTGGTAGACGTGGATCGCCCGGACCACCGCGGCGGACTCCGAGCAGTCGTACTCCGCGTCCGTCGTGTGGTGCACGAAGGCGGCCCGGATCTTGCCGTCCGGCAGGTAGATGGGACCCTCGTCGTTCAGGCTCTCGTCCGCGCCCCAGTCGGCGCGGGAGACGATGGCCGGCTGCGGCGCCGAGGACGCCGGGCCGGGCGTCGTGGGCGGCACGTCCTGCGCGAAGGCGGCGGGCTCGGCGTTCAGGGTCCCGGAGGCACCGTCCGCCTCGGTGGTGCCCGGGTCGACCAGGTCGAGGCGCAGACCGGCCGGCAGGGTGCCGTTGGCGGCGCCGTCACTGATGCGGACTTCGGCGCCGTCGGAGGCCTCGACCCAGATCGGCTCGGTGGAACCGCGCGCGCCCGCGCGACGGCCGTCGAGCAGCGCCGGGTAGGGCTCGAGGTCCTTCCACTCGGTCCACTCACCCGTCTCGGCGTTCCTGGCCCGCGCCTGGATGGTTCCCTCGACCGTCGCCGTGGGGTCCGTCCAGGAGACACCCAGGAGGGCGAAGCGCTCGGTGTCCCGCCGGGACAGCGCGGCCTCTCCCCGGCCCTTGTCGGCGAGCGCCAGCCTGTGCACCTCGCTCTTGACGGGCGCGGACTCCTGCCCGGCGGCGCTGTACACGCTCGGCTGGTGCGCCGTCTCGTTCCCGGTCCCGACCGCGGCACCGCCCGCGACGCTCTGCAGACTCAGGACCGCGGCGACACCGAGGGCGGAGCCCACGGCCGTACGGCGTACTCGACGTCTCAATCTCAAGTTGTTCCCACCCCTGTATGAACATGACACGAACGATCGACCGCATGGTACTGACCCGCGCGGGAACGCCATGTGCCGGGGCGTGCGGAGCGCCGTCCGCGACGCCGTGACGGCCGGGGACCCGGGCGCCGCGCGGGCCGCGTACGCGTGCCGCGGGCGCCTTACCGGCGGGGCCGTACCTTTCGGGCGCCGGGGCCGTACCGGCCGGGCGCCGGGACCCTGCCGTCCGGACGCCGTACCGGCGGGGCGCCACCGCCCCGGCCCCCGGCCTCGCGGCCCCGGCCTCGCGGCCCCGGCCTCGCGGCCCCGGCCCCCCGGCCCCGGCCCCCCGGCCCCGGCCCCCCGGCCCAGTCCCCCGGCCGCTTCGTCGCGCACCGCCGTCAGTCGTCCCCCCGCTCCTTCTCCGCCAGGTGGATCACACACACCGTCAGCGCGATCAGCAGCGCCGGGTCCGCGTCGTCCCGGACGACGTCGACGCCGTAGGTGTCCCGGAGGGTCAGCCACCGCCGGGAGACGACGGCCAGCAGCTCACCGTCGTACTCGATGGCGAACTCCCGGTCGAGGATCTTGCCGCTGACGTCCAGCTCGGTGCCGTCGGCCAGGGAGACCAGGTAGTGGTTGCGCAGCAGCGACAGCCGCTTCCGCCTGAGCCGCGCCAGGGGCTCGCCGCCCCGCTCGATCACCATCGTGTCGCGCAGGGTGAACATCTTCTGGTGGATGTCGATGAGCACGTTCCCCCGGGTGTCCTTCAGCTCCCAGGTGTCCCGCAGCCGCATCGCCTTGCCGTCGACGAGGTACGCCTTGTTTCCGCGGTCGTCCTCGATCCAGTAGTCGTCACCGATGCCGAGGAGCCGGTCGTACACGAGGAATCTCATGACGTGATCGCTTCCCCCGCGCCCGGGCCGAAACGCCGCCGGTAGGCCGACGGGCTGAGCCCCGTCTCGCGCCGCAGCCGGGCCCGCAGGTTCGCGGCGGTCCCCAGCCCGCTCCGCGCCGCGACCACGTCCAGCCGCTCCTCCCCGCGCTCCATCATCCGCCGGGCGAGGGTCACGCGCTCGGCCGTCAGCCAGGCGAGCGGCGTCGTCCCCAGCTGCGCCCGGAACCGCCGGTGCAGGGTCGCCGGTGACACCGCCGCGCGCTGCGCGAGGTCCGGCACGGTCAGGGGCTCGCCCAGCCGCTCCTGCGCCCACTCCAGCAGGGGCGCGAGCGACTCGTCGGGCACGTGCGGCACCGGTCGCTCCACGAACTGCCGCTGCCCGCCGTCCCGGTGCGTGGCGAACACCAGCCGCCGGGAGACGGCGTTGGCGGTCTCGGCGCCGTGGTCCTTGCGCCAGATGTGCAGCCCGAGGTCGAGCGCCGCCGCGCTGCCCGCGGCGGTGAGGATGTCGCCCTCGTCCACGAACAGCACGTCCGGCTCCAGCAGCACCCTCGGGTGCAGTCGGCGGAAGGAGTCCGCCCACAGCCAGTGCGTGGCGGCCCGCCGCCCGTCCAGCAGCCCGGCCTCGGCGAGCGCGAAGCTGCCGGTGCAGAGGCTGACGACGCGTGCGCCCCGCGCGTGCGCGCGCCAGATGGCGTCCAGGACGGCCGGGCCGCGCGGTACGACGTTGTCCGGCCGGCCGGGGACCACGAGCGTGTCGGCCCCGTCGGCGATGTCCAGCCCGGGTACGCCGGCGAGCGTGAAGAACCCGTGGTTCATCCGGATCCCGGGGGCCGGACCGCACAGCGACACCTCGTACAGCGGCTCGGCCGGCCCCAGCTCGGGCCGCGGCAGCCCGAACAGCTCGGTGGCGCAGCCCACCTCGAACGGGTTGGTGCCTTCGTCGACGATCACGGCGACCCGGTGGGGTCGCGGCGGCTGAGAGGATCCTTGCGGCATGTGCGGTTTCTAGCACTCGTCCGCCGGGTGCGGCAGCCCGCACGATGACGTCATGTCACAGGAACCCGTCTCCCTCGCCTCCGCCCTCGCGTCCTTCACCGAGCAGTGGAGCCCCCGCATCGTCACCGCCGTCAACGACTACGACGTCCGTATCGCCAAGGCCGAGGGCGAGCACGTCTGGCACGTGCACGACCACACCGACGAGTTCTTCCTGGTCCTCGACGGCGAACTCCGCATCGCGCTGCGCGAACCCGCCGGGGAGCGCACGGTCGTCCTGCCCAAGGGCTCGGTCTTCACCGTCCTGCGCGGCACGGAGCACAAGCCGTACGCCCCCGTCCCCACCGAGATCCTGCTCCTCGAACCGACGGGGACGTCGACCGTGGGCGACCGGCACGACGAGGTGCCCGCCCACGTGGACGCGACGACGGGGCACGCGCTGACCTGAGGGGCGGCGCCGGGCGTCCCCCTTGACGCTCGAGCGCGTCCCGCTCGCCGCGCCCCTCTCATGTACGGGGGCAAAGGCTCATGTAGGGGGCAAAGTTCCAGGCCCGCCCCCACAGCTCCTCGCCGCGAGCGCCCGGCCGCCGCCCGTGGTCATCGACCCGGCGGGCCCGCGCCGTCCAGCACAAGCTGGAGGCGGAGTACGTGGCGCGGGGCACGCTGCGGCGCGGCGACGGGCCGTACGTCGCGCCGCAGCCTGAGCCGGCCACCCCGCACTGCACCGACGAGGCATCGCTGCTGGCTTCCGGGAACTTCGGGCCGGCTGCCTCCCGTCTGGCGGGCATGGACGAGGTGGCGGACGGAAGCCCTGAGGGAACAAGTCCGCCGGGGTCTAGACCCTCGCTTCCTCCATCTCCTCGATGGGCTGATCCGTGTCCTCCTCGGTGCTCTGCTCCGCGTCGGTGGAACCGGCTGCCTGCGCCTTCCGGCGCAGGTTCTCCACGTCCGTCTGCAGGCTGATGAGCTGGTCGAGCAAGATGTCGAGGGTGTGCTGCGGGATGACGGGAGTGTGATTGCCGACTTGGGGTTCGAGTAGCAACAGCTGGTCCAGGGCGTCTCTGGCCGCGGTCACGTTCGCCTTCAGGTTCTGCCGTTGGCCGGCGGCGCGCTGGCTGGCCGACCCGGAGGAGGGGGCCGCCGGGCCGTCGGCGCTCTCCGCGTCATTCTCCGTTCCGGCATCCTGGGTTTCTCGGGCGGTGCCCGCCTCGGTCGGTGTGGTGCTCTCGGTGCCTTGCGCACCTGCCCCAGGGCGCGGCGCGGGGAACAGCCCCGTCTGGGGAGGGTGCGCCTTGCGGGCACGGTCGGGGTTCGAGGCCCACACGACGTCCCACTGCGACAGCAGTTGCGGTACGCCGTCGTCGTCGCGCGCGGTCCGGTCCTGCTGGGTGAGGTCGACCCGGAAGTGTGCGTACCCCCCGCTCGCTGCGGCGCCGGCCTGCTGCTTCCGGGTCAACTGCCGCATCGTGACCGCGTTCTCGGGCAGCGTGTCGCCGCGGAACCGCTCGGCCGCCAGAGCCAGCGTCCACAACCCCACCTCGTTGTTCTGCCGGGACAGGTCCTCGATGACCTGGTTGACGTCCGCCCGGAACGGTACGCCGCCCTTCTCCTTGGCCGCCATCAGCGCCGATCCGACGTTGCGGGTCAGGAGCTTGTCGGCGATCAGGGCCACCCCGCCGGCCACGGCCAGGGTGCAGCGGGCGTGCGTGTCCCCGGCCATCGCGGGTGCCACGAGGGCGGTGAAATCGTCCGTGGGCCGCGGGTCCCACTCCTGGAGGACGTCGGTGGTGAGGACGCCCCCGTTGTTCCAGGCGTTGCGGGCCTGCTTCGTGACGTGCTTCTTGTGCGCACGCCAGGGCAGGTCGATCAGGGGGCCGAGCAGTTCCGAGAAACCCTTCAGCCCCATGCGCTTGCCGCCCTTGATGGCCTTGGCCTGGTCCTTGAGCAGGTCCAGGAGCTCAGGGCGGGTCAGGGCGTGCACCAGGTAAACGGCACGCCACAGCGCCGTGCCGGGGGGTGATACGGCGTCGCCGAAGACGTGGGGCAGGTCCTCGGACGGGATGCGGCCCACTGCCAGTCCGTAGACGGTCTGGAGGTCGTCCTTGGGAACCAGCGAGTCGCCGAGCTGGATCACCCGCTTCAGGGCGCGGGTGGCGACCTCGACGTTCTGCGCCGCCGTGTCCCACTGCTTGAACTCGACGTGTACCGAGGCCAGTACGGACCGGACCGCGTCGTCGAAGACATCCTCGGCGGCGAGCAGATGTCCGGGGTGCCCTTCCGCGCTGACGGCGATCTGGGCCGGGACGACACAGGTCTGCGCGATCTGGGCGGCGCGCGGTCCCGGTTCCGGCCCGGCGATCTCCCGGTCGAACTCCTCGGTGATCCGTCGCCTCCACTTCTGCCTTCCGGCGGCCAGCCGCCGCCCGAGGGGATCACCGCTGGACGCGGCGGGGGTCTTGCCGAACAGTGACTCGACTGCGAGGCCGGCGACCTCCGCGGCGTCCGCGTCAGGTCCCGCGAGGACCTCCCAGGCGCTCGCGAGCCGGGTGATGCCGTCTCGTACCACGAGGGCGTGGAAGGACTCCGTGCCGTCCTCGAACCAGATTTCGACCGGGTGGGTGATCAGGTTCCGGGTGATCTTCCGGGCCAGGACCGAGGGCCCGTAGCTGTTGAGTGACAGGGTCCCGTGGAGCGTCTGCCAGACGTGGTCCCGCAGATGGTCGAGGTCCTGGTACCGGCACCGGACGCTGGCGCAGGGGCGGCCGTCGGTCGTGGTGATCCCCTGTACCTGGGGGTCGGGGATCTCCATGACCTCCATCCCGGTACGGGGCTGGATGCCGGGCAGCAGTTCGCTCAGGTGGACCCGGGTGACGATCGAGCGCAGTGTCGCGCCGTCGACGTTCTCGGCCATGAGCAGCCCGTTGGGTTCCGAGGCGGTGGGCCGCAACTGCACGGCCACCGCCTCGGGGCTGGTCGTGGCGCGGCCGACGGCCTCCCAGGCTGCGTCGGGCAGCAGCGCGACAGGATTGGCCCTGCCCGCGTCGAGGACCTCGGCGAGACCGGCGTCGGATCCGGGAGGCGGCAGTCGCGGCTCGACATTCGATACCACTACGGAATCGGAGCCCCACTGCACGGTGAGGGAGCGGGGGGCGTTGTGGGACATGGCGACGTCCTCTCGGACGGATCGGATGGGGCGATCGGATCGGACGGATCGAGCGGACCGAGCGGGTCCGAGTACGGAGTGGACGGAAGAGGCCGGGCGAGGCGCGCGGAGCCGAGGCCCGCGCGCCGTGTCACAGGTCGAAGGGGAACCCGGCGCCGGGAAGCAGTTCGGGCAGCCACTCCCAGAGGAAGCGGCGGTTGTGCTGTCGGGCGAGGGACTGGTAGGCGCAGTAGGCGACGAATTCCGCCGCCTCCAGGAGGCTTTCCGTCCCGGCCGCCGCGTGGGGCGGGCCGTCGGAGAGGTGGGGCGCCGCGAGCGGGGGCTCGGTGGCGAGGTCGTACCACGAGGCGGCGGCGGTGTTCGCACGAACGACGGCAAGCCCTGATGCGGAGGCCGGGGTGTTCCGCGCGAGCTGTCTGAGCAGGGCGTCCGTGGGCCCCGACGTACCGGGGGCGCGGACCCGGGCGGTGCCGACGGTGGTGCCGGGCAGCGAGGCGATGGCCGTGAGTCCCCGCCGGAGGACGTGCCGGTGCCCCCATTGCTCGGCCTTGCTGGGACCCCTCCTCGCCGAGGAGGGGCGCGGCCTGCCCTGACCGGCCGCGAGCTTTCTGGCGCGGAGCGTGTCACCGCGCCGGATATTCAGCGCGGGGTCGGCGTGGAGCGCCTCGCGGAACTCGGACCAGACCGCGACGGCGGACTTGGACTGCACGGCAGTGCTGTCGATGCGCAGCCATCCGGCCACGGACATGTCGCGGTCTCCCGAGAAGACGCAGACATGGACACACCGGGGATGTGTATTCGCACGGATGGGCGGTTCGGGCGATAGATCGTCTCCGCCGCCGGCGGCGGGACCGGCGAGATGATCCGCGATAGCGTTCATGGTTGACTCCATGCCACAACAAGTGAACTGATGGAGCGTCCGCTGCAACGGCGGTGCTCGCGCGTTGCAGGCGCCTTCGCTTCGCGCAGTCCTGAATCTAGCGCCGGTGAAAAGCTGTACTCATGCGATTAACGGGTTCTGACCGGTCTTTGTTCTGTAATGTCCGATCACTGGCCATTCACGTCAGAAGCGTTCTGACTTCCGGATAGTTGTCGAAAAGAAAAGACAGCCGGTTCTCGCCGAGCTTGTCGAGCATGGCCAGCGACGTGGCGAGGGCCACGGTCTGGCCCAGTGGACTGTCCTTCTCGATCACGAACACGTACTCGTTCTCCGAAGTCGGCAGCCGTCTGGGCAGGGTGAGCAAACCCAGTCGCTCGAACTCCTGTGAGATGTCCGCGCATAGTTCAGCGCTCAGACGCTGGCGATCCGGCGCTGCGTACCTCTTGATGAAGCGCATCGACAAGCGCTTGATGCCGTGGTCCACTTCGACGGCGTGCGCGATAACGGTGAAATCCATAAGTGTGGACTCTACTGAGTTAATAACTCAGTAGAGTCCACCTGCGTGGAGAACTGCACGGGTAAATGTGTTCGGATCACGAGCCGTAGCCGTTGTTGTACCCGTCCCGGGTGTGGTGGTGGGGCCGGTCCTCGACGACCGGGGTCGTCGGCGGCATCACGACGCGGCGGCGCCGGGCGATGCTGCTGAACGTCGCGACACCGATCAGGCCGACGATCATGAAGATGACGCCGACCAGGTCGAGGTTGACGCCCTGCATGTCCCAGTCGGTCGCGAACGTGAGGATGGCTCCCACGGCGATGAGGATGATGCACCCGCCGAGGCCCATGAGTGTTGCCTCCCTGTAGAGCCGGTCGGTTCCGGTTTTCCGGCCGATCCGGTTCCGCTCGGGTACCCCCGGCCGGAACACCCATGCGGCGCACGGGCGTTCCGGCCGGGGCGGGCTCGGGGCTCAGCCCTCCAGGAACGCCACCAGCGCGTTCGCCAGCAGGTGCGGGTCGTCGGCGCCGCACAACTCCCGGGCGCTGTGCATCGAGAGGATGGCCGCGCCGATGTCGACGGTGCTGATGCCGTGCCGGGCCGCGGTGATCGGGCCGATGGTCGTGCCGCACGGCATGGAGTTGTTGGAGACGAAGGTCTGGAAGGGGACGTTCGCCTTCTCGCAGGCGGCGGCGAACACCGCGCGGCCCGAACCGTCCGTGGCGTAACGGTTGTTGACGTTGACCTTGAGGATGGGACCGGCGTTGACGCGCGGCTGGTGCGTCGGGTCGTGCCGTTCCGCGTAGTTGGGGTGGACGGCGTGGCCGGTGTCGGAGGACAGGCAGACCGTGCCGGCGAAGGCGCGCGCCCGGTCCTCGTACGAGCCGCCGCGCGCGAAGACCGAGCGCTCCAGCACGCTGCCGAGGAGCGGGCCGTCCGCGCCCGTGTCCGACTGGGAGCCGGTCTCCTCGTGGTCGAAGGCGGCCAGGACCGGGACGTACGGGAGGTCCGCGCCGGAGGTCGCGACCGCGGCCAGGGCGGCCACCCCGGCGTGCACGGACAGGAGGTTGTCCATGCGGGGGCCGGCCACCAGGTCCTTGTCGCGGCCCAGGTACGCCGGGGGCTCCACGGAGTGCGTCATCAGGTCCCAGCCGGTGACCTCGCCGCGGGCGAGCCCCGCCTCGTCCTCCAGGAAGGCGATCAGGTCGCCGTCGCGGACGGTGTCGCCGAGGCCCCAGACGGGCTGGAGGTGGCGCTGCTTGTCGAGCTTCAGGCCCTCCGCGGACACGTTGCGGTCCATGTGGATGGCGAGTTGCGGGACGCGGAGCAGCGGGCGGTCGATGTTGACCAGGCGGGTGGTGCCGTCGCGCAGGGTGAGGCGGCCGGCCAGGCCCAGGTCGCGGTCGAGCCAGGAGTTCATCAGGGGGCCGCCGTAGATCTCCACGGCGACCTGGCGCCAGCCGTGCGCCCCGCTGTCCGGGCGGGGCTTCACGCGCAGGTTGGGGGAGTCGGTGTGCGCGCCGACGATGCGGAAGGGGGTGTGCGGTGCGGCGCCCTCGGGGACGTACCAGGCCACGATCGCACCGCCGCGCAGCACGTACTTGCCGCCGCTCGTCCCTTCCCAGGCGTCCGTCTCCGCGACCTGCCGGAAGCCCGCCTTCTCCAGCCGCTCGGCGGCGGCCGCCACGGCGTGGTACGGCGTGGGGCCGGCCGCGAGGAAGGACATGAGGTCGTCGGTGTGGCCGCGGTCGAAGCGGGTGGGTGCGCTCATGGGGTTTACCTTAACGACGCGCGAGGGCCCGCTTCCGGTAGACCGGGAGCGGGCCCTCGTGAGGGTGTGAGGGGAGTGTGGAGACCGGGCCCGGTGGGCTAGAAGGCCGCCTCGTCCAGCTCCATCAGGTCCAGCTCGACGCCCTGGGCGACCTTGCGGGCCAGGGTGAGGCCGGGCAGGACGTTCGCGGCGAAGAACTTCGCGGCGGCGATCTTGCCGGTGTAGAAGGCCTTGTCCTTGGCGGAGGCCGTCGGCAGCTTCTCGGCGGCGATGGCGGCGCCCTTGAGGAGCAGGTAGCCGACGATCACGTCACCGGAGGCCATGAGGAGGCGGGTGGTGTTGAGGCCCACCTTGTAGATGTTCTTGACGTCCTGCTCGGTGGCCGCGAGGTCGGTGAGCATGACGCCGACGATGGCCTCCAGCTCGACGGCGGCCTTGGCCAGGTGCTCGCGGGCGCCGGACAGCTCCTCGCCGCCGGTGCCGAGGGCGAGGAACTTCTTGATGTCCTCGGCGAGCGAGTTCAGCGCGGCGCCCTGGTTGCGGACGATCTTCCGGAAGAAGTAGTCCTGGCCCTGGATCGCCGTGGTGCCCTCGTACAGGGTGTCGATCTTGGCGTCGCGGATGTACTGCTCGATCGGGTACTCCTGGAGGAACCCGGAGCCGCCGAAGGTCTGGAGCGACTGGGCGAGCTGCTCGTAGGCCTTCTCCGAGCCGTAGCCCTTGACGATCGGCAGGAGCAGGTCGTTGAGGGCGTGCTCGGTGGCGGCGTCCTCGCCGTTCGCCTCCTTGACCTGGATCTCGTCCTGGACGGAGGCGGTGTACATGACGAGGGCGCGCATGCCCTCGGCGTACGCCTTCTGCGTCATGAGGGAGCGGCGGACGTCCGGGTGGTGCGTGATGGTGACCTTGGGGGCCGACTTGTCCATGAAGTTGGCCAGGTCGGGGCCCTGGACGCGCTCCTTGGCGTACTCCAGGGCGTTGAGGTAGCCCGTGGAGAGGGTGGAGATCGCCTTCGTGCCGACCATCATGCGGGCGAACTCGATGATGCGGAACATCTGGCGGATGCCGTCGTGCTTGTCGCCGATCAGCCAGCCCTTGGCGGGGTGGCGGTCGCCGAAGGTCATCTCGCAGGTGTTGGAGGCCTTCAGGCCCATCTTGTGCTCGACGTTGGTGGCGTAGACGCCGTTGCGCTCGCCCAGCTCGCCGGTCTCGAAGTCGAACTCGTACTTCGGGACGAGGAAGAGGGACAGGCCCTTGGTGCCGGGGCCGGCGCCCTCGGGGCGGGCGAGGACGTAGTGGAGGATGTTCTCCGACATGTCGTGCTCGCCGGACGTGATGAAGCGCTTGACGCCCTCGATGTGCCAGGAGCCGTCCTCCTGCTGAACCGCCTTGGTGCGGCCGGCGCCGACGTCCGAGCCGGCGTCCGGCTCGGTGAGGACCATGGTGGAGCCCCACTGCTTCTCCACGGCGAAGGACGCGATGTGCTTCTGCACCTCGTTGCCCTCCTCGAAGAGGATGCCGGCGAACGCGGGGCCGGAGGAGTACATCCACACGGCCGGGTTGGCGCCGAGGATCAGCTCCGCGTACGCCCAGATCAGGGAGCGCGGCGAGGTGGTGCCGCCGATCTCCTCGGGCAGGCCCAGGCGCCAGTACTCGGAGTCCATGAAGGCCTGGTAGCTCTTCTTGAAGGACGCCGGGACCGGCGCGGTGTTGGTCTCCGGGTCGAAGACCGGCGGGTTGCGGTCGGCGTCGGCGAAGGACTCGGCCAGCTCGTTCTCCGAGAGGCGGGTCAGCTCCTCCAGGACGCTCTTGGCGGTGTCCGTGTCCATCTCCGCGAACGGGCCGGTGCCGTAGACCTTGTCGCGGCCGAGCACCTCGAAGAGGTTGAACTCGATGTCCCGGAGATTCGGCTTGTAGTGCCCCATGGCGACGGCTCCGTTGAGAGATCGGCGAGGCACGTACTCCTCGCATCTGTACACATACCAACTACACGTACCGAGTAGTAGCTCCGATGATGCTACCCGCCGGTAATAAGAAGCAACCCCGAGCGGGGCATCTGTGACTCGTCACTCGCTACTCTTTGCGGCATGTACGGCTACGACCAGACCGCGGGCCAACAGCAGCAGCAGTACGCCCCGCCGCAGCAGCCGATGTCCGGCGGGATGTCCGGTGGGTACGGGCAGCAGCCGCCGCTGTACCCCGAGCCGTCCCCGCCCTCGCTCGCGGACGCGGTGCGCGCCTTCACCACGGGTCAGATGTCCGCCGAGGACTTCCAGCAGATCTTCGCGACCTCGAAGGTCTACTGCCCGCGCGGTGACAACCCCGGTTTCCTCGCGCTGCACAACACCCAGCAGCCGGTGATCCCGATGTTCACCGGGCTCAAGGAGCTGCGCCGGTACGCGGGCAAGGAGTCCAAGTACTTCGTGATCACCGGCGCGGAGGTGATCGACCTGCTGCCGACCGGCTACGGCTTCGTCCTGGACATGGAGGGCGAGCACCGGATGGTGTTCGACGCCAAGGCCGTCGAACAGATGGTCGATTTTGCGATGCGCCGCATGTATGGCTAGTGCCGGCGGCGGCGCGGCCGGCGCCGCCGCGTCCCGCTCGTGAGCCCGGAGGGAATGCCCTCCGGGCTTTCTCCGTTCCAGGTGGCAAGAAGTTCAACGCTCAACTAAAGTGGGCGTACCCGAGGAGGTACCGACATGCCTGCAGTGACCGTCGAGAACCCGTTGACGCTGCCCCGCGTATCCGCACCCGCCGACGCCGTCGCACGTCCCGTGCTCACCGTCACGACCGCGCCCGGCGGTTTCGAGGGTGAGGGCTTCCCCGTGCGCCGGGCGTTCGCGGGGATCAACTACCGCCATCTCGACCCGTTCATCATGATGGACCAGATGGGTGAGGTGGAGTACGCGCCCGGGGAGCCCAAGGGCACCCCCTGGCACCCGCACCGCGGCTTCGAGACCGTCACCTACATCATCGACGGGATCTTCGACCACCAGGACAGCCAGGGCGGCGGCGGCACCATCACCAACGGCGACACCCAGTGGATGACGGCCGGTTCGGGTCTGCTGCACATAGAGGCTCCGCCGGAGCAGCTGGTCATGTCCGGCGGCCTCTTCCACGGGCTCCAGCTGTGGGTGAACCTCCCGGCCCGGGACAAGATGATGGCCCCGCGCTACCAGGACATCCGCAGCGGCTCCGTCCAGCTGCTCACCTCCCCCGACGGCGGCGCGCTGCTGCGCGTCATCGCCGGCGAACTGGACGGCCACGAGGGCCCCGGCATCACGCACACGCCGATCACGATGGTCCACGCGACGCTGGCGCCCGGTGCGGAGGTCACCCTGCCCTGGCGGGAGGACTTCAACGGGCTGGCGTACGTCATGGCCGGGCGCGGGTCGGTGGGCGCCGAACGGCGTCCGGTCCACCTGGGGCAGACGGCGGTCTTCGGCGCCGGAGGCTCGCTGACCGTCCGCGCGGACGAGAAGCAGGACTCCCACACGCCGGACCTGGAGGTCGTGCTGCTCGGCGGGCAGCCGATCCGGGAGCCGATGGCGCACTACGGGCCGTTCGTCATGAACACCCGGGAAGAGCTCCAGCAGGCGTTCGAGGACTTCCAGAAGGGCCGGCTGGGCACCGTCCCGGCGGTGCACGGCATGTCGGCGGCGGGCCCGGACGCCTGATGCCTCGCGCCTGACGCCTCACGCCTGAGGCCTCGCCTGACGCGCTCCCGCGCTGACAGGGCGTCACGCTGACGTCGTGTCACCCGGGCGGGCCGTCCGCGCAGGACAGCCCGCCCGGTGCGTGATCGGCTGGGGACGTGCAGCTGCTTCCCGGTCCGGTCCGTCGGTTCGCCGCCTGGTGCGCCGTCATCCTCCTCGCCAGCGGTGTCGTCTACGTCGCGATCCGGCTCTGCGCCGAGTTCCGCACCGCGGTGACGCCCGTGCTGCTCGCGCTGCTCGGCACCGCCCTGCTCCGACCGCTGCACCGGTGGCTGGTGAAGGCGCACGTGCAGCGCTCGCTGGCCGCCGGGCTCACCTGCGTCGCCGTCGTGGCCGTGGTCGGCGGGGCCGTGTACATCGTGGTGTCGGCGCTCGTCGAGACCGGCGACCAGATCATCGCCTCACTGCGGGACGCCGCGAAGGACATCGCCGACCACTTCGGGGCGGCCGGGACCTCGCTGGACGACATCGCGTCCAACGCGCGCGAACTGCTGGGCAAGTTCGGCGGTACGGCCGCCTCCGGCGTGGTCACCGGCATCAGCGTCGTCGGCGAGATGATCGCCATGGCCGTGCTCGCCCTGCTGCTCGTCTTCTTCTTCCTGCGCGACTCGGACCGGGCCGTCGGCACGGTGCGCGCCATCGCCCCGCCCGGCGGCGCCGACATGGCCGAGGCGATGTCCCGGCGGGCCTTCGGGGCCGTCGAGGGGTTCATGCGGGGCACCACCCTCATCGCCCTCATCGACGCGGCCTGCATCACGGTCGGGCTGCTCGTCCTGCGCGTCCCCGGCGCGATCGGGCTCGGCGCGCTGGTCTTCGTCGGCGCCTACATCCCCTACCTCGGCGCCTTCATCTCCGGAGCCGTCGCCGTACTCGTCGCGCTGGCCGACCGGGGATTCGCCATCGCCCTGTGGGCCCTCGGGGTGGTCCTGGCCGTACAGGTGCTGGAGGGGCACGTGCTCCAGCCGGTGATCCAGAGCCGGACCGTGCAGATGCACCCGGCCGTCGTGCTGCTGGCCCTCACCGCGGGAGCGTCGGTGGCGGGCATCCTCGGGATGCTGCTCGCCGTTCCCCTCACGGCCGCGGCGTTCGGGATCGTGCACGAGCTCCAGGCGCGTTACGCGGTCTCCGAGTCGCCGGCCGGGCCGCGGCCGTCTCCGGGGCCGCCGTCCGGCTCCACGGACTCGTAGACCTCGTACCAGATGCTCTTGCCCTCGCCGCGCGGGGCGACGCCCCACGCGTCCGCCAGCAGTTCGATCAGGATCAGGCCGCGCCCGGAGGAGGCCATCTCCCCCGGCCGGCGCTTGTGCGGCAGGTCGGCGCCGCTGTCGGTGACCTCCACCCGGATCCGCCGCTCGCCCGGCTCGCCGGCGACCTCCGCGACCAGGAGGGCGTCGGCGTCGGTGTGCACCAGGACGTTGGTCAGCATCTCGGAGAGCAGGAGCACCGCGGCGTCCCGCTGCTCCTCGCTGGGCCAGTCGTGCAGCAGGTCGCGCAGATGCTGCCGGGCGGTGGCGATCCGCGCGGGCTCCGCCTGCGCGACGGTCAGCATCGTGCGCCGCACCGGGGCGCGGGCCACGGTGCTGTCGCCGCAGCCGCAGCCCTCGCCCTGCCGGCACAGCAGCAACAGGGCGATGTCGTCCTCCCGCCGGTCGGCCAGCGGGCCGGTCGTGTGGTGCGAGGAGGGTCCGTGGACGGCCTGGACCAGCGCGTCGGCCAGCTCCTCCAGGCCGCCGTCGTGCTCCTCCAGGATGACGCGGAGGCGGTGCCAGCCGGTCTGCAGGTCGTGGCCGCCGGTCTCGACCAGACCGTCCGTGCACAGCATCAGGGTGTCCCCGGGCTCCAGGGCGAGCCGCGTGGTCGGGTAGTCGGAGTCCGGGTCGATGCCGAGGGGCAGCCCGCCCGCCGTGGCGAGGATCAGCGCCGTTCCGTCCGCCATGCGTACGACCGGGTCCAGGTGCCCGGCGCGGGCGCTCTCCACGGTGCCGGTCGCCGGGTCGACCTCGGCGTAGTAGCAGGTCGCGAAGCGCATGTCCCCGGGGTCGTCGCCGGACTGGGCGAGGCCGTGGAAGAAGTGGGAGGCGCGGGAGAGCACCGCGTCGGGACGGTGCCCCTCGGCGGCGTAGGCGCGCAGCGCGATGCGCAGCTGGCCCATCAGCCCGGCCGCGCGTACGTCGTGTCCCTGGACGTCGCCGATCACCAGGGCGAAGCGCCCCCCAGGCAACTGGATCATGTCGTACCAGTCACCGCCGACCTGGAGGCCTCCGCCGGTGGGGACGTAGCGGGCGGCGACGCCCATGCCCGGGATCTCCGGGCCGAGCACGGGCAGCATGGTGCGCTGCAGACCGTCGGTCAGCTCCCGCTGGGTCTCGGCGGCGCCCGCCCGGGACAGGGCCTGCGCCAGCATCCGCGCCACGGTGGTCAGCACCGACCGTTCGTCCGGCGTGAACGCGACCGGATAGGTGAAGGCCGCCAACCAGGCGCCCATCGTGCGGCCCGCCACGGTCAGCGGCAGGAAGGCCCAGGAACGGCGGCCGAAGCGCTCGGCGAGGGGCCAGGTGAGGGGGTAGCGGGACCGGTACTGCTCGGGGGAGGAGAGGTAGACGGCGCGGCCGGTGCGGACCACTTCGGCGGCCGGGTAGTCCGTGTCCAGCGACATGTTCACGAACGGGTTCATGTCGTTCTGCGGCTGTCCGTGGTGGCCGATGACCGTCAGGCGGTCACCCGAGACCCCGAACACCGCGAGCCCGTCCGGGGAGAACCCGGGCATCGACAGGCCCGCCGCGACCCGCAGCACCTCCTCGGTGGACCGCGCCTCGGCCAGTGCCCGGCCCGCGTCCAGGAGGAACGCCTCCCGCGAGCGGCGCCAGTCGCCGGTGACCGCGCTGCGCCCGGCGGGCGTGCCGGGTGTCGGCTCGGCGACCTCCTGGAGGGTGCCGATCAGCTCGTACGCCTTGCGCACGGGGTCGAACGAGGGCTTGGAGCGGCTGCGCACGACGCGGACGATGTGACCCCGTTCGTCCATGATGCGGATCCGGACCTCGGCGAGGGTGCGCTCGGCGACGGCGAGCTGGACCACCCCGGTGATCTCGTTCCAGTCCACCGGATGCAGCCGGGCCCGTACCTGGGCCTCGGTGAGGGTCGCCCGTTCGGCGGGCAGCCCGAGCAGGCGGGCCGCCTCCGCGTCCACCGTGACCGTCCCCGCGGCGGTGTCCCAGTGCCACAGACCGGTCGCGAGAGCGGCAAGGACGTCCCCCACCTCGGGCAGGGGCTCACCAGTGCGCATTCATCCACTGTAGGAAGAGGGGATCGGACACTGCCACCGCTCGCTCCCGGGCCCGTGTCGCGTCAATGGGGAAGAGGACAGCCGTGCCCGGCCGGTACGCTGGGGGTTGTTTCACGCTGGGGTTGTTTCACGTGAAACGCGGAACACCATCCCCGATCCACGAAGGCTGGATGAACGACGATGCATCGGTACAGGTCCCACACCTGCGGCGAGCTCCGCTCCTCTGACGTCGGCACCGACGTCCGACTGAGTGGCTGGCTGCACAATCGGCGCGACCTGGGCGGCATCCTCTTCATCGATCTGCGCGATCACTACGGCATCACGCAGCTCGTCGCCCGTCCGGGTACCGAGGCGTACGAGGCGCTGGACAAGCTGACCAAGGAGTCGACCGTCCGTGTCGACGGCAAGGTCGTCTCCCGGGGCGCCGACAACGTCAACCCCGACCTGCCCACCGGCGAGGTCGAGGTCGAGGTCGGCGAGGTCGAGTTGCTCGGCGCCGCCCAGCCGCTCCCCTTCACCATCAACGCCGAGGACGGGGTCAACGAGGAGCGGCGCCTGGAGTACCGCTTCCTCGACCTGCGCCGCGAGCGCATGCACCGCAACATCATGCTGCGCACGTCGGTCATCTCCTCCATCCGCAGCAAGATGGTGGCCCTCGGCTTCAACGAGATGGCGACGCCCATCCTCACCGCCACCTCCCCCGAGGGCGCCCGCGACTTCGTCGTGCCCTCCCGGCTGCACGCGGGCCGCTTCTACGCGCTCCCGCAGGCGCCGCAGCAGTTCAAGCAGCTGCTGATGATCTCCGGCTTCGACCGGTACTTCCAGATCGCGCCCTGCTTCCGCGACGAGGACGCCCGCGCCGACCGCTCGCCGGGCGAGTTCTACCAGCTCGACGTCGAGATGAGCTTCGTCGAGCAGGAGGACGTCTTCCAGCCGGTCGAGCGGCTGATGACGGAGCTGTTCACCGAGTTCGGCGGCGGCCGCGAGGTCACCTCCCCCTTCCCGCGGATCCCGTTCCGCGAGGCGATGCTGAAGTACGGCTCCGACAAGCCGGACCTGCGCGCCAAGCTGGAGCTCGTCGACATCACCGACGTCTTCGCGGGCTCGGAGTTCAAGGCCTTCGCCGGCAAGCACGTCCGCGCCCTGCCGGTGCCGGACGTCGCCTCCCAGTCCCGCAAGTTCTTCGACCAGCTCGGCGACTACGCCGTCACGCAGGGCGCCAAGGGCCTCGCCTGGGTTCGCGTCGGCGAGGACGGCTCGCTGACCGGCCCGATCGCGAAGTTCCTCACCGAGGAGAACGTCGCGGAGCTGACCAAGCGGCTCTCGCTGGCCCCCGGCCACGCGGTGTTCTTCGGCGCGGGCGAGTTCGACGAGGTCTCGAAGATCATGGGCGCGGTGCGGGTCGAGGCCGCCAAGCGCGCCGGGCACTTCGAGGAGAACGTCTTCCGCTTCTGCTGGATCGTCGACTTCCCGATGTACGAGAAGGACGAGGAGACGGGGAAGATCGACTTCTCCCACAACCCCTTCTCGATGCCGCAGGGCGGCATGGACGCCCTGGAGAACCAGGACCCGCTGGACATCCTCGCCTGGCAGTACGACATCGTCTGTAACGGCGTCGAGCTGTCCTCCGGTGCCATCCGGAACCACGAGCCGGACATCATGCTCAAGGCCTTCGCGATCGCGGGCTACGACGCGGAGACCGTCGAGCGCGAGTTCGCCGGCATGCTGCGCGCGCTCCGCTTCGGCGCTCCGCCGCACGGTGGCATCGCCCCGGGCGTCGACCGCATCGTCATGCTGCTCGCCGACGAGCCCAACATCCGCGAGACCATCGCCTTCCCGCTCAACGGCAACGCCCAGGACCTGATGATGGGCGCGCCCACCGAGCTGGACGAGACCCGGCTGCGCGAACTGCACCTGACGGTGCGCAAGCCGCAGCCGAAGTAATCTGCGGCGGCAGTACCGCAGCGGGGGGGGGGGGGGGGGGGGGGGGGGGGGGGGGGGGGGCGGGGGGGGGCGGGGGGGGGGGGGGGGGGGGGGGGGGGGGGGGTGTTCCCCCCCCCCTCGCCGTCGTCACACCTGGTTCTCGCTCCGGTAGAGCGGCAGGTTCTGGGTCGAGATGGTCCAGTCGGCGATGGTGACGTCCTCGCCGTAGACGAAGTCCTTGCGGGTGGCGTAGCGGGGGCCGTCGGGGGTGGTGTGGATGTCGGTGAGGACGGCGCCCTCGCCCTTACGAGGATCGAAGATCACGTAGACGGGGATGCCCATGAGGGGGTAGTCGCGCATCTTGGTGACCCAGTCGTTGTCCGGGTTGGACTGGGAGACCACTTCGATGGCGGCGATGAGCGCGCGAGGGTCGATCGAGCCCTGGACGTCCAGGTCCGCCCATGCGATCACCATGACGTCGGGATGACGCATGATGCCCTCGGGCTCGTCCTCCACATCGGGTGTTCCGGTGTGGGCCAGCAACGCGTCCGGCAGCATCTTCTCCAGACGGCGGCTGATGTGCGCAGCTGTGACCTCGTGCGGCCCTCCGGGCGACATCATGTCGTGGACGATTCCTTCCTTGGTGATCTCGAACTTGCCGGGCAGCGTGTCGTCCGAGGACTGAACAAAGTCGCGCATGGCCCGGTAGGGGTGGGAGGCGCCCTGCTGCGCGTTGTCGGGTGCGATGGTCATGGCGCTCGCTCCTCGGCGTGTGTGCCCACGGGCTCGGGCAAGGATCGTCGAGTTCATGCTAGGGCGTCCTCCGGGTGATCGGTTCGGCAGTCGCGGCAGCGGCCGGGAGTCGGGGCGCGGAAGGCTCGGTCGCAGCCGTCGCAGGTCTGGAGGGGGTGCCGGGACTCGGCGGCGGCCGACGGGGCCGGTGGCCGGAGGGGTGGTGGGGGCGGCAGCTGGGCGGTCAGGCGGTGGGCGAGGAAGGCGGCCGGCCGGATCAGGGGCTCGTTGGGCAGGTTCTCGGTCAGGGCGTGGCGTACGGCGGTGGGGCCGACCTCGCGTTCCAGCCAGGCGGCGACGCCCGGGGCGAGGTGCTCGGCGTCGGTGGCGGAGAGGAGGAGGCGGGGGTCGCGGCGGCGCAGGCCGGTGAGGACGTCGACGGCCGTCTGGAGGAGGGCGGGGGCGGGACACGACGGCTGGGGCACGGCGGGGAGGCGCTTGCGCGGCGGCGGCTTCTCCTGGGCCGCGCGCCGGGCGAGCCTGCGGGTTGCCGCCTCCCGTGCGCCGCCGCCGCTGTGTCCGGGCCTGTTGCAGGAGACCGTGCGGGTGACGATCCGGCCGGTGGACGTGCGCGTACACGTGCGTTGCAGGTAGCCGTGCTTCTCCAGCTCGCGCAGTCCGGCAGCGATGCGGGTGGGGCCCTCGGGGAAGCGGGCGGCGAGGGTCTTGATGTCGACGGAGGTGCCCTGGCGCACGGACTGGATGTAGCAGGCGAGCCCGATGGCGAGCAGGGACAGATCCTTGTGCTGGGCCAGGTGGTTGCCGATCACCGTGAAGCTCTCGGTGTGGCGGACGTTGTCGTGGACGACACCCGCGAACGGCTGCTCGTGGGGGTGGTCTTCGTCCAGGGCTCCGGACGTGGCGGGCATGGGCGCGTTAGGGTGCTGGGCAGCCATCGGGGAAGCGTCTTCTTCCTTGGTGGTCAGGCCCTCGCATTGGGATCCCACTCCCGGCGGGGGCCGTCGCATGTCTGGTGGTGTGTCGCCGCTGAGCGTAAGGCAGACAACCAGCCCCGAATCCAGCCAAGTTGGCATATTCACTCGCGAGAGTGACCGCGCCCGACGGGAGGGAGGGGAGGGGCTTGGTGGGGTGCTTTCTCCCCAGTTGGTGGTGCATAGGGGGCGCAGGTGCGGCCGGAACCCGCCCCGTCGCGTTCCGGTACTTCCTGTGCCGGGAGGGCGAGTTCGGCCCAGACCGTTTTGCGGGGCGGCAGGCCGCAGGTCACGCCCCAGCGGTCGGCGAGGGCCGTCACGAGAGCCAGGCCGCGACCGGACTCGTCGGCGGGGGCGGTGGGGTCGGTGGGACGCAGGCACGGCAGCCGGTCACCGCGCGTGTCCGTGACCTCGATGCGGAGGGTCTCGCCGACCACGTAGAGCAGGAGCTGGAAGTTCCGGCCCGGGACGCGTCCGTGGGTGGCGGCGTTGTTCGCCAGTTCGGCGACGATGTGTGCCGCCGGGTCCAACGGCAATCCCCAGGCGCGCAGTTGTTCGGTTGCCAGTAGTCGGGCGAGACGGGCGCCGCGTGGCGTGGGGGACAGCAGGAGGCTGAAGTTGCGGACGCGTCCGCCGTGCTGGGCGAGTTTCTGGTTCACGTCACTCAGAGTGGCCGCAGCTGCGTACCGTGAGGAGTGATGACGCCGTTGCGTACGGTCACTGTCTGGCGGTTGTCCGGTGGTGTCCGGGCTTGTCAGGGCGGTGCGTGCGGGTAGGGCGTGGCTGGTACGAGGCGGTACGACGGAGGGGCGCGCGCATGTCGGTGGACGGTGAGGTTCGGCAGCTCAGGACCGAGGCTGACGAGCCGGGGTGGGAGGTGGAACCGGACGACGAGTGGGGCGTGGCGGTGGTCGCCACCGTGGGGCGGCAGTTGAAGCTGCGCCGGGAGGCCGTGGGGATGCGGGCCGGGGAGTTCGGCAGGGCCGTGGGGTACGGCGAGGATCTGGTGTACAAGATCGAGGGCGGGAAGCGGATTCCCCGGCCGGAGTACCTGGAGATGGCCGACGAGGTGCTGGGGGCGGGTGGGCTGCTCGCTGCCATGAAGGAGGACGTGGCGAAGGTCCGGTACCCGAAGAGGGTGCGGGATCTAGCTCAGATGGAGGCGCGGGCGGTCGAGATCGGGGTGTACGTGTGCAGCAGCATTCCTGGGCTGTTGCAGACTCCTGAGCACGCGCGTGCCCTGCTGGAGTCGTGGCAGCCGGCTTACTCCCCGGAGGACTTGGAGCGCCGGGTGGCTGCCCGTATGGCTCGCCGAGCCATCTACGACCGCTGTCCCGCGCCCGCGCTGGGCTTCGTCCTGGAAGAGGCGACGCTTCGCCGCAGGGTCGGGGGCACAATGGTGCGGCAACAGCAGTTCGAACGCTTGCTGGAGGTGGGGCAGATGAACAGCGTCACCCTCCAGGTGATGCCGATGGGCAGTGGACCACACCCCGGCATGAGCGGCCGGATCGAAGTGCTCAAGTTCGAGGACGGCACGGCGGTGGGACGCTCCGACGGAGCGTTCAGTGGCCGCCCGACGCATGATCCGAGGCAGCTTCGCATCCTTGAACTGCGGTATGGCACCATCCGGGCCCAGGCTCTTCCACCGGGGGAGTCTCTGGCGTTCATCGAGCAACTGCTGGGAGAGACATGATCCGCAAGCCCGCCGCCAGGGATGCCTCCGAACTGGCGTGGTTCAAGAGCAGCTACAGCGACGGCCCCGACGGCGACTCCTGCGTCGAGGTGGCGGCCACCCCCGGCACCGTCCACGTCCGCGACTCCAAGTACCGCGACGCGAGCCCCCGCCTCGCGGTGGCGCCGGAGGCGTGGGCGGGCTTTGTGACGTACGCGTCCGGGACCTGACTCCTCAACCGTGCATGCCCCGAGCCTGGTTGTCACCGGGCGCGGGGCGCGTCGTAGTCAGGCCGCCTGGGTGGTGAAGGCCACTGAGCTTGTCCCGTAGCTCCTGGCCCAGGCGCTCGACACCGAGGTGTCTCGGTTCACGGGGTGTCCTCCGGGAGCTCCGGGTGGCCCGTCTCCGGGGCGAACAGGTCCTCCGCTCGCTCTACTGTGCCGGCGCGGTCCAGCCAGTCGTTGAGGAGGGTGAGGTCGGAACACGTGCGGATGCGCTCACGGACGGCGTCAGTGATCACGAGGCCACGCACCTCCAGTACCCGCAGGACGCCCTTGGCCTCACCGCGGGCCTCGCCCTCGGCCTTTCCTTCGGCCCTGCCCTCGAGGTACTTCTCCTCGAACAGTGTCCGGTGTCCCGGGAAGTGGGTGATGACGTCCTGCATCAGCTTTCTCCAGTTCTCCCTGGTCGGAGTGGATTCCAGACCGACCTCCACCATTTCGAACCAGTACTTCGTGATGTCCGGCTCGAAGGACAACAGCCCGCGGGCGACGGCTTCCAGTATGGCGGGCGCGCGGCGGCTCTCGCTGTGGACGATGGCGGAGAGCACCGCAAGGGCGGGGCGCCGGGCCACCGCCACCTCGTCGGTCACTTCCGGGACCGTCTGGGGCCCCAGGACGATCGGCCGGGTGGTCTGGGTCGGCCAGGAGGCCACGCCGCATTCGAAGGGCCCCGTGGCCCACGCCGCTGTGGCACGGTCCCGGCAGACCGCCACCAGCACGACCGGCAGGTCGTACTTCGCGCACAGGTACGCGACGTAGTACGCCCAGCTCCTCGCCTTGTCGGGGTCCTTCTTGGTCTGTGACTCGAGGGCGAGCACGAAGTTCTCCCCCATGTCGGGCGCGAACCTGAGCACCGTGTCCACACGGCGCTCCATCGGCCGGATCTCGGTGGCGTCGGGGGAGAGCTCGTCGAAGTCGTCCTTCGAGGGCGGCGGAAGCCCCAGTGCCTCGAAGACGGGCGCGAGAGCCTCCGGGTGCTCCTGGAAGAGCCGGTGGGAGGCCTCGTGTGTTGCTTTGACCATGAGTGCCAATTAAGTGCGGTCATGGCAGGAGCGCTCGGCATATGCCGGAGCATTCACTCGTTCGGTGACGGGAGAATCGTTCGCTCCGGCCCGGGTGCTCGCGTCAGCGGGCCACGAACTGGGTCAGGATCGCCTGGACCTCGTAGATGTCGACGCCCTTGGTGAAGGTCTTCTCGATGGGGGTCTGGGAGCCCGAGAGCCAGATCTTCAGTTCGGCGTCGAGGTCGAAGTGGCCGGCCGTCTCGACCGAGAAGTGCGTGATGCTGCGGTACGGGATCGAGTGGTACTCGGTCTTCTTGCCGGTGATGCCCTGCTTGTCGACCAGGATAAGGCGCCGGTCGGTGAGCAGGATGGTGTCGCGGATCAGCAGGTAGGCGGCGTGGATCTGCTCTCCGTGACCGAGCAGGCGTGCGTAGTCCTGCTGCGCCTGGGCCGGGTTGATGCTGTGCGCGTTGCCGAACAGTGCCATGGACGGTCCTCCCACGTGAGCTGGCTATTTGTCCGATCTTCGCAAAGCAGAAGGCCCGGGAGAAGGTCTGCCCCTCCCGGGCCCCGTGCTGTAGCGAGCGCGTTACGCGGTCGGCTTCTCCTCGAGACGCGGGAAGAGCACCGCGCCCTTGGTGACCGTCGTGCCGGCGGGCAGCCGGCCCCAGTCCGCCGCCTCCTGGACCCTCTGGTCCGCGAGGCCGCCGAGGGACGCCTCGGCGCCGAGCGAGTCCCAGAGCTTCTGGGAGGTGTCCGGCATGATCGGGTTGAGGAGGACCGCCACCGCGCGGAGCGACTCCGCGGCCGTGTAGAGGATCGTCGCCAGGCGGGCCTTGCCCTCCGGCGAGTCGTCCTTGGCGACCTTCCAGGGCTCCTGCTCCGTGATGTAGCCGTTGACCTGCTTCACGAAGTCGAAGACGGCCAGGATGCCGCCCTGGAAGTCCAGCTCCTCGCCGATCTTCCGGTCGGCCTCCGTGACGGCCTTGGTCAGACCGTCGTGGATCGCCTTCTCCGCGTCCCCGTCGGCCGCCGAGGCCGGCAGCTCGCCGCCGAAGTACTTGCCGACCATGGCCGCGACGCGGGAGGCGAGGTTGCCGTAGTCGTTGGCCAGCTCGCTGGTGTAGCGGGCGGAGAAGTCCTCCCAGGAGAAGGAGCCGTCCTGGCCGAAGGCGATCGCGCGCAGGAAGTACCAGCGGTACGCGTCCACGCCGAAGTGCGAGGTCAGGTCCTGCGGCTTGATGCCGGTCAGGTTGGACTTCGACATCTTCTCGCCGCCGACCATCAGCCAGCCGTTCGCGGCGATCTTCCCGGGGAGCGGGAGGCCCTGCGCCATCAGCATGGCCGGCCAGATGATCGCGTGGAAGCGGAGGATGTCCTTGCCGACCAGGTGGACGTCGGCGGGGAAGGTGGCCTCGAACTTCTCCGGGTTCTCGTTGTAGCCGACCGCCGTGGCGTAGTTCAGCAGGGCGTCGACCCACACGTAGATGACGTGCTTGTCGTCCCAGGGGACCGGCACACCCCAGTCGAAGGTCGAGCGGGAGATGGAGAGGTCCTGGAGGCCCTGGCGGACGAAGTTCACGACCTCGTTGCGCGCGGACTCGGGCTGGATGAAGCCCGGGTTGGCCTCGTAGTGGGCGAGCAGCTTCTCGCTGTACGCGCTCAGCTTGAAGAAGTAGTTCTCCTCGCTGAGGATCTCCACCGGCTTCTTGTGGATCGGGCACAGCTTCTGGCCCGCGTACTCGCCCTCGCCGTCGAGCAGCTCGCCGGGGAGCTTGTACTCCTCGCAGCCCACGCAGTACGGGCCCTCGTAGCCGCCCTTGTAGATCTCGTCCTTGTCGTACAGGTCCTGCACGAACTCCTGGACGCGGTCGGTGTGCCGCTTCTGCGTGGTGCGGATGAAGTCGTCGTTCGCGATGTCGAGGTGCTCCCACAGGGGCTTCCAGGCCTCGGTGACGAGCTTGTCGGCCCAGGCCTGCGGGGTGACCCCGTTGGCCTCGGCCGTGCGCATGATCTTCTGACCGTGCTCGTCCGTGCCGGTGAGGTACCACACCTTCTCGCCGCGCTGGCGGTGCCAGCGGGAGAGCACGTCGCCTGCGACGGTCGTATAGGCGTGGCCCAGGTGAGGAGCGTCGTTGACGTAGTAGATGGGGGTCGAGACGTAGTACGCCTTCGCCCCCTGCTTCTCGTTTCCAGTGGCCGCCATGGTCGAAATCCTACTGGTCGGATGGAGATCGACTCACACGCGTTTCGGGGGGCGGACAGGTGGCGGACAGGGTGGTTCTTCCTGTCCGCCCCTGTCCGCCCTCGTGGGTCCTACGGGCGCCAGGTGGCCAGTACGCCCTCGTAGAGCTCCTTGTCGGTGAGCTCCCCGGGGGTCTCGCCGGCGAGGAAGTGGGAGGCGTTGGCGGTCTTGAGCTTGCGGAGGTAGTCGAAGGCCTTGTTCTCCGGGTCGCCGAAGGCGACGAAGGAGAAGTGGACGTCCGGGTGGTTCGCCGCCGCGTCGGCGAGGGATTGGGTGGCGGGGGTCTTGGCGTCGGGGGCGCCGTCGGTCTGGAAGACCACCAGGGCGGGGGTGCCGGGGGCTTCCTTCTCGTGGTGGGCGAGGACGGCCTCGACGGCGGCGTGGTAGCTGGTGCGGCCCATGCGGCCGAGGGCGCCGTGCAGCTCTTCGATCTTGTTCTCGTGGTCGGTGAGGGTGAGGTCGCCGGCGCCGTCCACCTCCGTGGAGAAGAACGTGACGTGGACCGTGGCCTCGGGGTCCAGGTGGGCGGCGAGGGCGAGGGTCTGCTCGGCGAGTCCCTGGGCGGAGCCGTCCTTGTAGTACGGGCGCATCGAGGCGGAGCGGTCGAGGACGAGGTGGACCTTGGCGCGGGTGCCGGTGAGGCCGTGCTTCTTGAGGGCGGTGGCGGCGGCCTTGTAGGCGGTGGTGAGGCCGGGGGCGCGGGAGCGGACGCGGGCGGCGGTGGTCGCCGGCTTCGGGGCCGGGGCCGGGGCCTCCGGCCGGGGGTTCGGCTTGGCCTCGGCTTCGCCTTCGGTCCCTGTGTTCCCACCCGTACCGCCCGTGCCGGGTTCGTTGTCGGGTGCGGGTGGCCCCTGTGGGGCCCCTTCGCCGTCGGCGGCTGCGGGCTCGGGGGCGGGGGCGGGGGCGGCCGGTTCTGCCAGGGCTTCGGGCTCGGCGGGTTCCGCCGTCTCGGCGGCCGGGGTCTCCTCGGCTCCGGCTCCGGCTCCGGCTTCGGCTTCGGCCTTGGGGGCGGTGGCGGGTGCGTTCTCGGGCGCGGGCTCGGCTTCGGCTTCGGGCTTGGAGGAGGGCTCTGCCTCGGGGGCGGCTTCCGGCGCGGGCTTGGAGGTGGCCTCGGCCTCGGCTTCGGGCTCGGCTTCGGGCTTGGAGGTGGCAACCTCGGGCTCAGAGGTGGCCTCGGGCTCGGTGGCGGCCTCAGGTTCGCGTTCGGCCTCGGATTCCACGGCGGGGGTGGGCTCCGGCCGGGGTTCCGGTGTGGTCTCCGGCTCCGGGGGCTGCCGGTCCGAGGTCTTGTCCGGGGACTCCGTCGGTTTCGGGACCGTGACGTTGGCGAAGGCCGCCTTGACGAGTTCGTGCTCGTCGGGGGAGGCCGCCGTGCGGGGCTCGGGGACCTGGGCCGTCTTCGGGGCGGGGTCGGCGGTCTCCGTCGGCTCCGGAGCCTCGACCGGTTCCGGGAGTGCGGTGGGCTGGGACGGGAGCTTCGGCTCCGGCGCGATGGCCGGCGGTGCCGTCTCCTGCGTCGCACCCTCCGCCTGGGCGGTCCGTTCTTTGCGTGACCGTCCGAACGCGTTCCGCAGGAGAGTGAGAATGCCCATGTGCGCAACCCTTCGCGTGAGTTGATGCCCGTCAATCCCTGGCCAGGACGGACACGTAAGGTTAGCGGCCCCGGCTTGTGATCTTGTGCAGGGTCTGCCACGAAAGCACGGGCGCGTCAAGGAGGGATCGAGACGCCGCGGTAATTCCCCTCCGGCTTCCGTGGATTCACCCGTCGTTCACCGTGGCGCCCGTCTCCCGCACGTATGTGCACCTACGGTCGCGCTGACACCAAGGGCATCCAAGGGCTTCTCAGGGGAGAATCACAGTGCGCAAGCTGCTGCCGTTGATCGGAACGCCGTCCGGTTCGCATCCCGGCGGCCGGTCCGCCATGACCTGCCGTTTCCGGTGTGGTGACGCCTGCTTCCACGAGGTGCCCAACACCAGCTCCAACGAGTACGTCGGCGACGTCATCGCCGGCGCGCTCAGCCGGCGCTCCATGATGCGTGCCGCGGCCGTCGTCACCGTCGCCGCGGCGGGCGCCGGGGCCGTGGGCGTGGCGGGGGCGCCGTCGGCGCAGGCCGCGCCGGCGGCCGGCAGGGGGCACGGACACGGGCACGGGAAACCGTCCGCGTCGAAGGGCGCGCGCGGGCTGCGGTTCACGCCCGTCGCGCCCAACACCGACGACGCCGTCACCGTCCCCGAGGGGTACCGGCAGGACGTCGTGATCCGCTGGGGCGAGCCCATCCTGCGCGGGGCGCCCGCCTTCGACCCGGAGAACCAGACCGCCAGGGCCCAGGCCGGTCAGTTCGGCTACAACAACGACTTCCTCGCCCTGCTGCCGCTGCACGGTGAGCGCGGCCGGCAGATCCTCGTCGCCAACCACGAGTACACCGACGAGGTGCTCATGTTCCGCGGCTACGACCCCGACAACCCGACCCGCGAGCAGGTCGAGATCGCCTGGGCCGCGCACGGGCTGTCCGCCGTGGTGGTGGAGGAGGAGCGCCGCAGCGGCAGGCTGACGCCCGTCTCCCGGCACCGCCTCAACCGCCGCATCACCGCCACCACCGAGTTCCGGCTGACCGGGCCCGCCGCCGGTTCCGACCTGGTGAAGACCTCCGCCGACCGCAGTGGCCGCAAGGTGCTCGGCACCCTCAACAACTGCGCCGGCGGCACCACCCCGTGGGGTACGACGCTGCACGGCGAGGAGAACTTCAACCAGTACTTCGCCAACAGCAGCCGGGCCACCGACAAGCGTTACGGCATCGGCACCGGCGCCACCGAGCGCAAGTGGGAGCGGTTCGACAAGCGCTTCGACGTCGCCCAGGAGCCGAACGAGGTGCACCGCTTCGGGTACGTCGTCGAGCTCGACCCGTACGACCCGGACTCCACGCCCCGCAAGCACACCCTGCTCGGCCGCTTCAAGCACGAGGCCGCGACCGTGCGGCTGACCCGCGACGGGCGCCCGGTCGTCTACACCGGCGACGACGAGCGGTTCGACTACTTCTACAAGTTCGTCGGCAGCAAGCGGATGCGGCACGGCAACTCCCGCTGGGCGCGCGAGCACAACCTGTCGCTGCTCGACGAGGGCACCCTCTACGTCGCCAAGCTCAGCGGCGACTCCCCGGCGATCGAGATCGACGGCACGGGCACGCTGCCGAGCGACGGCGAGTTCGACGGCAGCGGCCGCTGGATCCCGCTGGTCACCGCCACCGAGGACGGCGCCGTCTCGCACGTCGACGGCATGACCGCCGAGGAGGTCTGCGTCTTCACGCGGCTCGCCGGTGACAAGGTCGGCGCCACCAAGATGGACCGCCCCGAGGACATCGAGCCGTCGCCGACGACCGGCAAGGTGTACGTCGCCCTCACCAACAACTCCAACCGGGGCAAGTCCGGGTACGCGGGTGCCGACGAGGCCAACCCGCGCAACAGCAACAAGCACGGCCACGTCCTGGAGCTGACCGAGCGCTGGAACCGGGCCGACGCCACCAGCTTCGCCTGGTCGCTGTTCCTGGTCGCCGGTGACCCGGAGGACCCGGCGACCTACTTCGCGGGCTTCCCGAAGGACCGGGTCAGCCCGATCTCCTGCCCCGACAACATCGCCTTCGACGACCACGGCAACCTGTGGCTGTCCACCGACGGCAACGCGCTCGGCTCTCACGACGGCCTCTTCGGCGTCGCGACGAAGGGTGACCGGCGCGGTGAGCTGAAGCAGTTCCTGACCGTGCCGAACGGCGCGGAGACCTGCGGCCCGCTCATCCAGGACCGGCGCGTGCTGGTCGCCGTGCAGCACCCGGGCGAGGTCGACGGCGCCTCCGTGGAGAAGCCGGCCAGCAGCTGGCCCGACGGGCCCGGGAAGATCGTGCGCCCGTCGGTCGTGGCGGTGTGGCGCGCGGACGGCCGCGACATCGGCGTCTGAGCGCTCCCTTCCGGGCGGGGCCGGTGTGTCAGCCGGCCCTGTGCAGCGTGAGGTCGACGACCAGTGCGCGGTGGTCGGTGCCGGCCAGGTCCAGGAACCGGGCGCGGCGCGCGGTGAAGTCCTCCGACACCAGGACGTGGTCGATCTGCACGCCGAACGCCGGGGCGGTCCGGGCCGGCCAGGTGGCCGTCCGGTCGGCCCCGGCCAGCCGGGCCGCGTCGCGCAGCCCCGTGTCGAGGATGCGGCGGAACGCGGCGTGGTCCTGGGAGGCGTTGAAGTCGCCGGCGAGGACGGTGGGGGCCCCGCTGCCCTCGGCCTCGGCGGCGGCGTCGCGCAGCGCGTCCAGCTCCTCGCGCCACAGGCCGACCTGGTCCGGCAGCGGCGGCATCGGGTGGGCGAGCTGGAGCCGTACGGCGTGGCCGCGCACGTCGGCGACGGCACCGGGCATGCCCATGGTGCCGGGAACGTCGGGGGCGGCCTTGAGCGGGAACGCGCTCAGGATGACGGACCCCTCGGAGCCGCCGCCCTCGACGGCCTGCCGGTGGGGGTAGTCGGCGGCGAGGTCGCGCCGCAGCGCCGCGTCGCACGTGTACTCGCACTCCTGTACGAATATGAGGTCGGGTTTCTCGCGCCGCACGGCGGAGATCAGCTCGCCGGTGCCCTGGCCGAACTCGACGTTCGAGGTCAGCACCCGCAGCTCGGCGACCGGCAGACCGACGGGGTCGCCCGTCTTGCCGTACGGCTCGATGAACCACGCCAGCAGCCCGAGCAGCGCCACCCCCCACACGGCACCGGCCCACCACCGGGCGAGCAGCGTCAGCAGCAGCGCGGCGCCGGTCGGCACGAGCAGCCAGGGCAGGAAGGCGAGCAGCTGCGGTACGGGTGTGATGCCGTCGCTGTCGGCGGCGCGGCAGCCGACGACCACGCTCACCCCGGCGAACAGCAGCCCCGCGCACCAGGCCCCGAACCGCCGCCCGGCACGGCGGTCGGCCGGCCGTTCGCGGGAGTCCGTCCACTCACCGGTCGCCGTGTCGGTGTCCAAGTCCCGGCCTTCCACTCGCGGGTGCGTTGCCTGCCTCTGCGCTCAGTGCCTCGGTGTCCACTGCCTGTGCGATGCCCGAATCCTCCCTCAAAGACGGGAGTCGGGGGCAGGAAGTTGCGCACAGGCCCTACACCCGCGCGTGGAACTCCCGAATCACCTCGATGCGCCCCACGATGTGCGCGTTGAACTCGTCCAGCTCCTCCGCCGGAACCCACAGCTCCAGGATCGTCTCGCCGCCGGCCCGGCGTACCGGGTAGCGCTCCAGGAAGCCGGCGTCGACCTCGAAGCGGGTGACGTAGCCCGAGCCGGACGCGGGGACGTTCCAGTCGCGGGCGATGCGGACGGCGTACTCCTCGTTGAGGACCGGGTAGAAGATCGGCTGCTCGGGCAGGCGGGGCGGCCACGCCGTCCAGCCGGAGGCCTCGACCAGGGTCAGCTCCTCGGGACCGGTGGGACGCCACAGGGTCGTCGTCTTGGGCATGGCCGGTGACCCTAGCCGCCCGGCCGTGAGCCCGGCCAAGGCATTACCGGCCTCGGGCGGATCGGGGCGGGGCCCGCGGCGGTCGGCTCAGCGGCGGGGCCGCGGCGGCCGGGGCGGTGCCGGGGCGACGGGGGTTCCCGCGGGTGCCCGGCGGCGGCGCAGCAGACGTCCGTACCGGCCGGTGAGCCAGGAGGCCAGGGCGACCGTGAGGCCGAGGCCGACCAGCAGCCAGGAGGCCGTGCGCAGGGTCCCGGTGAGGGCGTCGTAGACGGCGCCCGCGGCCGGCCCGTCCACCGCGCCCTCCACCGCGTCGGGGAGTTCGGTGACGGTGAGCCGGCGGCCCACCACGACGGAGAGGGCGAGCAGCGCCCCGCCGAGGGCGGTGCCGACCCCGGCGGCGGCGACGGCGCGCCGGCGGCAGGCGGCGACGGCGATGCCGGTGACCGCGAAGACGACGGCGGCGACCGGCAGCCAGAAGGCGGCGACGTCGAGCACGTGGTAGCCCTTCCTGAGCCGGTCCGCCTCGTGGGCCGGGAGCACGGTGACCGCGATGTGCCGGACCGGGATGCGCCGCGCGAACGGCACGTCGTCCTCGGCGAGCCGGTCCTTGACGCGGTCGGCGACCGGGGCCAGGTCGACGGTGACCGCCTGGCCGTCCGCCCGGTCGTCCCGCAGGGCGCGCAGCACGGCGTCGTGGACGGTGCGGTTGGCCGCGTCCCAGCCCTCGCGGAAGGCCTCGGTCCGGGTGAACGACCGTGCCGCGTCCTGCGCGAAGAGCCGCACGGTGCCGTTCAGGGTGCCGGCCGCGGCCTCGTCCGCGACCCCGTCGCCCACCGCGTCCGCGACCCCGTCGCCCACCGCGTCCGCGACCCCGTCGCCCACCGCGTCCGCGGCCGCGTCGGCGACCGCGTCCCGTACGTCCGGGTCATCGGCGAGCGGCGCCATGGCGGCGACGTACCGTCCGGTGTCGGTCAGCCCGTACGCCGCCCAGCCCGCCGGCACGCCGCACGGTACCGCCAGGCAGGCGAGGGCGATCAGGACGGCCGACAGGGCGCTCCGGAAACGTGGGGGCACCCTCCCAGACAAGGCGCCGGCGACGGCACGGGCGACCGGCGTGACTGCATACGGCCCACCGGGACGAGCCGAACGTGCGCCCCGCCCGGCCCCGGGGTCTGCGGGCGGGCGCCACCCGCTCCCGCTCCCGGATCAGACCCCGGACGGGTGACGGCGCGGGCCGTCAGGTGACGCGGTGCCCCCGCGCGTCCTCGTGGGTGTAGTAGCGGTAGAACAGCGCCCCGAAGACCGCCGCCGCGACCAGCAGGGACACGAGGACGCACGTGAACATGGCCACGCCGCTCTGCGCGTACAGGAAGCCCAGCGCGCTGCCCGCGAACGCGCCCCACAACGCCGCGTGGCCTTCGCGCGGCAGCCGCCGGGCCACGGCCCGCACCACGGCGTAGAGCACGACGAACGCGAGCACGGTCAGGAAGCCGAACAGCAGGTTCCGGCCGGTGATGGGGCCGCCGTAACGGCGGATGGACGCGGCCCAGTAGCCGTAGACCAGTCCGGCCGCGACGGGCCCCGCCCACCGCGCCACCAGGTGGGTCCGCGCGCTGAAGACGTCGGGTGTCCTCGTACGCGGGCCGCGCGTGCCCGTCCCGGGGGGCGTCCCGGGGGACGTTCCGGTGGGTGCTCCGGTGGATGTGCCGCGTGCCGGTACCGCGTGAGCCATGAGCGCACTCCTCTCGCCTCGCCCCCGACTACCAGGGCACACCTGGGCAGGCGGACCGGCAAGTCAGGATGCGGGCCGTGGGGGCGCGTGTTTCGCTGGCTCCGTGAGGGGTCGCGACCGCAGGCCGGTGCGCGGCCGGTGGCGGCTGATCGGCCGGCTCGTCCAGGCCGCCGGCCGGGGCGACGCTGCGTCCCGGCACGAACTGCTCAGCGTCCGCGGCCACAGTGTCGCCTGGGCGTTCCCGCTGCTCCTGCTCGTCGGTATCGCCGCGGCCGACATCACCACCGGCGCGTTCGAGATCATCTCCTGGACGGTGCTCGTGCCCGGCGTGGCCGCCGCGGTCTGCGGGGTGCGGGCGACGGCCGCGTTCGCGGTGGTCGCCGTCGTCGTCTACGTCCTCGCCGACACCGTCTGGCAGCACCGCGACGAGACCGGCCTGTCCGGCCTGGTCCTCGTCACCGTCGGCGGGACCATCGCCGTGGTGGCCGCCGCGGTCCGGGTCGGCGGCGAGCAGCGCATGCTGCACATGCGGGACATCGCCGACACCACCCGCCGCACCGTGCTGCGCCCGCTCCCGGTGGGCTTCGGCGGCCTCGACCACGCCGCCGTCTACCTCTCCGCGGACACCGAGGCCCGTGTCGGCGGCGACTTCTACGACATCCAGCCCGGCCCGCACGGCACCCGTGTCCTCGTCGGCGACGTGCAGGGCAAGGGGCTGGGCGCGGTGGACACGGCCGCCGCGCTGCTCGGCACCTTCCGCGAGACCGCCTACCACGAGCCGGACCTCGCGACGGTCGCCGAGCGCCTGGAGATCCGTATGCGACGCCACCGCGCGCGGACCGCCGCCCTCGGCCGGTCCGACGGCGACCGCTTCGCCACCGCCGTGCTGATCGGGTTCTCGGACGACCTGCCCGACGTGGTGGACGCCGTCGTCTTCGGCCACGAACCTCCGCTGGCGGTCGGCCCCGCGGGCGTACGGGCCCTGCCTGCCGCCGGCGGACTGCCGCTGGGCATGAGCGACCTCGTCCCCGGCTCGCCGGTGCCGCCGGTGTGCCGGCCGGCCCTCGCCGCGGACGAGACGCTGCTGCTGGTCAGCGACGGGGTCACCGAGGCCCGCGACCCCGACGGATGCTTCTACCGGCACGCCGAGGACATCGCCCGCGCCGTCGCCGCCGACCCCTCGAACGCCGCGCCGTCGCGGCTGGTGGCGCTCGTACGGGACGGCACGCTGCGGCACTGCCGGGGGCGGCTCGTCGACGACACCACGGTCTTCGCGGTACGGCGGCGGGGGGTGCCCGTGGACGGTTGAGTGCCCCGCTTCGCAGCCGCACCGGTTACGGTGCTGCCGTACGTGATCGACAGGGGGAGGGACATGCCCGGAACCGTGCTGCTGCTCGCGGCGTCGCCCGTGGGCAAGGGGGGCCTGGTGGACGCCGCCTCCGTGCTCCCCGTGCTCGCGGCGGTGCCGCCCGCCGTGCTCTCCGGCACCGACACCGCGAACGTGGTCGAGCTCGCCGACCCGCTGGATCCGCAGGCCGTCCTCACCCGGCTGCGTGCGGCCGCGGCGGCACCCGGACCGCTGACCGTCTACGTCGTCGGGCAGCTCCAGCTGGACCGGCGCCAGCGCCTGCCGCACCTGGCGCTGGCCCGCACCACACCGGCGACCGTCCGCTACACCGCCCTGCCCTGGCACTGGCTCCGCGAGGAGCTGCGGCTGCGGCCGAGCGGTGCGACGACGCTCCTGCTCGACCTGCACGCCGACCAGGAGACCTGGCAGTGGCTGCGGGAGAACCCGCTGGACTGCGGGCGCAACAACGCCGTCTACGGGCGCATCGCGCCGCCGCCCGCGCGGCGGACGGTGGCCACCCCGTCGTACATGCGGGCCGTCGCGACGATCCTGCGCAGCGGGCACCGGCCGCCGCCGGACCAGCTGCACGAGCAGGCGCTGGCCCGCGGCGCGGCCGAGGGCGCGGGGAGCGGCGGGCCGGCCGGCGCGGACCTGGTGCTGACGGCGCCCGGGCCGGCGGCGGGCGACCCGCACGCGGTCATCGCCGCCGCCGTGCAGGCCGGGCGGCACGCGGACGCCGACGAGCTCGCCGCCCGGCACGAGCGGGCCGCCGCCCAGGCGCGCGGGCCCGCGTCCGAGGACGCGCTGCACTGGACGGAGGTCCGGGCGGACCTGGCGATGTTCGCGGGGGACCCGGCGCGCAGCTGCCGGGCCTGGCTGGCGGTGGCCGAGGCCCGGCTGGTCGCCGGACAGCCGCCGCAGGCACCCGCCGTGGAGGCGGCCGTCGACCGGGCCCACCACCAGTGGGGGCAGGTCCGCGACGCCGGGCCGGCCCGGGAACTGGGCGCGGCTCTCGTCGCGTTGCGCGGCCGGGTGCCCGGACCGCGTGAGGGCGCGCTGGACCACGTGCAGCGGGAACTGAGCCGGTTGCAGACCCAGGGCTGAGACGGTCCTGCCCCGGGTCCGCCGCGTGGCCGCTTCGTCGCGGGCTCGCGTCGCTAGTGGTTTGTCGTGGTTATGGAGTCCACGACCGGGGTGGTGTCGCCCGCCGGGGCCGGGGCCGGTACCGATGTCGGAGCCGGGGCGTGTGCCGTGTCCGTCGGTCCCGCGTTCGCGGCCAGCAGCAGGCAGGCCACGGCGGCGACGGCGGCGGCGAGGGCTCTGGCGTAACGTTCGGCGGTGCGGGTGCGTCCGGGCACGGCGTCCTCTGCGGAATCGGGGATTGCGCCAAGCGCTGTTAAGCATGCTTAATCCGCGGTTTAACCTAGAGCCGTCGGAGTCGAACGGCAAGAGCCACAGGGGGAGTCGGCAGTGGGGGACCGTGACGACCGTGACGACCCGGGGACGATCGGACGCCGGGTGCAGCGGCTGCGGGCCGAACGCGGCATGACCCAGCGCCAGCTCGCGGAACCGGCGTACACGGCCGCCTACATCTCCACCCTCGAGGCCGGCCGCGTCCGCCCCTCCGACGAGGCACTGCGGCATCTCGCCGAGCGGCTCGGCGTCGGCTACGAGGAACTGGCCACCGGCCGCCCGGCACGGCTCGCCACCGACCTGCGGCTCAGGCTCACCGAGGCGCGGCGCACGCTCGCCACCGAGGGCGCCGAACAGGCCGCCGGACAGTACGCCGGGCTGCTCGCCGAGGCCGAGGCGTACGAGCTGCCCGAGGAGCGGGCCGCCGCACTGCTCGGCCTCGGGGAGTGCGCGGTGGAGACCGGTGAACTGGTCACCGGACGACGGTACTTCGAGCAGGCCGAGGAATGCCTCACCGCGGCCGGCGCCCCGCTGCCCGCCCGCGTCCCCGCCCTGCGCGGACGCGCCCTCGCCCACTACCTCGCCGGCGAGCTCCGGTACGCCGTCTACCTCCTCGAGTCCACCCTCGACGAGCTGAACCGAGGCGGCCTGCACGACCCCGACGCACTGCTGCTGCTCTACGCCAGTGCCATCGGCCCGTACATGGACATGGGCGCGCACGCGCGCGCCGCCCAGGCCGCCGAACTCGCCCTCTCCCTCGCCCCCAGCGCCGGTGACCCCGCCCTGGTGGCCCGCATGCACCGCTCGGTCGCCCGCACCCTGCTCGCCGACGGCCGCCTCGCCGAGGCCGACGCCTCGCTCGCCAAGGCGGCCGAGCTCTACCGCACGCTCCAGCTCCGCACCGAGCTCGCCAACTGCCACTGGATGCGCGGCTACGTCTGCGCACAGAACGGCGAACTGCCGCGCGCCGAGGAGGAGATGCGGGAGGCCCTCGGCATGCTCTCCGCCACCCGCGCCGCCCTCTACAGCAGCCAGGTCGCCGTCGAGCTGGCCGACGTACTGCACCGGCGCGGCAAGTCCGCCGAGGCCGCCGAACTGCTGCACGGGGTCCTGGACGACCTCTCCTCCGAACGCGGCGCCGTGCACGCGGCGGGCGCGCACCGGCTGCTCGGCATCATCGCCGAGGACGCCCGGGACACCGAGGCCGCCGAGGAGCACTACGTCCGCGCCCTGAGCCTGCTGGAGCGGGCCGGAGCCGCGGGCGACCTGGCCGACCTGTGCCGGCTCCTGGGTGACCTGCTGCGCCGCACCGGCCGCGTGGAGGCGGCCCTCGACGCCTACCGCACCGGCCTGGGGCACCGCACGGCACCCGGTACGACCACCCTGGGCCCGGCGCCCGCACAGCCGCCGCTGTAGGGAATCCTGGGCGGTGCACAGCGGCGCCGGTCAGCGTGTCGCCGGGGGAGCAGGGACGAGTGGGACGAGGCACGTGGACGACCAGCGGACAGTGACCGGCCGGACGGTGGCCGACGGTGTGCGGCTCACCGTGCGCGCGCTGGTGTACACCGTGCTCGGCGGTGCCGCGCTGCTCGCCATCGTGACCGTGGCCTCGGTGCTGGGCCCGACCCTCGCCCTCGACCTCTACACGCCCCCGGTCGCGGCCTGGTGGACGGTGTTCACCGCCGTCGTCGTCCAGGGCGTGCCCTTCCTGCTGCTCGGCACGGTCGTCTCCGCGGCGATCGGGGCGTTCGTGCCGGAGCGCGTCTTCAGCCGCCTCCTGCCCCGCAACCAGGCCCTCGCCGTGCCCGTCGCCGGCGCGGCGGGGGTGGTGCTGCCCGGCTGCGAGTGCGCGTCGGTGCCGGTGGCCGGGAGCCTGATGCGGCGCGGGGTGGCCCCGGCGGCGGCCCTCGCCTTCCTGCTGTCGGCGCCCGCGATCAACCCGGTGGTGCTGGTCGCCACGTCGATCGCGTTCCCCGGACAGCCCGCCATGGTCGCCGCGCGCCTGGTCGCCTCGCTCACGGCGGCGGTGGTGATGGGCTGGCTGTGGGTCCGGTTCGGGAAGGACGAGTGGCTGCGGCTGCCGAAGAGCCGTACGGCACCCGGTGCGTCGTCGTACGGCTGGACCGGCTTCGTGACCGGACTGCGGCACGACTTCCTGCACGCGGGCGGTTTCCTGGTCGTCGGCGCGGGCGCGGCGGCCGCCTTCAACATCGCCGTGCCCCGGTCCGTGCTGGACGTCTTCACCGACTCGGCCTGGCTGTCCGTGCTGCTGCTCGCGGTCCTCGCGGTGCTGCTGTGCGTGTGCAGCGAGGCGGACGCGTTCGTCGCCGCCTCGCTGAGCGGGTTCTCACCGACCGCGCGGCTGGCGTTCATGGTGGTGGGTCCGATGGTCGACCTGAAGCTGATCGCGCTGCAGGCCGGGACCTTCGGCCGGGCCTTCGCGGTCCGCTTCGCGTCGGTGACGTGGGTGGTGGCCGTGGCGAGCAGCGTGCTGGTGGGGTGGTGGCTGCTGTGAGCCGTTACGGACCGGCCGTCCTCCTCGCGCTGACCGGCGCGGCGGTGCTGCGCATCTCGCTCTTCGGCGACCTCTACCTGCGGTACGTGCAGCCGGGGCTGCGGCCCTACCTGATCGTGTCCGGAGCGGTGCTGGTGCTGCTCGCGGCGGCGACGGCCCTCACCCGGCGCGGCGACGAGCACCGCGACGACGAGGACGCGGACGCGGACACCCACGTCCACGGCGCCGGGGGCGCGGGTGCCCTCGGCCACGGCTCCGGGGAGGCGGACGGCCACGGCCACAGCCACGGCCCCGCCGGTCCGCGCGTCGCCTGGCTCCTCACCCTGCCCGCCCTCGCCCTGCTGCTGTTCCCGCCGCCCGCGCTCGGCTCCTACAGCGCGGAACGCGAGGCGGCGCAGCGTGCGGCCCAGGGGGTCGGTGCCTTCCCGGCGCTGCCGTCCGGGGACCCGGTGGAGCTGACCCTCGCCGAGTTCGGCTCCCGCGCGGTCTACGACAGCGAACGGTCGCTGACCGGCCGTACCGTACGCCTGACCGGCTTCGTCACCCACGGCGACGACGGGACCTGGTACGTCACCCGGCTCCAGGTCTCCTGCTGCGCCGCCGACGCCACCGCAGGCAAGGCCGAGATCCGCGGGGCCGGCGCCCCGCCCGTCGACGCCTGGGTCACGGTCACCGGCACCTGGCACCCGGAGGGCGGGCTCGGCTCGGACGCGGCCTGGCCACCGGTCCTCGACACGACGGACGTACGGCGGGTGGCGCAGCCCGCGAACCCGTACGAGAAGCGCTGAGCCCTCGTCCACCTCCTGCGGAGCGCCCGGGTTTCCCCTGGTCCGGCACGGGTAGTCGAGCCTCCGGCCGCGTGAGCGAAGGAGGCGGTGCGCGTGCGGCCCAGCGACGAACCCGGGCGGTCCTCCGAGGGGGCACGCGCCGCCGAGGTGATCGCCGGGGAAGTGCGGGACGCCCCGCCGGGCGAGGTGCCGGGACGACTGTGCGGAGCGGCCGTCCGGCTGCTGCCGGTGACCGGCGCGAGCGCGTCGCTGCGCGGCGACGGCGTGCCGGTACGGCTGTGCGCCAGCGGTGACCGGGCGTCGTACCTGGCGGAGATCCAGGCCACTCTCGGTGACGGCCCCTGTGTGAGCGCCGCCGAGTCGGGTGCTCCGGTGCTCGCCTGCGACCTGACGGCCGGTGCGGACGCCGGCCGGTGGCCCGTCTTCGCGCAGCAGGCGACGGCCGTCGGCGTACGGGCGGTCTACGCGCTGCCGCTGGGCAGCGACGCCGTCTGCCTGGGCACGCTCGACCTCTACCGGGACACCCCCGGCGGGCTGACCGGCCCGCAGCTGCGCGTGGCGCGGCTCGTGGCCGGCGTCATGACGGTGGCGCTGATGGCGCTGCCGCGAGGGGAGGAGGCCTGGCTGGACGAGCTGGCCGGTGACCACGACGAGGTGTACCAGGCCGTCGGCATGATCATGGCCCAGCTGGGGGTCGGCGCCGACGAGGCCCTGGCCCGCCTGCGCGCCGACGCGTTCGCCCGCGGCCGCACCGCCCACGACGTGGCCCGCGACGTACTCACCCACCGCCGACGCCTCGACCGCGACCACTAGGTGTACTGACCGGCTGGTGTGCCGTGGCCTGCGTCCTGCCGGGCACGGCCGTGCCCGGCCCGCCCTCCGCTCGCTAGACCTGTGCCCGCCCCTGCCGCCGGACCTCCGCCAGCCGCTCCGTCCCGGTCTCGACGGCTGTCCGGGTGGCGTCGTCGGCCGGTGCGCCGAGGCCGCCGTTGGTGAGGCTGATCGCGTCGTCGCCGACCCGTACGGCGACGAGGTCCACGGTGAGGACGGCACCCTCGGCACCCTCGGCGCTCACCGTCACCCGCAGGCCCTGCCGCGCGTCCCCCGCCTCCGGGAGCGCCAGGCCGGTGACCCGGGCGTCCCGGGTGGCGCCGCGGGCGGTCCGGGCCGTGAACCGCCCGCACGTGTCCGGCAGCGTCGCGAGCCAGGCCAGCGTCCTGTCGATGTCGGCCGCGCGGAGCGAGGTGATCCGGAAGTGCAGCTGGGCCCCGCCGGCCGCGTCGTCCAGGGCGACCGCGGCGCGGGGGTCGGAGGCGGCGCCGAAGAGCTCCTCGGTGTAGAGGACGTCCAGCAGCCGCCCGCAGTCGGGCCGTTCGGCGGTGGCCTTGAGCACCTCGTCCCGCCAGGTCGCGGCACCCCGGGTCGGCTCCCACGCCTCCCCCAGGTCGGCCTCCGTGATCAGGGCCGCCCGCGCCTGCTCCCGGGTGAGCGCGGGCGGCACGGCGGGTGACGGAAGCGCCGCCGGGGACTGCGCGGTCGCCGACGTGGTGCCGGCCGGCCGGTCCGCCGCCCGCCCGCCGGTGGTGCAGGCCGCCGCCGTCAGCGCCAGCGTCGCCGACAGCGCGGAGGCGAGCAGGGGACGTGCGGCGGGGGCGTGCTGCATCGGGGTTGCCTCCTGGCGGGCGGGGCGACCGGCGCCGTGCAGGACCGGTCACACCCTCCACGGCACCACTGCCCCCACCCCGCCACCAGCGCGCGGGGCCGTCCGGGTGAGGCGCACGCCCGCGCGAGGCCGCGTAGGGTCACCGGGACCACTTCCCCCACTGAGCCCGAGGAGCCCCGCCGTGACGACCGACACCGGCCGGCAGCCCATCCCGGTGATCATCGACTGCGACACCGGCATCGACGACGCGCTGGCCCTGCTGCTGGCCGTCCGCCACCCGGGGCTCGACCTGCGCGCGGTCACCTGCGTGGCCGGGAACACCGATGTGGAGGGGGTCGTACGGAACACCCTGACCGTGCTGGAGCAGGCGGGCGCTCCCGACGTCCCCGTCGCCCGGGGCGCCGAGCGTCCGCTGATCGAGGACGTGCGCACCGCCCGGCACGTGCACGGCCACGACGGCATGGGCGACCTCGGCCTGCCCGCCCCCGCCCGCACCCCCGTCGACGTGGACGCGGTGACCCTGCTGCGCCGGGAGATCCTCGCCTCCCCGCGCCCGGTCACCCTGATCCCCACCGCCCCGGCGACCAACATCGCGCTGCTGCTGCGCACCCACCCGGAGGTCACCGCCAACATCGAGCGGATCGTCTTCATGGGCGGCGCGGTGGCCACCGGGAACGCGACGCCGGTCGCCGAGTTCAACGTGTGGCACGACCCGGAGGCCGCCGCGATCCTGCTCACCGCCGGGGTGCCGATCACGATGTACGGGCTGGACGTGTTCGAGAGGGTGATCGTCCCGGGGCCGGACGTACGCCGTCTGCGGGCGAGCGCCGAGCCCGGCACCCGGCTCGCCGGCGAGCTGCTCGCCCACCGCGGCCCGGCCACCGACGAGTCCGACCCCGGCGGCGGCCTCGGCGACGCGGGCGCGGTCTGCGCGGTGATCGACCCCGCGGGCCTGACCACGCACCGGCTGCCCGTAGAGGTGTCCCTGGCCCCCGGCCCGGCCCGCGGCCAGACCCTCGTCGACCGCCGCCTGCGCGTCGGCGAGTCCGAACTGCACGAGGGCACACGCGAACAGCCTCTGGTGGACGTGGCGTTGGACGTGGACGTGGCCCGGTACGTGGACTTGTACCTGGGAGCAGTCGAGCGCACGGGCGCGTAGTCCCCGGCGCGTCGCGGGCGCGCGGGTTCGCTTTTCGGGTGATGTGGACAGATCTATTCGTGTCGCCCGCACGCATCGCGAAGGAGCCCGCGTGACCGTACGCAGCACCACCCGCACGCCCGACCTGTCGTCCAAGGACCCCAACTGGTGGCGGCAGGCCGTCATCTACCAGGTCTACCCCCGCAGCTTCGCCGACGCCGACGGCGACGGGCTCGGTGACCTGCGGGGCATCACCCAGCGTCTGACGCATCTGGCCGCGCTGGGCGTGGACGCCCTGTGGCTCAGCCCGTTCTACCCGTCCGAGCTGGCCGACGGCGGCTACGACGTCGACGACTACCGGGACGTCGACCCGCGCCTGGGCAGCCTGGACGACTTCGACGCCATGGCCGCCGAGGCCCACCGCCTGGGCCTGAAGGTGATCGTCGACCTGGTCCCCAATCACTCGTCGCACCGCCACGCGTGGTTCCGGGAGGCCCTGAACGCGGGCCCCGGCTCCCCGGCCCGCGACCGCTACGTCTTCCGTGACGGCCGGGGCGAGCACGGGGAGCTGCCGCCCACCGACTGGCAGTCCGTCTTCGGCGGCAGCGCCTGGAAGCGGGTGCCCGACGGGCAGTGGTACCTCCACCTCTTCACCCCCGAGCAGCCCGACCTGAACTGGGAGAACGAGCAGGTCCGCGCCGACTTCCGCACCACGCTGAAGTTCTGGTGCGACCGGGGCGTCGACGGCTTCCGCGTCGACGTGGCGCACGCGCTGGTCAAGGACCTGACCGAGCCGCTGCGCGACCTGGGCTCACCCGAGCTGAGCAGCGAGGCGGCGCTCGCCCGGTTCGCCCCGGGCACCCACCCGTTCTACGACCGCGACGACGTCCACGAGGTCTACCGCGACTGGCGCAAGATCCTCGACGCCTACACCCCGCCCCGCATGGCGGTGGCCGAGGCCTGGGTCCCGGGCGCCCGGCGCGCGCTGTACGCCCGCCCGGACGAGCTGGGGCAGGCCTTCAACTTCGAGTACCTCCAGGCCGGCTGGGACGCGGCGGAGCTGCGCGAGGTGATCACCGGCTCGCTGGCCGACGCCCACGCCGCCGGTGCCTCGGCGACCTGGGTGCTGTCCAACCACGACGTGGTCCGGCACGCCACCCGCCTGGTCCTCCCGCCGGGCACCGACACCGACGCCTGGCTGCTGTCCGGCGGCCACGCACCGGCCGTCGACGCGGCCGCCGGCCTGCGCCGGGCGCGCGCGGCGACGCTGCTGATGCTGGCGCTGCCCGGCTCGGCGTACGTCTACCAGGGCGAGGAACTGGGCCTGCCCGAGGTGGCCGACCTGCCCACCGAGGTCCTCCAGGACCCGATCTGGGAGCAGACCGGGCACGTCCGCAAGGGCCGCGACGGATGCCGGGTGCCGCTGCCGTGGACGACGGACGGGCCGTCGTACGGCTTCGGCGCGGGTGCGGCGTGGCTGCCGCAGCCGCCGGAGTTCGCGTCGTACGCCGTCGAGGCCCAGGACGGGGTGGCGGGCTCGACCCTGGAGCTGTACCGCACGGCCCTGCGCCTGCGCCGCAAGCTGCTCGACGGAGAGTCTCTGACCTGGTCGGACGACGTCCCGGCCGGGGTCCTCCGGTTCGACCGCTCGGACAGCTGGCGCTGCGTCACCAACCTCTCCGGCACGGCGGTCGACCTGCCGGCCGGGGAGGTGCTGCTGAGCAGCGCACCGCTGGACGGCGGCCGCCTGGGGCCGGACACGACGGTGTGGCTGGGGTTGTAGCGGTCCCGTGAGGCCTGCGGGGACGGCGGGCCTGTGCCGGGTGCCGGGCGGCAGGCTGCTGACGGGCGGCGGGCCTGTGCCGGGTGCCGGGCGGCAGGCTGCTGACGGACGGCGGGCGGCAGGCTGCTGACGGACGGCGGGCGGCAGGCTGCTGACGGGCGGCGGGCCCGGCGGGGGCCGGGTCTGCCGCCCTGTACGGGGGCCGCCAGGATCAGACGTGACCCGGGCCACCGCCGCCGAAGGATCCGCTCGACCCCGGCAGCCAGCGGCGGCGGATCTGGTCCTGGCCCCGGCGGCTGCCCGAGTGGTGGAGCTCGTACGGCATGAGCCGTGGGCTTCCGTCCGTGATCAGCGGGATCTCGTCGGGTTCCCGCATCTCCCGTTCCTCGTGGACGGCGCCGGTTGCGGGAAGTCTGCCGTGCTCGTCGGCGTGGGGGCGTTCGGGTTCTTGTTCCATGACCCGCATGCCCATGCGCACGGCCCAGATCAGCGCGCCGGCGATGACCAGCCCGCCGATGAAGGCGATCGTCACGTTGAGCGCGTGCGAGGACGCGGCCAGCAGTTCAAGCGTTGCCGTACTCATGTTCTGATTATGTACCCCCAAATGAGATAAAGCGCCAGGAATGTCCGAGTAGTCCCTCGGAGGGCTTGGGGCGGCTTGGGGGGGCGGTTCGGGGTCTTGGGGCCCGGGGGCTTTCCGGGTGCCCCGTCCTGATTGAGAGCAGCCGGTGCCTGGTACCCGGCCGGCAGTGCGGTGGCGTCGGCGCCGAGTCCGCGGCCACGCACACGGCCCCGCGTCGCCGCTGGAAGGAGCACCCCCATGACCGTGCCGTTGACGGCCGACGCCCACGAGTACGGCCTGGTCGGGGACGGTACCGCCGACGACCGGCCGGCACTGCAGAAGCTGGTGGACGCATTGGGCGACGCCACCGCCGCGGACGGGCGGCCGCGCACCGTACGCGTGCCCGGCGGGCGGTACGTGATCCGGGACCGGCCCGTGCTCTGGCGCAGCGGCGTCTCGCTGACCGGCGCCGGACGCGGCGCCACCTGCTTCGCCCTCACCAACCCCGGCGCCCCCACGCGGCCGGTGCCGCTGGCCTGGTTCACCACCGCCCAGCACGGCGCCGGGCGGGAGAACCACATCGCCGACGTCACCTTCGCCCACTTCGAGATCGACGGCTCCGGGGTGCAGACCGAGGAGTACGAGGTGCTGGCCAAGGGGCTCGGCCTCCAGTACGTGCTGCGCGGGCGCTTCAGCGACCTGTACATCCACGACACCGCCGCCACCGGTTTCGGGTGCGACTTCCTCCAGGACACCGTCGTCGAGGGCGTGCTCGCCGAGCGGTGCGGGCGGCAGGACCCCGGGGAGAAGATGGGCGGCGCGGGCATCGGCATCGGGGTCGGCGGCTGGGGGCCGGTCGAACGCACGACGGTGACCGACTGCACCGCCAACGGCAACGGCACCAACGGCATCTTCCTCGAACTCCAGCAGGACGACTGGGTTCCGCCCCGGGGCATCCGCGTCACCGCCTGCCACACCGAGGACAACCGCTACGGCATCTCCGACTGGGGCGCCGACGGCCTGCTGGTCACCGGCTGCACGATGCTCGGCAACCACGTCGCCGGGTTCGACGTGTCGGCGCAGGGCACGACGAGCGTCGGAGGGCGCGGCGGCATCGTCACCGGGTGTGTGATCGACGGCAACGTCGGGGACGGGGTAGCCCTCGGCAACACCCCGGGTCCGTACGCCTTCCGCGGCAACCGGATCAGCAACAACGGGCGGTACGGGTACTGGCAGCACAACCTGGCCGGCGGCGACCAGGAGCCCGCCACCGACATCGTCCTGGAGTCCAACGACCTCCACGACAACGCCCTGGACGGCATCCGCGTCGACGCCCCGCTGCACGAGCCGGCGATCTTCGGCAACCGGGTCCGCAACAACGGCCGCCGTGCCGCGCCCCGGACAGAAGGGGGCGGCGAGGGTGTCCGCTGCGGGCCGCTGTCCCTGACCGACGAGAACGCCGACTGGCTCCCCGGCGGCCACCGCGGCAAGGAGCTGACGGTCGGCGCCCGGAACACCGGGGACGCGGCCGGCACCACCGCGGGGGAAGCGGCCGGTACCACCGCGGGGGAAGCGGATAGCACCGCCGCCGGCGGCACGGCCGGCACCACCGCCGGGAACGCGGCCGGCACCGCCGCCGAGGTCACCGTGGTGGTCGTCGACAACACCGCCACCGAACTCACCCTCGCCCCCGCACGCCCGGGCGCGGAAACGGCCTGGCCCGCCGGCACCCCCGCCCCCGGCGCCGACTACCGCCTCCCGGACTGTCCGGCCCCGCGCACCGGCCTCACCGCCGCCGCGGCCGTGGCCCACCCGTACGTGCACGGCAACCGCGTCCGGGACGACGGGCGCCCGCGCACCCAGACCCACGCCCTGTGGATCGCGCACGAGGCCACCTGGACCGGAGGCCGGGTCTCCGGCAACGACTTCAGCGGCAACGCCTCGGCGGCGACCCGCTTCGACTCGGCCCCGAGCGGTGGGCGCTGGCGCGACAACGACGGCTGACGCGCCCGCCACCGGAGGCCGCCACCGGGCGGGACGGCACCGCCCGCCGCCTCACGATGCCCGCAGCGCGTCCACCGCGATGCGGGCCGCCGTGCCGATCACCGCGTCCGCCGCGGGGAGGACGGCGGCGGTGTGGGCGGTGCGGGTGAAGACGGCCACGGCGTAGCGGCCGCCGTCGGGGTATTCGACGACGCCGACCTCGTTGCGCAGGGTCGGCAGGCTGCCGGTCTTGCCGGCCACGTGGACGTCGTCGAAGGGGAAGCCCGAGGCCAGGCGGTGCGGCCACACCTGGAGGCCCATGATGCGGCGCACGGCGGCGCCGTACTCGGGCGGGCACGCCTCGTCCCGCCACACCGCGGCGAGCAGGCGGGTCATGTCGCGGGGGGTGCTGTGGTTGGTGCGGGCCGGGTCCAGGGCGCGGAGCCGGGCGATGACGTGCGGGTCGGCGAGGGCCTGGGCACCGGCCGGCCCCGTGTCCTCGCGCATCGCGGCGAGCATGTCGCCGAAGCCGTACACGGCCCGCGTACGGGTGAGACCGAGCCGGGCCGTGGTGCGGTTGACGGCGTCCAGACCGACCCGTCGCAGCAGCAGGTCGGCGGCGGTGTTGTCGCTGACGGACATCATCAGGAACGCCGCGTCGCGCAGCGACAGCCGGACCGGGTCGAGCATGGCCGCCAGCCCCGTGGGCCCCGGGGTGCGCCCGGCGGGCGGGCACTCGGTCTGCTCGGTGAGGTCCAGCGCCCCGGCCGCCGCCAGTTCGTGCAGCGTGACCAGCACGCACAGCTTGTGGACACTGGCCGTGCACACCGGCTGGTCCGCCCCGGCGCCGACCTGCGCGCCGGAGTCGATGTCGACGGCGTGCAGCCACCCGGTGACCCCGGCGTCGGCGAAGGCCGCGTCCAGACGGGCGGTGGTCGCGGTGTCGGTCACAGCCAGAACTCCGATGCCGGACGAAGGTGCAGTGGCCGGGCGGGTGCCTCGGAACGGGCGCCGGCCGTGGTGCGCAGGGCGTGGGTGGCCGCGTCCGCGAAGGCGCCGACGGCGGCGTCGCCGCGCCCCTTGGGCCAGGCCACGGAGTGCCGCCAGGCCAGCGGGGCCCCGGCCAGCGGACGCCAGACCAGGTCCCCGTCACCGGCCGCGGCGAGCCGGGTGTCGCGGGGGCCGAGGGCGACGGCCCCGGACGACAGCACCAGTCCGCGTACGAAGCTGGCGCCCTGGCCGTGCCGTACGGCGGCGGGGGTGTAGCCGCCCCGGGCGCAGGCGGTGAGCAGGTCGTCGTAGACCGCGGGGGCGCCGGCGCGCGGGAAGAGGACCAGGTCGTAGCCGGTGAGGGAGGCGAGCGGTACTTCGTCGAGCTCCGCCTGGGCCGCGCCGCGCGGCAGCAGCACGCCGAGGTCGCGGCGGAGCACCGGGCCCAGTTCCAGACCGGTGACGTCGCACGGGTGGTGGATGAGGCCGACGTCCAGTTCGTGGGCGGCGAAACCGGCGAGCTGCTGGGCGGTGGACAGTTCGTGCAGTTCGAGTTCCAGGCCGGAGCGGCGGTGCCGGAAGTCCGCCAGCAGCGCGGCGACGGTCTCGCCGGAGACGTCGGGGGACAGGGCGGCGCGCAGCAGGCCGCTCTCGCCGTCGCGGATGCGGCGCGCTGCGGCCCGGAAGGAGTCGGAGCGGGCGAGCAGCTCGCGGGCCTCGGTGAGCAGCAGCGTCCCCGCCTCGGTGATCGTCACCTGGCGGCTGGTGCGCTCGAAGAGCCGGACGCCGAGTTCCTTCTCCAGCCGCTGGATGCGCTGTGACAGGGGTGGCTGGGCCATGCCGAGACGGGCCGCGGCACGGCCGAAGTGTGACTCTTCCGCAACAGCCACAAAGCACTCCAGGTGCCGCACCAGGTCCACGACCAGGAATCATATCGGGAATTGATCGAATCGGCATTCATATCGATCTTGGACAGGGGTGTCGCCGGGCTGCTCTCCTCTGGGGCATGCGCTCCTTCCGTGACCTCTCGCACCGCACCCGCCGGTGGCCCGGCGTGCTGGCCCTCGCCCTCGCTCTTCCGCTGGCCGGCTGCGCCACCGAGTCCGGGCGTCCGGACGCGACGCCGCCGGCGAGCGGCGGCCCGTCCCGGACCTCCGGCAGTACGGCCTCCGCGGCACCGGACGCCCGCGCACAGCTGCGCGTGGACGGCCGCACCCGCCAGTACCTCCTGCACCGGCCCGCCGGCTCCGCCGCCGACGGTCCGAGGCCCCTCGTCATCGCCTTCCACGGCCGCGGCGCCGACGCGGCCGAGATGCGCGAGAAGAGCCGGCTGGAACGGGCCGCCGGCGAGCGCGGCATGCTGGTCGCCTACCCGGAGGGCCTCGACAACGGCTGGGGCGCGGGCACGCAGGCGACCGAGCGGCGGCCGGACCCCGACCTCGACGTCCGCTTCACCGAGGCGCTGATCAAGCACCTGGTGCGCACCGAACGGGCCGACCCCGAGCGGGTGTACGTCGCCGGTTTCTCCAACGGAGGCTCGATGGCGCTGCGCTTCGCCGCCGAGCGTCCCGGCCTGCTGGCGGGCGCCGCCTCGGTCTCCGGCCAGCTGCCCGCGGGCGCCGCCGCGGTCGAGCCCACCGGGCCCGTCCCCGTCATGGTCGTCTACGGCGCCGACGACCCCGTACGCCCCCTCGAGGGCTGGCCCTCCCCGCCGCCGAACCCCGAGGAGCCGATCCTTCCGAGCCTGTCGGCCCGGGACAGCGCGGAGGCGTTCGCCGAAGCGGGCGGCGCGGGCGAGCCGGTCACGGAGGACGAGAAGGGCTACGACCGCACCGTCTGGCACCTGAAGGACGCGAAGAGCCCGAAGAGCCCGAAGAGCGCGAAGGGCGCAGCGGCGGCCGATGGAGGGGCCGCTGGAGGGGCCGCCACCGTCCAGCTCCTGGTCGTCGAGGACGCCGGTCACACCTGGCCGGGTTCGTCGGTCGCCCCGCCCGAGGGATTCGGCCCCACCAGCAGGGCCCTGGACGCCACCGACACGATCCTCGACTTCTTCACGGGTGCCGGCCGCTGAGTGACGTGACACCTCCCGGGCCCCGGGAGGTGTCACCGGCCCCGGGACGTGCCGTCAGCCCTGGGAGGTGTCCCGCCCGCCGGGCGCCGTACCGGGATTCCCGCCTCCGGTGTCATCACGGCGGATCGCCTCGCCCTGGATGACCCGGGGCGCCTCCCGGTCCTCGGGCGGCGTCCGCTCCTCGTCCTTCATCGCGCGGGCCTCGGCCTTGAGGATGCGGGCCGACTTGCCCGCCGAGCGGGTCAGCTCGGGGAGCTTCTTGGCGGCGAGAACGGCTATGACGACGATGAGAATGATCGCGAGTTCGCTCAGTCCGAACACGGCGCTCCCCTGGTGAACGTACGGTGCGAGCCCGCGGCACGGGCCCGCACGGAATCTACGGCATGGCCGGTGGCGTCGAAGGGACCAGAGGCCTCAGGGATCCCAAGGACCCCAGAAGCCTCAGACATCTCAGAGGTCGAACTCGTGCGGCGGCAGGTCCAGGGCGAAGCACGCCTCGCGGACGACGGCCCGCTCGTCCTTGTCGAAGTCCCCGTCGGCACCGCCGATCACGATGCCGATCTGCACCACGGCCCGGGCCTCGGCGGGCTTCTTCCTGGCCTTGGCGATCTCCTGCAGGACGCTGACCTTGCCGAAGGCGAAGTCGGCGGTCAGCTTGTCCAGGTTCTCCTCGAAGCGGCGGCGCAGGTCGTCGGCGGGGAAGTTCTGCAGCACCTCGTTGGTGGCGATGAGCTGGGCCACCCGCTGGCGCTCCGACGCGTCGACCGTCCCGTCGGCAGTGGCGACCAGCGCGCACATCGCCATGCTCGCGTCGCGGAAGGCGCCGCTCTTGAGGTCGTTCTTCTTCGCCACGAGCTGCGTCTGCATCTGCGACGCGGACTCCTTGAAGCGGTCCCACAGGGCCATGAGAACTCCGTACGGGTCGGGAGACGGGCGAGTTTCTACACTCGTGTAGAAGTTACCAGGCTTCCCCGCCGCCCTCGAAGCCGTCCCCGCCCCCGGAATCGCCGTCGGAGCCGAGGGGAACAAGCGGAGCCGTCCCGCCGTTCTCTACAGTCGAGTAGAAGCGTAGGGATCCGGGGGTATGTGGGGACTCCCCATGCTTTTGCCCGTCCTTTACCATGAGAGGGAAAACCTCGGGCGACCGGCTGGTACCGGCGCCCACCGACCCCGTTAAGGAGTCCCGTTCCGTAATGGAGCCTCCCAGTACCGGCCGTGCCATGGCCGGCCCGCAGTCCCCCCTGTATGCGCGTGAGGGAAGCGGGGTGGCACGGTGACCGAGGTCCTGCTGCTCCTGCTGGCCCTCCTCCTCACCCTGGCCTGCGCGGTCTTCGTCGCGGCCGAGTTCTCCCTCACCACCGTCGAGCGCGGTGACCTGGAACGTGCCGCCGAGTCCGGCGAGCGCGGTGCCGACGGCGCTCTGAAGGCCGTACGGTCCCTCACCCTCCAGCTCTCCGGCGCCCAGCTGGGCATCACCGTGACCTCGCTGGTCATCGGCATGCTCGCCGAGCCGTCCCTCGCGGTGCTGCTGCGCGGCCCGCTGCGGGCGATCGGCCTGGGCGGTGCCGCCCCGACGGTCGCGACCGTGCTCGGCGTGGTCGTCTCCACCGTCGTCCTGATGGTCGTCGGCGAGTTGGTCCCCAAGAACTGGGCGATCTCCCGCCCGCTGGCCGTCGCGAAGGTCGTCGCGGGCCCGCAGCGCGGCTTCACCACCGCGTTCGGCCCCTTCATCCGGCACCTGAACGACAGCGCGAACCGTTTCGTACGCCGCTTCGGCCTGGAACCGGCCGAGGAGCTGGCGTCCGCCCGCAGCGCCGAGGAACTGGTCGCCCTGGCCCAGCACTCCGCCGCCGAGGGCGCCCTGGAGGCCGACTCGGCCGAGCTCTTCGTGCGCACCCTGCACCTGAACGAGCTGACCGCGGAGAACGTCATGACCCCGCGCGTGGACGTCAAGGCCCTGGAGGCCCACGCCACCGCGGCCGACGCCGCGAACCTCTCGCACGCCACCGGCCTGTCCCGCTTCCCGGTCTACCAGGAGAGCCTGGACGAGGTCATCGGCACCGTGCACATCCGCGACGTCCTGGCCCTGGAGCCGGACCGGCGCAGGTCCACCCCCGTCACCGAGCTGGCCACCGCGCCGCTCCTGGTGCCGGACAGCCTGCCCGCCGACCGGCTCCTGGAGCGCATGCGCGCCACCCGCACCATGGCCGTCGTCATCGACGAGTACGGCGGTACGGCGGGCGTGGCGACCGTCGAGGACATCGTGGAGGAGGTCGTCGGCGAAGTGCGCGACGAGCACGACCCGGTCGAGATACCGGACCTGCTGCCCGCCCCCGCCGAAGCGGACGGCCGCGCGGCCTGGGAGGCCGACGGCTCGCTCCGTCTGGACCACCTGGAGCGCATCGGCCTGACCGCGCCGGACGGACCGTACGAGACCCTGGCCGGCCTGGTCGCCACCCACCTGGCACGCATCCCCGCCAAGGGCGACGTCGTCGACCTGGGAGGCTGGCGCCTGGACGTCCTCGACGTCGACCACCACCGCGCCGACCGCCTGCGGGTCACCGCGCCCGCGCCGGCCCCGTCGGCCGACCGCGAGCCGGAGGTGGCCCGATGACCGCCGTACAGCTCCTCATCGGCGCCCTGACGCTGCTGACCAACGCGTTCTTCGTCGGCGCCGAGTTCGCCATGATCTCCGTGCGCCGCAGCCAGATCGAGCCGCGCGCGAAGACGGGCGACAAGCGCGCCCGGATGACCCTGTGGGGCCTGGAACACATCTCCGCGATGATGGCCACCGCCCAGCTCGGCATCACCGTCTCCTCGCTGGTGCTCGGCGCGGTCGCGGAACCGGCCATCGCGCACCTGATGGAGCCCGTGTTCGAGGCGGTCCACATGCCGCACGCGCTGGTCCACCCGGTCGCCTTCGCGATCGCCCTGGCCCTCGCCACGTATCTGCACATGCTGATCGGCGAGATGATCCCGAAGAACATCGCGCTGGCCGCCCCGGCGACCACCGCGCTGGTCCTCGGCCCGCCGCTGGTCGCCCTCACCCGGGCCCTGAAGCCGTTCGTCTTCGGCATCAACGCCTTCGCCAACACGCTGCTCAAGCTGCTGCGGGTGGAGCCGAAGGACGAGGTGGAGGCCGTCTTCACCGACGACCAGCTGGCCCGCATGGTCGTCGACGCCAGCGAGGCCGGACTGCTCACCCCGGCCGACGGCGAACGGCTGCGCGACGCGCTGGAACTGGGCACCCGCCCGGTCGGCGAGATCCTGGTCCCGGCCCAGAAGATGCGCACGGTCGGCCACACCGTCACCCCGGCGGAACTGGAGCGCATGGCCGCGGACGCGGGCTACTCCCGCTTCCCGGTCACCGGCCCCGGCGGCACCGTGCTGGGCTACCTGCACATCAAGGACACGCTGGGCCTGACCGACCGCGACCGGCCCTTCCCGCGCACGGCCCTGCACCGGGTCACCCGGGTCCGCATCGACACCCCGCTCGACGACACCCTCACCGCCCTGCGCACCGAGGACAGCCACCTGGCCGCCGTCACCGGCGAGACGGGCGCGGTCCTGGGCTTCGTGACGATGGAGGACGTGCTGACGGAACTGGTGGGCCCGACGACACCGGTGGCCTGACCCCGGGAACTCCCGCACGACCAGGGGCGTCTCCCACAGCGAAACGGCGCCGGCACCGGCGCCGACACCGCTGTGGGAGGCGCTCATGGCCATGGTCGGCCTGTTCTGGATCACCGAGGACGCCGTGTACGTGGGCGCCGAGCCCATCGGCACGGCGTCCGGAGTGCGCCTGACCAAGGACGGGGTCGAGATCCTCGGGCTCGGCCAGGGCCGTTTCTGGTCCTGGGACGACGTCCGCGGGCTCGACGTCCAGGACGTCGCCGTGCGGTCCACCGCCCGGCGGCTGGCCTCGATGGCGTTCGACTCGGTCTACGCCATGCTGACCGGCGACGGCGAACTCCCCCCGGCCTTCACCGTACGGGTGGAGACCGAGGGCGACGGCACGGTCGAGGCGACCGCCCTGGCCGCCGTCCCCAGCGGCATCCACACCCCCGACGAGTACGGCCTCTCCCGTACCCTCCTCACCCGCCTCGCCACCGGCGCCACCCCCGTCGACGACCTGCTCACCTGGCGCCGCGACGAGCCCGAGGACGTCGCCCCGGCCAGGGACCAGCAACTGGCACTGCTCCGCCAGTGGACGACGGCCTCCGCCTGACCCGGGGCGCAGCGCACGGCGCGCCCGCATGTACGATCACGCGTCATTCACGTGAGGGTGCCCTGCCTGCGGTGACGCCCGTCGGCAAGCCCTCCGGCACTCGACGGAGATGGTGTACGTGGGCAGCAGGCGGAAGAACGGGTCGACCCTCGTGTGCGGCGTCGTCATGGTGAGCGCGCTCGTCGCGATGCTGGGCGGGTGCGGTGACGACTCCCCCGGCTCCCCTTCTCCGGACGCCGCTTCGACGGCCGGCCCCGGCGCGACCGCTTCCGCCCCGGCCGGCTCACCGAAACCCGCCACGCAGGAGGAGCCGGAGCGGACGGCCGGCCCCGAGCCGCGCAAGGTCACCCTGTCGCTCGCGGAGATCGCCGACACCCCCGGCACCTTCGAGCAGTTCAAGGAGTACGTCACCGAGCACGGGACCACCGAGCAGAAGAACGCCGTCCGCCACCTCAAGGGGTGGCGCGGCTACGAGCGCAAACTGGCCTACCCGGCCCTGGAGGCCGCCTCCGACCATCCGACCGTCGACTACGAGGCCATCGACAGCGGTGACGTGGCGGAGCGGAAGAAGATGACGGCTCTGGAGAAGCAGAGCCAGTACGTCGCCGAGGCGCTCGCGGGCTGGTGGGAGATCGACGAGACGGCGGTCCTCCAGGTCTACGACCGCAGCGGCGAGTACGCCGCCGGGACGTCCTGCATCCGGCCCGACACCGTGGAGAAGGAAGGGTCCTGCATCTGACGTCTCCCCGGCCGCCGACCGGGGAGACGCGGGGAGGCCGGCTGGGCCCGCTCAGGACGGCAGGGCCGGACACCTGGTGCCGCGCGGGGGCACCGTCAGGCCGGTCAGGTACGCGTCGACCGCGCGCTCCATGCAGGGGCCGCGGGTGACACTGCCGTGGCCTCGGCCCTCGTAGGTGAGGAGCGCGCCACTGCGGCCGAGCTGCCGGGCCACCGAGACCGCCCAGGGGTAGCCGGTGACGGGGTCGTGGAGGGCGTTGGACACCAGGATCGGCGGGGCGCCGCGGACCGAGAGGCGGTGCTGCGGGTTGGCGGCCGGCGCGCCCAGGCATGCCACCGTCATCTGGACCGGCAGCAGGTGGGGCAGGTCGGGTGCGGTCCTGTTCATCATCCTGACGAGTGACGTGTACTCCCGGTGGTCGCGTACCGGCAGGTGCCAGTCCGCGCAGAAGACGGGCAGCGCCGGCGGGAGCGGCGACACCGAGGTGGGTGCGGCGGGCAGCGGGGCGCTCGCCGCCATCCCCGCGACGGCCGTCGCCAGTTCCGCGTAGTCGGCGTCGTAGAACTTCCGCAGGGCGACCCTGTTGACCAGGTCCGCCGACGAGAGGGCGGTTCCCGGTTCGGCGGGGTCTGCCAGCTCGCCGCGTTCGGCACGCTCCAGCAGTCCCCGCCAGACCGTGCGGACGTCGTGGCCGTGCAGCGCGCAGGCCGGGTTGCCGGCGCACCACTGGGCGAACTCGTCGAAGGAGTCCTGCGCCGAGGCCGCCTCGGCCCGCAGGAACCCGCGGGTGCTGGAGACGCTGTGGTCCATGACGCTCTCCAGCACCATCGCACGGACCCTGTGCGGGTGGGTCTCGGCGTACTGGGCCCCGAGCACCGTGCCGTACGAGCTGCCGTGGAAGGTGAGTTCGGCCTCACCGAGGGCGGCCCGCAGAGCGTCCAGGTCCTGGACCGTCTGGGCGGTGTCGAGGTGGTCGAACACCGGGCCGGTGCGTGCCCGGCAGTCGGCGCGCAGCCGCTTGTTGTAGGCCAGGGTGGCGTCGAAGTCCGCCTGGTTCGCGAGTGCCGGTGACGGACGCCGGGCGAGCAGGTCGCCGGAGCAGGTCACCGGGCTGCTGCCGCCCACGCCACGCGGATCGAAGCTGACGATGTCGAACCTGCGGCGGGTCTCGGAACTGAACCGGCCGATGCCGCTCACCACCCGCTCCACGCCGGAGTCGCCCGGCCCGCCGGGGCCGAACACCAGCGAGCCGACCCGGGCGTCGGGGTCGGTGGCCTGACGGCGGGCCACGGCCAGGTCGAACGTCGGCCCGTGCGGGCGGGACCAGTCGACCGGGACCTCCAACGTGGCGCACTCGGCGCCCGGGTGGTCCGGGTCGTCGCACGGAGCCCAGTGCAGGGCTCCGGCGGTCGGCGTCGCCGCGTTCACGGCGGGCGCGGCGACGAAACCGACGGTGGCGGCGACGGCGGTCCCCGCGATGACGGCTGTGCTCCGCACCATGGCGCGCCGTAACGCGGATGTGCCCCTGAAGAGCATGAATCGTCCTCCTGTCGAGACCGGGCATGACAGGTCTGCTCAGGCAGGGAGCAGACTCGGCGGTCCTTCCGGGCACGCTAGGCGTGCCACCGTCCGTCAGGTGCCGTGTCAGGGTCGATTCCGGGGGCCGGTCAGGGACGAACCAGGGGAACCCGGAGGCGGTGCTGCCGCATGCCGTTCCGGAATCGACCCGGGTGAGCGCGCCGGCCGGCGTGCCGATGCCGCCTTCTCGGCCGGCGGGAGTCGCTCCACGAGCGAGCGGCGCTCCACGAGCGGAAGTCGCTCCACGAGCGGAAGTCGCTCCACGAGCGAGCGGCGCTCCACGAGCGGAAGTCGCTCCACGAGCGAGCGGCGCTCCACGAGCGGAAGTCGCTCCACGAGCGAGCGGCCCGGCCCGCGGGTGAACCACAACCGCCGCACGCCCAGCCCGTCAGGGCCGGGGGTGCGGCGGCGTCACCGGCCGCTCCGCCTCCCTCAATCCGCCCGCAGCGCGTCCGCCGGAGGTGTCCGCAGGGCGTGCCGGGTGGGCAGTTCGATGGTGAGGAAGGACGTCAGCGCGACCGTGGCCGCCACCGCGGGGAGCAGCCAGGCGGGGCCCGACGGCCAGGGACGGCCGAGGAAGCCCTGGCCCAGCAGGGCGAGCGGGAGGGCGGACAGGAGCAGACCGGAGACGAGGGCCGCGGCGGCGATGACGGCGGCCTCGCGGCGCATCATCGCCCGGATCTGGCGTGGCGTCGTGCCGACCAGGCGCAGGGCGGCGATCTCGGCGCGGCGCTGGGCGGTGGCGGCGACCAGCTTGTTGGCGATGCTCAGCAGCAGATAGCCGAGCAGCACCACGATGGTGGCCAGGTTGACCCACACCTCGGGCGGCGTGTCCGCGCCGGCGGGGTCCGGGTCCGTGCCCGACACGGCCAGGCCGGTACGGCCGGCGGCCAGCGCGGCCAGGCCCTGCCCGGCCGCGGAGGTGCCGTCGGTGCGGACCAGGACGCTCTGGTCGAGGCCGGTCGTGGTGTGCCCGGCGGCCAGGTCACGGGAGAGGACGACCGGGCCGAAGCCCAGGCCCCGGTCGTACACGGCGACGACCTCGGCGTCGGCCCGCGTCCCGTCGCCGAGCACCAGCCGGAGCCGCTCCCCGAGTCCCGTGCCCCGGGTGCGCGCCGCCTCGCCGCTCACGGCGACCGTGGCACCGGTGAGCCGGGCCAGGCCGCCGTCCGTGACGCCGAGGTCGACGACGTCCCGGGCGTCCGGGGTGAGGACCATCGCCGGGGCGGACTCGGCCACGGGTTCGCCGAACTGGTCGTACTCCCACACCACCGTGGTCGTCCCGACGGGCGCCGCCGCCCGCACGCCCGGCACGTCCCGCACGGCGGGCAGCGTGTCCGCGGGCAGCCCGCCCAGGCCCGGCGCGCTCACCTCGTACTGGGCGAGCGTGCCGGTGCGGGTGTCGTCCGAGGTGGCGGCCAGCACCGTCGTCTGCGCGAACGTGTACGTCAGGACGAACACGACCGCCATGGCCAGCGGGCTGACCACGCCCGACAGGCGCTGCGCGTAGGCGCGTACGTTGGCCAGCGCCAGCCAGGTCGGGGCCGTGACCCCGGGGCGCAGGCGCCGTACGGCCGCCTCGCCCGCGCGCTTCACCAGGGCCGGGCCGGACAGGGCCAGGCCGATCGCGGCGAGGATGCCCGCGATGGACGTGGCCGAGGCCCCGATGACGGTCCGGGACAGCAGCGGCGCCGCCGACATCACGCCCGCGCCGAGGATCAGCAGCAGACCGGCCCGCGTACGCGCCCGTGACGGGGTGCGCGGTTCGCTGCGCGACTCGGCGACCGCCTCGGTGGCCGGCATGCGGGAGGTGCGCCAGGCCGCGCACCGGGCCGCGAGCTGCACGGCCCCGGCCATCAGGAGCAGCGTGGCGAGCGCGGGCAACGGGCCGGATGTGAGGGGGAGTTCCTCCGGCAGCACCCCGCGGTCCGCCAGCATCCGCCGGAACCGGTCCGCCAGCAGGTAGCCGACCGCGACGCCCGGCACCAGGGCCACCGCCGCGACGACCGTCGACTGCGCGGCGGCCAGGCGGCGGATCTGCTTCGGGGTCGCCCCGACGGCCCGCATCAGCGCCAGGTCGCGGCGCTGCCCGGCGATCGTCACGCCCAGCGCGCCCGCGACGACGAACCCGGTGATCAGCAGCACGATCCCGGCGAGCGAACCGGCGAGCAGGATCAGCAGCGAGCGCGCCGAACCCACGCCGGGCGCCACGGCCTCCCCCCGGTCCGCACCGGTGACGACCTCCAGCCCCGTGCCCGCGACCTGCTCGCGGACCGCCGAGGCGACCCGCTCCGCGGCACCGTCGTCGACGCGCAGGCCGATCAGGTCGACGGTCCCGGCGCGCGGCCCGTCGCCGGCACCGTCCCGTCCCGCCAGGCGCGCGGCCGTCCCGTCCGCGAAGTAGACGCCCGCGCCCGGGGCGTCGACCACCGCGGAGACCCGGTAGGAGGCGGCGGGGCGGCCGTTCGCCACGACCCGGACCCGCTCGCCCACCGCGACGCCCGCCGCCGCGTCCACGGCGACCTCGCCCGCACCCGAGGGTGCCCGGCCCTCCACGCGGGGGTCCGCCAGCAGCTTCGCCGACGACCAGCCGTGACCCGCCGTCCCCGGGTCCTCGGCGGACGGCACGACCCGTCCGCGCGCGTCGACCAGCGCCGCCGGGAAGCCGATGTCACCGACGGCCTCGGTGACGTGGGGCAGGGCGGCCAGCCGGCCGACGAGCCGGTCCGGGACCGTGGCGCGCTCGGGCAGCGCGATCGGCAGGTCCCCGTTCGGGTGGAACTCCTGGTCGGCCGCGACCACGACGTCCGCGCCGCCGAGCCGCCCGGGCGGCAGCTGGGAGCGGAGGCCGGACTCGGCCAGTACACCGGTGGTGGTGATCAGCGCGGCGCCGCCCAGCACCGCGCACGCCACGGCGAGCAAGGCGGTGATCCGGTGGGCGGCCATCCGCCAGGCAAGGTGCAGCACGGTCTACCGCTCCCCCAACGCGACGAGGCGCTCGGCCAGCCGGGGTGCGGTCGGGCCTTCCAGCGCCTCCACCACCCGGCCGTCGGCCATCACCAGGGCCCGGTGCGCGCGGGCCGCGGCGGCCGGGTCGTGGGTGACCATCACCACCGTCTGGCCCAGGTCGTCGACGAGTGCGCGCAGCAGGTCCAGCACCTGGTGGGCGCTGCGCAGGTCCAGGGCGCCGGTCGGCTCGTCCGCGAACACGACGGCGGGCTTCGCCGCCAGCGCCCGTACGACGGCGGCCCGCTGCTGCTGTCCGCCGGACAGCTCCGCCGGCCGGTGCGACAGCCGGTCCGCGAGCCCGACCCGTTCGGTCAGCGTGCGCAGCCAGTCCCGGTCCGGGCGCCGGCCGGCCAGCCGCAGCGGCAGCGTGATGTTGTCCTCGACGCTGAGCGAGGGGATCAGGTTGTACGCCTGGAAGACGAAGCCGACGCGTTCGCGGCGCAGTTCGGTGCGGCGGGTCTCGTTCAGCCCCGAGATCTCCCGGCCGTCGATGCGGACACTGCCCGACGTGGGGGAGTCCAGGCCGGCGGCGCAGTGCATCAGGGTGCTCTTGCCGGACCCCGAGGGCCCCATCACGGCGAGGAACGTGCCGTGCTCCACGGTGAGCGACACGTCGTCGAGGGCCCGCACGCCACCCGGGTACGTCCTGGCGACGTTCGCCAGCGCGATGGCGGGCGCCCTGCGCGCGGTGACCGCCGCGAACGCGGTGCTCATCGACGCCCCCGCAGACCGCGCACGACGAGCGTTCCGGCGGCGAGGACGGTGACCACGCCGCTGGCCAGGTGCACCACGGTGGGGGCGCCGGCGAGGGAGGCGGCCATGTTGGCGACCGCGCTGACCACGACGACGGCCCACAGCAGCGTACGGAGGACGTCCCCGCGGGAGACGGCGTCCGGGCCGTCCTGCCCGGTGGTGCGGGGCGGGGGTGTGCTCAGGCGGTAGGGGTCCTGGTGCGTCATGGCGGCGTCCTCCGTGGCTTCGCTCTCGGTCCGTCACCGACGCTATGGACCCGGGCCCCCTCGGGCCGATCCCGTCAGCCGCCCGGTCCGAGGTACAGCAGGCTGTACTTTCCGGCTCCGCGCCCGCCGCCGGGGCGCCGGGCGGCATAGGGTCGGGCACGCCGGAGTGCGGCGAGCGGCTCTGAGGGAGGCGGGCGGGATGACGGTGCCGATCACGTCCGTGCGGCAGAGCGCCCTGCGGACCCTGAGCGCCGCCGGCGCGGCGACCGGGCAGCTCGTCGGCGGGCTCGGCACGGCCACCCTGGCGCTCGGCGTGCTCGTGCTGCTGGCCGTGGCCGCGGTGACCGCGCCGGCCGGCGTCGGGCTCCTGCTCGCCCCCGCCGTGCTGCGCGCCCTGCACGCCCTGGCCCGCAGGGAACGCGAACGCCTCTCCCACCGGGGCCCCGAGATCATCCCGCCCGATCCCCCGCCCACCCGGCTGCGGCCCGCCCTGGCCGACGCCACCACCCGGCGCGAGCTGCGCTGGCTGGCCCGGCACGCCACCCTGGGGTTCCTCCTGGGCCTGCTCGGTCTCCTGCTCCCGGTCAGCGCGGTCCGGGACACCACCTTCCCCCTGTGGTGGCGCCTCGTGCCCGAGGGCGTCACCAGTACGTCGATCGGGATCGGGACCGCCGAGACCTGGCCGGACGCCGTCGCCGTGGGCCTGCTGGGCCTCGGCTGGGTCGCGATCCTGCTCGGGCTGGGGCCGGGCATGGCGCGGCTGCAGGCCGGCCCGGCACGGCGGTTGCTGGCGGCGGGCCCGGAGACGGACCTGTCGCTGCGGGTGGCGGAGCTGACGGCGACCCGGGCGGCGGCGCTGGACGCGCACGCGACGGAGCTGCGGCGGATCGAGCGGTCGCTGCACGACGGTGCGCAGAACCGGCTGGTGTCGGTGACGGTGCTGCTGGGAGCGGCCCGGCGGATGGCGGCGCGTGATCCCGCGGGTGCCGACGAGCTGCTGGAGCGGGCGCAGTCGGCGGCGGAGCAGGCGCTGGCGGAGTTGCGCGCGGTGGCGCGGGGGATCCTGCCGCCGGTGCTGGCGGACCGTGGGCTGGCGGGGGCGTTGTCGGGGCTGGCGGCGGACTGCGGGGTGCCGTGCCGGGTGGCGGCGGACGTGCCCGAGCGGTGTGCGGCGTCGGTCGAGGCGACGGCGTACTTCGTGGTGGCGGAGGCGCTGACGAACATCGCGAAGCACAGCGGGGCGGGGCGGGCCACCGTCACCGTCCGGGCGCGTGGCGGCCGGCTGCGGCTGGTGGTCGAGGACGACGGCCGGGGCGGTGCGGACGAGGGCGGCGGTTCGGGCCTGACCGGTATCCGGCGCCGGGTCGCGGCCCACGACGGCACCCTGCGCCTGGCCAGCCCGCCCGGCGGACCGACGACCCTGGAAGTGGACCTCCCCTGCGGAAGATGACCGGAGCGGACCCCGCGAGGGTGACCTGCGAGGGTGACCCGCGAGGGTGACCTGCGAGGCGGTGTCCCCGGGGTGGCGGGGCCGGCCCGGGTGGACCGGACCGGTGCAGGGGCCGGCGCCCGACACCCGACGCCGAGGCCGACGTCCCCCGGGCGTCCCCGCCTGGCGCGTACGGCGTCCCGGTCCCCGGCCTCTGCCCCCACCCCCGCCCCGCCCACCCTGGCCCCGCCCCACCCTCGCCTCGCCTCACCCCGTCCCTTCCGTCCCGCCGCCTTCCGACCCGGCACGACCGGACCGGCACGCCCGCCGCGCCCTGCGGATATGTGTTCGCCGCGGGAGGTATCCGACGGGCGCGACTAGAGTTCAGGTGCGGGGAAACCGGATTCCCTGCGGCGGGCCGTGTCCCCAGCGGTCCGCGGGAAGGTATGCATGTCCCCGGAGAGCAGGCTGACCGCCGAAGACCGGCCGCAGGCCGCCGACCGGCTCGACGACGATCAGTACCCGGCCTACACCATGGGCAGGGCGGCCGAGCTGATCGGTGCCACACCCGGTTTCCTCCGTGCCCTCGGTGAGGCGGAGCTGATCAGCCCGACCCGTTCGGAAGGCGGGCACCGCCGCTACTCGCGCCAGCAACTGCGCCGCGCCGCCCGCGCCCGCGAGCTGGTCGACCAGGGAACGCCCATCGAGGCCGCCTGCCGGATCGTCCGCCTGGAGGACGATCTGGACGCGGCGCTGCGCATGAACGAGGAGCTCCGGCGCGAGGCCGGGCGGCCCGGCGGGAACGGAGAACGGCGCGGCGAGTGAAAACCTGACCTCTGCGAAACAGATATTCGGCGGACGCCGGAAAAACTATCCTCCGCTAAATCGAGAGCATCTTTCCTGGCGATTCATTTCTGTGCGGCCGATTCAATTCGTGCTAGGCTGGACATCAGTTGCAGTTGTGGTTGCCATTTGTGTTACCGGTTTTCCGGGCAGGTGATCATCGCAGCGATGTGAAGGCCCGCACAGTGCGGGCCTCCAGCACTGCCTAGGAGTAAAAGACATGGCTTCCGGTACCGTGAAGTGGTTCAACGCCGAAAAGGGCTTCGGTTTCATCGCGCAGGACGGCGGCGGCGCCGACGTCTTCGCCCACTACTCGAACATCGCCACCCAGGGCTTCCGTGAGCTCCAGGAGGGCCAGCGGGTCAACTTCGACGTCACGCAGGGCCAGAAGGGCCCGCAGGCGGAGAACATCGTTCCCGCCTAAGACGCGCGAACAGCACTGAAGGCCCGCACCGCAAGGTGCGGGCCTTCTGCATGGCCCGGGACTTTGCCATCTCTTTACAACCCGTCCCGTCGTCGCCTCGTCTCTCCGTCCGATCCGCGTTCGCGACCGCACCCCGAGCGGCACGCACACGCGCCGACCCATGAGAGAGAGCGACCCGATGCGCCGAACCATCCTCAGCGCCGTGGCACTGGCCTGCACCGTCGTCCTGGCGGGCACCGCGCCCGCGTTCGCCGACGACCCCACCCCGGTCCCCTCCAAGCCTCCGGCCACCGACGCCCCGAGCTCCGGCACCGAACCGAGCGAGGCAGGGGTGCCGGTGCCGTCCGTCAGTGCCCCGGCTCCGGTGGCCGAACCGTCCCAGGCACCCGCCCCGGCACCGGCCGAGGGCCAGGTATCCGCCGTGCCCGAGGGCGCGCCCAACACCGGAGTGACGGCAACGGAGGCCTCCGGGACCGACGAAGGACTCATCGGCGCGGGCGCCGGCGCGGTACTCGTCGCGGGCGGCGCGGTCCTCTTCGTCGTACGTCGCCGGCGGGCGGCGACCGGGGCATGACCCCGCGCTCCGGGCGCGCCCTCGCCGCCGCCGCGCTGGCCGTACTCCTCGTGGGATGCGGCGCCGGCCGAGAGGCCGGGCGCGGCACGCCCGCAGGCTCCACGCCCACCGCCACCACCGCGCCGCCCGCGCACGCCGCCGCCAAGCCGCCCCGGCCCCTGGGCCGTTCGGTCCCGGCCGGCCTGCGCATCCCGGCCATCGGGGTCGACACCCCGGTGATGCGGCTGGGACTGGCGTCGGACGGCACGGTGGAGGTCCCGCCCGCCACGGACGACGACCGCGCGGGCTGGTACCGGCACTCGCCGACGCCGGGCCAGGTGGGGCCGTCGGTCCTCCTCGGCCATGTCACGGTCGGCACCCACGGGGACGGCGTCTTCCGGCACCTGGCGCGGCTGCACCGAGGCGACCGGATCGAGGCGCAACTGGAGAACGGCACGACGGCGGAGTTCACGGTCACCTCCGTACGGACGGTGGCGCGGGCCGACTTCCCTACGGACGACGTCTACGGGGACGTGGACCGACCGGAGTTGCGGCTCATCACCTGCGGCGGCCCGCGGATCGGCGAGGAGTACCGGGACAACGTCATCGTCTTCGCGGAACTGACCGCGACCACGACCGCGACCACGACCATGCAGACGACCACGAACGCGACGCGTCCCGCGGCCTCCTGACCGGCCGTCCGTACCGTGCGGCCCCTACCCCACGACCATGGAGAGTGTTGAAACGGTCCCGTGACAGGGCGGCGTCCGAGCTGTTCGCCGCCCTGTATCCGCGCCTCGCCGGCTGGTGCCGCCGGCTCGTCGACGACGACGAGACGGCCCACGAGATCGCCTCGGAGGCGTTCACCCGGCTCTGGGCCCGCTGGACGTCCGTGGAGGAGCCCCGCGGCTTCCTCTACGTCACCGCCGCCAACCTCGTCCGCGACCACTGGCGCAAACTGGAGCGCGAGCGCCGGGCGGTGCGCCGGGTCACCGCGGAGGTCGCCGTCCGCCCGCACCCCGAGCAGGCCGACCCCTCGGTACGGCTGCTCGTGCAGTCCCTGCCGGAGCGACTGCGCGTGCCGATCCTTCTGCACTACTACGCTGACATGCCGATCCGGGAGGTGTCCGTGCTGACCGGGCGCAAGGAAGGAACCGTCAAGGCCGACCTCCACGCGGCCCGCGAACTGCTCCGCGTCCATCTGAGGAGAAGCCTTGACCACACGCCTTGAGGACGGCCAGGACGACCCGGGGTCCGCGTGGGACGACGACGATCCGCTGCTGGTCGTGCTGCGGCCGGGCGGCGACTACCTGGGACCGCCCCCCGGCCGCTACGAGGCGGTCCGCCGGGCGGCGTCCCGGCGGCGCCTGCTGCGCGCCGCGGCCGGCGCCGCCGCGACCGCTGCCGCCGCCGCCCTGATCGCGCTGCCGCTGCACTGGGCGGCCCCCGCGTCGCCCGCACGCCCGACGGCTCCGCTGGCCCCGGCCCCCGCCGGGCCCACGCCGACGACCGCGCCGACGACCGCACCGAGTCCCGCCCCGCCCCGCGAACCCTCGCAGAGGCCCGCTCCCGAGGAGCCCCCGCCCACCGCGTCGGCCTCCCTGCCCGGCTCCGCACCGTCGGCGGTGCCGAGCACCCCGCCCGCCGCCGAGCCGTCGGCCCGCCCGAGCACGGCGCCGACGCCGTCGGAGCCCCACGACGCGGCTGCTACGGGACCCTCCTGACGCAGAAGCACACAGAAGGGACGTAGGAGACAGGTGGGAGATAGGTAGGAGAACCCGGCAGGAGAGACAGAGGGAGGGCGGGACCGAGGCTTCCGCCTCCGTCCCGCCCTCTGCTCAGACGTCCCCGCGGCTACGCGTCCAGCGGTGCCGTACCGCCGAGCAGCGCCGACGCGGTCTCGACCGGCGTGGCGGCGGGCGCCGGAGCCGGTGCGGCCGCGGGGTCGGCGTGGCAGGTGAAACCGAGGCGGGCCATGGCCCGGGTGACCTCGCCGCTGGAGAAGTCGCGGCGGTCCTGCCGGGTGACGACCTCGCCGACCTGCTTGACGGGGTAGCGGCGGCGGCCGATGGTCACGGACTCACCCGTGATGGGCTCGGGAGTGACGCCCTTCATCGAATCCAGCACCCCGCCCTTGGTGAGGTCGAACGGGTACCGGGCGATGACACAGCGCATGATGCCTCCACAAGGGGGAGATGGGACGGGTGGGTTGCCGTTCGCGGTGGGTCTGGAGCAGGTCGTCCCTAGGCCGCCGAGCCACCGGCGGACTGGCGCCGCGGCCTGCGGCGCGGGGCTTCGCCGGCGGGCCGGCCCTGGGTGCCGCGGCCCTGGCCGGCGCGGTTCTGCTGGGTGGAGGTCCCCTGGCCGGCGCGGCCCTGCGCGGAGCGGCTGCGGCGGCCGCGGGACGAGGAACCCCCGCCGGACGCGGCGCGGCGCGGGCGCTCCACGACCGGTACGGCGATGACGACCGGGACACCGGACGGGGCCTGCGCCCCGGTGATGCGGGACAGCTCCGCCTCGCCCGAACGGACCGGCGTGACCTGCGGGGTGATACCGGCCGAGGCCATCAGCCGGGTCATGTCGCGCCGCTGGCTCGGGGTCACCAGGGTGACGACGCTGCCGGACTCGCCGGCGCGGGCCGTACGGCCGCCGCGGTGCAGGTAGTCCTTGTGGTCGCTGGGCGGGTCGACGTTGACGACCAGGTCGAGGTTGTCGACGTGGATGCCGCGGGCCGCGACGTTGGTCGCCACCAGCGCCGTCACGTGCCCGTCCTTGAACTGGGCGAGGGTCCGCGTGCGCTGCGGCTGGGACTTGCCACCGTGCAGGCCCGCGGCGCGGACACCGCTGCTCAGCAGGTGCTTCACCAGCCGGTCCACGGCGTGCTTGGTGTCGAGGAACATGATCACCCGGCCGTCCCGCGCCGCGATCTCGGTGGTCGTGCGGTGCTTGTCGGTGTCGTGCACGTGCAGCACGTGGTGCTCCATCGTGGTGACGGCACCGGCCGACGGGTCGACGGAGTGCACCACCGGGTCCGTCAGGTAGCGGCGGACGAGCCGGTCGACGTTGCGGTCCAGGGTGGCCGAGAACAGCATCCGCTGGCCCTCGGGGCGCACCTGGTCGAGCAGGGCGGTGACCTGGGGCATGAAGCCCATGTCGGTCATCTGGTCGGCCTCGTCCAGGACGGTGATGCCGACGTCGCCGAGGTGGCAGTCGCCCCGGTCGATGAGGTCCTTGAGCCGTCCGGGCGTCGCGACGACGATCTCCGCGCCGCCCCGCAGCGCGGAGGCCTGCCGGCCGATCGACATGCCGCCGACCACGGTGGCCGACCGCAGGCCCAGCGAGCGGGCGTACGGGGCGAGCGCGTCGGTGACCTGCTGGGCCAGCTCACGGGTGGGTACGAGGACGAGGCCGAGCGGACGTCGCGGTTCGGCGCGCTGCCCGGCCGTACGGGCCAGCAGGGCGAGGCCGAAGGCGAGCGTCTTGCCCGAGCCGGTGCGGCCGCGGCCGAGTACGTCGCGGCCGGCCAGGGAGTTGGGCAGGGTCGCCGCCTGGATCGGGAACGGCGTGGTCACGCCCTCGGCCGTGAGCGCGGCCAGCAGGCGGGCCGGCATGTCGAGTTCGGCGAACGACTCGACGGCGGGCAGCGCCGGCGTGATCGTCTTCGGCAGCGCGAACTCGCCGCCCTGGGGGGCGGACGGCCGGCGGCCGGAGGTCTGCGAGCGGCGGGGGCCGCCGCCACCGGAGCGTCGGCGGTCGTTGGTGCGTACGCGGTTCATGGGGAACCTTCCTTGATATGGCACGTATCAAGGGAGACCCGCAGCAAAAGAGCGGCGCAGGGAATCGCAAGAACGAGCCGGCCCCGGTCGGTCTCGGCGTATGAAGCCGAGTGGACCGAGAGAATTGATGAAAGCGAGGGAATTGAATGCGCGGGGAGAGAAGCGGAACCCCGCAGGGCGCTCTGCGCCCGGAAACGCGGCGAGCTGGGGCCCGCACCCCTAGGCGCGGGCCCCAGCTGCGAAGTATGCGTGAGCGTCAGGCGGGAACGATGTTCTCGGCCGTCGGGCCCTTCTGGCCCTGCGCGATGTCGAAGGTCACCTTCTGGCCTTCGAGCAGCTCACGGAAGCCCTGGGCGTTGATGTTCGAGTAGTGGGCGAAGACGTCGGGGCCGCCGCCGTCCTGCTCGATGAAGCCGAAGCCCTTTTCCGCGTTGAACCACTTGACGGTGCCGGAAGCCATAATTTTCTCCTTCGGTACGGTGCTCGGAGTTCACCCTGTGTGAACTCCGGTCGCCGTGATGATCACCCCGTCGGACAAAACCTTCAGGCAACCACAACTGCAACTTCCAGCGACACTAGCACGCCGTGATCGACCGGGAGCCGGCAATAATCTTGCTCCGACTGGCCGACCGAGGAATATTCCCCGGGCGTCCTGTTGATTTCTCCTGTCATGGCAGCAGATATTGCCCTCCGGGGGCCGCAGTCTTGCCGTCCGGGCTCCCGTCGGCGGCGTGGTGACCACCGGCGATGGTGTCTGCGCCGCCTTCCGCCCCGCCGGTACGGCAAAAGCGCCACAGGCGGCGAGACGGACCGGTGGAGACAAAGGACACGTCGCACGTCGAGGGCAGCGGACGTGGCCCGGCGCCCGTGGGCGCGGGCGCGGGCGCGGGGCGTTGTCGTGCCGTGGGCGGCTCCCGGTGCGCGGTGTGGCCGGAGTGGTCCTAGAGCTTGCTCATCCTGGCGTAGGGCACGGTGATCCGCTCCTGCGCCGAGCCGAAGTCCACGAGCACCGCGATCCCGCCCTCGAGGGCGATCACCCGGCCGAGGCCGTAGGTGTCGTGGGTGACCCGGTCGCCCACGTCGAAGTGCTTGGGAGGCAGTGCGACCGGCTCCTTGAAGGGGCTGGTGGGCAACGCGTGGCGTTTTGATCCGACTGGCTTTGTCATTGCCACCAGTATGTGCCTCCGCCGGGCCGAAGGAGCCGCGGCGGTCGCACGGAACGCCCGCCGGGCCGGCCCGCGGTACGGCGGCGGGCGGCGGCCCGCCGCTCTTTTCTCCCCCGGCCCCCGGGGCGTCGGCGTCGGTCTCGACAATTCAGGACCGGAACCCGCAATGTGATCCTCCCGTCTCCTCTGCCGACGGACTGCTCTTCCGGAACCATGAAGATTGAGACAAATGCCATCACAGGTATTTTCGCGAATAAAGTGGAGAAACACCTTCTCCGCATGGGGTCGACCACGTACGAGACTCTGGGTCGTGGCGGGTGTGGCGGCCCTCGGATTCAGCATCGCGCTGGAGATCGCCGCGCGCCGCTACGGCCTGCCAGGGCCGTTGACCAACCAGGCGAAAGAGGTGGTGTTCGCCCCCGCGTCGGGGCCGCTGCTGTACGCGAGCATGGCGTTGATGATGGTGGTGCTCACCTGGCGGGAGCGGTTCGTCGCGGCCGGTGCCGCGATCGGCATCGACGTCGCCTTCCTGCTGGTGCGGTGGGCGTTCGACGCCCGGGTGAGTGACGGACACTCCTTCGGCAACGGCGCGTTGTGGGTGATTCTGGGCTGTGCGGTCGTCGCCGTCACCCGCCGCACCGGCCGGGAACGGGTCCTGATGCTGAAGGGGGTCGGGCTCGGCCTGCTGCTGGTGGCCGGCCGCAAGACGGGCGACACCTGGCTGCTGGTCACGTCGAAGACCCGCCCGGCGGTACTCGACCCCTACGTGGCGATCGCCGATCACGCGCTGGGCAGTCCGTCGTGGCTGGCGGGCCGGCTGGTCGCCGCCACGGGCCCGGTCGGCGAGCACGTCCTCGACTGGATCTACGCCCAACTCGCGGTGGCAGCGGTCGTCGTCGCGCTGTACCAGCTGCGCAACGTGGCGGCCGAGCGCCGTTTCCCGCGCCACCATCTGGTCCGTACGTTCCTGGTGATAGGTCTCCTCGGACCGGCCGTGTACATGATCTATCCGGTGGTCGGGCCGGTCTTCACCTACGGCACCGGCGCGTTCGGCACCGGCGGCGAGCAGTGGGCGATGGCCAACCTGTGGCCGCACACGCCCCCGCCGGTCAGCACCCCGCACCCGTGGACGTACGACGGCGTCACACCCCGCAACTGCATGCCCAGCCTGCACACGGCGTGGGCGACCGCCATCTTCATCCATTCCCGCAGGGCCCCACGCGTTCTGCGTTTTGCAGGAACGTTTTGGCTTATCGCCACTCTCGGCGCGACGCTGGGATTCGGCTACCACTACGGCATAGACATTCTGGCAGGCGTGGTGTTCGCGGTCACGATCGAGGCGGCACTGCGCTCGTTCGACCACGGCTGGGACCGGGCGGGAATACAGCTGGTCACTTACGGAACGGTGGTCTTCGCCGCGCTCCTGGCGTCGGCCCGCTGTCTTCCGATGGAAATGGCCGCGCGTCCCTGGGTGTTCGGACCGCTTCTCGTTCTGGCGATGGCCTCGGTCGTCTACGGCTATGTGCGGACCGCCAGACTGTGGAACCCGAAGGCCGCGGCACCGGCGCGGAAGACGGAGCCGCAGCTCGAACCGGCTTGACCCGCTCAGCACCGGTTCTTCGCTCCCCGGTTCGGCGGTTCGGGGCGGGCGGTCGCCGGCCGTTCGCCGGTGACCGCCCGCATGCCCGCCGGTGACCGCCCGCATGCCCGCCGTCGGCCCGGCCGTCAGCCTCGCCGGCCGAAGACGCTCCTGCTGGAGCCGAGATCGAGGAAGACGGTCTCCCCGGTGGCGTCGTCCAGACCGTCGTTGTCGGTCACGGCGTGCACCCGGCCGTCGCCGGCCACGGCCAGCCCTTCGAGCTTCTCCTGGGTCCAGCCGTTCGTGGCCCGCAGGGCGGGCAGGACGTCGTACGCGAGCCGCTTCGGCAGTACCGGCAGGGACCCCGACGGTGCCGCCGACCGCGGCATGTCGACCGTGTGGATCTGCTTGACCCTGGCGGCCGGGCCGTTCAGCTTGTCGCGTTCGACGACCGCCAGCCGGTCCCCGACCACGGTGATCTCGGAGAGGCCGATCCAGTCGCCCGGCGTGGTCGTGGAGCCGATCCGGTAGCCGTACCAGCTCCACGTACCGGCCCCGACGTCGTACCGGCCGAGCCGCACGACCCCCGCCGGGTCGCCTTCGACCTCGCGCTGGAGCGCGGCCCAGACCACCTCGCGGCCGCGCCGGTCCGTGGTGGCGGCGACCCCTTCGAGCCCCTGCTTGCCGAGGCCCGCGGCGACGTCCGCCGGCAGGGGGACGACCTGCCGGGTCACCCCGTCGCGGTCCAGCCGGACCAGCCGGTTGCCCGCACCCGTCCCGCCCTCGACGGCGAGCCAGTACCCGCCCCGCGGCCGGGCGGAGATGCCCTCGGCGTCGTAGCCGGCCGGCCGCCCCGCGGCGTCCTTGACGGTCAGCGCCCGGGTGACGACCGCCGGCCGGCCCGCGCGCGCCGTGTCGAGGGTCAGGATCCTGGTGGTGGAGTACGCCGCGTCGGTGACGGAGTACAGCTGGTGCGGTCTGCCGGGTACGGCGGACAGCGCGCCGAGAGCACCCCAGCCGATCGGCGCGCCGGTGGCGTCGGCGGCCGAGACGACGCCCGGGACGGCCGGGGTGCCGGGCGTGCTCCTGCCCAGCCGGAAGAGGCTCACGGTGGCCCGTACGCCCGCCTCGGCGTCGTCCTCCTCGCTGGAGACCGCGAGCAGGCCGCGCGAGGGGATCGGCAGCAGGCCCTCGGGGCCGTTGGTGGTGGGCAGCAGCTGGCGGAAGACCGGACGGGCCGGCCGGCTGATGTCGTAGACGGCGACGAAGTTGCCGCGCTCCGAGCCGACGAAGGCGTAGCGCACGCCGTCGTACTCGGCGATCGCCAGGCCCTCCGGCTCGCTGCCCTTGTTCTCGGACCGGCCCTCGTCGTACAGCCCGTACCGTACGGCGAGCCGCTCGAAGCCGTTGCCCGCGTCCCAGACCACCTTCCCGGTCCGGCTGTCGAAGACGGACCAGCCCCGGGTGCCGCCGCGCCAGTCGCCCTCGTTGGCGGTCGCCAGGTAGCGGTCGTCGATCCAGCCCAGTGCGTCGGGCTCCCGCGGCACGCCGGTGATCGACCCGGTCAGGTCGATGGTGCCGTCCTCGACCGTGTCGATGCCGTCCACCGTCGCCGTGCCGGCGCTGAACGCCTTGGTGATCCGGCCGGTCGGCAGGTCGACGAGGACGACGCCGTTGTTCTCCTGCAGCGTCACGGCGAGTTGGCCGCGGCCGTTGACGGAGACGTACTCCGGCTCCGGGTCGGTCGGCGCGGCGATCCCGGCGGCGGCCAGCACGGGCAGCGCCGAACCGTCGGCCCGCGTCAGGGGCACGGCCCGGGTCCGCCAGTGCGCGGGTGACGAGCCCTTCTTCAGGTCGACGATCTGCACGAAGCCGGCCGGCGCCTGGGGGAGATCGCCCTCCTCGCCGCCGGGCGGGGCCGCCTCCTCGTCGCGTTCGTTCTCGATCGCGATCGCCGCGTACCGCTGGTCCTTGCTGATCGTGATCGAGTCGGGCTGCCCGCCGAGGTCGAAGCTCGCCACCCGCTCGCGGTCGCGCAGCGAGATGACGTCGAGCCGGCCGGAGGGGGCGGTGTGGCTCGCGCTGGTGTTCACCACGACCAGGACGTACTGGCCGACCACGGACACCGAGGTCGGCTCGTCCTCGGCGTCGCCGAGCCGGGCCAGCGACAGGGTGCCGAGGCCGCGCGGGCGGTCGGGGTCGCCGATGTCGAGGAAACCGATCCGCCGGGCCGCCGCGTCGGTGTGGACGAGGGTCCGCCCGTCCTCGCTGACGGCCGAGATCTCCGCGACGGTCGCGGCGGCCGGGTCCTCGCCGGCCGGCCGGTTCCGGAAGACCGGGTAGGTGGCGGTGCGCTCGAAGGCCACGGGCCGCTGCGGGCGGTGGTGGCCGCGCTCGCGCTGTTCCGCGTGGGCCGCGCCCGCGCCCGCGAGGGTGCCGGCGGTCACGGCCAGGGCCGCGAACGCGGCGCAGGCTCTCCTGCTCTTCGGGGACATCGTTCCTCCGTAACGGACCACTGCGACGCCGAATCGTTTCAGCCGTGGACGAGGGGGCGCCGGACCGCCGAATGAACAACCGGCGAAGATCGCGTGCGCCGGGTCCGTGCGGCCCGGTCAGTTTTCGAGAAGCGCGGGCGAGCCGCCCGCCCATACCGTCGACGGCATGAACTCCATCGACTCCGTCACCCTGGAGGTGGCCGACATCGAGGCGGCCGCCCGCTTCTACTCCGCCGCCTTCGCCCTGGACCCGTCGCGGGTCCGCCTGCGCGCCTCCCAGGCCCCCACCACCGGCTTCCGCGGCTTCACCCTGTCGCTCGTGGTGTCCCAGCCGGGCAACGTCGACGCCCTCGTCGGCGCCGCCCTCGACGCCGGCGCCACCGCCCTCAAGCCCGCCGCGAGGTCGCTGTGGGGCTACGGCGGCGTCGTCCAGGCCCCGGACGGCACGGTCTGGCAGATCGCGACGTCGGCGAAGAAGGACACCGGCCCGGTCACCCGGGACGTCGACGAGATCGTGCTCCTGCTGGGCGTCGAGGACGTGAAGGCCAGCAAGCGGTTCTACGTCGGGCAGGGCCTCACCGTGGGCAAGAGCTTCGGCGGCAAGTACGTCGAGTTCGCCGCCGGGCCGGGCACCGTCAAGCTGTCCCTGTACAAGCGCCGCGGCCTCGCCAAGGTCGCGGGCGCCCCCGCCGACGGCACCGGTTCCCACCGGCTCGTGCTCTCCGGTGCCGACCGCCCGTTCAGCGACCCGGACGGGTTCGTCTGGGAACCCACCGCCCCGCTGGCGGTCGCCGGCTGATCGCGCGTGCAGGGCTCTCGGGGCCGACGACGCCACGGAACGGGCCCCGGGAGCCGGTGAGCCGGTGAGCCGGTTCCCGCGGTCGCCCGGGCCGGTGCCCGTGGTCACCGCGCCGGTACGGCCGGGCGCCGCCCGGGCCGGGGCGACACCGCGCAGGGCCGGGGCGACACCGCGCAGGGCCGCGGCGACGACTGGGCGGAAAATCACCGTCCCGGACCCCTTCCCGCCCCCGTCGGCCGGTGGGGCCGCCCACCGTGGGAGCAGCGGGAATTCCGCCTTCCGTGAGCGAATTATCGATTCGGCTGCGTTTCCCTTTCCCCATCCGCCCCTGGTGGACCACCGGTCCGTCGTGAGTAATACGGGCAAGTCGAATTCCCGTCGAGCAGCGCGATCGCCGCTTTTTGGACTTTGTCCGCGAAACGATCCGGGAAACCGTTTCTCCATCTCTACGATCGCAAGCTATGACCGACCATTCACGGGAAAACTCCGCCACCCGTGCACGCTGGCAGACCTGTCTCCGACTTGCCCGCGAACTCCTGCTCGTCGGCCCGGACGGCAGGGACCTCAAGCTCGACTACCTCCACACCCTGATCGACACGGGCCGTCTCGGCACCACCCGCCACCCGCGCAAGAAGATCCTCGTCGTCGGCGCCGGCATAACCGGCCTCGTCGCGGGCCGTCTGCTCAAGGACGCCGGCCACGACGTCACGATCCTCGAGGCCAACACCGACCGGGTCGGCGGACGCATCAAGACCTTCCGCGCCACCAAGCACCACCAGCCCTTCGCCGACCCGGCCCAGTACGCCGAGGCCGGTGCCATGCGGCTGCCCGACTTCCACCCGCTCGTCCTCGCCCTCGTCGACAAGCTCGGCCTCGGCCGCCGCCAGTTCTACAACGTGGACGTGGACCCCTCCACCGGCAGCGGCCCCGACGTCCCCGTCCCGCCGGTGACGTACACCTCCTTCACCGGACGGACGTGGACCTACGGCGACGACAGCCCCGACTTCCGCGAACCCGACAAGCGCGGCAACTCCTGGATCCGCGCCAACCGCGTCCAGGTGCGGCGGGCCGACTACGCCGCCGGTCCCGAACGGATCAACGAGGGCTTCCACCTCACCGACGACGAGGTCCGCGCCCCCGTCGTGAAGATGGTCGACGACGCACTGGAGAGCGTGCGCGACTACTACTCCGACGTCGTCGACGGAAAGCGCGTCAACAAACCGTTCGACGAATGGGTCGAGGGCTGGGCCCGGGTGATCCGCGACTTCGACGGCTACTCGATGGGCGGATTCCTGCGCGACCACGCCGGGCTCAGCGACGAGGCGATCGAGGCCGTCGGAACGCTGGAGAACATGTCCTCACGGCTGCACCTCTCCTTCTTCCACAGCTTCCTGAGCCGCAGCGACATCAACCCCACCGTCCGCTACTGGGAGATACCGGGAGGCAGCTGGCGCCTGCCGCACGCCCTCCACCAGGGCCTGCGCGACGAGGTGCGGCTCGGCCACCGCATGATCCGCCTCGAGTACCACGACCCCAGCCGGGACACCGACCCCGAGGGCACCGGAGCCGTCGGCCCCGACGGCTGGGGCGTGGCCGTGCAGACCGTCGCCGAGAACGACCCCCAGGCCCCGCCGCGCCTGTGGACCGCGGACCTGGCGATCGTCACCGTCCCGTTCTCCGCCCTGCGCTTCGTGGAGATCGTCCCCTCGATGTCGTACAAGAAGCGCCGCGCGGTCATCGAGACCCACTACGACCAGGCCACCAAGGTGCTGCTGGAGTTCAGCCACCGGTGGTGGGAGTTCACCGAGGACGACTGGCGCGACGAGCTGGAGGGCATCGCGCCGGGCCTGTACGAGTACTACCGGCTCGGCGCCGACCAGGGCGCCCGGACCCGCGTCACCCTCCCCGACCCGGAGGCCGGCCTGCTCGGTGCCGCGGTCAAGGACAGCGGCGTCACCGAGGAGATGCGGCGGATCGACGGCACCATGCCGCTGCGCGGCCCCGCCGTCCGCCCCGCCACCCACAGCTTCGGCGGAGGCTCCGCCACCGACAACCCCAACCGGTTCACGTACTACCCCTCGCACCGGGTCGAGGGCAGCACCGGCGGCGTCGTGCTCGCCTCGTACTGCTGGTCCGACGACGCCGCCCGCTGGGACTCCATGCGCCCCGCCGAGCGCTACGTCTACGCCCTGCGCAACCTCCAGGCCCTGCACGGCCGCCGCATCGAGGTGTTCTTCAGCGGCCGGGGCGCCACCAAGAGCTGGGCCCGCGACCCGTACGCCTTCGGTGAGGCCGCCATCTACACCGCGCACCAGATGACCAGCTTCCACCTGGACGTCTCCCGGCCCGAGGGCCCCGTGCACTTCGCCGGGGAGCACACCTCCCTCAAACACGCCTGGATCGAGGGCGCCCTGGAGAGCGCCGTCCGGGCCGCCGTCGCCGTCCACCACGCCCCGCCGGTCACCGTCCCGGGACCGGACAGGGAGGAGAACTCGTCGTGATCGCGATCAACCCCGGGTGCACGGTCGCCCGCTACCTCGCCCGGCGCCTGGCCGAGCTGGGCATCACCCACCTGTTCGGCGTCCCCGGCAACCACCTCGGCCCGTTCCTGACCGCGCTGCACGCCGAGGGCGACATCGAGTGGGTCGGCACCCCCACCGAGGGCGGCGCGGGCCAGGCCGCCGACGCCTACGCCCGCATCCACGGCGTCGGCGCGGCCGCGGTCACCTACAGCGTGGGCGCGTTCAACCTCCTCAACGCCTGCGGCGGCGCCTACGTCGAACGGGTCCCGCTCGTCGCCGTCAACGCCTCCCCGCCCTACGAGCAGTGGCAGAACCAGCGCGCCCTCGGCCTGCTCACCTCCCACATGAGCCCCCGCACGGAGAGCAACCTGGAGGTCTACCGGCAGGTCACCGTGGACGCGCAGGTCATCTCCAACCCGGGCCTCGCCCCCGGCCAGATCGACACCGCGCTCACCGCCTGCCTGACCGAGCGCCGGCCGGTCTACCTGGAGGTCATGGAGGACCTGTGGGACGAGCCCTGCGCCGAGCCCCAGGAGCCGATCAGCCGCCGCGAGCGGCCGCTCGGCGCACGCGGCCAGACCATGCTCGACAGCGCCGTCGCGGCGATCCTCACCCTGATCGAGGAGCATCCCGGCCCGGACGGCAGGCCCCGCCCGGTCGTGTGGGCCGGCGAGGAGATCGACCGGTTCCGCCTGGGCGCGCGGCTCACCGACCTGGTCGAGGCCACCGGGGTGCCGTTCTGCACCACCGTCGGCGCCAAGGCCGTCGTCGACGAGGACCTGCCGCAGTTCCACGGCGTGTACAACGGCCACGCCAGCCATCCGGACGTGCACTGGGTCTTCAAGGACTGGGCCACCTGCCGCATCGGGCTCGGCGCCTGGTCCACCTCGAAGAACCTCGGCGGCGAGCAGTGCGTCGGCGACGACTGGGTGATGGCCGCGAACGGCGGCGTCAGCGTCGGCACCTCCTACTTCCCCGACGTCCAGCTCGAACAGCTGCTGCCCGCCCTCCAGGACGCCCTGGTGAAGGCGTACGGCTCCGACGGCCTTGCCGCCGACTACTACGCCGAGGCCCACGCCCACCACGGAGCGCCCGAGGACCGCCCCGCCGCCCTGGAACACCACCGGGCCTCCCTCCACCTCAGCGGCTCGCGCTCCCGGCGCCGGGGACACCCCGGGCACCTCACCTACGACGGCGTGTTCGACCGGATCAACCACTTCCTGGCCCGCGAGACCCGGGACGACTGGACGGTCGTCTCCGACGCCGCCTTCTCCCTCATCGGCTCGATGAACCTGTCGCTGCCCGCGGGCGGGTTCCTGTCCCAGGTCAGCTGGCTGTCCATCGGCTGGTCGGTCGGCGCGGCCACCGGCGCCGCGCTGGCCCCCGAGCGCACGCCCGCCCGCCCGATGGTGTTCGTCGGCGACGGCGCCTTCCAGGAGACCTGTCAGGAGATCTCCACCCACACCCGGCTCGGGCTGCGCTCGGTGGTGTTCGTCATGGACAACGGGCACTTCTACGGCATCGAGCAGATGCTGGTCCACCCGTCCTACTACGCCGGGAACGGCCAGGCCGAGCGGTCCGGCCAGGCCGACCGGTCCGCCCGGCCCGACCCGGACTTCTACAACGTGCTCCACCCCTGGCACTACGACCGCCTCGCCGCCGTGTTCGCCGGACGGGACACCCCGGCGAACGGGGTCGCCGTCGCGGACACCGCGGAGCTGGACGCCCTGCTGGCCCGCCTCACCGACCCCGCCGACCCGGTCAACGCCGGACCGCTGCTGGTCCGCGTCCGCCTGCGCCGGCACGACTACCCGCGGGCGATGGCGTACAAGGTGCCGAAGCCCGGCACGACCGTCTGACGGGCCGCCCGGACCGTCAGGGAGCAGAGAGCACGACCCGTATCCGAAGGGGGCAGGACATGGCCGAACTCAACGTGATGATCGCGTTCGACGCGGCGACGATCGTCGAACGGAACCCCAACGCGTCGAAGAACCCCGACGCGCCGACCTACGCCGACGAGAGCCTGATCTACATGACCACGCGTCAGGACCACATCATCGGCACGTCGGGCGCCGAGCTGAACCTCCGGGCCGAGCCCGGGGACAGCGTCAAGTGGCGGGAGACGACGCTGTCGCTCGGCAGTGACTACAAGGCACTCCTGTACCGGTACGTGAGCAACGACAGCCAGCACGTGCTCATCAGGACGCCGGAGATCGAGGTGGTCCAGGGCGTCTACCCGATGCCGCAGGAGGGGACCGAGGGCACGCCGGCGTTCACGGTCCAGGAGTACGAGGACCACTACTGGCGGACGACGGTCAAGAGGACCGGCAAGGTCGTGTACCACTTCTACTTCCAGATCCTGGACCGTCACCGCAATCTGATGGGCTACTTCCAGTGGGACCCCTTCATCACCATCGAGCGGCCCTGACGGCCCCCGGTGAACGCCGGTCCCTCCGCGACGTGGCGCTCGCGGAGGGACCGCGGCCTCAGCGCACCGGGAAGCCGAAGGAGTAGCCCTGCTCCTTGAGCCAGGGCAGGACGCGGCGCAGGGCTTCGACGGTCTGGGAGCGGTCGCCTCCGGCGTCGTGGAAGAGGAGCGTCGGCCCGTTGGGGAGCTCCCGCTCGACGGTGGCGACGATGGCGTCCGCGCCCGGCCGCTCGAAGTCCTTGGTGTCCACGTTCCAGCCCAGCGGGCGCATGCCCCGGGAGGCGGCGAGCTCGCGGCTGTAGGGGGTGAAGGCGCCGCCGGGTGCCCGGTAGTACACGGGCCGTACGCCTCCCGACGCCTCGGTGATCATGCGCTCGGCGTCGAGGATCTCCTTCGACTGGTAGGCCTCGGACTTCTTGTCCATGGCGGTGTCGTGCGACACCGCGTGGTCGCACAGCCGGTGTCCGGCCGCGACCAGTTCCTTCACGAGGTCCGGGTGGGCCTGCGCCTGCGTCCCCGTCACGCAGAACGTGGCCTTCACTCCGAACTCGCGCAGCACGTCGAGCACCTGAGGGGTCCACACGGGGTCGGGGCCGTCGTCGATGGTGATGTTGACGCCGCGCGGCCCCTTGTCCGAGGCGTGCACGATGGTGACGTCGACCGGCTCTACGCCACTGCCCGGCGTGGCCGACGCGGTCGCCGCCGGCGAAGGGCCGCCCACGGAGCCGGCCTGCGCGGTCCACACCGAGGCGCCGACGGCGAGCACCGTCACGCCGAGCGCCGCCCCGACCACCTTGCCGTACCAGCCCCGCCCGCCACCGTGCCGTGCCATGTCCGCCCCGCTTTCCCGCCGTTGCCCGTCGAACCCTCGGTCGCTTCGAGACCACCTGACAGGACGGAGAACGGCGGCCGGGGGATGCGTCTGTTACCGATCACGGACGATCCCGGCGGAGTTCGCGGACAACCCGGCGCGCGGACAACCCGGCGGCGGACACCCCGGCGCGCGGACGACTCGGCGCGGCGGCCGGAGCGGCGCGGCGGCGGGAGCGGGCCGGTGGCCCGGTCCCGCCCGCTTCGCCCGCCGTCCTGCCGCCGACGTCGGCGCCGCCAGCTGACGAGACGTAACGTCTTGCGTGACCGTGCCGCGTGGGCTATCTTCCAGGAAAGCGAGACGCGACGTCTCGTATCGCTTCGCTCCCGTTCCTCGTATCTCCGTTCCCGGACGAAAGAAGACCCCACTTGATCCGTACGCCCGCAGCACCGTCCGCCGCCCGCACCACCGTCTCCCAGCTCACCGTCACCGACGTCAGCAAGCGCTACGGCCACCACCTCGTCCTGGACCGGGTGTCCTTCACGGTCCGGCCCGGGGAGAAGGCGGGGGTCATCGGCGACAACGGCTCCGGCAAGTCCACACTGCTACGGCTCCTCGCCGGCACGGTGCGGCCCGACAACGGCGAGGTCCGCGTCGTGGCGCCGGGTGGCACAGGGCACCTGGCGCAGACACTCGACCTGCCGGAGACGGCGCGCGTCGGCGACGCCATCGACCTGGCCCTGGCCGAACTGCGCACCCTGGAACGGCGGATACGGACGACCGGCGCCGCGCTCCAAGGCGCCGACCCGGCCGTGCACGACCGGTACGCCGCGCTCGAGGCGGAGTTCGAGGCGCGCGGCGGGTACGACGCGGACCGCCGGGTCGACGTCGCTCTGCGCCACCTCGGAGAGCCGGCCGGTCTGGACCGCTCGCGGCGGATCGGCACCCTCTCCGGCGGTCAGCGCTCCCGCCTCGCCCTGGCCGCGACGCTCGCCTCGGCGCCCGAGCTGCTGCTGCTGGACGAGCCCACGAACGACCTGGACGACGAGGCCGTGGCCTGGCTGGAGGACCGGCTGCGTGCTCACCGGGGCACCCTCGTCGCCGTCACCCACGACCGGACGTTCCTCGACCGGGTCACCGACACCGTTCTGGAGGTCGACCCGTGCACCCGGGCGGTTCGCCGCTACGGCGACGGCTACCCGGGATACCTCGTCGCCAAGGCCGCCGAACGCGCCGCGCAGGAGCGGGAGTACGAGCAGTGGCGCACCGAGGTGGCCCGCCAGTCCCGGCTCGCCGACTCGCACATCGGCCGCCTCGAAGCGATCCCGCGCAAAGGGCCCTGGGCCTTCAGCGGCGCGGGCGCGTTCAGGGCCCGCTCACGCGCCCACGGTGCCATGAGCCGCATCCGCAACGCACGCGAGCGGCTGCAGCGGCTCACCGACAACCCGGTGCCCGCACCCCCCGAGCCGTTGCGGTTCTCCGCGGACATCGGGGGATCGGCGGACCGCGCGGTGGAGGTGGGAAACCTGCGCGTGCCGGGGCGCCTGGTACTGGACTCGCTCCATGTTCCCGCGAGCGGCCGGCTCCTGGTGACCGGTCCCAACGGTGCGGGCAAGACCACGCTCCTGCGCGTCCTGGCGGGCGAACTGGCACCGGAGCCGGGTGCCACGGTGCGACGGCCCGCGCGGGTCGGAATCCTGCGCCAGGTGGCGGCCCCGGCCCCTCCCGGCGAGGAGAGCCGCTCCCTGCTCGCGGCCTTCGGCGAGGACCGCGCCGACGAACTGCTGGCCCTGGGCCTGTTCCGTGCGGCCGACCTGCCCCGGCCCGTACGGGACCTGTCCACCGGCCAGCGCCGCCGCCTCGAACTCGCCCGCCTGGTCACGGGCTCGCACGACCTGCTCCTGCTGGACGAACCGACCAACCATCTCTCGCCCTCCCTGGTGGAGGACCTCCAGACCGCCCTCACCTCCTACGAGGGCACGCTCATCGTCGTCACCCACGACCGCCGGCTGCGGTCCGCCCTGCCGGGACCCGCTCTGGAGATCACCCCGGCCGGCTGACCGGCCGATGCGGGCGGCCGCGAAGCGCCGGGGCGGGAGGTGACGCCCTGTCCGCTTCTCCGGAATGTCCCGGCGCTCGGGGCTCGACGCCGTCGGCGCCGAGCCCCGCCCCGGGCCGGCAGGTCTGCTTCTGACTTTCGACGCCGACCTCACAGACATCGAACCGGCCGAGCTCAGACAGGCGCTGCGCTCCCTGCGCACCCGCATCGACGACGGACTCGGGCGTGACGCGTGAGTCCCGGGGGGACGGGGGCCACGCCTCCGGGATCTGCCCGCCCGAGGGGGCCTCGGCGCGGGCGGTGCGGAGCGCGGCGGTGCGGCCCGCGGGGCCGCCCGATGGCGATGACCTCGCGGATGTCCGTGGCCGTGCTCATGACCGCGGCTCGGGCACGAGCTCCTTGATCAGGCCCTCGACCAGCACCTTGATCTCGTCGCGGATCGGGCGGACGGCCTCGACGCCCTGGCCGGCCGGGTCCTCCAGCCGCCAGTCCAGGTACCGCTTGCCGGGGAAGACGGGGCAGGTGTCGCCGCAGCCCATGGTGATGCAGACGTCGGACTCCTTGACCGCGTCCACGGTCAGCATCTTCGGCACCTCGGCGGAGATGTCGATGCCCACCTCGCGCATCGCCTCGACGGCGGCGGGGTTGACGTTCTCGCCCGGGTCCGAGCCGGCGGAACGGACCTCGACGCGGTCCCCGGCCAGGTGGGTCAGCCACGCGGCGGCCATCTGCGAGCGGCCGGCGTTGTGGACACAGACGAACAGCACGGAGGGCTTGTCGGACATCAGGAGGTCTCTCTTGTCTCGCGACGGCATCAGGCGCCCATGACGTCAGCACCCAGTGGTGTCAGTCATCACTGATGTGACAGTATCAGCACATGATGACGTCAGTCGACACTGACCTGATCCGGGTTCTGGCGGACCCGCTCAGGCTGCGAATCGTGACCCTGCTCGCCGAAGAGACGCTGTGCACCACCCACCTCGTGGAGGAGACGGGCGCCCGGCAGACCAACCTCTCCAACCATCTGAGGGTGCTGCGCGAGGCCGGGGTCGTCGAGACGGAGCCGTGCGGCCGCTACACGTACTACAAGGTCCGTCCGGACGTCATCGCCTCGCTCGCCGGCCAGTTCGCCGACCTGGCCGAGTCCGCCCGCACCGCCGCCGAGAACAAGAGGGCCTGTCCGTGACCCGCACCGACACACCCGCGACGACCGCCGAGGAGTCCTCCGTCGTCGCGAAGCTGTCGACGCTCGACCGCTTCCTCGCCGTATGGATCCTCATCGCCATGGCCGTGGGCCTCGGCCTGGGGCGAGCCGTCCCGGGCCTGAACGACGCCCTCGCCGAGGTCGAGATCGGCGGCATCTCCCTGCCGATCGCCCTCGGCCTGCTGATCATGATGTATCCGGTCCTGGCCAAGGTCCGCTACGACAAGCTCGACGCCGTCACCGGCGACCGCAGGCTCATGGCTTCGTCCCTGGTGATCAACTGGATCGTCGGCCCGGCGGTGATGTTCGCGCTCGCGTGGATCTTCCTGCCGGACCTGCCCGAGTACCGCACCGGCCTGATCATCGTCGGCCTGGCCCGCTGCATCGCCATGGTCATCATCTGGAACGACCTGGCCTGCGGCGACCGCGAGGCCGCGGCCGTCCTGGTCGCACTCAACAGCGTCTTCCAGGTGCTGGCGTTCGGCCTGCTCGGCTGGTTCTACCTCGACCTGCTGCCCGGCTGGCTCGGCCTGGGCGACGGCGAGCACCTGGACATCTCCATGTGGAAGATCGCCCTGAACGTGGTCATCTTCCTCGGCGTCCCCCTGCTGGCCGGCTTCCTCACCCGCCGCATCGGCGAGAAGAAGCTGGGTCGCGAGAAGTACGAGTCCAAGTTCCTGCCGAAGATCGGCCCCTGGGCGCTCTACGGCCTCCTCTTCACGATCGTCATCCTCTTCGCCCTCCAGGGGAAGACCATCACCTCCCAGCCGCTCGACGTCGTACGCATCGCGCTGCCGCTGCTGGTGTACTTCGCCGTGATGTGGGCCGGGACCTTCCTGCTGGGCAAGGCGATCGGCCTCGCCTACGACCGCACGGCCACCCTCGCCTTCACCGCCGCCGGCAACAACTTCGAGCTGGCGATCGCCGTCGCCATCGCCACCTTCGGCGTGACCTCCGGCCAGGCCCTCTCCGGCGTCGTGGGACCGCTCATCGAGGTGCCCGTCCTGATCGGCCTCGTCTACGTGTCCCTGGCCTGGCGCAAGAGGTTCACCCCGTCCGCCCTGACCACCGAGGGAAGGGACTACTGATGCACTGCCTGGACTGCCGCGCACAGGGAACGACCGGCACGGCCGTCGGCGTCTGCCACGACGGCGGAGCCGCCGTCCGCCCCGAGCACACGCTCGTCGCCCACCGCGTCGTGCGCGGGCGACCCCTCCTCGGACGACCCGGCCGGATCACGGCCCGCACCGTCCGGTGCACCACGCGCGCGGCGGCACAGGCGGCATGACACAGCACACCGACGTGGTGGTGATCGGCGGCGGCCAGGCAGGGCTCGCCGCCGGCTACCACCTGCGCCGCCAGGGCGTGGACTTCGTCGTCCTCGACGCCCAGGCCACCCCCGGCGGAGCCTGGCAGCACACCTGGGACTCCCTGCACCTGTTCTCCCCCGCTGCCTTCTCCTCCCTCCCAGGTCGCCTCATGCCGCCGCAACAGGGCGAGGAGTACCCCGAGGCCGGGCACGTGGTGGCCTACCTGAGCGACTACGAGCAGCGGTACGACCTCCCCGTGCGGCGGCCGGTCCGGGTCATCGGCGTGCACGACGACGGACGGCTGCTGAGAGTCGAGACCGACTCCGGCACCTGGCACGCACGCGCGGTGATCAGCGCGACCGGCACCTGGTGGCGCCCCTTCCTCCCCGCCGTCCCGGGCCGCGGGGACTTCGAGGGCCGTCAACTGCACACCGTCTCCTACCGCAGACCGCAGGACTTCGCGGGCCGACGGGTGATCGTCGTCGGAGGCGGCAACTCCGGCGCCCAGATCGCCGCCGACCTCGCCCACCACACCGAACTGACCTGGGCGACCCAGCGCCCGCCCCGCTACCTCGCCGACGACATCGACGGCCGCGCCCTCTTCGACGCGGCCACCGCCCGCCGCCGGGCTCTCGACGCCGGCCGCACCGACACGGGAGGCGTCGCCTCGCTCGGCGACATCGTCGCCGTACCGCCGGTCCGTGAGGCTCGCGACGCCGGGCGGCTCAAGGCGTCACCCATGTTCGAACGCCTCGACCGCGACGGCGCCGTCTGGGCCGACGGCACGCGGGCGCCCGCCGACGCGGTCATCTGGTGCACCGGCTTCCGCCCGGCCCTCTCGCACCTGGCGCCCCTTGGTCTGCGCGGCCGGCGCGGGCACATCGCCACGGTGGGCACACGGGCCGCGGACGAGCCACGCCTGCACCTCCTCGGCTACGGCGACTGGACCGGTCCCGCCTCCGCCACCCTCATCGGCGTCGGACGACCGGCTCGCGACGCCGCCCGCGCTGTCGCCGAACTCCTCGACGCCGCAGGATGATCCGCGTGCGATCAGCCGCAAGGGCGCGGACACGGCGATGACGGGCGTGGCCGGGCGGGCTACCGGACGGCCAGCAGTTGCCCCATCGCGGCCAGTACCGACGGCTCGACGCGGTAGTAGACCCAGGTGCCGCGGCGCTCGGAGGTCAGCAGGCCGGCCTCCTTGAGCTTCTTCAGGTGGTGGGAGACGGTCGGCTGGGAGACGCCGACGTCGGAGATGTCGCACACGCAGGCCTCGCCGCCTTCGTGGGAGGCGACGGCCGAGAAGAGGCGTAGCCGTACTACGTGGTCAAGGCCGACGCCGACACCCTGACCAAGCAGAGCGCCGACGCTGACGCCACTGCCGAGGAACCGGCCGACACCGCCGGATGCTGCTGACCCGCCGATGGCCGACCTCCGCACCAGCGAGGCCGTGACCGGAACAGGGGACCGGTCACGGCCTCGCGCCGCCCTGCCCGCCCTGTGCGTCACCCAGATCACCAGCTGGGGATTCGTCTGCTACGCATTCCCCGTCCTGAACCCCGGATCACCGCCGACACCGCCCGGTCGACGACCGCCACCACCGGCGCCTTCTCCGCCGCCCTGATCGTGTCGGCGCTCGCCGGCATCCCCGTCGGCCACATCCTCGACCGCCGTGGTCCGCGTCCGGTCATGACCGTGGACTCGGTCCTCGGCGTCACTCTGCTCGCCCGAGGGAGCCTCGGTTGCCTACGCACATGATCCGCAGGAGCCTGTCGGGCGCACCGCCGCAACCTGAGCAGCCCTTCTGCCTGCCCTGCGATCGGTTCAGATCTGGCCGAGGTCGATCTCCGCTGCGAAGGGGGCGGTGATCTTCAGGGCGCCGGCGAACACGTCCCCTTCGCGGTACGTCCTCGTCGCGGGATCGAGCAGGTACGTATACACCAGGGGTGTGCCCGTCGCGGCCTGCTCGATACGCCAGTAGAAACCGATCCCGGCTTTGGCGTACTGGTCCACCTTCACGATCCGGTCGGTGGTCTCCGAGCCCGGCGACACCACCTCGGCCACGAGCAGTACGTGGTCGGGCCGGGTGGGCGTGATGTCGATCGTGTCCGCACGGTAGACGATGACGTCGGGGCGGCGGTTGGTCAGCGGGACGTCCTGAAGCCGGACGTCGAAATCCGTGTCGGCGTTCCAGTCGGGACCGGCTGCGGCGTCCAGGGCGTTCGCCAGGAGCCGGGCCAGCCGATTGTGCCGCTTGGAGGCGCTGGGGCTCACGACGACCATTCCGTCCACGATCTCGATGCCGGCGCACTGTTCCTCGGACCACGACTCGTACTCCTCGGCCGTGATCTGCTGGTGCATCCACGCCGGGGCCACCATCTCGGCAGTCATGACACGCCTCCCGGACACTGTGCGGCGGGCCCGATCCCGCGCGACCCAGCGTACTGTTCTCGCTCGTCCGGCGTCCTGCGAAAGGGGCGGGCAAGGAGTCATCGGCGGAGCGGCGTATCGCCACCGTCGGTCAGATCGACGCGCTCGCCGACGTCGTCGGCATCCGCGGCCGGCTCATCGCCTACCTCGACGCCTACGGTCCCATGCGGCCGGAGGAACTGGCCGGCCTCGCCGTCGTGACGTGGGCGTCGACGCGTGCGGGTCGCCGAGCCGGAACGGACCAACGGCAGGCGGGCCCCCGGTCCGACCAAGTCGGATGCGGGTGCTCGCGTCGTCGTCCTCCCGGACTCCCTCCGGAAGGAGCTGAGGCGACACCTCGACTGGTTCGCCGAGAAGGGCCCGGACGGGTTGGGCTTCGTGGCGGAGAAGGGCGCGGCCTTCTCGCGCACGACGTTCGGGCGGAAGCGGCGACGTGCCCGCACGGTCGCCGGTCTGCCGGAGGGCTTGCGCTTCTACGACCTCAGCCACACCGGCCACACGCTCTCGACCCGTTCGGGGGCCACCCTCAAGGAACGGATGGCCCTCGGGTCCGCGATCAGTTGTGCTCCTCGTCGATGGTGACGGCGACCCCGTCCTCGACCTGGACGGCGACAGCGACGCTGCCCTTCTTGGCCGCGGCTTCGAGGTCTTCCTCGGTGCAGGGCGTGACGGTCTCCGCGTCACCGCAGATCCAGCCGGCGCCGTTGATGACGGTGTCGGTGCCGGTGAAGAACGCACGCTCGTTGCCGTCGCGGCTGAGGGAGTACTTGCCCGGGGCCATGTACCCGAGCGTGCCCGAGAAGAGCCCCGACCTCTCGCCCTCTCCCATACCGTTGCCGCCGCCGTTGCCGCTGTCGGTGTGGTCCTCGATGATGCTGACAGCGACTCCGTCCTTGACGTCGACCGTCGCTCCGAACCCCTTCTTGGCCGCGGCTTCGAGCTCCTCCTCGGTGCACGGCGTGGCGGCCTGGCCGTTCGCGTCACCGCAGATCTTGCCCGCGCCCTCGATGTCGGTGTCCTCGGAGGTGAAGAACGCCTGCTCCGCGTTGTTCGCGTCCGTGACGGTGTACTTGCCGGGGGCGAGGTAGGAGACCGTGCCGACCCACTTGCCCGACACCATGCCGCTCTTCGAGCCCTTCTCGCCCGACTGGGACTCGCTGCCGGTACCGGTGTTGGTGCCACTCCCACCGGCGTCGGACTTCCCCTTGGCGGCCGAGTCCGAGGCCGTGGCCCCGGTCGACTTGCTGCCGTCCTCCGTGTCCTCTCCCTGACAGGCGGTCAGCAGCATCGTCGTGGCCACCAGGGCCGCGGCGGCGAGGACGGACTTGCGGCGGTGCGTGCGAAGCATGATGGGATTCCCCCTGCTGATGGTGATGTGGCAGGGCCGGGCTGGTCGTTCCGGCTGGTCTCTGCCTTGTCGATCACCATCCTGAACGGTGCGGCGGCCCCCTGGAAAGCGCGGTTACGGTGTCATGACACTCCTGTCGTGAGCACGGGACGTCGCTCCAATGTCCACGAGCCCATGCGGCACGGCCGCCTCTTCCTCGCCGGTCGGGCGGACGTGACGGAAGTGGCGGAAGTGGCGAAAGGCACGTGAGAGCGGCGGCATGTCAGAGGGCTTCCGCTTCTACGTTCCCCGCCACACGGGGCACCCCTGTCCACGCGCTCCGGGGCCACGCTCAAGGACACCGTGGTCCGTGCCGGACAGTCCGGCGCTCAGGGGCCGATGCCTGTTGACGGAGGCGGATGGGCTCTTTGCGACTGCGTACGATGCGGTCCCCGGTCGGGGCGGTCCCTGGTCAGGGGCCCCACAGCGCCGTTTCCGGCGCGTGAGTGGTTGAGCAGGGCGGACCGACCGGTCGTCGTGCTCGTCATGGTGTGCCGGGGCGTCGGTGCGGACCCGTTCCTCATCCCGGGGCGCGGACTGCCGGGCCGGGATTACGGTCTGTTCTGCCTCGACAGGGCGCCCGGCCACCAGAACCGGCGGCCGAGGTCGTGGGCCGGTACAGGACCGTACGCGCGAGGAAGGCGTCGAGCAGGACGCCGATGCCGACAGGCACGCTCATCTGGACCAGAGCCAGGGGTGACCGCACTCACCGGCCGGGCGGGCCGGGAAGGCGGGCTTGCCGGAAGCTGCCGGAGCTGACGCGCTCGGCGGGGAAGGCGGCGCGGATCTTCAAGAGTGAGGCGAAGGCGCTGAAGGAGCAAGGACTCGGGGCCGTCGACGGGTGCCGGAGGTCGTGTCGTCTCCGGCACCGTCGTCGACGGCGATGTGCGGTCCTCGCGGTCCTGAAAGGGGCTTGCTACGCGGTCTGCGGCTGCAGGAAGCGCGCCAGCAGATCGTCCAGGCTGACCATGCCGGTAAGCCGGCCCGAGTCGTCGCGGACCACGGCGAGCGAGGCCCTGCGTCTGCGCAGCAGCTCGATGGCGTCGGCGACCGTGTCGTCCTCGGTCAGCTCCGGTACCGGCCGGGCCAGTTCGCGAGCGCTCGTGGCACGTCCCCGGGTGCGGGCGACCAACGCGTCGCGGGCGTGGACCGAGCCGAGTACGGCGCCGTCCTCGCCCTCTTCACGGACCAGCAGGCGCGTACGATCGCCGTCGGCCGCGAGACGCAGGATGTCGTCGGGCCCCGCATCCCCGTGGACCGACGCGATCTCGTGGGTCGGCACCTGAAGGTCACCCACGGGCAGCTGGGGCTCGGTCAGCGACCGGGTGATCAGCTCCGAGTCGGTCTCGCTGATCAGGCCGAGCCGCTGCGACTCCTCGACGAGGTGCGTGAGCTGTTCCCGGTTGTGGACGGAGGCGAGCTCGTCGCGCGGGGTGACGCGGCACAGGCGTACCAGCGCGTTGCTCATCTTGTTCAGAACGGCGATGAGTGGTCGTACGACCTTCACCACCCCGCGGAAGGCCGGCGAGAGCAGCATCGCCGAGCGCTCGGGGTGGGCGATGGCCCAGGACTTGGGGGCCATCTCGCCGACCACCATGTGCAGGAACACCACGACGATCATCGCGACGGCGAACGCGATGCCGTAGCTGAGACCGCTCGGCAGGCCCAGCCTGTGCAGCAGCGGATCGAGTTCGTGCGAGATCGCGGGCTTGGAGACCGACCCCAGCCCCAGCGTGCACACGGTGATGCCGAGCTGGGCCCCGGCGAGCATCAGTGACAGCTCGCGCATGCCGGTCAGCGCGGCCTTGGCGCCGCGCTGTCCCTCGGCCACGGCCTTCTCCATCCGGTGCCGCTTGGCGGCGACCAGGGCGAACTCGGCGGCCACGAAGAACCCGCTGCCGATCAGCAGCAGCACGGTGACGAAGAGCGCCATCGGGAAACTCATGCCTGCTCCACCGCCTTCTCCGTCATGCGTTGCAATCGCACCCGCTTGGGCACATGGCGGTCGAGGACACGGACGTCCATGACCGCCCGGTCGCCGTCGGGCAGTTCTACGGTGATCCGGTCGCCGATCGTCGGGAAGCGGCCGAGCCGGTCCACGATGAGGCCGGCCACGGTGTCGTAGTCGTCCTCCTCGGGAAGCTCGATGCCGGTGGCCTCGGCCACCTCGTCGAGGCGGCGCCCGGCGTCCACCAGCCAGCCTCCCCGGTCGGCCACCGCGATCTCGGTGACGGTGTCGGTCTCGTCGGCGATGTCGCCGACCAGTTCCTCGGCGACGTCCTCGTACGTCACGATGCCCGCGACGCCGCCGTGCTCGTCGAGGACGACGGCGAACTCGTCGTCCTGCTCGCGCATCCGCGTCACGGCATCGGGCAGCGGCAGTGTGTCGGGCAGCAGCAGGGGGCGCCGGGCGACGGCACCGGCGGTCGTCATGGCGAGTCGCTCGGCGGGCAGGCCCATCAGCTCGCGTACGCCCAGCACTCCGGTGATGTCATCAGGGTGGTCTGCGAAGACGGGGTAGTTCGAGTGGCCGTGCTCGGCGATCAGCTCGACGGCCTCGGTGGCGCTCGCGTCCTTGCGCACGAAAACGGCATCCGCGCGCGGCACCATCACCTCGTCGAGGGTGCGCTCGGAGAACTCCAGGGCGTGATCGAGGAGGGCGGCGGTGTCCTTGGGCAGCTCACCCTGTTCGTGGGACTCGCCGATCAGCTGGCTGAGCTCCTCCAGGGTCGCGCCGTGGTGCAGCTCCTCGACCGGCTCGATGCCGATCCTGCGCAGCAGCCGGTTCGCGGCGCCGTCGAAGACCCGCACGACCGGGCCGACGACCTTGAGGTACGCCAGTGTGGACGAGGCGAGGGACTTCGCCAGGCGCTCCGGCACGGCGATCGCGAGGTTCTTCGGGGCCAGCTCGCCCAGCACCATCTGCACGACCGTGGCACCCACGAAGGCGAGTACGACGGAGATGCCGCTGACGGCGCCGTCAGGGATGCCGGTGCCGGACAGCGCCGGCCTGAGCAGCGCGGACACGGACGGCTCGGCGATGAAACCGACGACCAGGCCCGTGACAGTGATGCCCAGCTGCGCGCCGGACAGCATGAACGACAGCCGCTCCAGCACCTTCAGGGCGCGAGCGGCCTTCTTGTCCCCGGCCTCGGCCTCCCGTGCGAGAGCGAGCCGGTCGGCGGAGACGTATGCGAATTCCTGGGCGACGAAATAGCCGGTGCCCGCGGTCAGCACCAAGACCGCCAGCAGGCCCAGTACGGCATTCGCGGCACTCATCGAACACCACCCCGCCGCGTGCCGGGCTCAGTGAAAACCTGGCGGGATGGTCGGGGACTGTGCCCCGGGGGGTCCGTCGGTCTGGCGGACAACGCGTGACTCCTTGTTTCCTTGTTTCCGTCTGTGAGCGGTGCAACGAACAGGGCTGTATGCACGTTCCCGACCACTGTCCGCCACGGGTCGGTGCGGTGCCAGGCGGGTTGCGGCGGTCAGGCGAACGGACGGGCGGGTCTGCCCGTGCTGCGGACCATCCGTCGCACGGTTCGAGACTTTCTGGCGTCGAGTGGGTTGGAACGGCACGCGAGAGCCCAGCCAAGCATCGCCCACCTGCGGTTAGGGCGCGCGAAGGGCACGCCGCCCCGAGGTTGGACTGGACAACAAGAAACCCCCGGGTCGATGACCTGGGGGTTCTGCGTGGAGCGGGTGACGAGAATCGAACTCGCGCGACCCGCTCGATCGCGCCGTGCGGCCGATGCGCTTTCCCGGCCGGCCCTACGGGCGGATCACCGCAGTCCGGCGAAGAGATCGTTCTCGGGCAGGGACGCGCCGGTGGCGTCCTGGACACGTACGAAGGTCTCCACGCCCATCAACTCGCCGAACCTCTCCTTTCCCATCTTGAGGAAGAAGATGTTGTCGCCCTGACTGGCGTGCGCGGCCAACGCGTCGAACTTCTGACCACTGAACGCGGTGGTGTCCACCCACGTGGTGATCTCATCGTCGGGCAGGCCGATCTCGGCCATCGCGGCGGCCTCGGCAGGGTCCGGCTCCGGCATGTCCGGATGAAACTCACGCATGATCTCACCGAACCGCTGCATCCCCGAGCGGGGCATCGTGGTCCAGTACACCTTCCGTGTCAGCGCGGTCATCTCCAGCGCCGCCATCGTGATGCGGTGGGCTTGGATGTGGTCGGGGTGGCCGTAGAAGCCGTTCTCGTCGTAGGTGACGACCACGTCAGGCCGGTAGTGCCGCATGAGTTCCGCGAGTCGGGCCGCGCCTTCGTCCACGGGGGTCCGCCAGAAGGATCCGGGGGCGTCGTTGCCCGGCCAGCCCATCATCCCGGAGTCGGCATAGTCCAGCATCTCCAGATCACTGACCTTCAGGACGTCGCAGCTCGCTTCGAGTTCTTGACGCCGCATGACGGCGACGGCCGCCGGATCGTGCCCGGGCTCGCCCGGCTTGACACCCCCCGGCCCGTCACCGCAACCGCCGTCGGTACACGTCACGAGAACCGTGCGGATGCCTTCCGCCGCGTACCGCGCGAGGACACCTCCGGTTCCGGTTGCCTCGTCGTCGGGGTGGGCGTGTACTGCCATGAGCGTCAAGGGTCGGTCAGTCATGAAACAGTCCTCCTGCGGATATGAGTCCCGGCCCGAGTGCGCGGCGGGCGTGCCGCGATCCTGGAGCCCGGATCCTGGTGGGGGGCGGACGACCTCGCGGTCTCTGTGCTCCCGCCGTGCGGCGCCGGTCCCTCGGTCGGTGCAACCGCGCCGGACGCACCGGCTGTTCCCGGCGCGGCCACTTGGCCTTCCGGGCGTCGGCGTTCAACGAGACCGGGGGGCGGGCGCGACCTGCATGTCTCAGCACCACGTCGGATTCGGCTTCCGTCCGGCACCAGCTGTGAGACGCCGATACGGAATGAGAAGTTCTACTGCAGCCGGCACTCACACCTGAGCGGAGTCGATGAACGACGACCAGGTCGGTGTTGTCCTCCAAACTCTCCGGAGTCGCGTAGACCGCCGGCCGTGGGGTGTTTGTCGGTGCGCCGCTCAGGCCCGCAGTTGAGTCGAGGAACGGCGACGACGGGGACGTCCGGCTTCTTGGCCGGGGGCTTCAGGCAACGGGCGGCCTCGTAGGCCCACGCCACCTCAAGGACACGACGATCCGCGCCGGCCAGTCTTCCGAGCAGACCGCGCCGATTCATCAGCACTCCGACGACGACGACAGGAAGAGGTCGCCGCCGACCTCGACGCCACCGTCCGGAAGGAGAACCGCAGTGATCGGCAAGCCACCTGCCCAGCCTTCTGGCACGAATCCGGCACGCGGCGACGGACAACCGGAGACAACAGAAAAGGCCCAGGTCTCTGACCTGGGCCTTCTTCATGGGGCGGGTGACGAGACGTGGTTCCCCGCTGTTCCCCGCTCTATCTGGTGCGCTTGTGGTGCGTCGGCTGTGTCCTGGCCTGGTGCCGTCGGCTCGTCGGCTGCCCCGTACAGATCGGCACGGAGACGCTCCTTGGCCGCTTCAAGGCGTGGGCCGTAGTCGGGCATGAAGATCTCGCTCAGCGTCTTGTCGAGCGTTCCGGAGATCGCGTAGATCGGCGACCAGATGGCGCGGTCGTGCACGATCCCCTGAAGGTCGTCGGACTGGAACATGACCTGGTAGAGCCAGTCCGAGAGCACGAACGCTTGATCGCGCGTGAGCCTGATGGTGATCGCTTCCTCGTCCACACCCTCAACCCAGCTTCCTCGACTTGCCGCGTCTTGGGCCGAGCTTCCGTGCTGACCAACACGCTTTCCAACTGTGGTGGTGGTCCTGAGCGACTTGGACGGGCCGAGCGAGCCACCGGCTCCGTCCCGTCTGAACGGCCGTGTACGGCGCGGAATGAGACGGAAACTGAGACGGACGGCGAAGTTGGGCTCGCTAGCATCGTGGCTGTTGAAGGAGGCGTCATGGCACTGGTCCGCAAGGGATCACGACGGATCGTTGTCGACGGCACCGTCTACCGCTGGCGGCTGCGAGGCAGGCCGACGTACTTCCAGGGCCTGACCTGGTCGCCGTGCTCGTTCGCGGTCGAGCATGCGGACACCCGGGGTACGACGCTCGTGGTCACCACCGACCAACCGCATCCGAGTAACTGGGTCGGTCGTGAGGCTGAGCCTGTACTGCCGTCCGGTGTTGCTGCGGCTGTTCGGCTCGCCCTGCGTGAGGGTTGGACGCCGAAGGCTCCGGGCTCCGCGTTCCACCTCGATCACTCCGCCGGCTTCACACCTTCGAACTGACCGGATCCGTTGGAGTGGTTGGTCGTACCTCAGCCGACGACAGTCAGCCACGATGGTGGGTGCGTCAACGGATCAGGCGCGTGTGTGCCTCGTTGCACCCCCACCGGCCCCAGCCACGCCGCCCGGTGACGTCCGTCAGAGCATGCGGCGATGGCGGAACCGTGGTGACGAATCTTCGGGGCAAGGACCTCTTTGTCCCGAAGCAACTTGGGCGGGGACTCTGCCTTGCACTGGCATGGCGACTACCTGCACTGATAGTCCGCGCTCGTCCGCCATTGTGCGTCGGCGTTTGTCACGCAGTTAGACCCTCACTGCTCGGACGGTGGCGCTGACCATGGATCATGTTGTTGGAGTGCGTCGAACTCGCTGAGATCAACCCTGCTTGCGGCGGTACGCCGTTCCCGAACCTCTGACCACGTTCTGGGTCGGTAGCCCGGCCCACTGCAACCGCACGAGTGGAAGGTGATCCCGGCTCGGAGAGTGGCCTCAAGGGCGCGCCAACCCCGCTTGTCCCTGCGGCGCGGAATGGCCACGTCGAAACCGGCGTTGATCATTGGCTGACGGCAGCGAGGACAGAGGTGGTCCCCGGACGGCTTCAAGCTCTGCTTGAACGAAGACCGGCAGGCCAAGCACACGAAGTGGCAATTGTAGGTAGCCGCATACCGACACATCCCTGAAGCGTAGCGAGAGTGATCTGTCCCTGGCCATCGAGTTGCAGTGGCGTTCTGACCACCGCTTCAGGAGCGAGGTGGGGCGAGTTGGTGGCTGACCTGCGGCATGCCGACACCGACGGACGCTGGCTCGATGCACTCTCGGTAGCCGTAGTTCCCCGTGGTTCCCCCCCGATCTGGCGCGGTTGTGGCACGGGGAACAGTTGGTCCGATCCGTAGCTCTAGCCGGATCGGTCAGCGGTGGCTGCATCGGCCACTCTGAGCCCCCGAGAGACGCTATCGGACGGGATCAGTTACCGGGGTTGGGTACGGAGCTGCTGTACTGCCTCCAATTCGCAGCCCCCATAGAGCGTCCGAAGGAGGCCATCTCGCTCTTCAGAGATTCCTCGTGCTCGGCGCTCAGCGTGATGGATGACCCCGCCATGTCCAGGAGAACGAGAGACGTGACCAGCAAGCCGCGCCACAGTCCCTGCAGCACCGCACTGTTGGTCCGAGAGTAGGCGTCGTATAGACCCTCCGTGAACGCCCGGAACGCCGGAATATCTACGTCACATCCGCCTAGGCGGTCGTTTTCGATCAAGCCGCTCGGCCGCTCCAGATACGCCGCTGCGCTCTGCGTAAGGGAGAAGAAGAGCCGACCACTGTGGTAGCCCGCATCCCAAAGTGTCTCGTCGTCCAGCTCGTAGGGGTAGCTCAATCTGCGATCTCCACACTCTCGTAACAGTGACCGACTGGCTGTTGATGCAGCTCACTAGCCTGTGGCGATAGTCGTACAGGCCCGCCGACGTTGATGTCAGTCACGGATGTCAGACTGCCGACTTCTAGGCATGACCCACGAGGTCGGTGGAGTCTCAATGACTGAGTCAATCATCCACAGCCAGGCGTGGAGCCCATGTTTGGAAGATCGCGTATGGGGACTAGGGCTGAGCTGAGGAGACGCTGACCTGCGTGTTCTCGGCCCGCCCTCCGCTGTTCCCCGAGGCTCCCCGCTGATCTCTGCCCCTTCGGGCACGTCGGGGACACGGCGTCATTCATAGATCCGGGCAGCGGTCAGGGCGCGGGCGAAGAACGTCCAGTCACCCCGAGGTGGCAGATCTTGTCCGTTGTTGCGGTACCGCCCTGGCGCAGCTGACACCCAGGCCTCCAGAGCCTCCAGGAAGGCGTCCAGCGTGCCGTTCTCCCACTCAGTGCCGTTCTCGGCGTGGTCTGCTCGAAGACGCGCCAGGAAGGCGCTGAATGCTTCTCGGTCGGCAACGTGGTCGGTGGCTCCAAGGGGACTCGTCATGATCACGACCTTAAGGCTGCCCACGCGATCGGCGGAGCGGCTTTGGGCGGGAGCTGCTTTGGGGCGAGTGATCACGGCCCCCTAAGCTTCCGGCGCGTCGGGCAGTCTGTGGACCTGCCCGTTAAGCACGACGTTGGGGCCATGATCTTAGAGGCCGTGGAGCCGACCGCCCCAGCCACGACGGGTCTTGACCTCGGCATCGCTCTCTCACCTTCGCCCCGGCCTGGTCTTCGCCCCCTTGTGAGCGCGGGCGGGCGTCGACGCGCGGCCCCGGTGACGAAGGCAAGGAGGGGCGGCGCGGCGGCGACCGACCGGCGCCGGCGGGGTGTGTGTGGGCATTTTTCTTTCCCCCCTGACCGCCTTTCGCCCCCTTGGGGCGGCTGCGGGAACGGAAGAAGCCAGACTTCCTCCACCGGGGGTCCGCATCCC
>NZ_JBVJVN010000011.1:220529-239097 GCF_055603605.1 Streptomyces sp. NPDC037271
CTCCTTTCCCCCCCTTCCCCCTGCTTTTTTTTCCCCCCTTTTGGGGGGGGGGATGGGGTGCACTGACTGCCCCGGGGACAGGAGAAAGGGGGGCGCGCCCCCCCCCCCCCCCCCCGGCGCCGCCGCGCTGTGCGCGGCACTTTCGATCTCCGATCGGACTGCTTGCAGCTCCTGGGGGCCGGGCGCGCGAGCGAGCGCAGCGAGCCTTGACCGCATGGTGATCCGCGTCCGGGTCGCCGAGCCGGAACGGACCAACGGCAAGCGCGCTCCCGGCGAGACCAAGTCGGGTGCGGGTGTGCGGGCCGTCGTCCTCCCGGCCTTCCTGCACAAGGAGGTGCGGCAACATCTCGCCTGGTTCGCCGAGAAGGGGCCGGACGGGTTGGTCTTCGTCGGGGAGAAGAGAGCACCCTTCCGGCGCACCTCGTTCGGGCGGAAGTGGCTGGCGATGCTCGAGTTCGAGCTCGACGAGGCGCTTTTGAGCGTGCCCACGTTCCAGGCGGAACGGGCGCGGGCACAGGGTTTCGGTGCGCGCTCCCTGAACGAGTTCGAGAAGGAGCACAGCTGGCAGCTGCCAGAGAGCCGGGTCCCGTACACGTACTCGATGGACCTCGCGGCAGCGGAAGGGGTGGGGAACGGACATACCCTTGACAAGCATGTGGGGAAGACCGATGAGAAATTGATGCAGCGGATGAGGGACGAGAGTAGGGCCAATGGTGAGCCGAAGATCCCGGCGGCATCGACCTACGCCGATGTCGAGTCCGCTCAACGGTTCACGCAATATTGCCTGCGTGACAACAGCGACGACATCGACCGTTGGCTGGCAGGCGACCCGCCGGGCATGTCAATCATCGTCACGACCGACTCGGTACCGCTGCAAGGCCCTCTCGCCGGTGATGCTCTGACCGGCAAGGGTGTCACCTATGACGGCAGCAAGATTTCTGAGGTGCGCGACACCAAGGGCGTCTCTGTGCGGCTCATGCGTGATCCAAGCCTTGACCCGCCCTACTTGGTGTTCACCTCGATGCCCGTATGAGCGAGGTCTGGATGGACTATGAAACGACGCCCGGTATCAAAGGGCCGCCGACTCCCGCTGATGCCGACTCCTGGTGGTCGGCTGTGGACATGTACGACCGTCGGTACACCTTTGTCGCCGCAGGTCCCCGTACCGGGGAGGACTGGCTGCACGACGTCGTCTCGGTTATGCGGGGAGACGCAGCGGATCCCCGGGGCTGGAGGACCGTCGATCCCGACGAAGGCGAGGAGGAGAGGGAGGACGATCCCGCCTACCCCTTCGTCGTCCCGCCCGTGGACGAGGCGGCGGGCGCGGCGGAATGGCGAGGCCGGCTCAGAGAGATTCCACGATCCGCTGTGGTGCGACTCCTCGTGCTGTTGGCCACCATGGATCTCGATGTCTCTCGGGACCCCCGTTTCCCCGCACAGCAAACTGAAATGGAGAAGCATGCCAGGGTAATCGCCACCCGATTTTCCGGCGGGACTCGATTCTTCACGAACACTTGGGGTGGCGGCGCTTCCCTCGACTTCTATGAGCAGATCTCGAACTGCTCACCGCTCAGTCAGTACGCCTGGGACTTGGGGCTCCTTTGGGTGTCCGATGAGGAAGTCGGGCTGATTTGGTCCTTCGATCCCCGTTGAGAGGTAACAGCCCATGCTGACCAGGTCCGCCACCTACCCCGACCGAGAAACCGCCCACTGGGCCACCCAGCAGGTGGTGACCGCCAACGAGCAGAGGATCCACCGTTGGCTCGCCCAGAGCACCCGCGCCCGCCTGACCATCGAGGCCGCCTGGCCCTCTCGCGAGGAGCCCGTCGGCCGTGTACTGCTGCAGGCGATGATGCTCGCCGGGCGCGAGCCCGTGGATGCGCGCGCGCGGCACGTGTCGTCCTCAAGCGTGAGCCGAACAGCCCGCACGGCTTCGTCGTGCTCACCACCGTCCCGATCTATCTGTAGAGGTCCAGCGCCGTGTCCATGAAGCCGCTCGAGTTCGACCGCCGTTACGGCGAGCTGGACCAGGTGATCAGCGCGTACACCGGCATGCCGGCCGACGACGAGCCGGACAGGCCGAGCGAAGCCCTCCAGGCATACCTCCGCCACACCTGGCACACCCGCCCCTGGGCCCTGGCCACGGCCGAACAGCAGATCCGCGAGTACGCCCGCAACCCGCCGGGACGACTGCGTCTGAGCCTCGGCGAGTTCTATCCCGTGCCGGACGTCGGCCTGCCCCAATCCGCGATCCAGGACTGGCTGTTCGTGATCGCGGACCACCTGAAGCGGTCGATCGAGGAGGGCCAGGTCCCGACCCCGGCCGTCCCACGCTCCCACTGGGAGTGGCATGCCCGCTTCCCCGAGCTCGGCCAGTTCCTCGGCGGCTGGTTCTCCCAGGACATGCCGGACGAGTTCACGGACCACGACGCGGCCGTACGCGACTACAGCGCTACGACGGACCCGCAACTGGTCGCCCGCCTCACGGGCGAGCTCCGTGAACTGCTCGCCCTGGCTCTCGAGGAGTCCGACCACGCCCTCGCCATGGCTGAGCTGGGCATGGAGGTCGATCCGCCCCGGCCGTACTCCCCGAGCGGCTGGCTGGCCCACCTCGCGGACGGCCTGGGCGGATTCAAGGCGGACTACGGGCCCGGACCGACCACGAACTGACCGCCTGCCCGTCTTGTCTCACTTAAAGAAATCCCCCGGGTCTATGACCTGGGGGATTTCGCATGGAGCGGGTGGCGAGAATCGAACTCGCACTCTCAGCTTGGGAAGCGACGACGCTTGAACGGGCTCCATAGCTCTGACCAGCACGGATAGCTGTGCCTTGGCTTGGTCGCGCGGGCCGGTTTGCACCGCTGTTGACCGTGGTTCTCCGCCCTTACGGGCACGCGGAGGGCACGGAATCTCAGAAGGGAGGTCGGCGCCACCGGGGGACAACTGCGCACGGGCAGCCCTGTGCGCAGACCAGCTGCCTGAAGCGGCGTTGCGGCTGCACAGCACCTGCCAGCCTCCGGCGCTGGCTCTCTCCGCCACCCGGTTGGAATTCCGCACCACCACCCGCTATGCCATATGCAATGGCATACTCGAAGCGTGACTGACAACGACGTGGACTTCCCGCCCGGCGACGGCCCCACCAGCGGTATCTCCGTCACCCTGACCGCTGGAACTCTGCAGGCGATCCGTGAGCGGGTCGGCAAGCGGGGCGTCTCGGCCTACCTGGAGAAGGCGGCCCAGCGGCAGATCGAGCGGGACAACCTGGACGAGCTGATCGCGGACTTCGACAAGGTGCACGGCCCGGCCGATCCCGAGGCCGTGGCGGCCAAGCGTGCCCGGCTGACCGAAGGCGGTTCGCAGGCTGGGGCGGCCGCGTGAGCGGTGCCCTGGTCCTGGACAGCGAGGGCCTGGCGAAGGCCGTACAGCGTGATCGGGAAATCCACGAGTGGCTGACGGCGGCTCGCGACGCGGACCTGCCAGTGATCACTTCAGCTGCCGTGCTGGTCGAAGTGATCCACCCGGAGATCAACGACGCCGCGCTGAAGTGGACCCTGTCCCGCCTGGCCGTCGAGCCGGTGACCCAGGCCGTCGCGCAATCCGCTGCCGCCTTGCTGCGCGCAGCGGGGCTGCACGGCCACAAGTACGCCATCGACGCCATGCTGTGCGCGACCGCCCTGCAGCATCCCGGCCGGGTGACGATCCTGACTTCCGATGTAGAGGACGTCGGGCTGCTCACTGCCGAGCATCCACGCGTGAGTGCGGAGAAGGTCTGAGCCGAGGCGCCTTGTGGAGACGGCGCTCGCTGTGCGGTGAGGCCAAGTTCGACGCGGGCGTCCGTGTCGTCGTCCTGGGTTGCGCCCAAGGAAGTCGTGTGCGGATTCCACCTGATCTGGTGCTTTACGCCGGCTTCCCGCTGATGCCTGCACGGAAAACGGCCACCGGCTGATCTTTCGAAGGGCTCGTGCCACGCGTGCCTGTTCGGGACATGCACGGGTGCCTTGGGTTGGGCGAACAACCGCTGTGCGGGATTGAGTCATTGACTGTATGTAAATGCGGGGAATGGTCCACACTGGTCTCCCGGCTGGAGGAAGGTGCGCCCCTTGGTGTCGGACGGCGTCAGTGAGCTTGTGGACAAGTTCGTCGACTTCTTCTGCTGCGACCCGAAGACGGCGGTCCACGGCCCCTATGAGCCTCCTGGAGGCGCTGGAGGCGCTGGAGGCGCTGGAGGCGCCCTGAGCCGGGAGGAGCTGATCCCCGAGCACCTCTTCCGTTACCGGCTGGTCGACGGCGAAGGCCGTTCCGTGGACGTCCAGATCTATGTGGGCATCACGGGCGTGGGCGGGCTGCTGTGGGAGCAGGAGGTGCGCGTCCTGCTGCGGGTGGGCGCGACGGGGCAGCCCGGCCTGCCGCGGATCCTGGACGGTGGCTTCCGCTTCCCGGAGGAGACGAGCGACGCGATCGGCAGCGATGTCCTGCGCGGCGTGGCGGTGGTCGTCACCCGCGGCAGCAGCAACACCCTGGCCGACCCGGGGGCGGTCGCCTACATGCACCGCGATCCCAAACTGTCGTTACGTCAGTTCGTCGGGCTGGCCGAGGCGTTGGCAACACTGCACGGCCTCGGTTCCTACCATCGCAACCTGTGGCCCGGCACCATCGGCGCGACGGACCAGGACCCGCCAGACATGTGGCTGGCGCGCTTCGAGATGAGCGCGCTGATGGCGAACCTGGTGCAGAACTCCTTGATCGACGCCCACGGTGAAGGGCGGCAACTCCGCGATCTGTATCTGTCGCAGCCGGTTCGCGCGCTGGCTTTTGCTCCCAAGGAGCGGCTGGACTTTCTCTTCCCGGACGGCGAGCACGCGCCCGTCGCGGAGGACGAACGCGCTGACGTCTACGCTCTGGGTGCCGTCGTCTGGGAATGGTTCTTCGGCCCGATGCCCACCGATCTGCTACCCGTGGAAGGCGAGTTGTCGAGCAGTACGCCGGAGCTCCTGGAGCGTCTCAACGCGCGCCTCCTGGCCACGCTGAGGGCTGAGCGGGAGCTGCCGCTCCAACTCACCGATCTGCTGCAGCGGATGCTTCGCTGGGACCACCCCCGTGAACGTCCCACCGCCCATGAGGTCGTCGACGAACTGCGCCGGGAGTACGAACGGCTCATCGTCACCTGGGACGAGCGAGGCACCAGTCGGCCGCACCTGATCGGTTACATGCCTGAGGAGTCCAGACTCACCCTTTACGAGTGGGGCTGGCTGGAGCACGACCCCGGGACCGACCCCGGCCGACTGGAACTGGCCGGGCTGATCCAGCGGGACCTGAAAAGCGCCGTGCTGGTGGACTCCCCGCGCGGCGCGGCGCCCTTCGTCCTGGGGACCGAACGCGACCGGAGCACGCGCGGCGAGGCGCGGCATCTGCTGGTCGGCAGACAGGCGCTGTGGTTCTGCACGTACTACCGGCCACGACAGGGGTGGGGCGGGCTCGGCCCGGAACTGGATGACGTCCTGCTGATCAAATACGTGGTGCGCCGCGACCAGCACTTCGTCCGCACCCGGTTGCAGCCCCTGCTGGACCAGCCCCTCCGCCGGGAACTGCCTGAACTGGAGACGGTGCCCATCGACATGGACACCGGCAAGTTCGAGCGGCTGCGCGCGGACCGGCCGTCGTGGCGGCCGCTCGTCGACGCAGTGCGCCCGGTGCGCCGGGCGCCCGATCACGAGCGGGAGTACGAGGCGGCGATCGACTGGCTGCTGGAGTTCCAGGGAGCGGAACTGCGGGCACGCACCTACGCCTGCGAAGGCCCCAAGGACTCACCGCGCAAGGTCACGGTCAGCCTGGACGAGGAGCGTGACGACGCCTGGGTCAAGCAGTCGGCACTGCTGACCAAGTACGTGGACGCCGGGCTCCGGCCCGCGCTGGGGGACTTCTTCGGTTCGCTGGAGGGCGACCAGGGCATTCCGGCCGCCGTGGAGATCGTCCCGGACGATCGGGGACGGCCTGCGTCGTCCGGGTACGCCGCCCGGGCGCTGGTCAAGGAGAAGGGCGGCCCGGACCGGGTCGTCCTGGAACTGATGGAGGACTCGCCTCCGGCGCCCGAAACGGGCTGGATCAGACCGCTGGACGACCGGGGCAGCCGTATCGCCCTGGAGCGCCAGGTGGACGGTCGCCTGGAGATGATGAACAACCCGGCGCTCCTCGACCAACTGCGTTCGCCGAAGTCGCTCCGAATGCTTCCCTACCGCTGGCGTCGGGCGGGGGAGCGATTGAGCGGTGACGACGGCAAGAAGGCGGTGCATGAGCTTCTCACCCATGAGCCCTTCTTCGCTCTCCAGGGGCCTCCCGGTACCGGCAAGACGACGGTCGCGGCCGAGGCCATCGCGCACTACCTGCGGGTCTATCCGGGGCACCGCGTCCTGGTCTCGGCCCAGTCCAACTTCGCGCTGGACAACCTGGCCGAACGGGTCCTGCGCAGACTGGACGCCCTCGACGATCTCGGCCAGCCCACCCACCGCTGGGAAGGGGTGGCGCTCCGGGTGGCCTCCCCCAAAGCGCCCGTGGACCCCGTACTGGAGCCCTGGCGGGCGAACCGGCTGGCGGAGGAGCGCGCCGACTGGATGCGGCGCAACCTGCCGCGGCGGATGAAGGGGGCGGGCCCTGAAACGAGGGGCGTGCTGGAGGAATGGCGGCGGATGCTGGCCGAGGACGCCACCGACAGCGTGCTGCCGGAGCTGGGAGACCGGATGCGCCGGACGGCCAACCTCGTCTTCGCCACCTGCGCGATGGCCACCGCTGAGAACGTCACCCCCGTCGGCGTGCGCAGCACCATGGACTGGGTGGTGGTCGAGGAGGCGGCCAAGGCTTGGCCGACGGAGCTCGCCATGCCGCTGTGCCGCGGACGGCGCTGGACGCTGATCGGTGACCACAAACAGCTTCCGGCGCACCGCCGCAACGACGTCCTGCGCTTCCTGGAGAGCTGCGTCGACGACCCGGACGAGGAGTTCAGACGGATCGGCATGCACTACGACACCTACGTCCGCGCCTTCGATCTGTTCCGCTCGCTGTTCGAGCCGTTGGGCGATGGGGCCGGGCAGGGCGAGGGCGGGGCGGGTGATGCGCACGAGGACAGCGAGGCGGGTGCGGCGCGGAAGAAGGACAAGCGTGACAGGCCGCTGCTGACGCTGCATACGCAGTACCGGATGCGGGACGAGATCAGCCAGGTCGTCAGCCGCGTCTTCTATCCGGTGCCCGGCAGCGGACAACTTCCCGACGGACTGCCGCCGGGGCTGCTGACCACCGGCAAGGAGATCACGCCGGTGAACCTGACCACGCCCGAGGTCCTGGCCGGGCGCTCGCTGGTGTGGCTGGACACCCATGGCGAACCGGACTGCCAGGGCCAGCCCCGCTGGTTCAACCACGGTGAGGCCCGGGTTGTCCAGGAACTCGTCGAGTCCATGCGTCCGGCTCCCGTACCGCTGGGCGCTGGCGAGCCCGGGACCACGCTGGCAGTGCTCAGCCCCTACCGGCAGCAGAACCGTCAGCTGGCCAAGTGTGGACTGGAGCGCTACCTGTCCACCGTGCACGCCTTCCAGGGCAGGGAGGCCGACATAGTCGTGGTGTCCCTCGTACGCGACCGTCGGCCGCCCGGCACCGAGACACAGCCCTGGCTGGGCCTGGGACATCTGATCGGGGCCGACCTGATCAACGTGATGTTCTCCCGGGCCCGTCAACTGCTGGTGCTGGTGGGTGACTTTGAGCACTTCGCCGCGTTCCGCCCGCCCGGTCCGGTGGAGGGCGAGCCGAACGACGAACCGGATGAGGCGTCTCGCCCGGGAACGCCGCGGGACGAGCCGGAGGCGGTGCGCCGGCTGGCGCCGGCCGCCCGTCCCGTCCCGGGACCAGTGCCCAAGCCCGGCCCGATGCCCGCCCACAGCGGGACCACCGGAGACGAGCAGGGCCAGGAGGCGGGCCGCAGGACCCCGCGACCGGTGATCGACGTCGGCTTCTGGCACCGGGTCTGCCAAGCGGTGGAACTGTACGGCTCCCGCATTCCGGTCGCCGAACTCGCCGATCGCCGGCGCTCCAGCCCGGCCGCCGGCCCGATGGAGCCGTGATGGCGGCTACACCGGGCAGCAGAGCGGTCATCTACGTACCCTGTGACACCTTTCTGGTACACGTCAGTGCCGGCTTCGGGGACGTCCTCTCGCCGATCGAGATGACCGCCCTGCGCCTCATCGACGCCCTGGACCGGGACCGGGACGGCATGCCGGGCATCACCTCGGTGGACGAGCTCGTGGAACTGCTCGGCCTCGGCCACCGGGTCACCCTGGAACTTCTCCACGACGTCTGGCGCAAGGGCTATGTGCGGCTGGACTTCGCGAGGGGCGGAGTGCTGGTCAGCGAAGAGGTCCGCACCAGAATCGCGGAGAATGCCCTGCACGAGCTGCCCGGCGCCGAGACGCTCGACTACGCCTGCGAGGTGATGATCGACCGGCTGACCGGGTTGGTTCAGCCGCGCCGTGGGACCCTCGCCCCGGGCTCGGGCCGGCTGGCCATGGAACCGGTGCTCGACGACACCACACCGGCCCAGGTACCCCGGGCGGAGCTCATTCCGGCACTGGAGCGTGATCTGCGTCGGCGCTTCACCGAGCGGGACGAGGACGGCCCCGACGCGGGACCAGGCGCGTTCCAGGGACGGCACGGAACCGGGCGTCCGCCCCGGGTCCTCTCCTATCGGACTCCCACCGACGAGGCCCAGATCACCGAGCGGCGCTGGATCCCGCTGGACGTCCTCGTCCACGAGGACCCCGACACGGGCCGGCTGCAGATCGTCGTTGCCGACCGGACCTACCCCGCCTCCCGACACCAGCTCGCCGGGGAGCGGCTCACCCAGCTCGCCACTGACAACGCGTCCACCCCGTTCGTCCGGGCACTGCGCGACCTGGCCGGGCAGGACCTGGTCGACCCCCCTCCTCTGGAGCGGCTGCTCGTCCGGTTGCGCGAACGCGCCGACCGGGCCGTCTCCGCCCGCGCTGCCGACCGGCCCGCCCGGCACCTCGAACTGTGCGACGAGGCACGGACCGTGTGCGCGGCACTCGACAACCGCACCGCCAGCGAGGTGCGCGCCGTCACTGTCACCGCGGAGGAGCACGAGGATCGGATCGCCGAACTCGTCGGAGCGTGCCGGGCTCAACTCGTGGTCGCGGCGCCGAAGATCACGGTCGCCGGCTGGAGGCGATGGGAGCCGGCACTGCGCCGGGCCCTCGACGCCCGGGTCACCGTGGTGCTGCTGTGGGGTGAGCAGCCCACCGCCCAGTTGCCGGAGCCAGTGCACAACGCCCTGGTCAGCCTGGTACGCCGGTACGGCTCCGGTCGCCTGGTGTATCCGCAGGTGGCGTCCTGCCCCGAGGCGAACGTCGTGATCCGGGACGACCAGGCCGCGCTGATCACTTCCCGCGACATCATGGGGCACGCGGCGCGTCAGGCCCTCGGGCTCCTGCTGACCGCCCCGGAAGACGGCAGCCACTACACCGTCTTCGGCCAACTGCTCTCCTGGGCGGCCGGTACTGTCCCCACGGCGAGGATGAGCCGACTGCTCAGGACGACGGGTGACGCTTTTGGCACCGGACAGCCGGCGCTCCCGGAGGCGCTCGGCTTCCCGGAAGCCCCCCCGGAGGAGGCGGATGCTCCCGAAGCAGCCGTACGGGCATGGTCCGACGGCTGGGTCGCGTACGCCCGAGCGCAGGCCAAAACCGCGGAGGGCCGTGAACTGCCCGCCGCACGCGTAATGGACACCGACGCGCACGTCGACCTGCTGTGGCGGGCACTGCGTTCGGCTACGCGCCGGCTCGTCATCAGCAGTGACCGGCCCCCGTCGGTCGACGACCGGTTCATGACGCTGTTGACGCGCAGGCTCCGGGAGGGGGTGTGGGTCACCCTTGGACTGGCGGTGCCGCCCGGCCAGGAGCCCGCCGAACTGGTGCGACTCGCCGCTGAGTACCCGGGTCGGCTGCGCCTGGTGCCCGCGCGCGGCCGGGTCCTGGTCCACGACGACGAGGTTCTGGTCGGCGGCAGGGACCTGCTCGGTGAGGGCGGACGTGGTGCCCGGCGCGGCCGCCCTCGGCCCGCGCCCGGGATCGTGCTCACTGGCGCGGGGGCCGCCGCCGCGCTGGCCGCGGCGGCCGGCGAACCGCCCGAAGTCGCCGCGTTCGTTCGCAGGCAGGAGAAGGCCGCCGCCGAGACCAGTGGCACGAACCCGAACGTCGTCTACGCCCGGCAGCGCATCGTCACGAACTGGCGGCCGGGCGCGGAGGGGGCGGCGCTGCTGCGGACCGAGCTCGGCCGGTCCGAGGACCCCTGGGCCGTACTGGAGGACCTCGACCGGACCGGCGACCCGGACGTGGTTACCGCCGCGGCTGCCTGCTGCCTGCTGCACCACACCGCCGCCGCGCCTCCCGAGACCGGCGCGCGCTGGCGGCTGCGGCTGGTCCGGCTGTGCTGGGAGGAGGGCGACTACACACGCGCCGCCCTCCTGAGACGGTCCGTCGCCGACCGAGCGGCCCGGCCCCGGCTGCCGCTGGCCGCCGTCGCCGCCGCCCGCGGCGGACGCCGGCTGGGCACCCATCTGCTGGAAGTGGTCGCCGACACCGATCTCGACCCCGACGAGCAGACGGCGCTCCTGCTGATCGCCGTCGAAGAGGTGCTGCGCACCAGCGACGACCTCCCCCTCGACGCCCTAGACGTCGTGACGGAGCTGTCCACCGTGCTCGGGGAGCCCTGGAACGACATCGGCGACGCGCTGCGCCGCTGTCACCGAGATCTCTACGGCCTTCCCGCGGGCCCGCAGATCCGCCGGGCGCTCAGTGACGAACAACATCAGGAGGAACGGGACGCGCAGTGGCAGGTGCTGGAACAGGCGCTGCTGGTGGCCGACCGGCCCCCGCTGAGCACCAAGCCGGCCATCCGGGCCCACCATGTGCTCTTCCGCGACGACCGGCTCTTCGGCAGGATCCGGGCTTTGGTGGCCGGCCGGGACACCGAGGGCCTGGGCGCCCTGCTGGCGCGGGAGACCGGCGCCGGGCGACGCCACGGCGACGGCCGGGCCGTGGCGTCAGACCTGGTGGACGACACCTGGCGGGGAGTGAGCCAGCCGCGGACCGAGTTGTTGCACAGTGCCCCCAGGGAGAACTACCTGTCCAAGCTCGGCGAGGTGCTTGACCTCGCGTGGGGGGTCGCCACCGCGGAAGCCGACCCGGAACCACCCGGTGACCCGCGGTCCAGTGGCCCTCGCGACCCCGTGGAGGTCGTACGGGAGCTGGGGCGTGTCATGGCGGATCTACGGGACCGGACGGAGGCCGCCGTGGAGCGACTGGCCGAGCCGGAACGGAGGCTGTGCCACAGCGTCCTGGACGATCTGGCCGACCTGTACCGGCTGGGAGCGGCGCACCGGTTGACGGTGGGTGAGGGGAGACAGCACTGATGGAACTGGCCGACGGAATCCTGCTGGACCTGCTCCAGAACTGGCCCGACCGCTGGAGTCACCCCGCGCTCGTCTCGGAGCTTGCCGCAGGCCGTCCGCTGTCGGTGACGCTCGGCGCGGACGCCCTCGACGAGCTGGCCGAGGAGGTACTCGACGGTCTGCTGGTCCCGCGTTCCGCGGCGACGGCTGCCCGGCACCTGCTCGCCGAGGGCCGCTTCGATCTGGTGGACCTGATGCTCGACGGAGGCCGACTGCCCCTGGAGGACGCCCGGCAGCTCAAGGACGACCTCGCCGACGCCCGCCTCGGGGCCGCGGGCCGTGCCACACGCGCCCTGCATCTGCTGGCCCGACGTGCCGAGCAGCTCGAACTGGCCCACAGCTGGCACGAGCAGGACGGTACGGTGCGCGACCTGGTGGAGCTCGCCACCACCGACGAGTCCGCCTTCACCGAACTCCTCGCCGGTTGGGAGGATGCGGCCACTGCTGCTGAGGACGCACGGGGTGAGGCACTGCGTGCCGGGCTGGACCGGTCGCGGAAGGACGGGGAGCCACCGGACCGGGCGGCCCGGAAGCTGCTGGAGGAGTGTCTGACCGCGGGGGAGTTCCGGCTGGCCCGCGTGCTGGTGCACAGCGACCGGGCGCAGTCCCCCGACGCCGCCGGGCCCTCGGGACTCGCCCGGCGGCCCTCACCGGTACGGCTGCGCCGGTACGCCCTGGCGGACGTGCTGGAGTGGTACCGGTACGGCGAACTCGGCGCAGCCGAACTGCACGGCTGGCTGCCGCCCGAGGAGGACACGGCCGGGCGGCGGCTCATGGACGCGTTCGCCGAACTGGTCCTGGCCGGAGCGGACGTGCCGCCTGATCCGGCGCCGGTGCGGGAACTGGTGGAGGCGCTGCACGAGTGCGTGGGGACGGCCGAGCCACTGGTGGAGTGCGAGCCCCTGGTCGGCGGGGTGGTGAGCCGGCTGTACTGCACGGGCGATCACCGGTTGCCTCCGCTGGGTTTCTTCCGGACGGGCATTCCCCTGTGGGTGGCTCCGAGCACGACAGAACCGCCCGAGTCGGTGACCTCGGCTCCCTTCGTCTGGCTGGTGCCCGAGTGGGCGGGGGAGACCCCGCCGGCCGAGGGGTGCGGCTCGCTGTACGCGGACGACCTGCTGCGGCTGGCCGCGCCGGAGCCCGGCGGGTCGGTGGTGCCCGCCGCTGAACGACAATTGGCGCTGCTGCGGGCGGTGGGACCGGGGCTCGGGGTGAGCGGGCTGCTGGACGCGGGTCGGGCCGGGGGAGGGCGAGGGCTTGAGCTGGCGGGCCGGGGCAAGGCCGCGCTCCAGCTCTCGTGGTTCTTCGACCTGCTCGGCCTGCAGCCGGACAGCGTCACGGCGGAGGCCGTGCTCTACGAGACCGGCGGACACCCCTTGGCCCTGTGGGAACTGCTGCTGACCCTCTGTGACCGTCCCGAGCCGCGTGCCTCCGGCCGCGATCTGCGCGCCCGGCTGGAGGCGGTGCGCGAGGACACCGACTGGCGGCGGCGGGCCGCACGCCGCATCCAGGACCGGCTTCCCGACGTCAGCGTCGGCCTGGCGCTCCACACCGCGCTCTGGCTGCGCAGCGGTGGCGGGCGCGGGGAGTTCGATGTCGGAGAGTTCGACGTCGAGGAGTTGACGGGTGTCCTCGCCGACCTCGCGGGCAGTGACGGGGTCCCGCCGCTGGTGGACCTGGCGGCCGGGGTGGAGCCACTGGTGTCGCACGGAATCATGGAACGCCGGGAGGGAACGCTGACCCTGGTCGCGAACGGGCTGCCTGAACTTCTGGCCCGGGGCAGTGGGCGGCAGTCCGAGGAGATGGTGGCCGGCCTGCTACGGCAGGCCCGCGAGCAGGCGGACGCGGTGCTCGCTCAGGTCGTCGTCTCGCTGAGCCAGATCACGGTGGACACGGTCGATCACTACAACACCAACCTCCAGCGCAGGCTCTCGGAGATCGCCACCCGGATGGCGAAGGAGGAGGACCGCGAGCGCCGGATGACGCTCAACGAGGAGTACCTGCTTCTCTTCGACCAACTGCGCCAGGTGGGCTCCCTGACGAGGACGGCGCAGGGGCCGCCCCGGCCGGTGCCGCTGGGCGAACTGATCGTGCAGCAGAGCCGCGAGGCTCATCTGGGCTCGGGCGGCCGCGACAGGTACGAGATCACCGGTGCGGACCACCTGTGGGTCACGGCCAACCCGTGGCTGTTGGGGCAGATCTTCTGGAACCTCTTCGACAACGCGCGCAAGGCGATCGACGCCACGGCCGCGAAGCACGGCTTCGTCGACGTGACGGTGACCCCGTTCACGGACGCCGAGGACAGGCCGTGGTGCGTCATCACCGTCGCCGACTCCGGTGACGGCATCGCACAGGGCGTGGCCTCCCGGCTCAACCAGGGCGAGTGCCTGACCACCCGGAACGGCTCCGGCCAGGGCGTCCGTATCGCCCGCACCCTGACGGAGCTGTACGAAGGCCGACTGCGGGTGCTGCCCGAGCCTTCACCCGAGCTGTCCGGTGCCCAGATCAGGATCGAACTGCCGCTGACGACCGTGTCCACGGAGGACTGAGCGGCCACTGGCGGTCGTGGCGCTGCGGCCTGCTCAGCTCCAGTCGGCGTTGCAGAACTCGCCCACCAGACGGGTCGCGGCGCGGACGTCGCGACGGTCGATCGCCTCCTGGGCCCGGTGCCGTTCGCGCTCCCAGGGCGCGGCCGATGCCCTGGCCCGGTTGCGCGGATGGGCGCGTTCTTCCTCCAGCCTAAAGACAGCGTGGGCCAGTTGCGCTCGTAGCCGCAGGAGCTGGTAGGGGGCGGAGTCGTCGAACAGTTGCCTGGCCAGTTCGTCGAGACAGTTGTAGAGATCGCGTCCCTTCAGCCCTTTCGGTACGACGCGCAGCAGCCGGTGCCGCTGAAGGAAGGTGCTGTTCAACTCACCGATCGCGGGGTCCGGGTAGGCGGAGACGAGGACCGTGGGAATCCGGGTGTACTTGCACAGGTGCTCGATGATCTCCATGCCGTTGCGCGAGGCCTGGTCGTCCAGATGTAGGTCGATCAGCGCACCGTCCACCTGGTGCAGGCCGATCGGCGCACCGTTCACCTGGTACGGCCGGGAGCCGGAACAGAAGTCCCGCCATTCCGGCAGGCCTTTCAACGGGATGATGTTGCAGCGGCCGCTCAGCCGTTCGCCCAGCTCGTCGGCGTCCGTGTCATCCACGATGAGCAGGTTCTTACGGGGCGGGGCGGGGATCAGGACGCGCAGGTCGCGATCCTTGGGGAAGAGCTCCGGCAGCGCCCGGGCGGAGGCCGGGCGCTCCGACTCCGGGAGTGCGCGCAGCGCCTCCGCAAGCCGCCGCAGCCCGCGGCGGGCGGGCTGCCAGATCTCCCTGGGCAGCTCATGGTGCTCGGCGGGGTCGCCCGCCCACATCCGGGCCAGCCGGTCCAGTTCGCCGGCCGTGGGGCTCGGGGGCAGGGCCTCCATCGCGTCCATGAACTCGTGGAGATCGACGCTGTACCGGTCGAGGGCCAGCCGGTATCCGCCGCGCCCGACGACCTCCACCGGGTAGCCGTCGTCGACGAGCCGCTTCTTCAGCGTGTGCACGGCGGGCCTGTCCCGCTCCAACGCGACGCAGAGCTGTTCGACACTCACCGGACCGCGCTCCACCGCGAGTCTCAGCAGCAACTTCCGTCTGTCCCGCGGGGGTAACTCCTGTGGGATTCCGTCCGGACCGATGACCTGGAGCGCGCCGAGAAGCCGGACGCGCAGTCTGCCGACGGGCAGGTCGGCGGCGTAATTTGGTGCAGGCACATCGTCAAATTTACAGTCGATGGTACGGGTTGGCACGGGTTGCGGCAGATGTTCCAACCAATGACTGACACTTCGCTGACACAGTTGCTGACAGCGCGCCCGAAGGGGCGGCCAAGTGTCAGCGAGGCGGCGGCTGACCCTGTCAGGGCCTCAGGCGCAAGCTCAGGTCGTGGTCGAACCGGACCCACCCCTCCCCCGATTCGCGGAGGGCCAGCGCACCACCTGACAGGAGCAAGCACCGTGGTCACCCACCGGCTCACCCGCGACGAGCGGCCGATACCCGGCAACGTCTTCGTCGCCACTCCCTTCGGCGTCAAGAGGACGACCGACGGCGAGCTGTTCGACTATGACAGCTTCTTCAAGTCCGAGCTCGTGCCGCTCATCTCCAGCTTGGGGATGACGCCGGTTCGCGCCGACGCCCTGTACGGCGGCGACTCCGTCCTCACGCCGGTGTGGAAGGGCATCCAGCAGGCCGAGATCGTCCTGGTCATCTTCTCGGACGAATCCGTGAACGTCTCGATCGAGTTCGCCTGGGCCTACCTCCTCGGCAAGAAGATGATCTACCTGACGCAGGACCTCAAGGAGATCCCGTCGGACGTGAAGGACCTGCGGACGATCACCTACTCCTCGCACTATGCCCACATGAACCGGATGCGAGAGGAACTGCGCCTCGCGCTGGAGGCCGTACGCGAGGAGAGTGTGGTCGAGATGACGCTCCTGCCGATGATCGGTGGCGGGACGGTGCCGGTGCCGGCCCGGGTCGTCTCCGCGTCCCGGGAGTTCGTCGTGGTCGAGACGGACGACGGTCGGCACGGCGTGCTGTCCAACGCGGACGTGGACTACACCCGGGTGGTGACAGACATGACCGTCAAGTACGAGGTCGGCACCCGCCTGCAGGGCGCCTTCGACGTGGACGCCCGCGGCGACATGCGGTACACGCTGCTGGCCGGCAGCCTGAATCCCTGGCCGGCGCTGAGCGCCGACTACCCGGTGGGCAAGGTCTTCACGGGCACGGTCCACAACGTCCATCCCACGCTCGGCGTCTTTGTCCATGTGGCGCACGGTGTCAACGGACTGCTCGCCAAGTCGGACGTGGTGGCCGCGGCCGGACTCGAGCCCGGGGACGACGTGGAGGTCGCGGTGGTCCGTATGGACACCGAGCGGCGGCGCATCCTGCTGCGTCTCGTCAAGCCGCCGCGCCAGGGTCGGCCGCTCACCACCGTTCCGCGGAACGCCCCGGCCGCCCGGGAGGAGGCCCGGCTGTCGGTCGGCGACCGGTTCGACGGAGAGGTGGTCCGCACGAGGGCGGAGGGGCAGGGCGGTTACGCGCTGCTCAAGCTGCCCGGACGCCGCCGGCCGGTCATCCTGCACTGCACCGCCATGTCGGAGGAGCTGCGCCAGGACCTCAATGCCGGGGAGATCGAGCCCGGCGAGATGATCTGGGTCGAGATCCTTTCCGTGGACCCGCAGCGGGACCGGATCCTCGTCAAGGAGATACCGGAGCCCGCCGACGAGCACGGGGCTGCCGCCTGACCAGAGCTCTCCCCGGTGCCCTGCCGCCTCAGCAGGCGATGGGGCACCGGGACTCATCGCCCAGCCCACGCGGCTGCGCTCAAAGTATTCGGTGTTCTGGTGTGAATCCGGCATTACGATAGCTGGTCGCCGCCCATGACTAAGGCCCAGGTCGATGACCTGGGCCTTCTGCATGGAGCGGGTGACGAGAATCGAACTCGCACTCTCAGCTTGGGAAGCTGCGATCATTTGCGGCTGAATCGGCCACTGACCTGCACGAACGGTGCGGGTGTCGCCTCGTCGGCCTCGGCGGCTTTCACCGTGGTTCCCCGCTGTTTCCCGCTCGGTCTGGTGCGCTTGTGGTGCGCGGCTGACGACTGATCGGAATCTCGTAGACGATCTCGCAGAGAGCGGCGGGCACCACGATGTCCGCGGTCTCCACGGGCCACCCCTGGTCGCTGTAGTACGTCCGCCGGATATGCGTGACGAGCGCGCCCTTCTGAACGCCCAGGAGTGAGGCCTCCTCGGCGGTCGCCTGCCTCGGCTCGGGCTGCTCCACGGCGTGGCTGACGGTGATGCCGATCTCCGCCATGCGGTTCACGACCCCTGCCCCGGCGTGCGGTCCTCCCTCGGGGAGGACGACGAGTGTGCCGCCGGTGAGGTCGTACGGCTCCCAGCTCGTCGACAGCTGCACCGGCCGGCCGTCGGCGAGGAACTCGTACGCCGTCCGCACGCACAGCTCACCCTCGGCGATACCGAGGCGCGTGGCGATCTCCGCCGGTGCCGGAACTTTGGCCTCGGTCCGGCTCTCCCAGTCGCTCTGCCTGCCCACGGCCTTCATGTCCGCCCGGAACGGGGAGCTGCTGAGCTGCTCGCGCGCCGATGACCGGACCACCCGTACGCGCTGCCGTGGCTCGGCGACGTAGGTGCCGGAACCGGCGCGGCCCTCCAGCACACCTTGGGAGATCAGCAGCTCCTGTGCCCGGCGCACCACGTTGTCGCCGACGCCGTACTCCTGGCCGATCTGGGCACGGGAGGGCAGGCGGTCTCCCGGCTCCCACACGTGCTCCGCGATCCGCCGCCGCAGTTCGTCGGCGATGCGGAGATAGGGCGGCTGCTCAGGCATATGGAAAATCTAGTCCACTAGCTCTAATCTAGTTAACTAGCTTCACTCAAAGTGATCGCCGAGTGACGGAGGCTCCCCTGTGCCCGCTTCGCGAGTGAGCGCGGAAGCCATCGCTGCCCGGTTATCGGCGGTCGGGCTCACCACACGCGTGGAGGAGCGCGACCAATGCACGTCGGTCGAGGCGGAGGTGCCGGAATCGCTCTCCGCCGAGTCATGGCGGGAGGTCCTGGAAGCGGTGGCGGAGGCCGATCGATTCGGGCTTCACGCCACCAGCTTGAACGGCCGCACCCTCTGGGCGGTCGTACGCAAAACGGTCCCCACGACGGGCCATGTCGGGGGACCGAGCTACCAGCGATAGGAGCTGAGCAGCGTGCTCAACCGTATCCGCCGTGCCGTCTCGCTCACCAGAGCGCGGTACTTCCCCAGGGGCAGGCACCGCCGCGCCTCAACGCCGTCCCGGACGACCGTCGCGACGTCTCCCACGCTCGCCGCGGGGCCGCCGGCAGCTCCAGAATGGATGCCGGACACCGCTGACAGCCTTAGAGGTCATCTCATTTGGTGAGTCTGCGGTAGCAGATGAGGGTGCAGGCGATGCTGGTGAGGGCGAGGAAGTGTTCGGCCTTGCGTTCGTAGCGG